>NZ_SZWX01000021.1:0-627792 GCF_005280975.1 Citrobacter sp. wls716
CAGTTCGCAAGTTTTGCAACCGGTGCAACGGGCGGAGTCGATAAAAAATCCGTATTGAGTCGTCATGGGTTACACCTTACGCCTTTTCAACCTGAACGAGATTACTGTGGGATGGATTCCCCTTCGCTAACGGAGAAGGACGATGTGACGTGAGAATGTTAATAGAACCACCGTGATCGATCTGGTCACCAAACATATCAGCATTGAGCCATGCGCCTTGGCCGATGGCTGTCACGCCGGGCAAAATACGCGGTGTAACTTTTGCGGCGATCAGCATCTGACCATTGCTGTTAAACACTCGTACCGTATCGCCGTGATGAATGCCACGTGAACGAGCATCGACGGGGTTAATCCAGATTTCCTGCGGGCATGCCTGTTGTAAAACATCAATGTTGCCGTAGCTTGAGTGAGTTCGCGCCTTATAGTGGAACCCGGTGAGCTGTAGCGGGTACGTTTTGCGTTTGGGGTCGTCCCAGCCGTCAAAGCCTGGCGCATAAGCCGGTAGCGGATGCACAATCTCGTCTTGCTTGAGTTCCCATGTCTCGGCAATGGTGGCCAGTCTTTCAGAGTAAATCTCAATTTTCCCTGATGGCGTTTTCAACGGGTTTGCCGCAGGATCTTCGCGGAATGAACGGAAGGCAACATAGTGTTCTTCCGGGCATTTTTTCTTGAAAATACCGGTCGTTTTCATCTCTTCGTAATCCGGCATTTCCGGGTTACGTTCTTTGGTTTTGGCATGCAGATATTTCACCCACTCGTGTTGGGTGCGGCCTTCCGTGAATTTTTGATAGACGTCCGGGCCCAGGCGTTTAGCGACTTCACTTAACATCCAGTAGATGGGTTTTCGTTCAAATTTAGGTGAGGTAGCGGGTTGTCCGAGGATCACATAGCCCATATTCCCGGCGGACTCATGTGAGATGAGATCTTCCTGTTCAGTAGGCATCAGATCCGGCAGCAGGATGTCGCAGTACTTCGCCGATGCGGTCATAAAGTGCTCAATGCCGACAATCATTTCGCACTTACTGTCATCCTGTAAAACGTCATGAGTATGAGCAATATTGCCATGCTGGTTGATGAGCGTGTTACTGGCATAGCACCAGATAAACTTGATAGGCACATCCAGTTTATCTTTGCCACGGACACCGTCGCGGGTGGCTGTCATTTCTGCGCCATGATCGATAGCATCCGTCCAGGTGAACACCGATATCTGTGTTTTGACCGGGTTCTCTAACATGGAGAACCATTCAACGCCCAGATCCCACGTCCCTTCACGCATACCGGAGTTACCGCCGTTAATTCCCACGTTTCCTGTTAAAACAGAGAGCATGGTGATTGCTCGGGCTGTCTGTTCACCGTTGGAATGGCGTTGTGGTCCCCAGCCCTGGCAGATGTAAGCCGGTTTTGCCGAACCGATTTCACGCGCTAACTGGATGATTTTGTCTGCTGGGATGCTGGTAATCTGAGATGCCCATTGCGGTGTTTTGGCAATTCCGTCCGGGCCGTCACCTAATATATAGGCCTTGTAGTGCGCATTACGCGGTGCGCTGGCGGGGAGAGTGGTTTCATCGTAGCCGACGCAGTATTTATCAAGGAAAGGTTTATCAATCAGATCTTCTGTGATCAGCACCCAGCCGATTGCGGCGGCCAGTGCAGCATCCGTCCCTGGGCGAATAGGCAGCCATTCATCTTCACGACCTGCGGCGGTGTCATTGTAGCGTGGATCGATAACGATCATTCTGGCATTTGACCGCTCACGTGCCTGCTCGACATACCAGGTTACGCCACCGCCGCTCATACGCGTTTCGGCTGGGTTATTACCAAACATCACAACCAGCTTTGTGTTGGCGATATCGTCGGGGCTGTTACCGTCGTTAGCACCGAACATATATCCCATGGCGGCGCTGATTTGTGCGGTGCTGTAACTCCCGTAACGGCTTAAATAGCCACCACAGGAATTCATCAAACGGTAGGGGACGTTGGAGTTCGTGATATTACCGCCATCCACACCGGTACCGTAAAGAACGTGAACGGCTTCATTACCGTAATCATGCAAAATACGTTTCAGATTTCCGGCTACGGTATCCAGCGCTTCATCCCAACTGATACGCTCAAATTTACCTTCACCGCGTTTGCCAACGCGTTTCATCGGGTATTTGAGGCGGTCAGGGTGGTTCATACGACGGCGAATCGAACGACCACGCAAGCAGGCGCGAACCTGGTGGTTACCGTAGGTATCATCGCCGGTCGTGTCAGATTCAACCCAGTAGACTGCATCATCTTTCACATGCAGACGTAAAAGGCAACGGCTGCCGCAGTTAACCGTACAGGAACTCCAGACAGCTTTATCTTCAACAGGTTGCACTGATTGCTGTACGGCAGCAGCAGCGGCACGAATACCAAAGGGTAGTGACAGGCCTCCGGCAGCAAGTGCCAGTGAACCTATAGCCGAGGATTTCACTAACGTCCTGCGGCTAATACCTCCATATTGCTCATCTTCAGACATAACCCACTCCATTGTAATTATCGTTATATACATTGTTTTATAACGAAATAACTAGCTTGCTAACAATGAAGTAGAGTCTACCTATTTATAGGTAAATCTTATTAATGCATATCAAACAGGAGTGACCCTCCGCGAACGGAGGGTAAAAATTTATTGCGGTTCAGCCACGTGACCGTCCTGAGAAGGGCTACTGTTTGCGGGTGCGTTACCGCTGTTAGTTCGGGTATAGAGGATCTTGTGCGTATCATTGGCACAATGACCGACCACCAGTGAATCAGGCTGATCGGCCTGGTCATTAGGAACAATATTCAACGTGAAACTGGATTCCGCGACACCATTATTAATAATGCGCTGCTCGATATCACTCTTCACGCGCTCACATGACGCGGGTGCCGCCAGGATCTGCGGGGAAGCGACCAGTAATAAGCTCGCGGCAATTCCTGCTATGTATTTCATCATCAACTCCTTTCGTGATCGACATAAACTAAGATTAGCATTTCTGGTGTAAATAACTGTATTTGCTAATATGATTGAGAATTATCTTCTTATCCCGGTGAAAAATGTGAAGAAACAGACCCTGTTAGGTTTCCTGTGTATCGTGTTGGTTGGGTGTGATAACGCCAAAGGGCTGGTGTCCTTTACGCCGGAAATGGCCAGCTTCTCCAATGAATTTGATTTTGATCCGCTGCGCGGCCCGGTGAAAGATTTTAGTCAGACACTGCTCAACGACAAAGGCGAAGTGACTAAGCGCGTCACAGGTACGCTCTCGCAGGAAGGCTGTTTTGATACGCTGGAATTGCATGATGTCGAAAATAATACGGGTATGGCGTTAGTGCTGGATGCGAACTTCTATCGGGATGCCGAAACGATGGAAAAACGGATCCGTTTACAGGGGAAATGCCAACTGGCGGAACTGCCTTCTGCGGGCGTAGTGTGGGATACCGACGATAACGGTTTTGTTGTGTCCGCCACGGGAAAAGAAATGAAGGTGCAGTACCGGTATGATGCGGAAGGCTACCCGCTCGGCAAAACCACCGTCAGTAAGGACAATACGCTGCAGGTTGAGGCTAAACCGTCAGCCGATCCATTGAAAAAACTGGATTACACGGCAGTAAGCATGCTGAACGATCATCCTTTAGGTAACGTCAAACAAACCTGTGAGTATGATTCGTATGTTAATCCGGTCAACTGCCAGCTGGTTATCGTTGACGAAAGCGTAAAGCCGGCAGTTGAGCATCATTACTCGATTGAAAACACCATTGATTACTACTAACCGTTTTTACTGAGCGGTAGGTTGTAACAGGTTGGAACCCGGTGTTTTGTGATTGGCCAGATATTGCTGTTGGAAGATACACATGCGAATGGTGTTACGATATTGGCCGTTAATAAAGAACTCATGAATCAATTCACCTTCGACCATAAAGCCAAGTTTGCGGTAGATGTGAATGGCTTTTTCGTTCTCTTTATCAACGATCAGATACAGCTTATATAAATTAAGCACGGTAAAACCGTAATCCATCGCCAGCTTTGCCGCGCGCGTTGCCAGACCTTTGCCCTGGTA
This sequence comes from Citrobacter sp. wls716, assembly GCF_005280975.1. Classification (NCBI taxonomy): domain Bacteria; kingdom Pseudomonadati; phylum Pseudomonadota; class Gammaproteobacteria; order Enterobacterales; family Enterobacteriaceae; genus Citrobacter; species Citrobacter sp. wls716. Next base: position 4,065 of record NZ_SZWX01000021.1, read on the forward strand.
ATCCGGGGAAATGATGATCTGAAATTCAGCCCGGCGGTGCACATGGTTTATTTCAACCAGCTCCACCAGCCCGGCTTTCTCACCGTCACACTCGACCACAAAACGGCGTTCACTTTGGTCGTGAATGTGTTTGTCATACAGGTCTGACAGCTCAACAAACGCTTCGTAAGGTTCTTCAAACCAGTAGCGCATGACGCTGGCGTTGTTATCAAGCTGATGGACGAAACGTAAATCTTCACGCTCCAGCGGGCGCAGCTTTACACTGAGGGCGCTTGCCATATCGTATCCTTTCAATATCTTCTAGTGAGCACAATGATTATGGGGCAACGGTGCGGCCAGTGCGGCGATCGAGACAACGCAGGGTGTTAGGCTCCCAATACGCATTCAGGTTCGCGCTTTGTTCGCATTTATCACGGCTATCAAAAGCAGCGTCGGCTTTGTCCCACTCTTTCTCTGTACGCTTGTTGACTTTCTGACGCAACTGACGCGTATCGTTCCACTGTTCCTTTTCCATTGCAGCCTGTTGACGACTTTGCGCACTGTCCCCGGACTCTATGACCAGTTTACTGGTTTCAGCAAATACGGAAGAGGTGTACACGGCCGCCGCCAGCGTCAGCATGGCCGTCAGACACAGGCGTTTGGTCAGTGTAATTTTCATGGCGAATTCCTTTAATGAGAAAGGGAAAAAAAACGATAAAACAGGGTTAAATTCTACACTATTCCTGCGCCAGGGCATACCCACTGGGCGCATATGGATACGTTGGACATATTCTGTCGTATCATGGTTAAACCGAAGGTAACTGAATTACTTCAATGCTTAAGACAACATTACTTTTCTTCGTCACCGCGTTATGCGAAATCATTGGCTGCTTTTTACCCTGGCTCTGGCTTAAGCGTGGGGCGACGGCCTGGTTGCTGGTTCCTGCTGGGGTGTCATTAGCGCTGTTCGTCTGGTTGCTGACGCTACATCCGGCGGCGAGCGGGCGGGTATATGCCGCGTATGGTGGTGTCTACGTGGTGACTGCACTGCTCTGGTTACGCATTGTCGATGGCGTAAAACTGAGCCTGTACGACTGGTCCGGCGCGTTAGTAGCACTGTGCGGGATGTTGATCATCGTTGCCGGATGGGGGCGCGCATAGCGCCTTTTTTGTGATCAGTGAGCGTTTTTTTGATTTTCATACTTGTATGGTAGTAGTTCAGTTGGGTAAATTTCCTGCATCACAAGAAGAGATGTAAGGATTAAAAAATGAAGATTGTCGGGGCTGAAGTTTTTGTTACCTGTCCAGGACGTAATTTTGTCACGCTGAAAATCACGACAGACGATGGGATCACTGGATTAGGGGATGCCACGCTGAACGGGCGTGAATTATCCGTGGCGTCCTACCTGAAAGATCATGTGTGTCCACAGCTAATTGGACGTGATGCGCATCGAATTGAGGATATCTGGCAGTTTTTCTACAAGGGGGCTTACTGGCGCCGCGGCCCGGTAACGATGTCGGCGATTTCTGCGGTGGATATGGCCCTGTGGGATATCAAAGCGAAGGCGGCGAATATGCCGTTGTACCAGTTGCTGGGGGGCGCATCACGCGAAGGCGTCATGGTGTACTGTCACACAACGGGTCATTCCATTGATGATGTGCTGGAGGATTACGCGCGTCATAAAGAGATGGGGTTTAAAGCGATCCGTGTGCAGTGTGGTGTACCGGGAATGAAGACCACCTACGGAATGTCTAAAGGTAAAGGCCTGGCCTACGAACCTGCGACCAAAGGCCAGTGGCCGGAAGAACAACTGTGGTCGACGGAGAAATATCTCGATTTCACACCGAAATTGTTTGAAGCCGTCCGCAACAAATTTGGTTTTGATGAACATCTTCTGCATGACATGCATCACCGTCTGACGCCAATTGAAGCGGCTCGTTTTGGTAAGAGCATTGAACAATACCGTTTGTTCTGGATGGAAGACCCTACCCCCGCTGAAAACCAAGAGTGCTTCCGCCTGATTCGCCAGCATACGGTCACGCCGATTGCGGTAGGGGAAGTGTTCAACAGTATCTGGGACTGCAAGCAGCTTATTGAAGAACAGCTGATCGACTATATTCGCACCACTATTACCCACGCAGGCGGTATCACCGGTATGCGTCGTATTGCTGATTTTGCCTCACTTTATCAGGTACGCACGGGTTCTCATGGACCTTCCGATTTGTCGCCAGTCTGCATGGCCGCTGCGCTGCATTTCGATCTGTGGGTACCCAATTTCGGGGTGCAGGAATATATGGGGTACTCAGAACAGATGTTGGAAGTGTTCCCGCATAACTGGACCTTTGATAACGGCTACATGCATCCAGGTGACAAACCAGGGCTCGGTATTGAGTTTGACGAAAAACTTGCAGCGAAATATCCGTACGATCCCGCATATCTGCCGGTCGCCCGTCTTGAAGATGGCACGCTATGGAACTGGTAAGGAGTGATTTGTTATGAATAGTATTGTGATTGAAAAACCGAATACGCTTGTTATCGCACAGCGACCAGTACCAGAACCCTCAGCAGGAGAGGTCCGGGTAAAAGTAAAACTGGCGGGGATTTGCGGTTCAGACAGCCATATTTATCGTGGACATAATCCATTTGCGAAATATCCGCGAGTTATTGGCCATGAATTCTTTGGTGTAATTGATGCTGTAGGTGAAGGGGTTGAACGTTCGCGTATAGGTGAACGTGTGTCCGTTGATCCGGTTATCAGTTGTGGACATTGTTATCCCTGTTCGATTGGTAAACCTAACGTTTGCACATCGCTGGTGGTGCTGGGCGTGCATCGGGATGGCGGTTTCAGCGAGTACGCTGTCGTGCCGGCGAAAAATGCCTGGACGATCCCCGATACCGTGCCCGATGAGCATGCCGTTATGGTCGAACCTTTTACCATCGCCGCAAACGTGACCGGACAAGTTAAACCAACAGAGAACGATATCGCACTGATTTACGGGGCAGGCCCTATGGGGCTCACGACTGTTCAGGCACTCAAACATGTCTATAAAGTAAAAACGGTAGTGATTGCAGACAGAATTGACGAACGTTTGACGATGGCAAAACAGTGCGGTGCTGACTGGACAGTCAATAATGGGCAGCAATCATTGCAGGATTTTCTTGCTGAGAAGACACTGAAACCTACGATTATCGTGGATGCGGCTTGTCATCCATCCATTTTACAGGAGGCTATCACGCTGGCATCACCGGCTGCGCGTATAGTTTTAATGGGATTCTCCAGCGAGCCTTGCCAGATTGTGCAGCAAGGTATTACAGGGAAAGAGCTTTCAATCTATTCTTCAAGATTAAATGCAAATAAATTCCCGGTTGTTATTGATTGGTTGGTCAAAGGACTTATCGACCCCAATAAACTTATTACCCATACTTTTGACTATCACCACGTTACCGACGCAATTGAATTGTTTGAGAAAGATCAGCAGCACTGCTGCAAAGTTTTACTCACATTCACTGAATAATATTAATAACTGCGAGCAAGTGGTACGCATCTTACCTCTTAGAGATAGCCAATATGAATCAAGAAAAACACGAAAGGTCAACGAAAGATCTGGTGAGAGCAGCCGTTTCAGGGTGGTTAGGGACAGCTCTCGAATTTATGGATTTCCAATTATATTCATTGGGTGCCGCGCTGGTATTTCATGAAATATTTTTCCCGGAGCAATCTGCCGCGATGGCACTCATTCTGGCAATGGGTACCTACGGTGCGGGATATATTGCTCGTATCGTTGGAGCATTTATATTTGGCAAAATGGGCGACAGCATTGGACGTAAAAAGGTGCTGTTTATTACCATTACCATGATGGGGATCTGTACAACATTAATAGGCGTACTGCCAACGTATGCACAAATCGGTATCTTTGCGCCCGTATTACTGGTGACGCTGCGTATTGTGCAGGGTCTCGGTGCAGGGGCCGAAATCTCTGGGGCTGGTACAATGCTCGCTGAGTACGCACCAAAAGGAAAGCGCGGTATCATTTCCTCTCTTGTTGCAATGGGAACTAACTGCGGCACATTAAGTGCTACTGCAATCTGGGCCGTGATGTTCTTTGCCCTTGATCGTGAGGAATTGTTAGCCTGGGGTTGGCGAATTCCGTTTCTGGCGAGTGTAGTGGTTATGGTTTTCGCCATCTGGTTGCGAATGAATCTCAAAGAAAGTCCAGTATTTGAGAAAGTTAATAATGAGGAAAACGCACCTGCATTGAATAACCCGTCAGAAAATACGCTGGGTGCAATGTTTACCAGTAAATCTTTCTGGTTGGCAACCGGCTTACGTTTTGGACAGGCGGGTAACTCAGGTCTAATTCAGACTTTCCTCGCCGGATATTTGGTGCAAACATTGTTGTTTGATAAATCAATACCGACAGATGCCTTAATGATTAGTTCTGTGCTTGGTTTTATTACAATACCCTTACTAGGGTGGTTGTCAGATAAATTTGGTCGCCGTTTACCATATATAATTCTGAATATATCTGCAATTATTCTTGCTTATCCCATGTTATCGATTGTTGTAGATAAAACGTATAGCCCCGGCGTCATTATGACAGCGCTGATTGTTATTCATAATTTTGCGGTGCTGGGATTGTTCGCACTCGAAAATATCACAATGGCTGAAATGTTCGGTGCGCGTAATCGCTTCACCCGAATGGCAATTTCAAAAGAGGTCGGTGGATTGGTGGCCGTTGGTTTTGGTCCTGTTCTGGCCGGTATTTTCTGCAACATGACAAATTCCTGGTGGCCGATTCTGGTGATGGTTATGGCTTACTCGCTGATTGGTTTGGTTTCAGCATTGCTAATGCCTGAAGTGAAAGACCGTGATTTGAGTGTCCTGGAAGATGCTGCGGAAGTGAGCAAAACCGAGACGGTTCGTGCTGGAGCCACTCAGGCTGGCTAGTACGGACAGGGTATGGTCAGGTCTGAACTGATGGCCTGATCATGCTATTACACAGCTTTAAATGATGTCATACCAATCATAGAAAGTTTAATGCAAATCAAAACATACAACCATACAGGCGTTACTCTGAGACAGTCCTGATTTCATTGATAAGTAGGTCATACAATGCAAAACAAGCTCTTAGCGGCAAAGGCTGCACTTCCTGGCTACGATCGTACAAAACTGGTTCCGCGTATTGTTCATCTGGGGTTCGGTGCTTTCCACCGTGCACACCAGGGGGTATACGCTGACATCCTGGCAGCAGATCACAATAGTGACTGGGGATACTGCGAAGTAAACCTGATTGGTGGAGAGCAGCAGATTGCTGATTTGAAACAGCAAGATAACCTGTACACCGTTGCGGAAATGTCTGCGGATGCCTGGACCGCAAGAGTTGTTGGCGTGGTTAAAAAGGCGTTGCATGCGCAGGTTGATGGTCTGGAAGCTGTACTGGCTGCGCTGTGCGAACCGCAGGTGGCGATCGTTTCCCTGACCATAACTGAGAAGGGGTATTGCCATTCTCCGGCTACCGGGCAATTGATGCTGGATAACCCGATGATTGTCGCCGACCTGCAAAACCCAAAACAGCCGAAGACGGCACCGGGTGTGGTGGTTGAAGCACTTGCACGCCGTAAAGCCGCAGGTTTAGGTGCGTTTACCGTGATGTCCTGCGACAACATGCCTGAAAACGGCCATGTGATGCGCAATGTTGTCACTGCGTATGCCCGCGCGGTGGATGCTGAGCTGGCTGCATGGATCGAACAACATGTGACGTTCCCGTCAACAATGGTTGACCGTATTGTCCCGGCGGTAACCGCAGATACGCTGGACAAAATTGAACAACTTACCGGGGTACGCGATCCGGCGGGTGTGGCATGCGAACCGTTCCGTCAGTGGGTCATTGAAGATAACTTTGTCGCAGGGCGTCCAGAGTGGGAAAAAGCCGGGGCTGAACTGGTGGCAGATGTTATCCCGTTCGAAGAGATGAAGTTGCGTATGCTTAACGGCAGCCACTCTTTCCTTGCTTACCTCGGCTACCTGGCAGGATATCAACACATCAACGACTGCATGGGTGATGAGAACTATCGTGTCGCCGCCCGCGCGTTGATGCTGCAGGAGCAAGCGCCAACATTAAAAGTGAAAGGGGTGGATCTTCAGCATTATGCCGACTTACTGATTGACCGCTATAGCAACCCGGCGTTGCGCCACCGTACCTGGCAGATTGCAATGGACGGTAGTCAGAAACTGCCGCAACGTATGCTTGACTCTGTGCGTTGGCATATCGTGCACGGCAGTGGTTTTGATCTGCTTGCACTCGGTGTGGCGGGTTGGATGCGCTATGTCGGGGGCGTGGATGAACAGGGACAAGCCATTGAAATTAGCGATCCGCTGCTGCCAGTGATCCAGAAAGCGGTACAGAACAGTCACGAAGGTGAAGATCGTGTGCAGGCGCTATTGGCTATTGACGCTATTTTTGGTGACGAACTGCCACAGGTTGAACGGTTTAAAAAGCGGGTTACAGAAGCGTACCTGACTTTGCTGGCGGAAGGCGCGAAGGCAACGGTTGCAAAATATGCTGCGAAATTACTGTCAGTAAGATAACGCTTTATGTCGCCATCCGGCTTTAACGACAGCCAGATGGCGCATTGTTTTTGGCATTCACACCAATTAGTTCATGCCTAAACGAATCAGTTCGAGGGGGGCATATTTGCCTTCACATCCTTCGATTTCCACTGTTTTACCGCGGCGGATTTGCTCAGCGGTCAGGCCATCGGTGTCAATGGCTGTAATACGGCCGGTGAGTCCGGTGTCACTAATCATGACACGGCTGCCAGTGGTGATTGCGTTGCGGTTACGATCGTATGTTTTCATGGTGTTTTCTCCTTTCCAACTTACCGTCAAAGCCCGTGGGCTTTTAGTCCCACGTAACGGGCGCAATATAAATACGCTTCTCGTTAATGATTTTTTTTGTTTTCGATCAAAATCACAGCTTTTTTTATCGGGATATGCAAGAGAGGGAATTGTTCGGGGAAACTCACCTCAGTGAGAGGTGAGCTACGTATTAGTCTTCGCTAAACCAGTCGCTATTTTCCTGACGAATAAGCTGAACAGATTCGCTAATTTCCTGTAGATGCAGCATCATTGCATGCTCGACGGCATCGCCATCATGTTTTACCAGCGCTGCAAAGATATCATGGTGCTGACGAAGTAGCATTTCAGGTGGGGAGACATGATCCAGACTCATATAGCGCACACGGTCAATCGTGGCTTTAATATTCTCGACGGTGTCCCAGGCAAGCTGGCAATCAGCGATTAATGCCAGCTTCTGATGAAACTCATCATCAAGCTGGAAGAAATCGTTGAGCTGCTTACGGTCGATGGCAATGCGTTGCTGGTGCAGATTCTGTTCCAGTTGATAGCACTGGTTATCGGTGATCATCGAGGCGGCGCGGCGGGCTACGGCACACTCAATGGCCTGACGTACAAAACAGCCATTTTGCACCTGCGACAGCGAGATCTTATTCACGTAACTGCCACGTTGTGGACGGATCTGAATCAAACCGTTTTCTGCCAGTTTGATGAATGCTTCTCGTACCGGCTGGCGAGACACGTTAAAGCGTACGGAAACCTCTTTCTCCGACAATGGCGTACCAGGTGCAATCAGACAATGCACGATATCGCTGCGAAGAATACGGTAAATCTGTTGATTTACCGGCTGTGTAGGGTTGAGCTGCGTTTCTACGGTCATTCATTCTTACTTATTAGAGAGTTAACCCGGCTATTTTATCACTTATCGAGCGCTTTCTATACCCGGCACAAGGCCGGGTATCTCATTTAGCTTCGATGCACGCTAAGCCCGGCAAAAGACTGGGTGACTGGCATCATCTCAAGGGTATTGATGTTGACATGAGCCGGTAACGAAGCAACCCACCATACAGCTTCAGTGACATCTTGCGGAGTCAGTGCAGTGGTATTTTCGTAGGTTTTACCTGCTTTATCATCGTCGCCTTTGAAACGCACATTAGAGAACTCGGTACCGCCAACCAGTCCGGGTTCAATGTCGGTAACGCGGATCGCCGTGCCGTGTAAGTCTGTACGCAGGTTCAGACTAAACTGACGAACAAACGCTTTGGTTGCACCATAAACGTTCCCGCCAGCGTACGGCCAGCTACCGGCGGTAGAGCCGATATTAATTATGTGTCCGCGGTTACGCTCGACCATGCCAGGCAGAACGGCACGAGTCATATAAATCAGGCCTTTGTTGTTGGTATCGATCATGGTTTCCCAGTCATCGACATTCGCTTTGTGGGCTGGCTCAAGACCCAGCGCCAGACCGGCATTGTTGACCAGGATATCGATATTGCGCCATTCGGCAGGCAGGGCGTCCAGCATCTCTTCAATGGATGCGCGATTGCGTACGTCAAGCTGGGCGATATACAGATTATTACCCAGTTCATCTTTCAGTTCCTGCAGACGTTCCTGGCGGCGTCCGGTGGCAATAACTTTATGCCCATTCTCAATAAAACGACGCGTAATGCACTCACCAAAACCTGCTGTTGCTCCGGTTACTAAAACGATCATCTCACTGTTCCTCAACGCTTTTTATGTAGTACTACCATAGCACGTCATTTCTGTTCAGAGCTATTCCTGCTTAACGAGATTGCGGTCAAATCCTGGGAGGCCTACTCTAGTAAACAAATCGTTTTCAGGAGGAAAAGATGTCGTTAACAAATCCTTTTTTGCACCACAGCACATTACCTTACCAGGCACCGCAATTTGATCAGATTGAAGATTGCCATTATCGGCCCGCGTTTGATGAAGGTGTGAAACAAAAGCGCGCTGAAATAGCGGCGATTGTGCAAAACCAACAGGCTCCTGATTTCACAAATACGTTGCTGGCGCTTGAGCAAAGTGGGGCGTTGTTGACGCGCGTCACCAGCGTTTTCTTTGCGATGACGGCAGCGCATACCAACGATGAGCTGCAGCGTCTTGACGAGGAGTTCTCCGCCGAACTGGCCGCGCTGGCCAATGATATCTATCTCAATGACGCACTTTTTGCGCGTATAGATGCCGTCTGGCAGCAACGCTCTTCGCTGGCGCTGGAAGGTGAATCATTGCGTCTGTTGGAGGTGGTTCACCAACGCTTTGTGTTGGCTGGTGCATGTCTTAATGATGCCGATAAAGCACGCCTGAAAGCGCTAAATACGGAGTCGGCGACGTTAACCAGCCAGTTCAATCAGCGTCTGCTGGCGGCGAACAAAGCGGGTGCACTGATCGTGGATGATGTCCGGCAGCTTGACGGACTCAGCGCAGAAGAAATTGCCGTTGCGGCGCAAGCCGCCAGCGACAAAGGACTTGAGGTTCGCTGGGTTATCCCACTATTGAACACCACACAACAACCGGCACTTGCTGCGTTACGCGATCGACAGACACGAGAAAACCTGTTTACCCAGGCATGGACGCGGGCGGAAAAAAATGATGCCAACGATACTCGCGCTATCATTAAACGGCTGGTGGAGATCCGCAGAGAGCAGGCAACATTACTGGGTTTTGCGAATTTTGCTGCCTGGAAAATTGCCGACCAGATGGCGAAAACGCCAGAAGCGGCACTTTCTTTTATGCGGGCGATCGTGCCCGCAGCACGTCAACGCGCGCTGAATGAGCAGGCTGAAATTCAGAAAGCGATTAATCAGCAACAGGGACAATTCGAGGTTGAGGCCTGGGACTGGGCATTTTATGCCGAGCAGGTGCGTCGTGAAAAATATGCTCTTGATGAAGCTCTGCTTAAACCTTACTTTGCCCTGGATACGGTGCTGAATGAAGGTGTTTTCTGGACAGCAAACCAGCTATTTGGCATTAAATTCATCGAGCGCTTTGACATCCCTGTTTATCATCCGGATGTACGGGTTTGGGAGATTTTCGATCATGATGGCGTAGGACTGGCGCTATTTTATGGTGATTTCTTTGCCCGTGAATCAAAAAGCGGTGGTGCCTGGATGGGAAATTTTGTTGAGCAATCTCTGCAAAATGAAACCAGGCCGGTAATTTACAACGTCTGCAATTATCAGAAACCTGCTCAGGGCCAACCCGCCTTGCTGCTGTGGGATGATGTCATCACGTTGTTCCATGAGTTCGGACACACGTTACATGGTCTGTTTGCCAGCCAACGGTATGCGACGCTGTCGGGCACGAATACCCCGCGTGATTTCGTCGAATTCCCGTCGCAGATAAACGAACACTGGGCGAGTGATCCGCAGGTTTTCGCGCGTTATGCTCGCCATGTTGAAACGGGTGAAAAAATGCCCCAGCCATTGCTGGAGAAGATGCAACGGGCCAGCTTGTTTAACAAAGGCTATGATATGACGGAGCTTCTCAGTGCTGCATTGCTGGATATGCGCTGGCACAGCCTGGAGCAGTGTGTGTCATCGCTGTCAGTTGATGAATTTGAGCAGCAGGCCCTGGCTGCGGAAGGATTGGATCTGCAGGCTGTACCGCCGCGTTATCGCAGCAGCTATTTTGCCCATATCTTCGGTGGTGGCTATGCCGCAGGGTATTATGCCTATTTATGGACGCAAATGTTGGCCGATGACGGCTATCAGTGGTTTGTAGAGCAGGGCGGATTGACCCGTGAAAACGGGCAGAAATTCCGCGAAGCGATTTTGTCCCGTGGTAACAGCACTGACTTAGCTGAGCTTTATTGCCAATGGAGCGGCCGAGATCCAAAAATGGAGCCAATGCTCAAACATCGTGGTTTGAGCGCCTAAGGCATTGTCTGCCAAAAAATTGAACCGGGCGCGATGCCCGGTTTTTAGCGTGATTTTTTCTTGCCCAAAATTCATCCCTAAAATGAATCCTTAAATTCTGCAAAATTTTCTGGGGGGAGTACCTTCGCCCGCTCTGTGCCAGAAGCGAATGTTGTTAGCGACTGCCACTTGCGTTAAGTTGAGTCAGCCTGAAGAACTCAACGCTGCTTCACTTATAAAGATTAATCGCACGAGGAATTCAAGCCGTGGCAGAGAGCACTCCAGCTTCCACGGCTAACTCTTAGGTGCCTATTGTGCTAAAGGCGAGGGCGAAGGCCAAGATCCATTTAGAACTTTAAAAGTTAAAGAAATAAGGCCTGCGCCATCTTCAAGGCAACATTTGAAAACGTATCTGGGCCAAGCATATTACAACCCTCCGTGCCCCATCCAGGTTTCTTCCAGACTCAGTCATTCGCACGCGTGTATTCAGCGTCAATCGCTTCCACATCCGCGCGCCAGCGGGAAAAAAGGGATTGTCGCTCGCGGATCGCCTGCATCGTTGTCTCAAGGTTGATCATTTCGTCCTGCATCTGTGCGAAGCCGGTAAAATGCTTACGGTCAAAATCATTCTCTTCCAGCGAATTAATTAACCCCTCGCGCTGCTGATTAAAATTTCCCACCATGGTTTCAATCATTTTCTTGAACTCTTCTTCACGCTTCGCTTGGTTATAGGTATCCCAGAGTTCAAGCGCAACGCCGACAAATACCAGCGCGCCGTTCATGCCTTTTGCAAATTTTATGGCACCCCAGGGCTTAAATTTCAGAAATTTTCCCAGTTCTAATCCGGCCATTTTGCCAACCGTTACCACGCCATCACGCGCCGCAATCACGGTTGTACTGTTGATGAAATTACTCTTAACGATGTAATTCAGCCCTTGCTTACCCATGGCTGCAATATTGCCGTTGTAATGATTAATCTCCGCACTGTAGCCCAGATGCATTTTCCGGATAGCATTGTTAACGGACTGGACACGACGGTCAAACTCGTTTTCGAGACGGGTATTAATCACGATGCCTTTTTCGCCTATTTCGTTCTCGAAAAATTCCACATAGGTTTCGAGACTTAGGCCTTTGGCCCTCAAAATCAAATCTTTGAAGTAATCAGTAACGAAGGTTTTCAAACTGATGCGGGCGTCAGTGATGTCGCGTTGCATCATGAGTAGCTCTTTAGAGATCCGGGTATGCATCGATGCAAGACCTTCAACCTCCTTCTTAATACGATCATCGTTAGCGATCGCCTCAGGAAGTTTCCGGAACAAAATATCCTTTATTACGCTCTTTTTCGTCTCTTCACACAGTGCCAGTGCACCGCCGCTGCGCTCGATTTTGTAACTCGTCGCATCCTGCAATTCGACGATGTGGGACAGGGCCAGGAATTTCTCAGGGTTCTCCAGCCAATATTCCGTTCCCATATCAAAGGGGTTGGCCGCAACAGCAACAATACTGAGCGCATCACGTTCCTGCTGGGTCAGCGCAATCAGGTCACTAAGACGAGAACTCACATTTTGGCGTTTCACCAGCATATTGGACGTGTAATCCTCTTCGTCCTCTACGTCCGCTACCTCATCAAAACGGCTAAGCACAAACACCGTTCGATCGAGCAAGTTCAGTGTGCGGAACAACCATTCAAGGTCGGCCTTGTGGCTTTCTTTAATCGGGTTGGTGGAGTTCATTACGTAGAGGATCAGATGTGCCTCGCTGATATACTTTTTTGTCATGTCCTTGTATTTTTCGACGACTCGGGTGTCCTCATTGAACTGCTCTTTAAAACCAAACAGCCCAGGCGTATCGATCAGAACAAAATCAGAACCCACGTCGTACACTTTGACTTCGTTGGATGACTCCTGATGGCTGATGTTCATGCTGGCTTTATCCAGACGCCCCATCCATGCCGCTGCAATGGAGGTTTTACCTTCGGAAAAACCACCGATCAGAGCGATTTTTAATTTCCCATTCGCAGCATTCTCTTTGGCCGCCTCAATTTTATGAATAAGTTGCACATCGACCGGGACACCGACCTTTTCTCCCTGTTCGAGAAATGCAGTCAGTTCATCCAAAATGTAAATATTGCGTAACTGTTGCGCTTTAAAAGCCTCAAGCGTTTTTTCCATTACTTAGCTCCAGAAAAATCAATTTCATTAGATAACAGGCGCAACGCTGCGGCCGCCTGAGTCAAAATCTCATTTATGCTCGATACCTGCTGTACCGGTGCTTCCAACATTACTTTGAGTTCGGCTATTTTCTTCTTCAATTCAGGGAAGGCCTTTTCGATACCTTCTAAGATTGTGTCATTCATATGAGAGGCCACATTGCTGAGATTTTTGTCAGTTGACTGCTTCTGTTGCGACATTTTGTAGTTGGAGCTGAAAAAGCTGCGCACCGCCTTGTAAGCCGCAAAGGCAAGGCTTGCGAGTGCAGGGGCAAGGACTAGCCACCCCGCGGGGTTCCAAAATAACAGCGCACCTCCTGCAAGCGATGCCAATAGCCCTGAGACCTTGATGCCATTATCAATATCAATGGTGAGTGGAAACTCATTACTGAACTGATGTTTTTGCAGGCTTGCGAAGGTGTCGAGTATTTCGTGAGCGTGCTGCTGGAATTGCTCAATGATGTCGCTAGTCTCAAGCTGAAAACGTTCGAGCTCTTTTTTCAGTGCTTCTGGGAGGGATTTTTCAAGCTTACCGTGCTCCCTGCTGATGGCAGACTCCAGCTCACTTTTAAAACGGTCGGTGCTAATGTCACCGTCAATGGCCTGATAAACTTGTTCCCGTGCCTGATTACGGAACTGGCTAATTCCCTCATCAGCTCGGTCAATCAGTCGCTGGTACAGTGACTTCAGAGCAAGGTCAAGCTGCTTATGCGCACTGTCTTTTTTATCACTGAACTGACTGGCAAGCCCGGCATAGGTGTCCTGTTGCAGCGTAGTCACTTGTGCAGCAATATCATCCAGCACAATACGAGTTTTTTGGGTATTTGAGCGGGTAATTTTTTCTTTGCTGTCGGTCACGAGCTGCTGTGTTAATACGCGCGCAAGTTCCGCAACGCCCGTTTTCTCAAGTAACTGTTCTCTGGTAAAGGATTTTAGAAATTTATCGCGGCTTTTAATGTGCGACCCACCAGGCACCAAATGTTCAGCCACACTGAGAAACCCTGGCATGGCACTGACAACCAGCGTATCTCGATAGTTGTCACCCAGTTGTTCGCGCATTTTTTCATTAAGATCCTTGATACTCTGCGCTTCATCTTGATCCACCAAAGGTTTGCTAAGACCCATCGCATTTGTCACACGCTTATTAAACAATGTCCAGACCTCGGTCTGTGCATTAAGGTGTGATTTAATTTTCTCCAGTGTTCCGGGATTTTCTTCATCACCTTTCTGCGGCGCAGTTGCTTTGCTGGTTACATAAAACACCGCATGCGCTTTCTCGACCGCTCGCTTAATTTGTTCGAGCACCTTGCTCTCTTTACCTTCAATACCAGGAATATCCAGTAGAGCAAAACGCTGGCCATGGGCTTCGAAAGGATAAAGAGTGGCGTCCAGAGTGAAGTCTGACAGACCAGTGCCGATGATTTCACCATCCGCCAGCGCGCTTAGTTCGCCAAGTTGGTTCTCCATTCTTGCCCTTAGCTCTATAATCGTCTGCCGCTCTCTGTCGCATTCCGCTTGCTGGCTTGTTAAGGGTTGTGTTGCCTGACTAATTTCAGCGTCCAATGCCAGCTGTCGCTTCCTCAGCTGTTGTTGTTGCTTTTGCTCTGGGGACAGAATGTATAGGGCTATCAGTCGACGTATTGCGGACCAATGCTTTTTCTGATCTTCGATAAGCGTGCTCAGTAGCGACAATTCTTTCTCAAGTTCAGCTTCCCGCGCAGCATAACTTCCTCGTAATTCTGCTAAAGCCCGGCTAAGGGCCTCGGTCCGGGTCTCATTGTCTTTCAACAGCCGGTCGCTGTTTTCAAGAATCTCAGGCGAGAGATTATGTTGTTGCTGATACCTGCGAAAAGCATCTTGTCTGGCGAGTTTAGATTCTTCCTTAAGCAGGATGCGCAGTGCCTCAATAACTGTTGATTTTCCGGCGTTTGTTTCGCCATAGAAGGCGATAGTAAACGTCTCCCACTCTGCATTCGCGCTCAAGCTTTCGATGGCTTCATTTAACCGTGTCTGGAAACTTTCAAGTTGAAGACGGGCCTGGTCGTTGGCTTTCTTTAGCGCAGTGTCGGTTACAGGCTTAGTAAGATTATCGAGAATGCGTCCAACTTCTTGTGAGATTTTCTTGTAGACCTGTCCGGAGGTCTCAATAACAGCAGACATGCAGAATCCTTTGAAGTTAATTCGTTTTACTCAGTTGGGTTGCGGCAGGCAGGTAGACTGCATATCCTTTCAACACATTGCGCGATCGCCCAACTTAAAACTATACCGCGCATCTAGCGTCTGTTGCTGTTGGCGGCATACACGACCCCGCCATATATACAGCTCCTAATGTTGAATCGGCAGAATGAGAAATTTCTTTAATAAAAACGGATTGATAGATGAGAAGGTAAGGTGAAAGTGATGAACTGACTTACACACCGTTGTTTAACACACAACGATTTAAGAAGCGCCTTCATCAGAAGTAAAATCATCTGCGAACTTCCGCTGTTCGCTCACCGTGGATCTTTGGCTCAGTTAGATTGTCCGCTTTGTGCTGTGAGTTCAATGGGGCGCTTCATACATCAACGTATAGCTTCTATTAACGCCGATCCTTGATTCCCAAAGGTACGTGTCACGGTGTGCCATATAAATTTATCAGTCGGTACACATTAAGATTGAAATGATATATCTATGAGGGAATATCTTCCCCAAAACGATATGCAACTTATCTACTATGACACATATCTGAAGCGTGAAATCGCGCTCTGTCACTGGGATGATGCTCCCTCTTTTTTCTATAAGGATTATATTCGGGTAGATAAGCTGATTTCAGGTATGGGCGGGCAGATTCTTTACCACGAAGCCGTTCATTGAGGAAATCGTTCTCAAATATCACATTTCATGCGGTTAATATTATCGTTATTTTTGAGATTTAACTCATGGATGTTCGGTTCCATTAAATATAAAAAAGAAAAATAGAATAAAATCTATCGCATTGATTATCATGATTATTTTAATTTCAAGTTAATTTATTATCATGCGAAGTAATCTTTGTTTTCTTTCCTTAATATTAATTACTATTAAAAAATTTACATAAGTTTTCCTTTTTGGCGCTAAAATGCCCATGTCTAAATGTTCATACAGGGAAGGAAACCGTGATGATCAGAAGAACGCAGGAAATAGATGTAATTTTAATCGAACTTAACAAATCAATTGATGCTCATTATAAGTGGCTAGTGAAAATGTTCCGCTGTGTGGTGTCATCAGATGTTACTCAGCCTGATATTTCGGGCGATGACTCTCACACTGTTTGTCAATTTGGGCAGTGGCTCAAAGACCATCCACAGCACGATGATGATGAATGCAGTTATGTCAGCAATATTCACGCGACACATGAGAAAATGCATTTGTTAGGCAAGGAATTGCTATTGGCAATCGTGGAAGAGCGTAGCCATTCATGGCATTTCGACAGTTTCCAGGATGCGTTACTGGGATTTACGTCTGCGGTCATGGACTACAAAATATATTTACTGACTATCCGCAGTAATATTGATGTGTTAACAGGTTTGCCTGGCAGAAGAATGCTTGATGAGTCGTTTGACCAGCAGTTACTCGATGCTGAGCCGCTTAACCTGTACATATTGTTGCTGGATATCGACCGTTTTAAACATGTTAATGATACCTACGGACATCTGGTTGGTGACATGGTGTTGCGCAGTCTGGCGTCAAATTTATTAGCATGGACTCGATACGATGAGGTTGCTTATCGCTATGGTGGTGAGGAGTTTATTGTCATCATCCGAACCAAAACGGACGAGCAGGCATGCCAGGCAGGGTTGCGTCTTTGTCATCTGATTGGCCAGAAAAAAATCCCTTATCCAGAAGGCGAAATCGGCATAACGGTAACGGCTGGCATTACCAGAGTTCAACAGGGTGAAACGCTGGACAACGGTCTTGGACGTGCTGACAGAGCCATGTATGAAGGGAAACAAACCGGCAGGAATCGCTGCATGTTTATGGATGAAAAAGAGAAAATCACGCTAGTTGGCACTAATGATCAACTGACACCGCGCGTCAGAGCGTGAATTTTATCAGTGTAGACCGGCTGTAGTTACGTTTCGTTTAACTTCCATTGTGGTTGTCGATGATATGTTAGCCGACTATTCGTTATCTTCGCAGGGAATTGCCAGATAACGTATAAAGCAAAACACAAATCTATCCATGCAAGCATTTACCGCTGGTTTCTCCGGCGGTTTTTTTTATCTGTAATTCTGAGAAATGATTCAGGGAAGGGAAGCAGGTAAAAAAATGGCCCCTTGTGCAGTTATGCGACAAGGGGCCGGTTCGGTGCAGGATTATCTCCGTTCATCAATCATCCCATCTGTGGCTAAAATACGCGGCCAGGAAACCGGAAAATAAAATAATTCCCAGAACAGCCATAAAAATATTCATATTACCCAGCATAGTAAATGCTCCTTTATCTATTGAGTTTCCTCTCTTACCTTAATTTCACCTCGTTAATGACTATAGTAGCAATTCGAACTTAAACAAAGAGTGAACTGTGTGAATATTTCGTCTGAAATGTAAGGTTTTGGCTTTTTCTCGTCGAAGAAAATAAATAATCGTGACGAAACAGGCGCACCCATCTGCAAATAATCATAATTTTATCTTGTAATCCGCTGCAGCTACCGGGTTGTCCGGGCACAAGATGTTGCACGTTTATAATGCAACACTGTGTCATGGTGGTTCAATTCTTCTCTCTTGCCGTCATGGCGACGCATTCTTTTTATCTGCATTTCATTGATGGTATTTATAATTTATTGAATTATATGCCTTTTTCATATCTGGCACTGTTTTTGCCTTATTCCTTCTGAACACCCTTAATTTGCACCGTTTTGCCTTTCCGGCTGCACCGGAGCTTTCAGCAAGTCTACTTTCAGGAGTGAAACTATGCAGCGTCGTACATTATTAAAAGCCTTTGCTCTTTCGGCCTCTGTTGTGGCTATGGGGATGAGTTTTAGCGTTCAGGCTGCCGACACCATTAAAGTTGGCATCATGCATTCGTTGTCCGGGACAATGGCTATTTCTGAAACACCGCTGAAGGATGTGGCGTTGATGACCATTGATGAGATCAACGCCAAAGGCGGTGTACTGGGGAAAAAACTGGAGCCGGTAGTGGTTGATCCGGCGTCAAACTGGCCGCTGTTTGCCGAAAAAGCCCGTCAGCTGCTAAGCCAGGACAAAGTGGCGGTGGTTTTCGGTTGCTGGACATCGGTTTCGCGCAAATCTGTACTGCCGGTATTTGAAGAGTTAAACGGCCTGTTGTTTTATCCCGTGCAATATGAAGGTGAAGAGATGTCACCTAACGTTTTCTATACCGGCGCTGCGCCCAATCAGCAGGCCATTCCCGCGGTTGAGTATCTGATGAGTGAAGACGGTGGCAGTGCAAAACGTTTCTTCCTGCTGGGCACCGATTACGTCTATCCGCGAACAACTAACAAAATTCTCCGTGCCTGGCTGCATTCAAAAGGCATTGCGGATAAAGACATTGAAGAGGTTTATACCCCGTTTGGCCACAGCGATTACCAGACCATCGTCGCCAGCATCAAAAAATTCTCCGCCGGGGGAAAAACGGCGGTGGTATCAACCATTAATGGCGACTCTAACGTTCCGTTCTATAAAGAGCTGGCAAACCAGGGTCTGAAAGCGACCGATGTTCCGGTTGTTGCGTTCTCTGTTGGAGAAGAGGAGTTGCGCGGTATTGATACCAAACCCCTGGTAGGCAATCTTGCGGCCTGGAACTATTTTGAATCCGTTGATAATGCCACCAATAAGCAATTTATCGCTGATTACCGCGCCTATGCGAAAGCGCACAAACTGCCGAATGCTGATTCGGTGGTCACGAACGATCCGATGGAAGCCACGTATGTTGGCCTGCACATGTGGGCGCAGGCGGTTGAAAAAGCCGGAACGACGGATGTCGATAAAGTCCGTGCGGCCATGGCGGGGCAATCATTCTCTGCACCTTCTGGCTTTACGCTGACAATGGATGCAACGAACCATCACCTGCATAAACCCGTCATGATTGGCGAAATTGAAAGTAACGGTCAGTTTAACGTGGTATGGCAAACGGATGCCCCGGTCCGTGCCCAACCGTGGAGTCCGTATATCGCCGGGAATGATAAAAAATCTGAGCAGCCCGTCAAAACCGCCAGCAACTGATCTTACGCCCTCCTGTGGGAGGGCCCAATTTTGGAGAACGCTATCATGAAAGCCATGCGCTTTATTCGTGGCGTGTTGTTGCTGACGTGGCTTTTGCCGTGGATAGCGCAGGCAACAGATGCCGATACCTTCGCCGCGGCCAGTCGGACACAGCAGGCGACATTACTGGAACAATGGGCGATTAACCCCGATGTTCAGCGTTTACCTTTGCTTAATGCCCTGAGTGGCGAAAACCTGCTGACCGACGACGTTAAAAATGCATTCACGATGAACGGTTCGCGTGTGCAATCTCTGGGGGCGGCCAGCACACCCAGTGGTGAATTAAAAAAAATCCGCCTGACTAACCGCCTGCGTAACCTGGTGGCTGGCACATTGTCTGTTCATCAGTTATTAAGTGACAATGTCACTTTTAGAATGACTGCTGCCCGAACATTACAACGTGAAGCACTGCCAGTGATGCTGCCATTTTTGCAGCAAAGGCTGCTGCAGGAGACGGATGCTGGCGTGAAATCCGCCCTGGCGGCTGCTCTGGCAAACCTGCAACTGAACAGTAGTTCGCCCGATGTCAGGTGCCGGGCCATCGAATTGCTGGGCGCATCCAATGATCCTGAAACACAAGCACGATTACAGCCTTTCACCCAGCTGGACCATGAACCCGATGCGCGTGTACGCGCTGCCGCCAGCGAAAGCCTGAATACCATTGAACATCGAATGAAGGTTGGAGAGTTGCTTGGCCAGGCGTTTATGGGATTATCGCTCGGGTCTATTTTATTGCTGGCGGCGCTGGGGCTGGCCATCACCTACGGACTACTCGGCGTCATTAATATGGCGCACGGTGAAATGCTGATGCTTGGTGCTTATTGTACCTGGATAGTGCAACAGCTGATGAGCCAGTTTTTCCCGCAGTGGTTAGCCTTTTATCCGCTGATTGCGCTGCCGGTTGCCTTCCTGCTGACCGCCGCTATGGGAATGCTGCTGGAACGCACAGTGATCCGCCATTTGTACGGACGCCCACTTGAAACGCTACTGGCAACCTGGGGGATTAGCCTGATGCTGATCCAGTTGGTGCGCATGACCTTTGGTGCGCAAAACCTTGAGGTAGCTAACCCGGCATGGCTGTCGGGCGGTATTCAGGTCTATGCCAATCTGATTTTGCCGTGGAACCGGATTGTGGTGCTGGGATTTGCCATTCTGGTGCTGTCCTTCACCTGGTTGTTGCTGAATAAAACCCGTCTGGGTATGCGCGTGCGTGCAGTGACACAAAACCGCAGCATGGCAGATTGCTGCGGCGTTCCCACGGGGCGCGTGGATATGTTGGCATTTGGTCTCGGCTCCGGCATTGCCGGACTTGGGGGCGTGGCGCTATCGCAGTTGGGCAACGTTGGACCAGAACTGGGGCAAAGCTACATCATTGATTCATTTTTGGTGGTGGTGCTGGGTGGCGTTGGACAGCTTGCCGGGAGCGTCGCGGCGGCGTTTGGTTTGGGGATTTTCAACAAAATTCTCGAACCGCAGGTTGGGGCCGTCCTCGGCAAAATTATGATTCTGGTGCTGATTATTCTGTTTATTCAAAAACGTCCGCAGGGGCTGTTTGCGCTAAAAGGGAGGGTCATTGACTGATGACGATGCCAATGACATTAACGCTGGCGCGCAAAGCGCCGCGTATTACCTGTGTGCTGGGGCTGGCTTTACTGCTGGCACTGATTATTCTGCCATTTCTCGCGCTGCTGCCTACGGATCATCCGCTGGCGATATCTGTCTGGACACTGACACTGGTTGGGAAAATTCTCTGTTATGCCATTGTGGCAGTTGCCCTGGATCTGGTGTGGGGATATGCCGGAATGCTGTCGCTGGGCCACGGTATTTTCTTTGCGCTGGGCGGTTATGCGATGGGGATGTACCTGATGCGCCAGGCATCTGGTGAAGGGGTGCCAGCTTTTATGTCGTTCCTGTCGTGGACTGAACTTCCGTGGTTCTGGTGGGGAACGCAGCATTTTCTTTGGGCGATGATATTGGTTGTTATGGTGCCTGGCTTGCTGGCGTTGGTGTTTGGCTGGTTTGCCTTCCGTTCAAAAATCAAAGGGGTCTATTTCTCCATCATGACGCAGGCGCTGACCTTTGCCGGCATGCTGTTGTTCTTCCGTAACGAAACCGGGTTTGGCGGCAATAACGGATTTACCGGTTTTACCACCATTCTGGGATTTTCGGTGACGGCGACCACGACACGTATCGCGTTGTTCCTGGCGACCGTTGTGCTGCTGATTCTGGCGCTGTGGCTCGGATGGGCGCTGGCTCGCAGTAAATTTGGCCGTATTTTGACAGCCGTTCGCGACGCTGAAAATCGGTTGATGTTCTGCGGGTATGACCCAAAGGGTTTCAAACTACTGGTATGGACACTCTCGGCCGTCCTGTGCGGGCTGGCGGGGGCGCTGTATGTTCCGCAGGTGGGGATCATTAACCCCAGTGAAATGTCACCCACCAACTCAATTGAAGCCGCGATTTGGGTCGCACTGGGTGGGCGCGGTACGTTGATTGGCCCGGTGTTTGGCGCGGTGCTCGTGAACGGCGCTAAAAGTTGGTTTACCGTCATCATGCCTGAATACTGGCAACTGTTTCTCGGCCTGATTTTTATTGGCGTTACGCTGTTTTTGCCTCGAGGCGTAATTGGTCTGTTTCGCAAGGGAGACAAATAATGCAGCCAGATGAAGGGCTTTTTACCCGCCAGATGCCGGGCGATCGTTTTCGCAATCAAACAGATCCGGTGCTCCAACTGGAAAAAATAAACGTTAACTTTGATGGTTTCCAGGCGCTAACGGATTTGACGCTCAATATTGGGGTTGGCGAGTTACGCTGCGTTATTGGACCCAATGGCGCGGGAAAAACCACGTTGATGGATGTCATCACCGGTAAAACGAAGCCGCAAAGTGGGCGGGCGATTTACGATCAATCCATTGATTTAACATCACTCGACGCCATCGCCATTGCTCGCCAGGGCATTGGTCGCAAATTTCAGAAACCGACCGTTTTTGAAGCGTTGACGGTGGAAGAGAACCTCGAGTTGGCGATGAAAAATGATAAATCCGTTTGGGGGTCATTACGGGCGTGTTTATCGGGAGAACAGCGGGATCGCATTGATGACATGTTGACGCTGTTGCGACTGAGTAACGAACGCGCCCGTCGTGCCGGACGCCTTTCCCATGGACAGAAACAATTTCTGGAGATTGGTATGTTGCTGGTGCAGGAGCCGCATTTGTTGCTACTGGATGAGCCAGCTGCCGGGATGACGGATGCTGAGACGGAATACACCGCTGAACTGTTTCGCCAGCTTGCCGGAAAACATTCTCTGATGGTGGTTGAGCACGATATGGGGTTTGTTGAGAGCATTGCTGATCACGTCACGGTATTGCACCAGGGGCGGGTACTGGCCGAGGGGAGCCTGCGCGATGTTCAGGCCAATGAGCAGGTGATTGAAGTGTATCTCGGACGCTAAGGAGTGCTGATGCTACAGGTAAATGAACTAAATCAATACTATGGCGGCAGCCATATCCTGCGCGGCGTGAGTTTTGAGGCGCGTATCGGTGAAGTAACATGTCTGCTGGGGCGTAATGGGGTTGGTAAAACAACACTGCTGAAGTGCCTGATGGGGCTGATTCCAACCCGCAGCGGCAGTGTTATCTGGCAGGGTAAAAACATTACTCTCCGTAAGCCACATCAGCGGGTGCTGGCGGGGGTAGCGTATGTGCCGCAGGGCCGCGATATTTTTCCTCGCCTGACGGTTGAAGAGAATCTGTTGCTGGGACTCTCCCGGTTTTCAGCGCAAGAGGCAAAACGTGTACCGGATGAAATTTATGCGTTGTTTCCGGTATTACAGGAGATGAAATACCGGCGGGGTGGTGATTTGTCGGGTGGGCAACAGCAACAGTTAGCTATTGGCCGGGCGCTGGCCAGTCGCCCGCAGTTGTTGATCCTCGATGAGCCAACAGAGGGGATCCAGCCTTCGGTGATAAAAGAGATTGGCCTGGTTATCAGCCAACTGGCCCATCGTGGTGATATGGCTATATTGCTGGTGGAGCAGTTTTATGACTTTGCCGAACAGCTTGCAGACGAATACCTGTTAATGTCGCGAGGCAGCATTATTCAACGTGGATCAGGTGAAAATATGGCAGCAGAAGGTGTGCGTGGGTTGGTTGCCATCTGAATCAGGCGACAGTGCCGTTTTGGCACTGTCGCAGTAATTTTCAGCAGACTGCCGGCTGGCTCCAGGGTTTGGCGCGTATGCCTTTTATCATTAACGCCCAGGCCAGGACAATCGCCACCATTAGTGCGACAAACAGCGACCATGGGGGCAGTGTGGTCAGGATGACCCCGCTGACTAATGGGTTTACCGCCGCGCCAAGCCAGCCCAGTGACTGGGCGGAAAAGTAACTGGCTTTCATACCTGCCGGTGCGATGTTGTCGATCAGCATGTATTCACCCGGCGCGTAGATGACCTCGCCAATGGTGAAAAAGGCGGCTGAAATCCCCCAGAACAGCAGGCTGTTGCCAGAGAAGGTAAAACCGACCAGACCGATAACAAAAAAAAGTGTACCCGCAGCCATCAGCGGGCGGATGTTTGCAGACGTCAGTCTGCGTCCGACAGCATATTGCAGCGATACCACAATTGCTGCGTTGACGGGCAGGACGACCGCCACCACTTTCTCAGCAAAATCACCATCGGCAACCACCATCACGTACTGAGAAATACAGGATGCAAATGCACCACCGACAAACGAGGCCAGAAACGCAGACAACGTAAACCAGCATAATGCTTTATCGCGCAGCAAAACTGAGGGTGACCATACTGTCGCGTTCAAACCTTCAGAGGGGATTGCGGAGCGTTTTACCCATGTCTGGATAAACACCAGCGGGAAGGCTGAACATATGGCCGCCAACCAGAACGGCAGGTTAATGCTTTGCATGACCAGTAGCGTGCCTAACGGCGGGCCAACGGTCCAGCCGATGTTCAGCACGGTGTAGTTAAGTGAGAAAATCTTTGTTTTAGTGGTGGCTGAGAGGTTATCGGCAAACCAGGCTTTCAGCACGGTGGCAAACACGGAGTAGGCACAGTTGATCAGCGCGAAGAGCAGAACCACCACCACCACGTTATGCACCAGAGGAATCGCTATAAAGCCGCAAGCAAAGCCCGCGATCGCCAGTAGCATAAAGCGTTTTTTTTCAAATTTATCGGCCAGGATGCCGAATCCAAGACTGAAAACGACGCCAATAGTCAGTGCTACTGTCATTGCATAACCGATCAGATCGACACCCAGGCCATACTGACGACTGAGGTAAATCGTCATGAATGGTAGCGTGGCTCCGCGTCCAATGGTTAATAACAAAGATGACGCGAGTAACGCGAGAGTGGACCTTCTCAGTGAGATATTCATTTTTCTGCCCGACAATGCATGTTGTTATGTTTTTTTTAGATATCAGAAACAAATAGCATGCTAAAAGTGTGATGTACACTCAATAAGTTGTCTGAAAATGCCCTGTGTGGCCTACCTGAATTAATGATCTGTTACGGTACAACGATTTCCGTTACCTTAACTTGTTTACAAAAATTTAATATTTGCAGGGGCGGTGGTATGTCGCGTAAAGATGGGTTGCTGGCGTTACTGGTTGTCGTAGTTTGGGGGCTGAACTTTGTTGTCATTAAGGTGGGACTACACAATATGCCGCCGTTGATGCTGGCAGGCTTGCGCTTTTTACTGGTGGCGTTTCCCGCAATCTTTTTTGTTGCCCGCCCGAAGATCCCGCTCTCGCTGTTACTTGGCTATGGCCTGACCATCAGCTTCGGTCAGTTCGCTTTTCTGTTTAGCGCCATCAAGTTTGGGATGCCTGCCGGTCTGGCATCGCTGGTTTTACAGGCGCAAGCTTTTTTCACTATCGTGCTGGGCGCGTTCGCCTTTGGCGAGCGTTTACAGGGGAAGCAACTGGTCGGTATCGCGCTGGCGGTGTTCGGTGTGCTGGTATTGATTGAGGCGAGCCTCAATGGACAACATGTTGGTATGCTTGGCTTTATGCTGACGCTGGCGGCGGCACTGAGCTGGGCCTGCGGCAATATCTTTAACAAGAAAATTATGCAGCATACTTCGCGTCCAGCGGTCATGTCGCTGGTGGTGTGGAGCGCATTAATTCCTGTCGTACCGTTTTTTCTGGCATCGGCATTGCTTGATGGCCCAGCGCAAATCGTGCAGAGCCTTGTGGCGATCGATATGACTACCATCCTGTCCCTGGTGTATCTGGCCTTTGTGGCGACCATCGTGGGCTATGGCATTTGGGGTTCTCTGCTGGGGCGCTATGAAACCTGGCGTGTTGCGCCATTGTCGTTGCTGGTACCCGTGGTAGGGTTGGCCAGTGCCGCTGTGCTGCTGGATGAAACGTTAACCGGGCTGCAACTGCTTGGTGCGTTGTTGATCATGGCGGGGTTGTATATCAACGTGTTCGGTTTTCGCTTGCGCAAGATTGTGCAGGTGAAGGGTTAAAAAAAAAGCCCCGCAGTGACGGGGCTAAATAATTACAGGCTGTGCATATTGTAATAAGGCACGCCTAACTCATCGGATTTATCGCTGCCGGCACCCATATGATTAAAATCGAACGGGGACTGATCGTGCGCAGGGGGCATAATCATCGCGTCGCGATTATTTTGCGTTGTCGGTTGTGGGGTCTGTTCCGCCATGCTCTGGCCCGACGCAACAAGCAGCAGGGCCAGCATCGCATAAGACAGAAGTTTCATGATTTCCTCGGTTACGTCGTTAACTGGCGATTAGCAATTGCATTGATTGAGCGGGAGCAAATACCGGGATTCGCCATGCATATTCGTCACCCGATATTTATGCGGCGGTACATCAAAATAGTTCTTGAAGGTCCGGGTCAGCGTTTGCTGAGACTCAAAACCGTAACGCTCTGCAAGATAGAGGATCGGTTCGTTACTCTCTTTCAATTTTTGCGCTATTTCAGTCATTTTGCGGCTACGGATGTATTGACCTAATGAATGGCCGGTTTCTTTTTTGAACATCCGCTGCAGGTGCCATTTGGAGTAACCTGAACGCTCAGACACTTTTTCCAGCGAGAGTGGCGATTCAAGGTTATTTTCGATCCAGTCCAAAATGCTATGAATAGTGATTGTGTCAGTATTGCGTCTGGACATCGTCATACCTCTTTCTGTTTACGGCAGGATCCTCTTAAGCAAATGCTCAAGTGTTGCTACTTCTTCCGCCGTTAAGTTTTTTGTTAGTTCCTGGTGCAGGTCTTGCCCTACTAATTGATGACACTGCTCGCAAATTGCAGCGCCGTGCTCGGTGAGTTTCACCAGTACACCGCGCTTGTCATGTGGATTCGGAAGCCTTTCTATCCAGCCTTTACAGGCCAGTCTGTCCAGCATCCGCGTCAGGGCGCCAAGATCGACAGACAGCACTTTTTTCAATTCGACAGGGGTAATGCACACCGCACAACGGATGGAGCAGAGCACCTTAAACTGCGATGCCGTGATATCCAGCGGTGACAAATAGTCGTTTAATAAACGATCTTTTTTCTGATTAACCATGTAGATCAAACGACCCAGTGGGATGATTTCATTGAACAGATCACTGGTGCTTTTCACAATGGTTGCCCTGGCAAGTAGTTAGTCACGGCTGATATTATTGCTTAGGCAAATATAAGTCAAATGAATGAGTGGCCGCATGCCACGTTTTGCTAAAACATCAGGAACGCGCTACGCATAGCGCGTTTTTAACGTTCTGATCCGTAGGGTTTATGCGTAAAGAGAACTAATGAATCCTTACATCGACAACATGGCTTAACCCTGGAGTTTGCCCTTATACTTGCCGTTGACGAAAAACGCACAGGAAAGATGACATTATGATGGACTTGTTTAAAGCAATAGGACTGGGGCTGGTAGTCCTGTTACCGCTGGCAAACCCGTTAACCACCGTGGCGCTGTTTCTCGGCCTTGCTGGCAACATGAACAGCGCAGAGCGTAACCGTCAGTCATTAATGGCGTCTGTCTATGTATTTGCCATTATGATGGTCGCGTACTACGCCGGGCAGGTGGTAATGAATACGTTTGGGATTTCGATTCCCGGGTTGCGTATTGCGGGCGGGTTAATCGTTGCGTTTATCGGCTTTCGTATGCTGTTCCCTCAGCAGAAAGCGCATGATTCTCCGGAAGCGAGAAGCAAATCCGAAGAACTGGAGGACGAACCGACGGCCAATATTGCCTTTGTTCCGCTGGCCATGCCGAGTACTGCTGGCCCGGGGACGATTGCAATGATCATCAGTTCGGCCTCTACCGTGCGGCACGGTTCCGAATTCCCGGACTGGGTGATCATGGTTGCGCCGCCCATTATTTTTGCCGTCGTCGGGATTATCTTGTGGGGATGTCTGCGCAGTTCTGGCGGAATTATGCGGCTGGTGGGGAAAGGCGGGATCGAAGCTATTTCCCGTCTGATGGGCTTCCTGCTGGTGTGTATGGGTGTACAGTTTATTATTAACGGCGTGCTGGAAATCATCCAAACCTACCATTAAACAACGGGCCCGGTATATCTACCGGGCCTTTTTCTTATTGCTGCTGTGGTTGTTCTTCCAGCGTTACCGGCCATTTGCGGAAGATAATCACTGACCAGATCAGCGCGGCAACGGCAGGAAGTGCACCGACGTAACCAATCGTCGACATCGACCAGTGCAGACTTACCTGATTCCCCACCAGCGCTCCCGCGCCAATACCAATATTAAAGATACCGGAGAACAGCGCCATTGCGACGTCAGTGGCATCCGGAGCCAGTGCCAGTACTTTCACCTGCATTCCCAGGCCGATCACCATAATGGCAATGCCCCAGAAAATACTCAGGACAGCCAGGTGCATTTCGCTATCAGCAGCAGGCAATAGCAGCACCAGGCACAGGGTCAACAGGGCGATAGCCGCGCTTATCAACACCGAGGCATACTGATTACCCAGCTTGCCAAAAATTACGCTGCCAATAATACCCGCGCCACCGAGAACCAGAAGCAGCACAGTGGCAAAGTTAGCGCTCAGCCCGGCGACAGTCTGCACAAAGGGTTCGATATAGCTATAAGCCGTATAATGCGCGGTGACCACAATCACCGTCAGCAGATACAGGCTCATTAACGCCGGACGGCGGAATAACACCGGCAGGCTTTTTAATGAACCGGAATGCTCACTGGGTAATTTGGGCAGAAGCTTAATCAGGCAAAGCAGGGTAATTAGCGCGCCCATACCGATGGCGAAGAAGGTGGTGCGCCAGCCAAAATACTGGCCGACGATGCGTCCGATAGGCAGGCCTAATACCATCGCCAGCGCGGTGCCGGTCGCAATCAGGCTGAGTGCCTGCGCGCGTTTCCCGGCCGGAGCAAGGCGTATCGCCAGCGATGCAGTGATCGACCAGAAAATGGCGTGTGCGAAAGCAATACCAATACGGCTAATCACCAGCACGGTAAAATTCCATGCCAGGAAAGAGAGTACGTGGCTGGCGATAAACACGACAAACAGGCAGATCAGCAGCTTGCGGCGTTCTACCTGGCTGGTGAGCAGCATGAAGGGCAGCGACATCAGGGCCACCACCCAGGCGTAGATCGTCAACATGATCCCAACCTGCGCGGTCTGCATATTAAAACTTTGCGCAATGTCGGACAGCAACCCGACCGGGACAAACTCAGTGGTATTGAAAATAAAACCGGCAATAGCAAGCGTAACTACCCGTAGCCACGCGACCTTGCGGGAAACAGTGTTTGTTGTCATATGTATAAATCGGGTTAGCTGCAAAAAGGAGAGGTGGCGATCTTAAAACGTTTACTGGTGAAAATACAATCATTTCGTGATTAAGATCACGCTGTTTTGCGGATGATAATGCGGTGCATTACGAGAGAAAATAAAGCCGGTCAGTACTACTGACTGACCGGAGAATACCGTTACCTGAGCGAGTTTAGTGCAGCTGCGCTTCTTTCATGCACAACGCTTCATGCTCACTGTCGATGATTGGCTCAACTTTACCCATCAAAAACAGATAGTTCAAAATTCCCAGAACCACCAGTGCGGCAGAGAACACCAGCGCCCAGGTAAAGGAGCCAGTGGCTGCAACAATGGCTCCGGTAATAATTGGTCCTACCGCGCCTCCCATATTGGAGACAGTATTCTGTAACCCTGCAACAATCGATACGCTGTTTTTAGGCGCAACGTCACCCGGTAGTGCCCAGACCTGCGAGGCGGCAACCGTGGTGCCTGATTTCGCCACACACAGTAAAAACACGGTCATAAACACGGAATCAGTAAAAGGGGCAAAACCAATACATAAAGCCATTAACAGACCGATTGTCAGGAATAATTTTCTTGTGGCAGTCAGCGACAGGATCCGCTTATGTACCATACGGTCAGAGGCCCAGCCGGCAAAGACTTCGATCACCATCCCACATAATAATGGCAGGGCGGCAACCATCCCCATTTTGATAAAATCCATTCCTTTGTCTTTTACCAGATAAGTGGGTAGCCAGGTAATAAAGAAATAGGATGTATAGTTGATGGTAAAGAAACCGATACACATTGCCCAAATGTTACGGTAGCGCAACAGTTTATACCAACGCATCGGTAATACGGATTTGTCGCCGTGTTTTTGCTTTTGCCCTTCGCGAATATGTTTAATTTCGCTTGTACTGATCCTTTTGTGGTCCTCCGGGTTTTCTGTATAAATAAAATACCAAGCAATGACCCAAAAAATGCCTACACCACCAATAATCAGAAATGTCATCCGCCAGTCAAACTGGTAGATCATCCAGACAATAAGCGGCATCGCGACGGCACCACCAAATTTAGAGGCACTGTCAAACAATCCTGAGACGGTGGCCCGCTCCCGATCCGGGAACCAGCGCGCAGCGATCCCTGCATTGCTTGGATAGGCGGCGGCTTCACCGACGCCCAGAGCGAGTCTCAATGCGAGTAGAGATTTAAATCCAGTGGCTAAACCCATCATTGAGGTGGCGATTGACCACCACGCGACGGCAAAACCCAGACCTTTTTTCTGACCAAAACGGTCTGCAAACCAACCTGCCGGTATTTGCAGTAAAGAATATGACCAGAAGAACGCCGCCATGATAAACCCCATCATTTCAGGATCGAGTTTTAGCTCATCAATGAGGTGAGGTGCAGCAGCAGATAATACCGTCCGGTCAATATAGTTAATTGCAATAGCAAGCCACATTAATCCCGCAATCCACCAACGAATTCGGGATTTTTCTGCAAAATTATTCATATATCTGGCCCATGGTAGATGTTCATTTTTATTATTGTGGAAAGGGTAGGGTTATCTCCACAATGTTATAATTCGTTCATTATATTTTTAGGCTTACGCTGATGAATGACATGTTCAATGATGTTATAAACACATTGCTCGCCTATATTGCTGATCGCACCCTCGGTATATCCTGCAATATGTGCCGTAGGGATGAAATTATCGAGCGCAAATAAGGGGTGTGAATTGCACGGCTCTTGTAAAAAGACATCGGCGGCAGCGCCCTTAATGACACCCTGCGTGAGAGCCAGAAAGAGATCCTCTTCATTAACGACACCACCGCGTGAAACGTTTATGAGATAACTAGTGCTCTTCATTTTTTTCATCTGTGCTAAATCAAAGAGATCTTTGGTTTCAGGCGTCAGCGGAGTGTGTAACGTGATGAAATCACTTTGTTCTGTTAGTTCATCGAGCGAAACGTATTCAATGTGATTATCTGCGGCGAACTGTGCATCCTGCCATGCGTCGTGAGCCAGCACGCGCATATTAAAGCCGCGGGCTCGCAGTGCAACCTGTTTACCGATGTTACCTAACCCAATAATGCCAATCGTTTTTCCATATATATCGGAGGCGAAGATCCGTGGCCAGTTTCCCGCGCGGGTTTGTTCAATCGCGTAGGGGAGTTGACGCGCACAGTTAAGGATCAGGGAAAACGCAAAGTCTGCGACGGCATGCTTATTGGCATCCGGCACATTGGTAACAAAAATACCTTTTTCACGCGTGGCATTGAGGTCGATATTATCGACGCCCACGCCGTGTTTGCAGACGATTTTCAGATTCGGTGCCGCAGCTATTAGTCCGGCATTAACATCGGTAAAAGCGACGATCATTGCCACTGTCTGTTCCAGATGAGGTGCAAGCGCTTCTAAACCGGCATCTGCAGGTAGCATGATTAACTCAAGTCCGGCGTCGTTAAGCAGTTTGATCGGTTGCTGATCGTATTTGGCAAATGAAGGTGATGTACAGATGACTTTCATAATACAATCCTGTTAGTTAAGCGGCGTTGCCGCCGCTGTAAAAGTGTCTATCGTAAATAGTTATTGATAATTTGCTGGATCTGGCGTTCCTGATGAGCATCAAACGTGACAGCGTAACGGCTTGCGCCTACCTCATGCCCCATGATTTGCAATGCTTTTTTGACTGCGGCGGGCGAGAACGCAACTTTATAGAGCTCGGTTCGCAAACCTGTGACGCTTTCCTGTGCTTCATGCGATCCGACAACATCACCGGCCTTGAATCGCGCCCAGATAGCGTTAATTTCTTTTGGCGCTACGTTCGCCAAACCGGAAATACAGGCTGAACAGCCATCAACAAATCCCTGATGAATGAGTGAATCTGGACCATTCAGCACATCAAATCCCTCGATATCTTTAACTGCATCCAGGAAGCTGCTAAGACTTTCATAACTGCCGGCACTGTCTTTGATCCCGATAATGTTCGGGTGTGCCGCCAGCACTCTGGCTGTTTCCGGTTCAATGGTATTTCCCGTACGTGCCGGAATGTTGTAGAGAAATACCGGTACCGATAGCGCGTCGGCAATCGCGGTATAGTGAGCTATCAGTTCCTGCTGTTTGAGCGGAACAAAATACGGGGTAATCACCGATACGGCATCGACGCCCAGTTTTTCTATTTGCTTGCCCAGACGAATGGTTTCACGGGTAGAGATTTCACCAATATGCGCCACTACGTTCGCCCGCCCAGCAACTTCCTCAACGCAGGTGCGGGTCACTGCTATTTTTTCTTCCTCGTTGAGCACAAAAAACTCACCGTTTGTGCCGCCGCAGAAAATACCGTTTCCGGCATTTAACTGGCGGTTTACCTGGTTTCTCAGTTCTTTAAGGTTAAGCCCGCCGTCGTGGTCGAACGGGGTAACGATTGCCGTCAGTACACCACAGATTTTCTTACTCATGATTCACTCCTTTGGTATTCAGTTCTGGAAACAGAGTTTGATAAATGGCCTGAATATCCTCATGACTCACCTCGCAGGGAGCATTATTCATCAGGCGTTTTACGTTCAGTGCGGCATCGGCCAGTGCGGGAATATCAGTAGACGGTACACCAAGCGTTGCCAGGTTATCGGGCAGGTTCAGTCGTTTCACGAGTGTGGCGAAGTACTCCACCAGGGCGCGGGATTTTTCTTCGGCACTGAGTGTTGAGTCAGCGTCAGGCAGCAGATCCCACACCAGGGCAAACTTGTCGACCACAAATGGGCGAATCACTTTCATGCAGGGTGCTAACAGAATGGCGTTAGCGACGCCATGTGGGAGATGGTATCGACCGCCGAGCGGGTAAGAGAGCGCGTGGACCAGGTGAGTACCAGCATGATTAATCGCCACACCGCCGTAATACGATGCCCACAGCATCTCCAGTTTGGCCAGCAGATTTTCCGGCTCATTGACGGAGATTTCGATATGGTTGAGTAGCTTACGCAGGCCAATGAGCGAAGCGTTATCACTTACCGGATTGGCGACGGTAGCGGTAAAGCATTCGATCAGATGACATAGCGCGTCGATGCCAGTGGACGAGGCAATATGCGCCGGCATGCTGGTGGTGAGTTCTGGCAACAGGGCCACGTAATCCGGTAATAGCACCGGAGAAATGATGCCGACCTTGGTGTTTTGTTCCGGGATCGCCAGAATCGCATTGGGAGTCGCTTCAGAACCCGTACCTGCTGTGGCGGGGATCAGCACAGAAGCAACGCGTTGCAGCGGTTTTTCTCCCGCCAGCATGGCATCAAGCGTCGGAGATTCAGGATGGCATAAGACGGAGAGCAGTTTCGCCACATCCAGTACGCTACCACCGCCGATACCGATCACCATTTCTACGTTGAGACCTTGTACGTTTTTTAATAGTGCGCTGACATCGTGATGCCCGGGTTCTGCAGGCACATTGTCAATCAGAGCCACATGACGTCCATCGTTGGTCAGTAAGTTGCGGATCTGTGTTACCGCGCCCAGTCCGACAATATTGCTATCCGTCACCAGTAACAGCTGGCGTTTACCTGCCAGTAACGGCTCCAGTGCGGGGATAGCATTCGAACCGCTAATGACGGTGCTATTGATTGTTGCCACAGCATTCTCCTGTTGTTCGAGTGATTGAATTCGCTCACTGAGATTAAGGAACGATTGCATCATGGGCTAAATTTATAATTTATCTCGGAGATGAATAACTTGAGCTTGCTCACATTTAATCAAATGTGATTGAATATAATCATTATCAACATACAACAACCCGGAGCATGGATGAGTAGACATGTTGTAAGACCCCAGATCCTTGTCATTGCTGATGACTTTACGGGGGGAAATGATGCGGGGGTGAGTCTGGCGCTGACGGGAATGACGGTAAATGTCGCTTTCACATTGCCCTGTGCCGATGATGCAGATGTGCTGGTCATCAACACGGATAGTCGTGCGCTGGAGGCAGAGCAGGCCGCCGCCAGAGTAAGTGAGCTGGCTCTGACGAGTCAGGCTGGTCCTCAGACGCAGTGGCTGAAGAAAATAGATTCAACATTGCGCGGAAACCCGGGGGCCGAACTGGACGCGTTAATGCGGATTACAGGTAAAAAGCGGGCCATCGTGGCACTGGCTTGTCCCTCAGTCGGGCGAACCACCGAGCATGGGCAGTGCCTCGTTAACGGTATTCCGGTAACGCAGACCGAATTTGCCAGCGATCCGAAAACACCGGTGATGAGTGCCGATATTTGTGAGGTGATACAGGCGCAAACCACCATTGCGTGTCGGGCGATGTCACTGAATGACTACATGCAGCACCTGCGCGAGCCTGCTGTTGAGACGCCGCAGATTTGGGTTGTGGATGCCCGGACTGACGCTGACCTTGATGCGATTGTTACTGATGCGCTGATGCAGGATGAGCTGCCGCTGCTGGTGGGGTCTGCCGGGATCTGTGACGCGCTGGCCCGCCATGTCCGGACACCGTCCTCACAGTGTTTACTGGCGGTAGTGGGTTCAATGAGTGAAATCGCTCAACAACAGATTGCCGCTGTGTACCAAGACCCGCAGGTGGGGACTGTATTCATTGATATCGAAAATATCTTCAGCGGTAGCTCGACAGAGTACGCGCAGCGCATAGTTAGGATCCTCTCCTCTGGTAGACACTGTATTGTTCACACAAGTCCCGACAGTGAAGCACGCCATCATATTCCGCAGCTGTGCGTGCGTATGGGGATGAATCGCGCTCAGCTCGGTGAAAAAATCTGCCAGTTTCTTGGACAGCTTATCCGGCAGGTTTTGCAGGAGGTATCGCCAGGCGCGCTGTATCTCTCTGGTGGTGATGTGGCGATGGCGGTTGCAGACGCCCTTAAGGCAACAGGATTTCGTATTACTGACCGTGTGGCCCAGTGTGTGCCGTACGGTCATTTTGTCGGTGGCGACTGGCAACGCCCGGTTATGACAAAGGCAGGGGGATTCGGTGACGAAACGACGTTGCGTCAGGTTTTAAATTTTATCGAGGAGAACATGAGTGAATAACATTATTGCAGTAACTATGGGCGACCCAGCAGGTATTGGACCTGAGATTATTATTAAATCGCTGGTGGAGGGAGAGCTGTCTGGCGCGCCGGTTGTGGTTGTGGGATGTGCCCAAACGCTGCGTCGTATCCAGTCATTAAATGTCACGCCGCCAGCGGAACTCCGGGTGATCGATAACGTAACCCAGGCGCAATTCGCCCCCGGTGTTATCAACGTGATTGACGAACCCCTTGCCGATCCTGCGGCGCTTGAACCGGGGGTGGTGCAAGCGCAGGCGGGTGATTTGGCCTATCGCTGTATTAAACGCGCTACAGCACTGGCGCTAAGTGGTGAAGTTAAGGCCATTGCCACTGCGCCGCTGAATAAAGAAGCACTGCACATGGCGGGACATCATTATCCCGGCCATACCGA
The DNA here is from genome assembly GCF_005280975.1 of Citrobacter sp. wls716. NCBI lineage: Bacteria > Pseudomonadati > Pseudomonadota > Gammaproteobacteria > Enterobacterales > Enterobacteriaceae > Citrobacter > Citrobacter sp. wls716. The sequence continues at coordinate 39,423 of NZ_SZWX01000021.1, forward strand.
ACTGCTGGCACAACTGACCAACAGCAAAGACTATGCGATGGTGCTGTATACCGAACAGCTTAAAGTGATTCATGTCACCACACATATTGCACTACGTAAATTCCTTGATACGCTCAGTGAACAGCGTGTAAAAACAGTCATTCAGGTCGCAGATGATTTCCTGCGTCGTGTCGGGTTTGATAATCCACGTATTGCGGTCGCAGGCGTCAACCCCCATGCCGGCGAAAATGGCCTGTTTGGCGAGGAAGAGATAACGATTGTCGGACCCGCGGTGCAGGCAATGCAAGCGAGAGGGTTGAATGTTACGGGACCATGTCCACCAGATACTGTCTTTATGCAGTGCCACGAAGGTATGTATGACATGGTGGTGGCAATGTATCACGATCAGGGCCATATTCCGCTAAAATTGCTGGGATTCTATGATGGGGTGAATATCACCGCCGGATTGCCATTTATTCGCACTTCTGCAGACCATGGCACGGCGTTTGATATTGCCTGGACAGGTAAAGCCAAGTCTGAGAGCATGGCCGTGTCCATCCAGTTAGCAATGCAAATTACGCGGGATTAAAATGAAGGGATATAATCGGTTAGAACAGATTATGGATTATCTGAAAGGGCATAATCTGGCGACAGTTGAACAGCTTGTCGCTGTGACTCAGGCCTCTCCGGCGACCATTCGCCGCGACCTGATTAAACTCGATCAGGAAGGTGTTATCAGCCGTACTCACGGCGGCGTGACGCTTAACCGGTTTATCCCTTCACAACCAACCACACATGAAAAAATGCAGCGCAGCCTGATGGAAAAACAGGCTATTGCCTGCGCGGCGGCAAGCCTGGTGAAAGCCGGGGACGCCATTATCCTGGATGCGGGAACGACGATGATTGAACTGGCGCGCCAGCTTACCCATCTGCCGTTGCGCGTCATCACCAGCGATCTGCACATTGCGCTATTTCTTTCTGAGTTCAAGCAAATTGAAGTGACGATCATTGGCGGGCGTATTGATGACTCCAGCCAGTCCTGTATCGGCGAGCACGGGCGTAAACTGCTGCAAAACGTGTGGCCGGATATCGCGTTTCTAAGCTGTAACGGCTGGGATCTGACCCGCGGGATCACCGCACCGACGGAAGAAAAGGCCGGTCTGAAGCGCGACCTGATTGCAAACGCCAAACGTCGCGTACTGCTGGCAGACAGTTCAAAATACGGTGCATGGTCACTTTTCAACGTCACACATCTGGGTGCGTTGACGGATATCGTGACTGATGCGCGACTCAATGAAGAGGTGCGGCAGCAGCTTGAGCAACTGCCTTGCCATCTGACGTTCGCCAGTTAATCTGCATTTTGCGACAGCTGAGGTTCCAGTACCTCAATAAATGCTTCCAGCTGTCGCGTCATCGCCCCCCGACGCCAGACCAGCCACGTATTTAACCAACGCCAGTTTTCACTCAGCGGCCAGGCATTGACCTGATGGTGGCCTGGCATGCTTTCCAGCATAGAACGTGGAATCAGCGCGATTCCCGCGCCGGCAATCACACAGGCCAGCATGCCGTGGTAGGACTCCATTTCATGGATCGTGCCTGGCATGGCGCGATCGGCGTGAAACCAGCTTTCAAAGTGGCGGCGATAGGAACAGTTGGCGCGAAAGGCATAGATATTGTAACCATTCACATCGCTGGCCCGTTTGATGGGGGGGTGGCCATGTGGGGTGACAATCATCATCTCTTCACGGTACACCGGCATTCCTTCAAGACCTGGATGGGTAATAGGGCCATCAGCAAAAGCGGCGTTCAGCGTACCGTCGAGCACACCGTCCAGCATGGTACCGGACGGTCCTGTTGCCAGTGCAAACTGGATTTTAGGGTAGCGCTGATTATATTCGGCAAGTGTGGCCGGAATACGCACGGCGGCTGTACTTTCCAGCGATCCCAGAGAGAACAATCCCTGTGGTTCATCACCTGCGACCACCATCCTCGCTTCTTCTACCAGCGCCAGGATCCGCTGGCTGTAACGCAAAAAATTGTGCCCGGAGGGAGAAAGCCGCAGACGTTGATTTTCACGAATAAACAGATCGACGCCAAGGTCCGCTTCAAGCTGGCGAATACGCGTGGTGAGATTGGACGGCACGCGATGCACCTTCGCCGCAGCCTGCGTGATGCTGCCGGTCTCTGCGACGGCATTGAACATTTCAAGTTGCGTCAGGTCCATAATTTTCTCTGTTCGTGAATGGTATGGTTAATATTATTCATTTTTCAGAAAGAGTAAACCTGCGCATGATATAACCATACCTTGCGAGAAAGAGAGGCACTTATGACCATCACAGCAGCAACACATGCTATTTCCGTTGACCCGACCTGTGGCGAAATGCTGACGGCAATGCCGTGGGCCAGCGCCGATGAGATTACCCACGCGCTGAATCTGGCGGCGACTGGATTCAACGCATGGAAACACACGACCGTCACCCATCGCGCACAGATGTTGCGCCGGGTCGGACAAGTGCTGCGTGAACGCGCCGAAGAGATGGCGCAGTGTATCTCGCGTGAAATGGGTAAGCCCGTCAGGCAGGCACGTGCGGAAGTGGCAAAGTCTGCGGCATTATGTGACTGGTACGCCGAACATGGGCCAGCGATGCTCAGTACCGAAGCCACGCAGGTTGAGAATCATCAGGCCGTGATTGAGTACCGTCCCCTGGGGACTATTCTGGCGATCATGCCGTGGAACTTTCCGCTCTGGCAGGTTATGCGCGGCGCCGTGCCGATTTTGCTGGCCGGAAATGGCTATCTGTTAAAGCATGCACCGAATGTCACTGGTTGTGCCGCGATTATCGCCCAGGTCTTTACCGATGCGGAAATACCCGCTGGGGTATATGGCTGGGTGAATGCCGATAACGCCGGGGTGAGTCAGATGATCAATGACCCGCGTATCGCGGCGGTAACGGTGACGGGCAGCGTTCGTGCTGGTGCTGCGATTGGCGCTCAGGCTGGTGCAGCGCTGAAGAAATGCGTGCTTGAGTTAGGCGGTTCCGATCCGTTTATCGTGCTTAATGATGCAGACCTTGATTTAGCGGTTAAAGCCGCAGTGGCAGGGCGTTATCAGAATACCGGGCAGGTTTGTGCCGCAGCGAAACGCTTTATTATTGAAGAAGGGATTGCGGCAGAATTCACCCACCGTTTTGTTGCGGCAGCCAGTGCACTGAAAATGGGCGATCCGCTAAATGAAGAGAACGATCTCGGCCCAATGGCACGTTTTGATCTGCGGGATGAACTGCATCAGCAGGTTGAAGATTCACTGGCTCAAGGGGCGCGCTTACTCCTCGGTGGGGAAAAAATAGCTGGTCAGGGTAATTACTATGCCGTGACGGTACTGGGTGATGTTACGCCGGAAATGACGGCGTTTCGTCAAGAGCTGTTTGGCCCGGTTGCGGCGATTACCGTCGCGAAGGATGCTGAGCACGCATTAGCACTGGCTAATGACAGCGAGTTCGGCTTGTCGGCGACGTTGTTTACCGCGGATGAGGCACTGGCGCAAACTATGGCGGCCCGTCTGGAGTGTGGTGGCGTGTTTATTAATGGTTACAGTGCCAGTGATGCTCGCGTTGCTTTTGGCGGCGTGAAGAAAAGCGGTTTTGGTCGTGAGCTTTCTCACTTTGGTCTGCATGAGTTTTGCAATGTGCAAACCGTCTGGAAAAACCGTCTCTGATAGCCCGGGTGCCTCTGCAGGGGCACCCGTCTTATTTCTGCAATAAATTTGTCATTTACTCTGCGTACACTCGCGCCTAACGCTTTGATACAGAAGAGTAATATGAACATAACGCAAATTTTTCGTCGCCTGACTCCCCGTCAGTTTGGTCTGTTAACCGGTATCATTTGTATTATTGCACTGTTCTCTGTTTTGCAGATTGCATCCTCGCTTATGCTCTCAGCCTCTGTCAGGGACGCGCAGATTAATGAACAGCATAATCAGCAGGTGCTTTTGCAACAGTCGAAGATCGATGAAGCAAGGGTGGCGTTGTTATCTGCCAGCGACTTACTTAATCGTGCTGGCGTTTACTTTATGCAGGATGCGGCTACCGGCTCGGAAGGGAGCTGGCGCCCGTTAATGGAAGAGGCCCAGCATGCGTTAACGCAGTCAAAAACGGCATGGGATGCCTGGCTTGCAATGGATCCGCATCAGCCTCCCGACTTGATGGAGAGCTATCAGCGTTTTTATAGCGGTATTCAGGAGCAGGCCGATGGATTAATGCAATCCAATAGCATTGATGCGTTTTTTGCCGTGCCTGTTCAGGCGTTTCAGACAGACTTTAATGAAAATTATGCACGTTTTCAGCAAGACAGTTTCCAGCAGACGGAAAAAGGGCGAGAGCAGCTGTTGACCAGTCTTGAACGTTTACAGCACCTCTTTTTATTTATTCCTCTTGTGCTGGTGGTGATTGCGGTACTGGTCTGGCGCAGTATGTCCCGCTGGGTAATCGCGCCACTGAGACGACTGATCGATCATATTGATGTGTTAGCGGCTGGCGATCTTTCCCGTCCAGCCCCCCAGGTGAGCCAGTTTAATCGTGAAGTGACACAACTGAGCTCACGTATCGACGCGATGCAGCAGGGGCTACGGATTCTGGTGCAACAGGTGAATGACGCTACGACCTCAATGGTGGGAAATATCACTCAGCTTACGCAAAGCAATAAACAGTTATATCAGCAATCCGCGAAACAGAGCGATGAGCTAAATACGGTGACATCACATATTTCGTTTCTGGAAACACATGTCGAGGATAACAGTGGGTTTGCTCAACTGGCGAATCAACGCGCCGTGCAGGCGCGGGATATTGCTGCGGGTGGCAACCGGATGATGGCAACGGTAAATGCGTCGATGCAGGCAATTGTTGCCCGTTCATCAGAGATGCGCGGGATCATCTCACTGATTGACAGCATCGCGTTTCAGACCAATATTCTGGCGTTAAATGCGGCGATTGAAGCTGCGCATGCTGGTGAACAAGGGCGTGGATTTGCGGTTGTTGCAAAAGAAGTTGGGTTGTTGGCGAGAAAAAGCAGTCAGTCCACGCAGAATATTCAGGCGCTGATTCATCATTCCTTAGCGGGTATTGACGAAGGATTTCATGCGGTGAACGGACTGGATGACAACTTACAGCAGGTTATATCGCTGGTGGAAAATCTTGGCGCCTTACTGAATGATATTTCTGCTGCGACGATGAATCAAGGAACCCGTATTCACGAGTTGACCAGTCAGCTTCAGGCTCTGAATAACGAAGCCCGACAGACCAGCGATCTGGTGAACGCTGCGTCTGATTCCTCCTTACAGTTACATCATGAATCTCATCAGCTTATGCAGGCCGTTGCCAGATTCCGTCTTCCGGCCTGACGCTGTGTATTCAGCTCTGTTATACTCGCAGGCCTTTCATACCTGCGAGCAAGGAGCATGTTGTGGCCAGGGCCATGGACAATTCAATTTTAGAGACCATTGTGCAGCAGGTTCGTCCGCTGATTGGTCAGGGAAAAGTTGCCGATTATATTCCTGCATTAGCCTCTGTCGATGGCTCAAAACTGGGTATTGCCATTTGCACCGTTGATGGTCAGCACTATCAGGCGGGGGATGCGCAAGAACGTTTTTCTATTCAGTCGATTTCAAAGGTGCTTAGCCTGGTTGTCGCAATGCGTCATTACCAGGAAGACGAGATCTGGCAACGTGTTGGCAAAGATCCTTCCGGTCACCCGTTTAACTCGCTGGTGCAGCTGGAAATGGAGCAGGGTATACCGCGTAATCCCTTTATCAATGCCGGGGCATTGGTGGTTTGCGATATGCTGCAAGGTCGCCTGAGTGCGCCACGGCAACGAATGCTGGAAGTGGTACGTGCATTAAGTGGCGTTTCAGATATTGCTTATGATACGACGGTGGCACGCTCTGAGTTTGAGCACTCAGCCCGCAACGCGGCAATTGCCTGGCTGATGAAGTCCTTTGGTAATTTTCATCACGATGTGACGACCGTTCTGCAAAATTATTTTCACTACTGCGCGCTGAAAATGAGCTGTGTGGAGCTGGCGCGCACGTTCGTCTTTCTGGCGAATCAGGGGCATGCCTTTCATCTTGCGGAGCCCGTGGTCACGCCGATGCAGGCGCGGCAGATTAACGCGCTAATGGCGACCAGCGGTATGTATCAAAATGCCGGGGAGTTTGCCTGGCGGGTAGGTTTGCCGGCGAAATCGGGTGTCGGTGGTGGTATTGTGGCGATCGTGCCGCATGAGATGGCGATTGCGGTCTGGAGTCCGGAACTGGATCCCGCAGGGAACTCGCTGGCGGGTATTGCGGTACTGGAACAATTAACTCAACAGTTAGGGCGCTCGGTTTACTGATGAACACGCTCGACTCGCTTTTTGCCCGACTGGCGAAATCGACTTTTCGATCGCGGTTTCGTCTCGGTCAGAAAGAAAGACAATATTGTCTGGAAAAAGGTGCGCCGGTCATTGAACAACATGCGGCCGATTTTATTGCTAAGCGCCTGGCTCCCGCGCTCCCGACCAATGACGGAAAGCAAACGCCGATGCGTGGACATCCGGTGTTTATCGCTCAACATGCCACGGCGACCTGCTGTAGGGGATGTCTGGCCAAATGGCATGATATACCTCAGGGGCAACCGTTGAGCGAGCAACAGCAACGTTACGTTGTCACTGTTATCTACCACTGGTTAGTGCTGCAAATGAATAAGCCATAGATAACATAATCCTATGATTCGACTCCTTGTGTTATGTAATTGTTAATTGCAGTATGAAGGGGTCAATCTAAGGAGACTAAATGGCTACCCACACCCCCTGCTTTATACTGAGCGCGGAACAGATCCTGTCGAGAATCGACGAGCTTAGTGATGTCCTTGAACAGTGCGTGAACGATGGCGCATCTGTCAGTTTTATGCTCCCTTTTAACCGCGATAAGTCGCGGCCTTTTTGGACGCGTGTTGCACAAAGTGTCTCTTGTGGAGAACGCATTGTTCTGGGGGCTGAAAATGCGCAAGGGACCCTTGTTGGGACCGTTCAGCTCATTATTGATCAACCCGAAAACCAGCCTCATCGTGCAGACGTTGCCAAACTCCTGGTTCATACCTCTGCACGGCGGTGCGGGATAGCCCGGGAATTGATGAATGCACTGGAAATTTGCGCCCATCATGAAGGGAAAACCCTCCTGGTTCTTGATACGTCTACAGGCAGCGCCGCCGAGTTGTTCTACCACAATTGTGGATGGCAAAAAGCAGGGGGAATCCCTGACTATGCAAAAATGCCTGATGGAACAGTGGCCGGGACCACACTTTTTTATAAAACGCTCTAATTTGTCACCGGGGATTGATCAAAACAGGGTTTCATTGTATTAAAGTTTGCTAACCTATTGGACCAATTCAATCAGGTTGTATGACTAATCAAAAAGGGAACCCATTGTGCAAACACTAAATCGTCGCGATTTTCCCGGTGCTCACTATCCTGAACGCATTATTCAGTTTGGTGAAGGAAACTTCCTGCGCGCCTTTGTTGACTGGCAAGTTGATCTGCTGAATGAACATACCGATCTGAACGCTGGTGTGGTCATTGTTCGTCCTATCGAAAGTACTTTTCCGCCGTCACTGAGTACCCAGGATGGTCTCTATACCACCATCATTCGTGGTTTGAATGAAAAGGGCGAGGCCGTCAGCGATGCCCGTTTAATTCGTTCGGTTAACCGCGAAATCAGCGTCTATAGAGAATACGATGAGTTCCTGAAGCTGGCGCATAATCCTGAAATGCGTTTTGTTTTCTCTAACACCACGGAAGCGGGTATTAGCTACCACGCGGGTGATAAGTTTGATGATGCGCCGGCTGTGAGTTATCCGGCAAAACTGACCCGACTGCTGTTCGAACGCTATAGCCATTTCAACGGTGCGCTTGATAAAGGCTGGATTATCATTCCTTGCGAGCTGATTGATTACAATGGTGAAGCGCTGCATGAACTGGTTTTGCGTTATGCTCAGGAATGGGCGTTGCCGGAAGCATTCGTACAGTGGCTGGACCAGGCAAACGCATTTTGTTCTACGCTGGTGGACCGTATTGTTACCGGTTACCCACGTGACGAAGTTGCGAAGCTTGAAGCTGAACTGGGTTATCATGATGCGTTTCTTGATACCGCAGAACACTTTTATCTGTTTGTTATTCAGGGGCCAAAATCATTAGCCACTGAACTTCGCCTCGATAAATACCCGTTGAATGTTCTGATTGTTGATGACATCAAGCCGTATAAAGAGCGTAAAGTCGCCATTCTCAACGGTGCGCACACAGCCCTGGTACCGGTCGCCTGGCAGGCAGGGCTTGATACCGTGGGTGAGGCAATGAATGATGCTGAGATTCGCGCCTTCGTTGAGAAAGCTATCTATGAAGAGATTATTCCGGTGCTGGATCTGCCGCGTGATGAATTGGCTTCATTTGCCAGCGCGGTGACCGGCCGATTCTGCAACCCGTACATTAAGCATCAACTATTGTCGATTGCGCTTAATGGCATGACCAAATTCCGCACCCGTATTCTGCCGCAGTTGTTGGCAGGGCAGAAGGCCAGCGGCCAACTGCCGCTGCGTCTGACATTTGCCCTGGCAGCCTTGATTGCTTTCTACCGTGGTGAGCGTAACGGTGAATCTTATCCGGTTCAGGATGATGCGCATTGGATGGAGCGTTTCCAGGTGTTGTGGGCTCAGCATCGTGACCGCCAGATTACTACCGAAGCGCTGGTCAACGCGGTATTGGCCGTAAAAGATCACTGGGAACAGGATCTGACACAGGTTCCCGGGCTGGTCGAACAGGTTTCTGCCGACCTGGATTCTATCCTGGCGAAAGGCATGCGCGAAGCGGTTAAGCCACTGTGCTAATACGTTAACCCGGTTCAGACCGGGTTTTTTTATCGTCCTTATTTAGTTACAACATACAATATAACTTCTAAAAATGGAGCACAGCTGAAGCTTCAATGCCCACTATGGTCAGCAGGAAAAGATGTTTAGATAATGTTGCTATAAGCTTGCAACATTGATCGCGATCACGTTTAATGTCCCGGCTTTCACATTTTCCGAAGATAACCATGATCGTTCGCCCCCAACAACACTGGCTACGCCTGATATTCGTCTGGCATGGCTCAGTATTATCCAAAATCTTTTCACGCTTGCTGCTGAATTTCCTGCTCTCCATTGCCGTTATCATCATGCTGCCATGGTATACGATGCTGGGTATCAAATTTACTTTGGCACCGTTCAGCATTCTTGGTGTCGCAATTGCAATCTTCTTAGGCTTTCGTAACAACGCCTGTTATTCGCGCTATGTTGAAGCCCGACATTTATGGGGGCAGTTGATGATTGCTTCCCGTTCGCTTCTGCGTGAGGTGAAAACGACCTTACCAGACGATGCTGAACTGGGACAGTTCGTTCGTTTGCAAATCGCATTTGCCCATTGCCTGCGTATGACTTTACGTCGACAACCGCAGGCGGAACCCCTGGCGAAATATCTCAGCGAGAGCGATTTACAGACCGTTTTTGCGGCTCAATCACCGGCCAACCGCATTCTGCTGATGATGGGGGAGTGGCTGGCCGTTCGCAGGCGAAATGGGCAGCTATCTGATATATTATTTCACAGTTTAAACAACAGGTTAAATGATATGTCAGCAGTGCTGGCAGGTTGTGAGCGTATCGCGAACACACCCGTTCCGTTTGCTTACACCTTAATCCTGCATCGCACGGTATATCTGTTTTGCATCATGCTGCCGTTCGCGTTAGTGGTGGATTTACACTATATGACACCGTTCATCTCGGTGCTTATTTCCTATACTTTTATCTCGCTCGATACGCTTGCCGAAGAACTCGAAGATCCGTTTGGTACAGAGAATAATGATCTGCCACTCGATGCGATTTGTAATGCGATTGAAATCGATTTGCTGCAGATGAATGATGAAACCGTTGTGCCGGCGAAACATATGCCAGATAAGCATTACCAGCTGACATAGCATCCGGTAGAGCTGGTAACACGACCAGCTCTTATTGTTTCACGGAAGGAATAGGTAAGACTTGATGCGCCGGTGAGTGCGGTTTTAGCCGAATTCTCTTTGCCACCACGCAGGCTGCATATCGGTAAATGAATGAAACTCGGGGGCCAGATCTTCATCATTGGGATCATCAAAAACGCCCGCTAATAGCGCTATTACCGGAGCATCATCAATGGCACCAACTGAACTTCCGCATTGAGGGCAAAAAGCGCGACTGGATGTTTCTGAAGAACGCCAGGTAGTCGGTTTACCCGCTTTTCCCGTCCATTCTACATTTTCAGCATTAAATTCAATCCAGACGACGGTTGGTGCACCGGTATGCTTGCGGCAAATATCGCACGAGCAGGTATGCGAATTATTAGGGCTCGTCGCGGTAAAGCGAACAGAGCCACACAGACAACCGCCAATGTAGATTTTAGACATGACAACCCCCCGTCAGTAAACGTTCTCAGACACTAGCAGATGACTGGCTTCATCACTAGATCCTCATCGTAAAAAGGCGAGGGCGCGCATGGGGAATTCACAATAATTATCAGCCCCTGGTATAAAGAGGCTGATACCAGGAGGTCAGTGCTTAAGAATTGTGTTTAGCAACGATAAACAACCGCGGAAACGCCAGCAGTATTTTCCCATTCTCTTGCAGTGGATATTGCTCCTGCAGCAATGCATGATAACGCGCCAGATAGCGATGTTGTTCGCTTTCACTCAGGTCCTGCAACCAGGGACGCAACCCCGTCGAACTCACCCAGTCGATAATTGACTGGTGTGAATCCATAACGTGATAGTAGGTTGTACGCCAGATATCAACATCGCAACCCATGTCAGTCAAAATATCATAGTACGCATGCACTCCGGGAAGAGGCGCACGGCCGCGATCGGGGTAACCCAGTTCATAGGCAACTTCACGCATCAGAACATGCGTTGGCTCCAGCCAGTTATCCGGCATTTGTACAGCCAATACGCCATCTTTCCCCAGCAGAGAGACCAGGTGGGGGAACAGCTGATAGTGATCGGGAACCCATTGCAAAGATGCGTTTGCATACAACAGATCTACGGGCTCTTCTGTCTGAAATGCGCTAATATCCGCTTCGATAAAATGACAGCCAGGCAACGCGTTACGCGCTTCGCTCAGCATTGCCGGCGAAGAATCCACGCCTGATATTTGCGCTGATGGCCAACGTTGATGTAGCAATACGGTGCTGTTACCCGGGCCGCAGCCGAGATCGACGACTGAGCGGACATTCTCCAGCGCGACTCTGCTGAGTAATTCAGCTGCGGGTCGCGAACGTTCGGTTTCATATTGCAGATAGAGCGAAGGGTTCCAGTCAGCCATGTTTCTGTATCCTGTATGCGATGAAATAGTATGATTCTGAGCCAGCAATTTCCATCACGCCCTCAGAATCAATGATTCTTGTTCCTTCCCAGCATAGTAAGTGTAGCTTTAAAGGGTAAAAATAGGACAAATCGTATTACAAAAGATAATAATTCATAATCTTTCTTATACTTCTTTTGCTTTCTCTTCAGGATCGCGATCTCTCTTTGGGCATTCAAAAAACTTCTGACATAACATTCACCATTATTATGGTTGTCGATAAAGTCATCACCGTAGTTGCTCTCATAGAGGCTTATGCAGTATTTTATTTTTTCCTTAATAGACTCAATGTCATCAAATTGAATCCAATATTCAGATAATAAATATGCTATCAACTTCTCCTGGAAAACAGACATGGTACTGTGTGTATCATTCAAAAATATCGCATCGAAATCTTCTAAGGCTTCAATTTTATGTGTAGCTTCGTACCTGGATTCAGTACTACTTGTAATTGTTCATCATGGAGACAAGATATAAAGTTACCAATAAATTGTCGATGAATGCCTTCACTCTTACCTAGCCATTGTGGTAAGTCAAAGTAAAAACGATTTAAATCATTCATCATAACTCCACATGATTAATGTAAATAAAACTTTAGGTTAGGCTAATCTTTATTTGGCAGTCGGTTGTCTGCTAAACAGTAACGATTATCATTAAAAATATGCAGGTATTATATTATTTTCATAGGATCAATACAATCCGGTACTCTTGAATAGAAGTGGAGACAGAAGGGGGATATCGATATGACATAGGCCCTACTGGTGCCGATGTCATATTCAGAAACAAGTATGCTGATTAATATATTTCCCCACATCAACAACTTTATTTGTATCGGGGTCAACATTGAATACTATAAACCGCATTTGTGGGCAGAACAGTTCCAGGCTTTTTTTACTGCATTCCGTTTGTAACCATTTATGACTGCCACTTTCGGTTTGTACCTGATTGAGGTTTGCATCCTTACTGCACACAAAACCATCCACGATTGCTTTTTGCCTTGCAGCATCCAGATTCAAGCCAATAACATTTAGCTCATCGACGTCTTTGTCATGTGAGCTGGCAGAGACGCGGGTCAACGCACAACCGGTCAGTGTGAATGAAAGAACCAATAGAAACGCGACGCGTAAGATAGCGTTGTCATTTTGATGAACATGGATAGTTCTTTGCATTGTGCTGTAGGGTCCGTTGCTGTGAAATTCCAGGGCACAGGTTTGTGTCGTACCTTGTGGTTGTACGCGAAAAGGACTGAGTGAGCAATTGCAACGTCAGCGATTTGACGTATGCGTAAAGTATATGGTTTGAATGGTAGTCGGTGAACAGCCTGAATCCAGGAACAACGCTGTCAGGCGTTATCAATGACCAGCACAATGGATGAACCCAGTATGGCAGATTTCACTTCTCTCTATCTAAGTGCGCATAATGTATATTATGTTAAATCAAATCAATGCGTACCTGACTCATAACCCTCTACGGGTTCCCCCCATTACAAAATATTCATAAAAGGCCCGGGCCTTGTCATCAATGGCATGCACCATGATGGCCTTGATACCCACTTGATCAGCTAAGTTAGAAATGCGCAATACAACATCATTAAGCAGCCATTTTCCAAAACTATGACCTTGCGTACAGACATCATTAGCCAGGCCGTCGGGAATAGTCACTTCACCCTTCTCTTTCGCCTGTTTCAAGTACTGCGCGCACATTGCTGGCCTGGTACTCATTCACCGTGCTATGCCGGTTTATACCATTGCTGGTCGCCTTGCTTTCTTGTAACCTTGCGCTCGTGCAACTGACAAAATCTGGAACCACCGAACTGGACTTCATATGAATGCTCACATTTCTAAAGACCCCTTACATGGCGTGACGCTTGAAATGCAGGTCAATGCCCTGGTTAATCGTTATGGTTGGGCTGAACTTGGCCAACGGATAAACATCAACTGTTTTAAAAATGAACCGAGCGTTAAATCCAGTTTGAAGTTTCTGCGTCGTACGCCGTGGGCGCGAGCAGAAGTTGAAGCACTGTATCTTGATTCTCTGTATGACGTTGCACCAGAACCCACTGCTCCTGCTATTGATCCCTGGGCTAACAGCCGCAACAAGAAAAAATAAGAGCAAAATTCGATGTCAGCATCCGGTTTTTTTTCAGGTCATTATCAGAAAAAACTGGCGACTCTGCTCGCCCGTTCCCACAACTCGCTACCGTTAACCAACGTGAAATGGTTCGCTGCACTGGTTGGCAGTATGTTGTTACTTGGCAGTTGCTCTTCACAACCGCCAGGGCCGAAGGTTAGCCCTCACCCCTCGGTCACAACGCCGCAACAGAGCAAAGAACCGGTTCGTGGTATCTGGCTGGCAACGGTTTCCCGTCTGGACTGGCCGCCAGTCTCATCCGTAAACATCAGTTCGCGCGCCATCCGCATCAGCCAGCAGCAAAAAGCGCTGACGGATAAGCTGGATAATCTGAAACGTCTTGGGATCAATACCGTTTTTTTCCAGGTGAAACCGGACGGCACTGCGCTGTGGCAATCCAAAATTCTCCCCTGGTCAGACACTCTGACCGGCACCATCGGCCAGGATCCTGGTTACGATCCGTTGCAATTTATGCTCGATGAGGCGCACAAACGCGGGATGAAAGTTCATGCCTGGTTTAACCCCTACCGTGTCTCCGTTAATACGAAGCCTTCAACGGTCGCAGAATTAAACCGCACGCTGTCGCAGAACCCGTCCAGCGTTTATGTTCTGCATCGGGACTGGATCCGTACATCGGGTGACCGTTTTGTACTGGACCCGGGTATTCCTGACGTGCGCGACTGGATAACCAGCATCGTGGCGGAAGTCGTTGAGAATTATCCGGTGGATGGCGTGCAGTTTGACGACTACTTCTATACCGAATCGCCGGGTTCGGCGCTTAACGACAGCCAGACTTTCAGACGGTATGGCCAGGGTTTTGATTCAAAAGCGGACTGGCGACGTCATAACACGCAACGGCTGATCGAACAGGTTTCACAGACCATCAAAAAGCTTAAGCCTGACGTGGAGTTTGGCGTCAGTCCTGCAGGCGTGTGGCGTAATCGCTCCCACGATCCGGCAGGCTCCGACACCCGTGGTGCGGCAGCGTATGATGAATCGTATGCCGATACCCGGCGCTGGGTGCAATTAGGTCTGTTGGATTACATCGCACCACAGCTGTACTGGCCTTTCGCCCGTGATGCGGCGCGTTATGATGTACTGGCAAAATGGTGGGCTGGCGTGGTGAAATCCACCAATACCCGCCTGTATATTGGCGTGGCGCTGTATAAAGTGGGTGAGCCGTCGCGAAAAGAACCGGACTGGACGATACAAGGCGGTGTGCCGGAGCTTAAAAAACAACTCGATCTGAACGAGTCTGAACCGAATATTAATGGCACTATCTTGTTTCGAGAGGACTATCTTAACCAACCGCAAACCCAGGAAGCCGTGACCTATATTCGTGACCGTTGGGGACGCTAAGTATTGCCGGGGGCTGGTGACCGGAGATAAACGCTGACGTAGCGGATAAATTTCCCGATAAACACCCCGGCGAGCACGCCACCGGTAATAATTGCCAACGCGCTCATTACCGGCTGGCGTAAAATATCGGGAGCGATAGCATTCAATACACCTTGTACATATTTGATGCCAAAAGCCAACATCATGAACGGTAATGCAGAGTAATCTGCCGGGCGATGAATGCTGCGTGGTGCGCTACTGCGTGTCAGACGACTGGGGTTTATCAACATATAGCCCACTATCGCGCCGCTAATAATACCAACCATCCACTGCAGATACGTACTGATGGACTGATCGCGGTAAGTGGCTAAATCGTAAATATCCCAAAAAAGAAAGAGCGCCGGGATCAGTGCCAGCTTTTCCAGCGTAACGGTAGCGGGTATCCTGGCTTTAATCCCCCGAAATAACAGGAAGACCAACAAGACATACACC
Organism: Citrobacter sp. wls716; assembly: GCF_005280975.1. Lineage (NCBI taxonomy): Bacteria > Pseudomonadati > Pseudomonadota > Gammaproteobacteria > Enterobacterales > Enterobacteriaceae > Citrobacter > Citrobacter sp. wls716. The sequence goes on from NZ_SZWX01000021.1 coordinate 54,803, forward strand.
CACACCGGTGTGTGCACCAGCATCGCTACGACAAACTCAGCCATACTCCGGCTCCCGACGTGTTAACTACGTTAAGTGTAGCCTGGAGTTATCCGGGTGCAGACGATGCCCCCGGATACTTTACGTGGGGGTCAGGCCGCTGAAGGCTCCGGCAATTTGAAGGAGGAAACCAGTAGCGCTAATTGTTCCGCCTCTTCTTTCAGTACCTGGGTTCGCGTGGCGGCATCATCAATCAACGATGCGTTTTGCTGCACGGTGCTGTCCATTTCGGTGACGGCGAGCGTGACTTCGGAAACGCCCTTACGTTGCTCGTCACCCGCGACACGGATTTCCCCCATCAGTTGGCTAACCTGACGCACGTTGTTGACCAGCTCTTCCAGGCGCTCACCTGCATTGTGGATTTGCTGGCTGCTGCTGCCAACATGCGAAACGGACTCATCAATCAACGCTTTGATTTCCTGGGCTGCAGTGGCACTGCGCTGTGCCAGGGTACGAACTTCAGAGGCAACAACCGCAAATCCTCTGCCTGCATCCCCTGCTCTGGCGGCTTCAACGGCGGCATTCAGCGCCAGGATATTGGTCTGGAATGCAATACTGTCGATGACGGCTACAATTTCCACCATTCTACCGGACGAGGCACTGACGTTATCCATTGTCGAGATCACACCTTGCATCACGTCGCCACAGCGATTCGCCGTTTGCGCAGTGTTGTCGGAAAGTTCATCTGCCAGTTGCGTGTTGCTCGCATTTTGATGAACGGTCGCATTTAATTGTTCCATCGCGGCCGAGCTCTCTTCCAGCGCAGCCGCCTGCTGAGTTACCCGTGAAGAAAGCTCCATGTTACTGTCGGCCAGGCTGACGGCGTTATTGGCTACCACCACGCTACTGCTTCTGACGGTGATCAGAATGGCGGAAATTTTATCGACGAACAGGTTAAAGGCTTCCGCGATATCTGAAATCTCATCTTTACCTCTAACATCCAGACGTCGGGTAAGATCGCCTTCACCCTGTGCGATATCATCGAGTGCGCGACGTGTATCATCGAGACGAGAGATCAAGCGACGCACCACCAGCCATGATCCTACCAGCAATACGGTCATAATCGGGATCAGCACTTCCAGCACATCCTGCATCATGACTTTGGCGAGGCCAACGATGCGCGTTTCCGGTGTCACCAGCCCTACGACCCAGCCAGTATCAGCCATCGGGAACAACATTACGCGTGACGGAGCATTCAGTACGTTATCGCTTTCCAGCGTGATGGTTTTCACGCCATCAGTCGCGCGCAGCGATTTCAGCCCGGCTTCTACCGGAGCCAGCCAGTGTGCGCTTTGCGCCAGATCGCTAAAGGTTTTGTATTTTGTCTGATCGGCCTGGGGGAAATAGAGGATCTGCCCCTGTTTATCAACCACAAATGCGTAGCCGCCGGTGCTGTTGCCTTGCTGCTGCATAAAGGTCGCTACGTTATCCAGACGAATATCGGTGGTGGCCACACCGGCAAACTTGCCGGCTAATTGATACGGAATACTGCACGTCACCATGTTCACGCCGGAACTGGCATCCTGGTAAACATCAGACCACAGGCAACTGTTCTGTGAGTGACCTTTGGCATGCTGATACCAACTTTCATTGTGATAACCGGCAGATCCTTCGGCATTATAATCATTCGAAAAATCAAGCTTGCCCTCAGCATTGCGCGCCCAGAAAAAGCTACGTTTATCTACTCCCGGGGTAAACGCGTTTGGCTCTGGCCAGATCCCGCCGCCGGTAATAATTGAGTGGCTGTCTTCGCCAATCAGGTGTGGAACCACGCTTTGATACAAAGACTCATCATTAGGCAGTACTTCGGCCAGTCGTGACAGACTGACGGTTTCGCCCTCGATTCGGGATAGCACAGTACTCAGTTGACGGGTTAAACCTTGCCCTGTTTCTTCTATCAGAGCGGTATTGATTTCGACGACGCGTGGCTGACCACGCCAGAGCATAATTGCAACAATAACAAGGGTGGTCACCGCAAGCAGCAGGATGCCGCCAATGGTTAACCGCGTTGAAATACGAGTAGGATACCAGGCCATACAAACTCCTTCTGCAAAAGGCTAACTTTTACCCAGTATCGGCACAGGAGTTTATATCTTTATAACGTTTTCTTAAGTCTTACGAAATAAATAAGTGACGTTGTCACATATAGCAAAACCCAGCACTCAGGCTGGGTTTTAATACATGGATAATCTTATTTAGATAATTCTTTTTTGATTTCTTCTTTTATTTTACTTAATTCACTTTGCGGATGTTTTTTGCAAAGTTCAACGGTCAGAGGCACAGCTGTAGTGATGGTTTCGTTATAGTCAACGAAGTCGCCGCCTTTGAAGTCTTCATCTTCATTCAGCACCCAGAAAGCAACCGGAGCCATAGTTTGCGGGTTCAAATCAATAAACTCCTGGCAGCTCATGCCTTTCGGAGTGACTTCAGTTTTAGCGTTATCAGTTGCTGCATTGACGCTTACACTGGTTAACAGCGCTGCGACCAGGATGCCTGCTCTAGAAAGGGAGAATTTATTCATTGTAGTACTCCATTTATAATCCAGATAATATCTACACTTGCGCTTTAAACCGTTAATGTAGTTCGCAAAAAATAATACTCCCACCGTCAGAAGAATAAATATTACGGCCATCGATATGGCTGAAATTTATATTTCACATTACTGATTCTGATGTCTGATAAGAAATGTTGCACACAATGTGATCGTTACGACGAAATCAGCAGATTCATCCCTCACTTACCCTACCTTTGCACCAAAACTGAACTACGCTGCACAAATGTTGATCATTGGTTAATGAAAATTGATGTTTTTTAACAAAGAACCCCGACGCAGCGCTGTCGCCGACCTGGCACGCGTCCTGCATTGTTAATCCGGTAACAGTGACGCGGTATCTGACAAACAACTAACAGCGAGATGGTAATGACATCAAAACCTGAGTTATTTGCCCGCATAGAAAGGACCTTTAGCCAGCTAACGCCCAGCGAAAAGCGCGTTGCCGGTTGGTTGTTAGCGCACGCTGCACAGATCCCTTTTGAAACGGCAGACGGCATCGCGAAAGCAGCAGGAACCAGTGGCATTACCGTCGGGCGCTACCTGCGTAAACTCGGGTTTCGTAACCTGGAAGATGCGAAAGCCAGCCTGCGTGAAATACCGGCTATTCCCTATCAGCCCTGGGGAATGAACGAGCGCCTGGACTCCTGGCACCAGCAGCAAAATCTACCTGACCGCGCACAACAGTCGCTGTTGCTGGAGATTGACGCTATCACCCACGTCTACCAACTGGCGCAAAGCGAGACATTTTTACGTATTGCGCAGCAATTGGCGCAGGCAGAAGCCGTTTATATCCTTGGGATCCAGTCCACCCGCGGGATCGCTAACGCCTTTTTTAGCCATCTGGAATATCTGCGCCCGAAAGTGAGTTACTCCGAAGGGCTTTCCGGTAGCTGGGTTGAGTCGCTGAACTCGGGATTTAATCAACCTTATGTCGTGATCACCGATACGCGCGCTTACTCGGCGACATCCCGACAATATTGCCGCGTTGCCAGTGAGCGCGGCATTCCTCTCGCGTTAATCACGGATGTATGGTGCCCCTGGGCCAGAGACTATGCCATTGATTTACTTCAGGTGAAAACGGATACCGGGCACTTCTGGGATTCACTTGCTCCGGTAAGTTGCCTGTTCAACTTATTACTCTCCGCGGTGGTGGCGCAACTGGGCGACTCCCTCGCAGGACGCCTGCAAACTAACCGCCAGTTACAACAACAATTTGGTCAATTCGAACAATAAACAGGAAACGTGCTATGTCAGATACCCCAGAACTGGTCGATTTGTCGGTGATTTTCCCGTCACTGCATATCGACCTGAAATACGCTACAGCCGATAACATTACCGGTGCGCCCATCTACCAGGAAGCGCGCTGCCTGCTGCATTCCGAGGCCGTCACTGCACTGGCTAAAAGCATCAGCATCGCGCAGTTGGCGGGTTTGTCATTGGTGGTGTATGACGCATACCGCCCACAGCAGGCGCAGGCGATACTGTGGAATGCCTGTCCGGATCCGCAGTATGTGGTGGATGTGGCGATCGGTTCGAATCACAGCCGGGGTACGGCCATTGACGTCACGCTGATGGATGCTCGCGGTAATGTGCTCGATATGGGGGCTGGTTTTGATGAAATGCATGACCGTTCCCATGCCTGGCACCCTTCAGTTCCTCCGGCTGCGCAGCGTAATCGACTGCTGCTCAATGCCATCATGTTCGGCGGCGGTTTTGTCGGCATCAACAGCGAGTGGTGGCATTTCGAACTGCCAAATGCCGCGCGTTACCCGCTGCTTGACGATCAAATAACTTGTTACACTGTCACGTCTATAACAACACAACATCCCCTTTAATTCTGGAGCCTGGTTATGAAGACTACACCTGCGTTAACCTCGTTTTTTCGCCCCGCTCTGTTAGCCGTTGCGCTGGCGGTCGCTTTGCCTGCTGCACAGGCCGCCGTCCCTAAAGATATGCTGGTTATCGGTAAAGCCGCCGATCCACAAACGCTCGACCCCGCTGTAACAATCGATAACAACGACTGGACGGTGACCTATCCCTCATATCAGCGTTTGGTTCAGTACAAAACAGAGGGCGGCAAAGGTTCCACGGAAGTTGAAGGTGATTTGGCCAGCGGCTGGAAAGCGTCTGATGACCAAAAAGAATGGATCTTTACCCTGAAAAGCGATGCAAAATTCGCCGACGGCACGCCAGTGACCGCTGATGCAGTAAAACAATCTTTTGAGCGCTTGCTCAAGATCGGTCAAGGGCCGGCTGAGGCATTTCCGAAAGATCTGAAAGTTGATGCCATCGACAACAACACGGTGAAATTTACCCTTAGCCAACCATTCGCGCCGTTCTTATATACGCTGGCAAATGACGGTGCCTCAATTATCAACCCGGCGATCTTAAAAGAGCATGCCGCTGATGATGCCCGTGGATTTCTGGCACAAAATACGGCCGGGTCTGGTCCCTTCATGTTGAAGAGCTGGCAAAAAGGACAACAACTGGTACTGGTACCCAACCCACATTATTCCGGCCCTAAACCCACGTTTAAACGCGTATCGGTCAAGATCATCGGAGAAAGCGCTTCCCGTCGTTTGCAACTGTCCCGTGGCGATATCGACATTGCCGATGCGCTTCCTGTTGACCAGCTTGCTGCCTTAAAACAGGAAGGTAAAGTCAACGTGGCGGATTATCCCTCGTTGCGCGTGACCTATCTGTATCTGAATAACAGTAAAGCGCCGCTCAATCAGGTGGATTTGCGCCGCGCCATCTCGTGGGCCACCGATTATAAAGGCATGGTAAATGGGATCCTCAGCGGTAACGGCAAGCAGATGCGTGGCCCTATTCCTGAGGGGATGTGGGGTTTTGATGACAAGGCCATGCAGTACAGCTTTGATGAAGCGAAAGCAAAAGAAGCATTAGGTAACGTTGCCAACAAACCCGAAACCCTGAGCTTCCTGTATTCCGATAACGATCCTAACTGGGAGCCAATTGCGCTCTCCACTCAGGCCAGCCTCGGCAAGTTAGGTATTAAGGTGAAACTGGAAAAACTGGCGAATGCCACCATGCGCGATCGCGTCGGTAAAGGTGACTATGACATTGCCATCGGTAACTGGAGCCCGGACTTTGCTGACCCGTACATGTTCATGAACTACTGGTTCGAGTCGGATAAGAAAGGCTTGCCGGGTAACCGTTCATTCTATGAAAACAGTGAGGTCGATAAGTTGCTGCGCAGCGCGCTGGCCACCACCGACCAGGTCGCCAGAACCAATGATTACCAGCAGGCGCAAACCATCGTCATTGATGAAGCGGCTTACGTCTATTTATTCCAGAAAAACTACCAGCTGGCGATGAATAAAGACGTCAAAGGTTTTGTCTTCAACCCCATGCTGGAACAGGTCTTCAATATCGCCACCATGAGTAAATAAACCACATTAATGCGGAGCCGATTTGGCTCCGCAAGGGGAAGCCAATGACCTTCTGGAGCATTTTACGCCAGCGATGCTGGGGACTTATCCTGGTGGTTGCCGGTGTCTGTGTAATCACTTTTATTATTTCACACCTGATCCCGGGCGACCCTGCACGACTGCTGGCCGGCGATCGCGCCAGTGATGAAATTGTCGAAAATATTCGCCAACAGCTGGGACTGAATCAGCCGCTGTATATTCAGTTTTTCCGTTACGTCAGCGATATTTTTCAGGGTGATTTAGGCACATCCATTCGCACCGGCCGTCCGGTGCTGGATGAACTGCGCGTATTCTTCCCTGCCACTCTTGAATTGGCCTTCTGCTCTCTGCTGCTGGCGCTGATCATCGGTATCCCGCTGGGTATTCTGTCTGCTGTCTGGCGCAACCGTTGGCTCGACCACCTCGTCCGCCTGATGGCGATCACCGGTATTTCGACCCCGGCATTCTGGTTGGGCCTCGGCGTTATCGTGCTGTTTTATGGCCATTTGCAGATTTTACCCGGCGGCGGACGGCTTGATGACTGGCTCGATCCCCCCACGCACGTCACCGGTTTCTATCTGGTTGATGCGCTACTGGAAGGCAACGCCGAAGTCTTTTTCAATGCGCTTCAGCACCTGATCCTGCCGTCGCTAACGCTGGCCTTTGTGCACTTAGGGATCGTTGCCCGACAGATTCGCTCCGCCATGCTGGAACAACTGGGCGAAGATTATATCCGCACCGCGCGTGCCAGTGGTTTACCGGGTTGGTACATCATTTTGTGTTATGCACTGCCGAATGCGTTGATTCCGTCAATAACCGTGCTGGGTCTGGCCCTGGGCGATCTGCTCTATGGCGCGGTACTGACCGAAACGGTCTTTGCCTGGCCGGGCATGGGCGCCTGGGTTGTGACCTCTATTCAGGCGCTTGATTTCCCGGCCGTGATGGGATTTGCCGTGGTGGTCTCCTTCGCCTATGTGCTGGTTAACCTGGTGGTGGATTTGCTCTATCTGTGGGTAGATCCTCGAATTGGACGTGGAGGCGCACAATGATGCTCACACAAGAAACGCCAGCGGCCCCGCAGACCGCCCGCCGTCGCACGGACTGGGCCAAATTGTTCTGGATGATGAAAAGCAGCCCGCTGACGCTGATTGGCGGCGTCATTATTGTACTGATGCTACTGTTAATGGTGCTCTCTCCGTGGATCACCCCTTACGATCCTAACGCCATCGATCTGACCGCTCGCCTGTTGCCACCGTCGGCCAGCCACTGGTTTGGCACCGATGAAGTGGGTCGTGATCTGTTCAGCCGCGTCCTGGTCGGAAGTCAGCAGTCAATTGTCGCCGGTCTGGTGGTGGTGGGTATCGCTGGCGGGCTGGGCTCGCTGTTGGGATGCCTGTCTGGCGTGATGGGCGGACGTGCCGATGCGATCATCATGCGTATGATGGATGTTATGCTGTCCATTCCTTCGCTGGTACTGACAATGGCACTGGCCGCTGCATTAGGGCCAAGCCTGTTCAACGCCATGCTGGCGATTGCGATTGTGCGTATTCCTTTCTATGTACGCCTCGCCCGCGGTCAAACGTTGGTCGTTCGTCAGTTTACTTATGTACAGGCCGCGCGAACCTATGGCGCATCACGCTGGCATCTGATCAGCTGGCATATTTTACGCAATTCACTTCCCCCGCTGATTGTGCAGGCATCACTGGATATTGGCAGTGCGATCCTGATGGCCGCCACGCTCGGATTTATTGGCCTCGGCGCCCAACAACCCAGCGCTGAATGGGGCGCAATGGTGGCGATTGGTAGAAACTACGTGCTTGACCAGTGGTGGTATTGCGCATTTCCTGGTGCCGCCATTCTGATTACCGCCGTGGGCTTTAATCTCTTTGGTGATGGTATTCGCGATCTGCTGGATCCGAAAGCCGGAGGAAAACAGTCATGACACAACCTGTCCTGGAGATCGAGAATTTACATCTGAGCTTCCCCGGTTATAAAGCGGATGTGCATGCGCTGAATCATGTGTCGCTGCATATCAACCGGGGTGAAATTGTCGGCGTGGTTGGTGAGTCTGGCTCAGGGAAATCCGTCACGGCCATGCTCGCCATGCGTCTGTTACCCGAAGGAAGCTATCGTATCCATCAGGGGCGCGTTACGCTGTTGGGTGAAGATGTTTTAACTGCCAGCGAAAAACAAATGCGCCAGTGGCGCGGCCAGCGCGTGGCGATGATTTTCCAGGAGCCGATGACGGCGTTGAATCCAACACGACGAATCGGCCAGCAAATGGTGGAGGTCATCCGTCACCATCAGGCATTGAGCCGCACGGATGCCCGGCAGAAAGCCATTGCGTTACTGGAAGAAATGCAAATCCCGGATGCCCCGGAAGTAATGTCCCGCTTCCCGTTTGAGCTTTCTGGGGGGATGCGTCAGCGCGTGATGATTGCGCTCGCGTTTTCCTGTGAGCCAGACCTGATCATTGCCGATGAACCCACCACCGCGCTGGATGTCACGGTACAGCTTCAGGTGCTGCGCTTACTGAAGCGTAAAGCGCGGGCCAGCGGTACCGCCGTGTTGTTTATCAGCCATGATATGGCCGTCGTCTCGCAATTGTGTGACCGGTTATACGTTATGTATGCCGGGAGCGTGATTGAAAGCGGCCCGACGCAAACCGTTATTCAGCACCCCACACATCCCTACTCTATTGGCCTCCTGAAGTGTGCGCCTGAGCACGGTGAACCGCGTGCTTTGCTCCCCGCGATTCCGGGTACCGTACCGAATTTAACCTGTTTACCCGTCGGATGTGCGTTCCGCGATCGCTGCTTTGCCGCGGGGCCTCGCTGTGAAGAAACACCTGATTTATGCAGCCAGGGCGGTGCGGATCAACAATCCGCCTGCTGGTACCCACAACTGGAGACGACACATGTCTGATATTTTACTGGACCTGCAGGATGTTCATATTAACTTCCCCGCGCGAAAAAACTGGCTCGGCAAAGTAACAGAGCGGGTGCATGCACTCAACGGTCTGGATTTACAAATCCGCCAGGGGGAAACGCTGGGGATTGTTGGCGAATCCGGCTGCGGTAAAAGTACGCTGGCACAACTGCTGATGGGGATGCTCAAACCGAGCCAGGGGCACTATTCTTGCGGCGGTGGCAAGCAACACAACGGTATGCAAATGGTCTTTCAGGACCCGCTTTCATCCCTGGATCCGCGCTTGCCGGTATGGCGAATAATCACTGAACCGGTATGGATCCAAAAGCGTAGCCCTGAACGCGAACGCCGCGCCCTGGCCGAGGATTTGGCTCACCAGGTAGGGATTCGTCCGGAATACCTCGATCGCCTGCCGCATGCCTTTTCTGGCGGACAGCGTCAGCGTATTGCCATCGCCCGCGCGCTGTCATCGGAGCCGGATGTGATCGTCCTTGATGAGCCGACGTCGGCACTGGATATTTCGGTACAGGCGCAAATCCTCAATCTGCTGGTTGCATTGCAGGCACGCCGGAATCTGACTTTTGTGCTGATATCGCATAACGTATCGGTCGTGCGGCATATGAGCGACCGCGTGGCGGTGATGTACCTTGGGCAAATTGTTGAGCTGGGCGATGCGCAACAGGTTCTCTCGCATCCGGCGCATCCTTACACCCGTCTGTTGCTGGATTCGGTGCCTAAAACGGGTACGCCGCTGGCTGAAGACCTGGTCCTGCGTAAAACCGAACTCCCCGGCAACAGGACGCTACCGCAAGGCTGTTTTTTCCGCGACAGATGCCCGCTGGCAACCCACGGATGTGAAAAAAAACAGACATTACTGAAAAATGAAACCGGACGCGAAGTTCGTTGTTGGCGGGCCATTGACATCTTCTGACTGCGCATTTTCAGGCGAGATACGCCTTTTTCAGCGCGTCCACCAGCATTCCCGACGCGGTTGATAATTTATGGTGTGCCGAACGCAGCACGCCGATCCGCCGCTGGATCACGGGACCGTCAAGCTCTATACAGGTTGCGCCAAGTTCCGTCATTTGTGTTCGACACAGTGCGGGAACTGCGCTGCCGCCTAATCCGTTTGCCACCATACGGCCAACGGTCACCAGTTGATGGCTTTCCAGCGCCACGTCCAGCGTATGTCCGCTTTGCACCAGTTGTTCTTCCAGCATCAGGCGCACGGCAGATGGGCGTTGCAGCGTAATAAAATCCAGCGTCAGCAGTTCGCGCCACGCAATACGCTCTCGCCCCGCCAGCCTGGATGTTGGCGGGACGATCGCCACAAAACGATCGACACCGAGCGGCGTGAAGTGCAGTTGCCCTGAATAATCAGGCTCGAAGGCGATCCCCATCTCCACCCGCCCTTCACTCACCATTTCAATGACCTGTTCGTTGATCACATCGTGAACCGTCACGTTAATACCGGAATAGCAATCCCGAAAGGTTTTCAGTACCTGTGGCAGGACGTTAGCCGCAAACGAAGGCATGGCAGCAATGGAGATTTTACCGCGTTGCAGTGTAAAGCGCTGGCGCATTGCTTCTTCCGTATTCTCCCAGTCCGCCAGCAGTTGTCGCCCCATATTCAGCAGCGTTTCTCCTTCCTGCGTCAGGGTCACTTTGCGGGTGGTTCTCAACAGTAACGCCCCGCCCAGCGAGTCCTCAAGTCCTTTAATCGCCAGGCTTAATGCGGGCTGCGACATATTCAGTCTTTCACTGGCATGAGCAAAATTCAGAGTGTGAGCTACCGCTAAAAACGCGCGTAACTGTTTGATGCTCATTCCCATTTCGCATTCCTTTAACCTATTGAATACCTTTAATTAACATTAAATTGATAAAAAAACCCAATGAGTGAGTCACAAATTTAAAATTAACAAATCATTTTTCACCCCCAATGATGTCGGCAAGGACAACTGGAGGGACAAGTGTATGGCTGGACTGGATAAACGTGTCGCCACGTATCAAGAGGCGCTGGCAGGGCTGACCGACAATATGACGCTGCTGGCGGGCGGTTTTGGCTTATGCGGTATTCCTGAAAACCTGATTGCCGAAGTACGCCGTCGGGAGGTTCAGGGACTGACCGTCGTTTCAAACAACTGCGGCGTGGATGGTTTTGGCCTCGGTGTGCTGCTGGAAACACGTCAGGTACGTAAAGTGGTAGCGTCCTATGTTGGCGAAAATGCGCTGTTTGAAAAGCAGGTACTGAGCGGTGAACTGGAAGCCATTCTGACCCCACAGGGCACGCTGGCTGAGCAGTTACGTGCCGGCGGCGCAGGGATCCCGGCGTTTTTCACCGCCACAGGATACGGTACACCCGTTGCCGAAGGCAAAGAGGTACGTGAATTTGACGGCCGTCCTTACATTATGGAACAGGCGATTACCGGTGATTTTGCGCTGGTCAAAGGCTGGAAAGCCGACTGGTACGGCAACGTTATTTATCGCCACACCGCACAGAATTTTAATCCACTGATGGCCGCCGCCGGGCGTATTACCGTCGTGGAAGTCGAAGAAATTGTCCCTCCCGGCGAGCTGGACCCCGCCGCAATTCATACCCCGGGAATTTTCGTAAACCGCATCATTCAGGGGCAGTTTGAAAAACGCATTGAACAACGCACCCTGCGCCAGAAAGGAGCCTGACATGTTAACACGTGAACAAATGGCGATGCGTGTCGCCCGGGAACTGCGCGACGGTTATTACGTCAACCTTGGGATCGGTATTCCAACTTTAGTGGCCAATTATATTCCCGATGGGATGGACGTGATGCTCCAGTCGGAGAACGGTCTGCTGGGGATGGGCCCGTTTCCGATCGAAGACGAAATTGATGCTGACATGATCAACGCCGGTAAACAGACCGTGACGGCGCGCAAAGGCGCGGCGATCTTCGACTCGGCGCAATCTTTCGCCATGATCCGCGGCGGTCACGTTGACCTGACGGTGCTCGGCGCGTTTGAAGTGGATGTTAACGGCAATATCGCCTCATGGATGATCCCCGGAAAAATGGTGAAAGGCATGGGTGGCGCGATGGACCTGGTGGCCGGGGCTGAAAACATCATTGTGGTGATGACGCATGCGTCCAAAAACGGTGAGTCCAAGCTGCTCCCCGCCTGCACCCTGCCATTAACCGGCGTGGCCTGCATTAAACGCGTGCTTACCGACCTGGCGTTGCTGGAGATCGCCGATGGCGCGTTCATTCTGCGCGAACGTGCGCCGGGCATCAGCGTGGATGAGATTGTCGCCAGAACAGTCGGCAAGCTGATCGTTCCCGAAAACGTCCCCGAAATGCAATTTAGCTGAGGAGCTGACCATGCAGGATGTTGTGATTGTCGCCGCAACGCGTACACCCATTGGCAGTTTCCACGGGGCGCTGGCACCGCTCAGTGCCGTGGAACTGGGGGCAGTGGTGATCCGCTCTCTGTTGGAAAAAACCACCGTCGCGCCGGAGCAAATTGACGAGGTGATCCTGGGGCAGGTTCTGACGGCGGGCAGCGGCCAGAATCCGGCCAGACAGACAGCATTACGGGCTGGCTTGCCGGTGACGGTCCCTGCGCTAACCATCAATCTGGTATGTGGTTCAGGTCTGAAAGCGGTGCAACAGGCGGTGCAGGCTATCCGCTGCGGTGATGCGGACATCATCATTGCCGGAGGCCAGGAAAGCATGAGCAATGCGCCCTATTTTCTCGACGGCGCACGCTCGGGTCTGCGTCTGGGGCATGCCAGTCTGAAAGACAGCGTGGTACACGACGGGTTGTGGGATGCGTTTAACGACTACCACATGGGTATTACTGCGGAAAATCTGGCGGATAAATTCGTTATCAGTCGCGAGCAGCAGGATGCCTTTGCGCTGCAGTCTCAGCAGAAAGCCGCGGCGGCAATTGAAGCCGGTCGATTCAATGCAGAAATCACGCCGGTCAGCGTTCCACAAGGGAAAAAACCACCACGTTTGGTTGAGCGTGATGAACAATCGCGCCCGGATACTCAGGCGGAGAAACTGGCACAACTGAAACCGGCTTTTCGTCCTGGTAATGGCACAGTGACCGCCGGGAACGCCTCATCAATCAACGACGGCGCGGCGGCGGTGATGCTGATGAGCGCCGCCAAAGCAACAGAACTTAAGCTGCCGGTTCTTGCCCGGGTGGCGGGTTACGCCGTTTCCGGTGTCGACCCGGCCATTATGGGCATTGGGCCGGTAGAGGCGTCACTCCAGTGCCTGAAGCGAGCGGGCTGGACGTTGAATGATGTCGATCTCATTGAAGCCAACGAAGCCTTCGCCGCACAGGCGCTGGCGGTTGGCGAATCCCTGAACTGGGACAGCGACCGGGTGAACGTAAACGGCGGTGCGATTGCGCTGGGTCATCCGATTGGCGCCTCTGGCTGCCGCATTCTGGTGACCCTGTTACATGAAATGGCGCGCAGTAACGCGACCAAAGGGCTGGCTACGCTGTGCGTAGGCGGCGGTCAGGGCGTTGCGCTGGCGGTAGAGCGTTCAACAGGAGAACAGCATGCAAAATAATCACTTTAGCGTCCTGGGCGCGGGTTTAATGGGCGTCGGCATTGCCACTCACTTTGCCCGTTTTGGCCATAATATCTGGCTATTTGATACCGATAGCGACCGGATTGCTGAAATTAACGCCGTTGCCGGGAGCATTCTCGATGAGCTGATCGCGACTGACCAGTTTCACGCAGAGGAAAAAGCGTCGGTTCTGAGTCGCTTGCACGGTACGACTTCGCTGCAGGATATCGCCACCGCGCAATTACTGATTGAAGCGATCCCGGAACGACTCGAGCTCAAACACGCACTGTATGCACAACTGGAAGCATTAATCGCCCCAGATGCGGTGATCGCCAGTAATACCAGTGGCCTGCCGCCGGATGCGCTGGCAGAAAAACTCACCCACCCCGAACGGTTGCTGATCGCCCATTTCTGGCATCCCCCCCACTTTATTCCGCTGGTTGAAATTGTGCCGGGTTCAGCAACGAAACCGGAATATCTCAGCGAGTTGCAACGTTTGTTGCTCTCGATGCAACTGGAAGCGGTGGTGCTCGATCGCGCCGCACCGGGGTTTGTCGGTAACCGTTTGCAATTCGCACTGCTGCGTGAAGCGCTACATATCGTCAAAAGCGGGATCGCCAGCGCGGAAGTGGTGGATCAGGTGATGCGCGCCTCCCTCGGGCGTCGCTATGCGATGGTTGGTCCGCTGGAAGCGGCAGATATGACCGGGCTGTCTACGGTGCAGGATATTTGCCGCCATCTGCTCCCGGAGCTGGCCAGCGGCAGCGACATGATGTCACTTGTTGCTGACAAGGTTGCCAACGGCGACACCGGCTTGCGCAGTGGTCAGGGGTTTTATCGCTGGGATGATTCGCGCAAGGAATACATCCAGCAACGCCGTGAACATCAACTGCGCTTTGCCCTGAAGCCATAACGTCTCTTTCTGTACCCCACTATAATAATAAGGAGTCATGATGAGTGTATTAATCGCCCTGGCAGCGCTGGGCTTGCTGATGCTGGCAGCCTATCGCGGATACAGCGTTATCCTGTTTGCCCCCATCGCGGCATTAGGTGCTGTTCTGCTTACGGAACCGAGCGCCGTCGGCCCCGCCTTCACCGGTCTGTTTATGGAAAAAATGGTCGGTTTTGTAAAGCTTTACTTCCCGGTGTTCCTGCTGGGAGCGGTGTTTGGCAAGTTAATCGAGTTATCCGGTTTTTCCCGTTCAATCGTTGCTGCTGCCATCAACATTCTCGGACGTCGTCACGCCATTCCGGTGATTGTGCTGGTATGTGCTCTCCTGACCTACGGCGGTGTGTCGCTGTTCGTAGTGGCCTTTGCGGTGTATCCGTTCGCGGCTGAACTGTTCCGTCAAAGTAATATTCCGAAGCGCCTGATCCCGGCAACCGTGGCGCTGGGGGCATTCTCTTTCACGATGGATGCCCTGCCGGGGACGCCGCAGATCCAGAACATCATTCCAACCAGCTTCTTTGGGACTAACGCCTGGGCCGCGCCGTGGCTGGGGCTGATTGGCTCGCTCTTTATTATCTTTGTTGGCCTGATGTACCTCGAGCGCCAGCGTCGGAAAGCGCAGGCTAAAAATGAAGGCTATGGCACTGAGCTGTTAAACGAGCCGGAGACGCCGGATAACATTAACCTGCCAAACCCGATTATTGCTATTTCTCCGCTGATCCTGGTGGGTGTGTTTAACCTGCTGTTTACCCGCTGGATCCCGCAGTGGTATGGCGCAACGCATCAATTGGAACTCCCGGGGCTTGCCAAACCTATTACCACTGAAGTGGGGAAAATTACGGCTATTTGGGCGGTAGAAGCGGCATTGATATCGGGGATCCTGCTGGTGGTGGTGTTCGGCTATCGCAATATCAAAGGTCGCCTGGCGGAAGGCAGCCGAACGGCGGTTGGCGGCGCTATCCTGGCCGCAATGAATACCGCATCAGAATACGGTTTTGGCGCAGTGATCGCCGCCCTGCCGGGATTTCTGGTGTTGTCAAAAGCGCTGGCTGCGATTCCCGATCCGTTGCTCAATGAAGCGATCAGCATTACCACGCTTGCCGGGATCACCGGCTCGGCATCCGGCGGGATGAGTATTGCGCTCGCGGCGATGTCAGATACGTTCATTGCTGCCGCCCATGCCGCCAATATTCCACTTGAAGTCTTCCACCGCGTCGCATCGATGGCAAGCGGCGGCATGGACACTCTGCCACATAACGGCGCGGTCATTACCCTGCTGGCGATTACCGGCCTCAGCCATCGTCAGGCGTACGGCGGGATTTTTGCCATCACCGTAATCAAAAGCCTGGCCGTGCTGTTTGTGATCGGCGTTTTCTACACCACCGGAATTGTTTAAGGAGAATCATCATGAACTTAACGGGAAAAGTTGCCCTGGTTACCGGCTCTACCAGCGGTATCGGATTAGGCATCGCGCAGGCACTGGCGCAGGCGGGCGCGACGCTGATCCTCAACGGATTTGGTGATGTCAATGCCGCCAAAGATGCCGTTGCGCAATATGGCAAAACGCCAGGCTACCATGGCGCGGACTTAAGCGATGAAGCGCAAATTGCCGACATGATGCGTTATGCCGAAAGCGAATTCGGTGGTGTGGATATTCTGGTCAACAATGCCGGGATCCAGCACGTTTCACCGGTAGAGACTTTTCCGGTTGATAAGTGGAACGCGATTATCGCCATTAACCTCTCTTCTGTTTTTCATACCACGCGCCTGGCGCTTCCCGGCATGCGTACGCGTAACTGGGGACGCATCATCAATATCGCCTCTGTTCACGGTCTGGTGGCCTCAAAAGACAAATCTGCTTATGTGGCAGCGAAGCATGGCGTGGTGGGTTTAACCAAAACCATTGCGCTTGAAACCGCGCAGACGGGAATCACCTGCAATGCACTGTGTCCCGGCTGGGTGTTGACCCCGCTGGTCCAACAGCAGATCGACAAACGTATTGCTGATGGTGTAGAGCCCGCTGCGGCGCGTGACGCTCTGCTGGCGGAAAAGCAGCCGTCACGCGAATTTGTCACGCCGGAACAGTTGGGTGAGCTGGCGCTATTTCTGTGCTCAGACGGCGCAGCGCAGGTGCGCGGCGTAGCGTGGAATATGGATGGCGGCTGGGTGGCGCAGTAATACCCTCGGGTGCCGGATAAGACGTGGTCGCATCCGGCACGCCATTACTAAGATTTCAATTGATAATCCAGCGTAATTTCCGCTTTCAGAACCTGCGACACCGGGCATCCGGCTTTCGCTTTCTGAATAATGCCGTCAAACGTAGCGGCGTCTATCCCCGGAACGCTCACCTGGCTGTGTAACGCCACTTTGGTGATAGCAAAACCGGCATCCACCTTATCCAGAGAAACATCGGCAGTCGTATCAATGGCATCTGGCGTAAAACCTGCTTCGCCCAGCATCAACGACAGTGCCATCGAGAAGCAGGCAGCATGTGCTGCGCCAATCAACTCTTCAGGGTTAGTGCCTTTGACGCCTTCAAAACGTGTATTAAATCCATACAGTTGCTGGTTAAGTACGCCACTTTCGGTCGACACGGTCCCTTTACCGCGTTTAATGTCGCCTTCCCAGTGGGCCTGACCTTTCTTATGGATAGTCATTACCGCTCTCCTGTGTTGTCATCGGAGTAACAAGTATAGGCCTCATGGGAAAATGCATGACCATAATGGAAAGTTCTGCATTTCCTGCTTAAGCATTGACCTTTCAGATAAAATGACCGACCATCCAGAGAGCCGTTAGTTTACTCATCGGCTTTTTGTCAGGTTGTATTTCGTCCGTTCTTACGCGGGCTCGCCCTTGAAACCAGTAACAGGATTAAGGAGTTAGAATGAAATCGAACCGTCAGGCCCGTCATATTCTTGGACTGGACCACAAAATCTCCAATCAACGTAAAGTCGTGACCGAAGGCGACAAATACAGCGTGGTCAACAATCCTACCGGAAGAAAACGCCGCGCTGACAGCAAATAGTTTCCCGCACGACATACTGATTAACGAGATAAACACCATTGCAACCGCAGTGGTGTTTTTGCTTATAAAACCCCTTAACCCATTCACAATGCTTTATACTTCGCCCGTTTCCCTGGCGGACAGGCCCTATACGATCATAAAGAGTGCCAGGGACGGTTATTCAAAAAAGAGTGAGTGACATGGAAAACGAAACTAAAAAACTGCGTTCCCTTTACATCCCTTACGCTGGCCCGGTACTGCTGGAATTCCCTTTACTGAATAAAGGGAGCGCTTTCAGTGTGGAAGAACGCCGTAACTTCAACCTGCTGGGGTTACTGCCGGAAGTGGTCGAGACGATTGAAGAACAGGCTGAACGTGCCTGGATCCAATATCAGGGATTCAAAACCGAAATCGATAAACATATTTACCTGCGCAACATCCAGGATACCAACGAAACCCTGTTCTATCGACTGGTGCATAATCATCTTGATGAGATGATGCCGGTTATCTACACCCCAACGGTAGGCGCGGCCTGTGAGCGTTTCTCTGAGATCTATCGTCGCGCCCGCGGCGTGTTTATCTCGTATCAGAACCGTCACAACATGGACGATATTCTGCAAAACGTCCCGAACCACAATATCAAAGTCATCGTTGTCACCGACGGTGAACGCATCCTTGGTCTTGGCGATCAGGGGATCGGCGGGATGGGTATTCCAATCGGTAAGCTGTCGCTGTATACCGCGTGTGGCGGGATTAGTCCGGCTTACACTCTGCCGGTGGTACTTGACGTCGGGACCAACAACCAGCAATTGCTGAACGATCCGCTGTACATGGGGTGGCGTAATCCGCGCATTACTGATGATGAATACTACGAATTTGTTGATGAATTCATCCAGGCCGTGAAGCATCGCTGGCCTGACGTGCTGTTGCAGTTTGAAGATTTCGCGCAGAAAAACGCCATGCCGCTCCTGACCCGTTATCGCGATGAAATTTGCTCATTCAACGACGATATTCAGGGCACCGCAGCGGTTACCGTCGGTACGCTGATTGCGGCCAGCCGTGCAGCCGGCAGCCAGTTGAGCGAGCAGAACATTGTTTTCCTTGGGGCGGGTTCCGCCGGTTGCGGGATTGCCGAGCAGATCATCGCGCAAATCCAGCGTGAAGGTTTAAGCGAAGAAGCCGCGCGTCAACGCGTGTTCATGGTCGATCGCTTCGGCCTGTTAACCGATAAAATGCCCAACCTGCTCTCTTTCCAGACCAAACTGGTGCAAAAACGCGAAAATCTGCAGCACTGGGATACGCAGGAAGATGTGCTGTCACTGCTCGATGTCGTTCGCAACGTCAAGCCAGACATCCTGATCGGCGTGTCCGGGCAGACGGGGCTGTTTACCGAAGAGATCATTCGCGAAATGCACAAGCATTGTCCGCGTCCGATCGTCATGCCGCTGTCTAACCCGACCTCACGCGTTGAAGCCACGCCACAGGATATTATCGCCTGGACCGAAGGTAACGCGCTGGTTGCCACCGGCAGCCCGTTCGCCCCGGTCGCCTGGAAAGATAAAATCTACCCGATTGCCCAGTGTAATAACGCGTACATCTTCCCGGGTATCGGCCTTGGCGTGATAGCCTCTGGCGCCAAACGCATCACCGATGAAATGCTGATGTCGGCCAGCGAAACGCTGGCGCAGTACTCACCGCTGGTGCTGAACGGTGAAGGACTGGTGTTACCGGAACTGAAAGATATTCAGACCGTTTCCCGCGCAATTGCCTTTGCCGTCGGTAAAATGGCCCAGCAGCAAGGCGTGGCGGTGAAAACCTCCGCTGAAGCGCTGCAACAGGCAATCGACGAGAATTTCTGGCAGGCGGAATATCGCGACTACCGTCGTACTTCTATCTGACGGTTTGCCCGGCGGCACACTGCTGCCGGGCGTGCAAAGTTTGCGCGAAAGTATAACTTGCGATTACACTTTCACTACCGATCAACACTCTGAAAAATAAAAGGAGGATACTTATGCTGTACTGTGAACGTTTTATCGTTTCACATGCTTTTGGCGATCGCCAGTGCTCAAGCGTTATCGGTATCGTGCTGCGATAACTTCTGCTTGAGCGAAGCTAACTTCTAAATCCCCTTCTCTCGGGCTTACCGGGTTATCGTCAGCGATGTTTGACGAGGCGTTTTCACGCCTGTAACTCTTGAGTAAGCAACAATGAGCACATTACTAACCGCACAATCCTTACACGTTGATACGGCATTCGGCACTCTGTTCGACGATCTCTCATTTACCCTCAAAAAAGACGACCGCATCGGGCTTATCGGTTACAACGGCTGCGGCAAAAGCACGCTGTTAAAACTGCTCGATGGCACGATTTCGCCCACCAGCGGAGCAATCGCGCAAGCGAATCACTGCCATCTCGCGCGTGTAGAACAACATCTACCTGACGATATACTGCCTCTTACGCTGCAGGAAGCCGTTCTCGCTCAACTTCCTGAGCATGAGCGTGCGGCTCAACAATGGCGGGTTGAAGCGTTGCTTGCCAAAATGGGTTTCACGCCAGAGAATTTATCTCTGACAGCGCAAACGTTGAGCGGTGGCCAGCACACACGCTTGCTATTAGCGCGGGCGCTGATGCGTAATCCTGACCTGATGCTACTGGACGAACCTGGCAACCACCTGGATTTGCCGACATTGCTATGGCTGGAGCAGTTCTTACAGAACTGGTCTGGCAGTTTTGTGGTGGTTTCCCACGACCCGCAGTTGCTGGACGCGGTGACTCACGGAACGTGGATCCTGCGCGATCGCACTCTCCATGCCTTTGATCTGCCCTGTAGCGCGGCACGTCAGGCGCTGGCAGAAAGAGACGTCAGCGATGCTCTGCGCCACAAGGCTGAGCAAAAAGAGATAGACCGGGTTACCGCCAGCAGCAAACGGCTGGCAACCTGGGGGCGTGTCTATGACAACGAAGATTTGTCCCGCAAAGCAAAGCAGATGGAAAAGCAGGTGCAGCGCCTGAAGGATGTTCAGACGGAAGTGACCGCAGGAAGTCAGTGGACACTAACATTGCAGGGTGATGCCCTGCGTGCCGACCGTCTGCTGGAAATGACAAACCTGTCGGTCGCACCTGCCCCTGACGCCGCGACGTTATTTTCCATCGCCGGGATCAGGATAAAAAGTGGCGACCGGGTGGCAATTGTTGGGCGCAATGGTTGCGGGAAATCATCGCTGCTACGGCTTATCTGGCAGCAATATCAGTCGCAAATGGCATCGCGTTCACTGATGTTGCACTCTCGCGTCACACTGGGGTATTACGATCAGACGCTACACCAGCTCACAGATGACGTCACGTTGTTTGATGCGCTCGAACCGTTTGCTCCGCAGCCTGATGTTCGCAAGATGGCGCTGATTAGCGCGGGCTTCCCGTGGATTCGTCATGGGCAGAGGGTCAGTACATTAAGCGGCGGAGAGCGCTCCCGGCTGCTGTTTGTGGGGCTTACGCTTGCGCGCTACAGCCTGCTGATGCTCGATGAACCAACCAACCATCTGGATATGGAAGGTAAAGAAGCGCTGGCGCAGACGCTACAAAGTTTCAGCGGCGGCGTGCTGCTGGTCAGCCATGACCGTCAGCTTATCAGCCAAAGCTGTAATAGGTTCTGGTTTATCGATAATGGCGAACTTAGCGAATGGCACGATCTGGACGCGATCAACGATCGTATTCGGGAAACGTCTGAGGAGATGAGCGTTCCCCAAACGGTGGTCGAAGCGAGGGCCGAAATACGCGGTGACAGCGATGAATTGCTGGAACAACTCCTCGAGCTGGAGCAACGTCTGGCCGACGATCTCGCCCGCAAGCCGAAACATCAAAAGCCGCTGTTGCAGGCGCAATGGCGTAAAGAGATTGAGCGCCTGAACTCACAACTGGAGTAATCTCTATGCCGGATGGCGCAAGCCTATCCGGCCTACATTAGCAAAATGCGCGTGTAGGCCTGCCATCCGGCAATTCTTGCATGGCGCTTTCCAGATATGCCCCTTCTCCCTTTCTCTTTCTGCGCATTCGCCGCACAATTTTGAATAGCGCAATCCTGGTGTTGCGCTTAAAGGAACATTAATGGTAGTGTTCCTCTTGAAGGAACAAGGATGATACGGATGATCATGAACTTCAGACACAAGGGATTGCGCGATTTGTTTCTTCATGGACGAACATCAGGCGTTATGGCAAAACATGTCCGACGATTACGACATAGACTTGCCGTTATTGATGCAGCAAACAAGGTTACAGATATCAATATGCCCGGTTATCAGCTACATCCTTTGGTGGGCGAGCGTGACGGCAGATGGGCAATTTCTGTTTCAGGTAACTGGCGTATTACGTTTGAATTCGTCAATGGCGACGCGTACATACTGGACTACGAGGACATCATTGATGAAGATGGCAAATCATCCCCGTCCAGGGGATATCATTCAGGAAGCGCTGGACGAACTCACTGTCAGCCTGCGCGAGTTTGCCAGAGCGATGGAGATTGCACCTTCAACGGCAAGTCGGCTATTAACCGGGAAAGCGGCACTAACGCCTGAGATGGCGATTAAACTCTCCGTGGTGATTGGCAGTTCACCCGAAATGTGGTTAAACCTGCAAAATGCCTGGAGCCTGGCAGAGGCCAAAAAAAACGTGGATATTTCACGCCTGCGTAAGCTGGCAGCGCAGTGATAAAAGTGAATGCCGGATACGCTAACGCCATCCGGCATTTCATTTACTGTTTCGGCTGTTTTTCTTTCCAGGCATCCCAGGCCTGTTTGATCTCTTGCTTTGCCGTAGCTGCGTCGTTGAAACCGTTTAATTCGACCTTCTTACGCCCTTCGGGCAACTCTTTGTACACGCGGAAAAACGACTCCAGTCGTTGCACTTCGATCTTTGGCAAATCGCTCAACTCTTTGATGTCGTCATAGGTGGGGTCAATTTTGCTGGCCGGCACGGCGACAATTTTATCGTCCTTTTCCCCGCCATCAATCATCTTCAGCACGCCAATCGCGCGCAACTTGATCAGCGTTCCCGGGGCCAGCGGTGCCCGGGTATAGAAAATCACATCCAGCGGGTCACCGTCACCTGCCAGGGACTGGGTCAATGAGCCGTAGTTTGCCGGATAGGCAACCGGCATTGACTGGAAGCGATCGGCAACGATAAAGCCGGTTTTGGCGTCGGTTTCATATTTTATGATCCCGCCTGCCGGGATTTCAGTCACGGCATAAAACTCTTCCGGGTTATTCTCCGGTTGCGGAAATTCGAGGATATTCTGCGCCTGAGCGGACGCACAGAGAAACACGCTGACTGCGAGTAGTTTTTTCACCAGATGCATTGTCTTTTAACTCTTCTCTTATTGGAAAGACAACACCTTACGTTTACCAAATGACAGAAACATGACGTTTTTTTGGCAAAAAAATGGCGCTACATCCGCAGCGCCATTGTTGTCAGAAAGCGTCAGGTTTACTTAACCCCTTCTTCACTCTCTTTCTTTGCTTCCAGCTTTTCAACATCGCGATACCAGCGCGGGTGATGCTTCTTCGCCCAGCGACGGCTCACTTTCCCTTCAACCATGCCTTTAATTGATCCTTTCACCCAAAATGCCATATACATATGAATGAGGATAGCGTGCATCAGAATAATGCCCGCCGCAGCGTGGATCAGCAGGCTGTAACGCACTACCTGCATCGGGAAATACTGCGCAAAGTATGGACGCCAGATAATAACGCCCGTGACCAGCAGCACAAAAATCATGCTCATGATCGACCAGAACATCATTTTCTGTCCGGCGTTGTATTTGCCCACATCCGCCACTTTGTGTTCATTGCCCTTCAGCACTTCCACAATGTTTTTCAGCCACGGGATGTCTTTCTTATCCGGGATGTTGTGGTGCACAAAGCGCACAAACATGAACATCAGCGCAACGAAGATCAGCAAACCAAAGAAGGGGTGCAGAATACGCCCCATCTGCGGCGTACCGAAGGTTTGCGTCAGCCATTGTAGGGTCGGGAAGAAGAACGAAATCCCCGACAGCGCCACCAGGAAGAAGCAGATCACCACCGTCCAGTGACAGGCGCGGTCGATAAACTTCGTGCGCACAATCATTTTCGACTTACTCATGATGATCCTCCTCGTCGTCGTCCACTTCCTTATTCGGGCCGATGCCAATGTAGTGGTAAATCAGCCCGGCGAAGGTAGCGATAAATCCGGCAGCAGCCAGCGGTTTCAGAGCCCCTTTCCACAGATTGATAGAGGTATCGATCTTAGGCTCTTTCGGCAGACCGTGATACAGCTCCGGCTGGTTGGCATGATGCAGAACGTACATGACGTGCGTGCCTCCCACACCTTCCGGGTTGTAGAGACCGGCATGTTCATAACCACGTGCTTTCAGTTTTGCCACACGCTGCTCGCCCATTTCCAGCATTTCCTGCTTGGTGCCGAAATGTATTGCCCCGGTCGGACAGGTCTTCACGCAGGCAGGTTCCTGCCCGACGCTGACGCGATCCACACACAGCGTACATTTATACACGCGGTTATCCTCTTTATTGAGGCGCGGAATATTAAATGGACACCCGGCAATACAGTACCCGCAACCAATGCAATGCTCTGACTGGAAATCAACAATCCCGTTCGCGTACTGGATGATTGCTCCGGCAGACGGGCATGCCTTCAGGCAGCCCGGATCTTCACAGTGCATACAGCCGTCTTTACGAATCAACCATTCCAGCTTGCCGTTCTGTTCGGTTTCGGTAAACCGCATCACCGTCCAGGACTTGGCGCTGAGATCGGCGGGGTTGTCATACACCCCGACGCAATGACCCACTTCATCGCGGATATCGTTCCACTCTGAGCAGGCCACCTGACAGGCTTTACAGCCTATACAGGTGGAAACGTCGATCAACTTTGCGACTTCGGCTTTGTAATCACGGGCCTGAGGTGGCGGCGTGATGGAGTTTGTTGCGGACCTTTTGATGATGTCCTGCGTTTCCATAGACATATATTCGCCCCCTTACGCCTTCTCGATGTTAACTAAAAACGCTTTGTATTCCGGCGTTTGCGAGTTTGCATCACCGACGTTCGGCGTCAGGGTGTTGGCAATAAATCCTTTACGCGCGACTCCTTCAAAGCCCCAGTGGATCGGGATCCCTACGGTTTCAACCTTCTGACCGTTGACGTTCAGGGTTTGCAGACGACGGGTGACCACCGCAACTGCGCGAATAAATCCACGCTTGCTGCTGACTTTCACGTAGTCGCCGTTGCCGATACCTTTTGCTGACGCCAGCGTTTCGCTGATTTCCACAAACTGCTCTGGCTGGGCAATCGCATTTAACAGTGCGTGTTTGGTCCAGGTGTGGAAATGCTCGGTCAGACGATAGGTGGTTCCGACGTATGGGAAGTCCTGCTTCGTCCCCATACGCAAGGCATCCGCTTCGTACAGACGCGCTGCCGGGTTGGAGATCACGTTCGGGTGCAGCGGGTTCGTACCCAGCGGCGTTTCCATCGGCTCGTAGTGTTCCGGGAACGGCCCTTCCGCCAGCTTATCGATAGCAAACAGACGCCCCAGCCCTTCCGGCTGCATGATAAACGGATTGGTGCCACTACCCGGTGCGGCGTTGTTGAAGTCAGGGATATCGTTTCCGGTCCACTTAGTACCGTTCCACTGGATCAACATCCGTTTCGGATCCCACGGTTTACCCTGCGGGTCTGCCGAAGCGCGGTTGTACAGTACTCTACGGTTCAGTGGCCATGCCCATGCCCAACCCAGCGTATTACCCAGACCTGATGGGTCGGCGTTATCGCGGTTAGCCATCTGGTTGCCCTGCTCGGTCCAGCTACCGGTATAAATCCAGCAGGAGGATGACGTTGTACCGTCGTCACGCAGGAGCGCAAAGCTGTTGAGCAACTGACCTTTTTTCGCCACCAGCACGCCATTCGCATCATAGAGATCTTCCAGCGCATAGCCGTTGTTCTCTTTGGCCACTTCCTCGGAATGCGGTTCGTCCGGCACCTTATAGTTCCAGCTCATTTTCAGCACAGGCTCTACAGCTTTACCGCCTTCGGTGCGATACATGTCGCGCAGACGATGGTAAATACCGGCCAGAATTTCGCCGTCATTACGCGCTTCACCTGGTGCATCCTGACCTTTCCAGTGCCACTGCAGCCAACGGCCAGAGTTAGCAATCGAGCCGTCTTCTTCTGCAAAGCAGGTGGATGGCAGACGGAAAACTTCAGTCTGAATCGACGCCGGATCGACATCGTTGGATTCGCCGTGGTTTTGCCAGAATGTGGACGTTTCTGTGACCAGCGGATCAATAACCACCAGATACTTCAGTTTGCTGAGGCTCTGTACTACTTTGTTTTTGTCCGGGAAGGACGCAACTGGGTTAAAGCCCTGACAGATGTAGCCGGTAACTTTCCCGCTATCCATCATGTTGAAATATTTGATGACGTCGTAGGACTGATCCCACTTCGGCAGCCATTCAAAGCCCCAGTCGTTTTCTTTCTGTGCCGCATCGCCGTAGAAAGATTTCATCAAACTGACGAAGAACTTCGGATAGTTGCCCCAGTAGTTCACCTGGGAGGCCAGCGTCGCTTTGGGTGTATTGGCGGCCAGATAGGTTTGCAGATCAGTCTGCTTTTCTGACGGCAGCGTCAGATAACCGGGCAGGCTGGTTGATAACAGACCCAAGTCGGTTAAGCCCTGAATGTTGGAGTGACCGCGTAATGCGTTTACGCCGCCACCAGCCATCCCCATGTTACCGAGCAGCAACTGGATCATCGCCATGGTGCGGATGTTCTGCGCCCCAACGGTATGTTGTGTCCAGCCCAGCGCGTACAGGAAGGTCGTGGTACGATCGGCAGCACTGGTGGAGGCCAGAACTTCACACACTTTCAGGAAGTCGGCTTTCGGCGTACCGCAGATGTTTTCCACCACATCCGGCGTATAACGGGAAACGTGCTGTTTGAGCAGGTTCCACACGCAACGGGGATGGCTTAAGGTTTCATCGCGTTTTGCGTAGCCATTTTCATCGAACTGGTAGTTCCAGGACGACTTATCATATTGACGTTTTTTGGCGTCGTAACCGCTGAACAAACCGTCTTCAAAAGCAAAATCATCCCGCACCAGCAGGCTGGCGTTGGTGTAGTGCTTAACGTATTCAGCATTGATTTTGTTATTTTCAATCAGATACAGCAATACGCCGGAAAGGAACGTAATGTCCGTGCCGGAGCGAATCGGCGCATAGATATCCGCCACCGACGCTGTACGTGTAAAACGGGGATCGACAACAATCAGCGTAGCATCATTGTTGTTTTTAGCTTCCATCGCCCAGCGGAATCCCACCGGATGTGCTTCAGCGGCGTTACCGCCCATCACCATTACGACGTTAGCATTTTTGATATCAACCCAGTGGTTGGTCATCGCACCGCGACCAAATGTTGGAGCAAGACTTGCTACCGTTGGTCCGTGTCAGACGCGTGCCTGGTTGTCTACCGCCAGCATGCCGAGTGAGCGCACGAATTTTTGCGTCAGCATGCCGGTTTCATTACTCGCCGCAGATGCACACAGCATCCCGGTTGAAAGCCAGCGGTTTACCGTCACGCCCTGCTCATTCTTCTCAATAAAGTTGGCGTCACGGTCTGCTTTCATCAGTTTTGCGATGCGGGAGAAAGCTTCATCCCAACTGATGCGTTGCCATTTGTCGGAACCGGGAGCGCGATATTCCGGGTAGCGTAAACGGCTTTCGCTGTGCACGTAATCCAGTAATCCTGCTCCCTTAGGACAAAGTGCCCCACGGCTCACCGGATGATCCGGATCCCCTTCGATATGATAAATCGACTCTTTGGCGTTTTTTGCTCCATCACCAAGGCTATACATTAATAGCCCGCAACCTACGGAACAGTATGTGCAGGTGTTTCGGATCTCTTTTGCGCGTAACAGTTTGTAGTTTCGCGCCTGAGCCAGTGCCATTTTGGGTGCAAAACCCAGTGCGGCCACTGTTGTTCCCGCCATACCGCCCGCGCAGATTTTAAAGAATTGTCTGCGGCTGACGTCCATTGCTTTCCTCTTTTTTACAGGGGTTCGTACAAGACATCTTTCACCTTGCGCCAGCGCGGCAGTCTGAAAGATGACATGTACAACTTCGCGACGAAACTAACAGCTATATCCATATTTTTTTTGCGTCAAATCAATAACGAAACGGTTCCGCTACTAAATAGTGCAGTTTGTGTAACCTGTGTACCCACAAGGGGTTAGCTAAAAGCTAATTAGTTAGCCCGTGCTGACGTAAAAGTGCTATAAATTTCAGCTTCATTTTTGCCAGGACGACGGACAGACAAACAGCATGACAAAACAAAAAGCAACGTTAATCGGGCTCATCGCCATTGTGCTGTGGAGCACGATGGTGGGGTTGATTCGTGGGGTAAGCGAAGGTCTCGGGCCAGCGGGCGGCGCAGCGATGATCTTCTCGCTAAGCGGCCTGCTGCTGATATTTACCGTCGGATTTCCAAATATTAGAAAAATACCTGTTCGTTATTTAATCGCCGGTAGCGTGCTTTTTGTCAGCTATGAAATTTGCCTGGCGTTGGCATTAGGTTATGCCGCTACCCGACACCAGGCAATAGAAGTAGGAATGGTCAATTATCTCTGGCCAAGTCTGACGATTTTGTTTGCTATATTATTTAATGGTCAAAAAACAAACTGGATGATTATTCCAGGATTAATTCTCGCATTGACCGGAGTCTGCTGGGTTTTAGGTGGCGAGAACGGTCTAAATCCAGGTGAAATTATCAGCAACATTGCCAGTAGCCCGCTGAGTTATTTTCTCGCATTCTTGGGCGCTTTTATCTGGGCAACGTATTGCACTGTCACTAATAAATTTGCGAAAGGGTTTAACGGTATCACCGTTTTTGTTTTACTGACGGCGGCAAGTTTGTGGGCCTACTATTTTATGACGCCACAGCCAGAAATGGTTTTCAGCACACCGGTGACCATTAAGATGTTCACGGCTGCATTAACGCTAGGATTTGCCTATGCGGCCTGGAATATCGGAATTTTACACGGAAATGTCACTGTCATGGCAGTAGGGTCTTATTTCACCCCAGTGCTTTCTTCTGCCCTGGCTGCTGTATTGCTCAGCGCCCCGCTGTCGTTCTCGTTCTGGCAAGGCGCACTGATGGTCTGTGCTGGCTCACTACTGTGCTGGCTGGCAACACGTCGGATATAGAAATCAGGCCGGGTTTCTGGCATAGAGATAGAACCCGGCTACACTCTGGTCAGTTAACGGATAATAATTGTACATTTCGCTTGTGTATTATGTTTTTATTTGTTTAATTAAATGTTAAGTAACTGGTAATTAATCAACAGCCGAAAATATTATATGTTTACCTATAACCCTCTGGTTGTATATATTTTACATAGGTTACTAACGATTAGTAAACCATAACCAGCACAATAGTCCCCGCCGAAAATATATCCCAACAAAAGGTCACATATTAATATTAATATAATCAGCTGTATTATGTAGATCTAGATCACACAAATTCAAATATTCCGCAATATTATGAAACTTATTATTGAACTAATACCACATCGTCATTTAAAAATAGTTCGTCATTGGTGAACGGCCTCGTTTAGCAATGGTTTAGGAAACACACCAAGAAAAAATTATAAGGATTATTTAGAATGAAACTTAAATTAGTTGCAGTGGCAGTGACTACCCTGTTGGCAGCGGGTGCGGTAAACGCAGCTGAGATTTATAACAAAGACGGTAACAAACTGGATCTGTACGGTAAAGTTCACGCTCAGCATTACTTCTCTGACGATACCAGCAGCGATGGTGACAAAACTTACGCGCGTCTGGGCTTCAAAGGCGAAACTCAGATCAACGACCAACTGGTTGGTTTCGGCCAGTGGGAATATGAATTCAAAGGCAACCGTTCTGAAGATCAAGGTTCCGAAGCAGACAAAACCCGTCTGGCATTCGCTGGCCTGAAATTCGCTGAATACGGTTCTTTCGACTACGGTCGTAACTACGGCGTAGCCTACGACATCGGCGCATGGACTGACGTCCTGCCGGAATTCGGCGGTGATACCTGGACCCAGACTGACGTCTTCATGACTCAGCGTGCTACCGGCGTGGCAACTTACCGTAACACTGACTTCTTCGGTCTGGTTGAAGGTCTGAACTTTGCTGCTCAGTATCAGGGCAAAAACGACCGTAGCAGCGACGTTGAAGCGAACGGTGACGGTTTCGGTCTGTCTTCTACTTATGAATACGAAGGCTTCGGCATCGGTGCAACCTATGCGAAATCTGACCGTACTGATGACCAGATGCGTAATGGCAACAACGAATTCTACGCTTCCGGTAAAAACGCAGAAGTATGGGCTGCTGGCCTGAAATATGATGCGAACAACATCTACCTGGCAACTACCTACTCTGAAACCCGCAACATGACCACGTTCGGTAAAGTAGACGGTATTGCTAACAAAGCGCAGAACTTTGAAGTTGTTGCTCAGTACCAGTTCGACTTCGGTCTGCGTCCGTCCATCGCTTACCTGAAATCCAAAGGTAAAGATCTGGGTGTTTACGGCGACCAGGATCTGGTTGAATACGTTGATCTGGGTGCGACCTACTACTTCAACAAAAACATGTCTACCTTCGTTGATTACAAAATCAACCTGCTGGACGACAACAAATTCACTTCTGACGCACGTGTTAGCACTGACAACATCGTGGCAGTTGGTCTGAACTACCAGTTCTAATTTTGTTGTAAGTTGAATACAAAGCCAGTCCATCCAGGGCTGGCTTTTTCTCTTGATGTAGACTCGGTCATAAGGAGTATGCCGTGCAGACGTTCACTGGTCGTTGTCTTTGCGGACAGAGTCATTTTACCGTAAACGTCGAAATGCTTGATGTCTATGCCTGCCACTGCACGCTGTGCCAGAAATGGTCCGGTGGTGTCGCCATGTATCTGGAAGCCAGCGGTCATCCACTACTTTCCCCTGATTCAGCAGAACCTTCGCACTTTCCCTCATCAACGCGCGGAGAACGTTTCTTCTGTTCCGGCTGTGGATGCCCCTTGTGGTTTACGCTGACCGATAGCGACCGCTACTTTATTCCGTGGACATTGCTGGAGCTGAATGAGGTGGATCGCCGCCGTCTGATTCTGGCGGCTGAAATCTATACCGAAACACAGCCTGCGTTCTGGCGGTTGACGGGGCAATACGCTCGCCTGAGTGGAAAAGAAGTCGAAGCGATGGATTACCCCTGTCATTTAGCTCACTAGTTATTGATGGTTCACTTTTGCCAGGCTGAACCACATCCCTACCGCTAATACGATAAGCATGCTGCCAGCGCTGCTCAATGCCACGCTGTGCGACCAGGTAAATGCTTCTCTGGCAGCTGCAAGCAACGCGTCGCTAAGAGACGGCGAAAGAGAATGTGCTAATTGCACCGCTTCACCCATTGACGATGAAGCACGTTCCAGATCCTGCGCACTGAGGCCGGCAGGCGGTAGAATCGATGCGGAAAAACTACGGCTTAGCAAGAGACCAAAAATCGCGATCCCAAGACCGGCCCCCAATTCATAGGCCATGGTTTCGATAGCCCCCGCCGCAGCGGCTTTTTCAGCCGGGGCTGCCGCCATAATGGCCGCCGTTGAGGCCAGTAGCGCACTGGCGGCACTGAACCCCAGTAACGCCATTAATATCCAGGCCTGGATCTGCTGAGTGCTGAAATCCGTCATTGCCAGACCGTAGAAACTGACCGCACTCAACGCCATACCTGCCGTTGCCACGCAGCGCAATCCCAGCCGTGAAACCAACATACCGGCAATCGGGCCGCTGAAGCCACTCGCCAGCATGACGGGTAGCATAAACAGTCCCGCCTGATACGGCGTTAAACCGTGAACAAACTGTAATTCCTGGGCCATCAACAGCTCAAATCCCACCAGGGTGATCATCGCAGTCATCGCCATTACCACGCCGCTTAAGATAATGCGATGGGTGAACAACCGCATATCAATCATCGGACGTGAGGCCGCGAGCTGAATACGAACAAATTTCCACAGCAGCACTGCTCCTGTTAACAGCGTCAATACGATAACCCCGGTCGCCATATGCCCTTTTAGCGCCGTTTTAGCACTGTAAACCAGCAGTAAAATCGCCACGATCAACATAATCGCATGGCCAAAATTTAACGACTGATCGCGGCGTCCAGTCTGGCACGGCACGTAACGTGCGGTCAATGTCATCACCACCAGAACAATGGGCACATTGATTAAGAACACTGAGCCCCAGTAGAAATGCTCCAGCAACATACCACCGACTAAGGGACCAAATGCTGCACCGCCTGAACCGACGGCAGCCCAAACGCCGAGTGCCATATTACGATGACGTTGTTCGGCAAAGGTGGCGCGAATACCTGCCAGCGTCGCCGGAACGATCATCGCCGCACCAATAGCCAACACGGCCCGGGTTGCGATTAGCCAGCCGGCACTGTGAGCAAACGCGGCAGCCAGCGAAGCCAGACCAAATAGCCCCCCCCCCAGTATCAGCAAGCGCTTAAAACCGATGCGATCGCCCAACGCCCCCATCGGTAACACCATACCGGCCATTACCAGAGAATAGATATCAATGATCCACAGCAGCTCGTTACCACTGGCACCCAGCGTCATACTCAGCGTGGGCGCGGCAACGTGCAGCACCGTTGCATCAATCGCAACAGGGATGTAGACCAGCACAATAATCACTAACGTTAACCACTGACGAAACATAAAACTCCCTACAAAACTGAAACTGGACACACGTCCAGCTTTAGCGATCCTACGGAAAATTGAACGTATGTCCAACTTTTTGTTAAACTGGCAATAATGTGAATATAGGGAGGAAGCATGAGCTATATGAATCGGGATGAACGTCGGGAAGTGATCCTGCAGGCGGCAATGCGCGTGGCGCTTGAAGAAGGATTTTCCGCCATGACGGTTAGACGTATTGCCACAGAGGCTCAGGTAGCGACCGGGCAACTGCATCATCATTTTACGTCTGCCGGTGAGCTTAAATCCCAGGCCTTTGTCCGCCTGATTCGCACCCTTCTCGATGCCGAACTGGTCAGTGAAAACGCAACTTACCGTGAACGACTCCATGCCATGTTGGGAAGTGAAGACGGTGGGTTCGAACCCTATATAAAACTGTGGCGTGAAGCACAGGTTCTGGCGGATAAAGATCCGGAAATCAAAAGCGCTTACCTGCTGACCATGCGGATGTGGCACGAGGAAACCGCGAATATTATCACTCAGGGACAGAAGGCCGGTGAGTTTTCATCCACCCCAGATGCCGCCGATGTGGCCTGGCGTTTAATTGCGTTGGTATGCGGTCTGGATGGTATCTATGTATTAGGCATTGAGGAAATGGCCGATCCAGCGTTCGAGCGCCACCTGGATCGCATGATAACGCTGGAGTTATTTATTTGATGTTATACATGAATTAACAATACACCTTTTCAATTTACAATTAGTAACACTTAAGCAACGTGTTATTCCTCTGACGCGCCGCGTTATTGCGCTTTTTTATCTATTCTTTCAGTCAATATTCCCAAAACTTTTCAATAGTTTCTAAAAGAACTCGCGCGGCGCTGTATGCGTTTATTTCTTTTTCATGAACGGCATGTGCATGGAGAATAATATGTCAGCATCAAATGAGAAAAATAATCGTTATCTTTTAACTGACTGGAAACCCGAAAATCCTGCCTTTTGGGAAAATAAAGGTAAGCACATTGCCCGAAGAAACCTATGGATATCAGTGAGTTGTCTGTTGCTGGCGTTCTGTGTCTGGATGTTGTTCAGTGCTGTGGCCGTCAATTTGAATAAAATTGGTTTTAATTTCACCACCGACCAACTGTTTTTATTAACCGCATTGCCTTCTCTTTCAGGCGCAATATTGCGAGTCCCCTACTCCTTTATGGTACCTATATTTGGTGGACGCCGTTGGACCATTTTTAGCACCATTATTCTGGTCATTCCCTGCCTTTGGCTCGGATTTGCCGTGCAAAATACCGCTACTCCGTTTGGCGTATTTATTATTATTGCGCTGATGTGTGGTTTTGCTGGCGCTAACTTTGCCTCCAGCATGGGTAATATCAGCTTTTTCTTCCCGAAAGCGAAGCAAGGCAGTGCGCTAGGTGTTAACGGCGGGCTCGGTAACCTTGGTGTCAGCGTGATGCAGTTAATCGCGCCGTTAGTCATTTTCCTGCCCCTATTTACCTTTTTAGGGGTACAAGGCGTGCCGCAGCCTGACGGTTCTTTACTGTCACTGGCAAACGCCGCATGGATTTGGGTTCCGCTGCTGCTGCTCTCAACGCTGGCTGCGGGCGTGGGAATGAATGACATCGCCAGTTCGAAGGCCTCAATCGCCTCTCAACTACCGGTCCTCAAACGCTTTCATCTGTGGCTGCTAAGCCTGCTGTATCTCGCCACCTTCGGTTCATTTATCGGTTTCTCGGCCGGCTTTGCCATGCTGGCGAAAACACAATTCCCTGACGTGAATATTCTGCAACTGGCGTTCTTCGGCCCGTTCATCGGCGCGCTTGCGCGTTCAGCTGGCGGCGTGATCTCTGACAAGTTCGGCGGCGTGCGCGTCACGTTAATCAACTTCATCTTTATGGCGCTGTTTAGTGCCCTGCTGTTTCTTACCCTTCCCGGCTCCGGAGAAGGAAGTTTTGTTGCCTTCTATCTGGTGTTTATGGGCTTGTTCCTGACCGCAGGACTGGGCAGCGGTTCGACCTTCCAGATGATTGCGGTGATCTTTCGCAAAATCACCATTTACCGGGTGAAGCTGCACGGTGGTACTGAAGAACAGGCCCAGCGTGAGGCGGTAACCGATACCGCAGCCGCACTGGGTTTTATCTCCGCAATTGGCGCTGTCGGGGGCTTCTTTATCCCGAAAGCGTTTGGTTCATCGCTGGCGCTGACCGGGTCTCCGGTAGGTGCAATGAAAATATTCCTTGTGTTCTACATCGTCTGCGTACTGGTGACCTGGCTGGTATACGGCCGGAAATCACAAAAAAAATAGTCATCTTTTGGCCTGTGCAGGCAACGTTATTCGAAGCAGGAGTTATGTCATGAGTAAACTGTTAGATCGCTTTCGCTACTTTAAACAAAAGGGTGAGACATTTGCCGAGGGGCACGGGCAAGTGATGCACACCAACCGGGACTGGGAAGACAGCTATCGTCAGCGCTGGCAGTTCGACAAAATTGTGCGCTCTACCCACGGCGTGAACTGTACCGGCTCATGCAGCTGGAAAATCTACGTTAAAAACGGACTGGTGACCTGGGAAACACAGCAAACTGACTACCCGCGAACCCGTCCTGACTTGCCAAATCATGAGCCACGCGGCTGCCCGCGTGGTGCCAGCTATTCCTGGTATCTGTACAGCGCCAACCGCCTGAAATATCCGCTGGTGCGTAAACGTCTCATCGAGCTGTGGCGTGACGCCCTGTCCCGCCAGCCCGATCCGGTGCTTGCCTGGGAATCGATCATGAACGACCCGCAGAAGTGCCAGAGCTACAAACAGGTGCGCGGGCGCGGCGGGTTTATCCGTTCCAACTGGAAAGAGCTTAATCAACTGATTGCTGCTGCCAACGTCTGGACGGTAAAAACCTATGGCCCGGACCGCGTGGCCGGATTCTCGCCCATTCCCGCCATGTCGATGGTTTCCTACGCGGCGGGTACGCGCTATCTCTCACTTCTGGGCGGAACCTGCCTGAGCTTCTATGACTGGTACTGCGATTTACCGCCTGCGTCACCCATGACCTGGGGTGAGCAGACCGACGTTCCGGAGTCAGCCGACTGGTATAACTCCAGCTATATCATCGCCTGGGGGTCTAACGTGCCACAGACCCGTACCCCGGACGCCCACTTCTTCACGGAAGTACGCTACAAAGGCACCAAGACGATTGCCATTACGCCGGATTACTCGGAAGTCGCCAAACTCTGTGACCAGTGGCTGGCACCCAAACAAGGTACTGACAGCGCGCTGGCGATGGCAATGGGCCACGTCATCCTGAAAGAGTTCCACCTCGATAATCCCAGCGATTACTTCCTCAATTACTGTCGCCGCTATACCGACATGCCAATGCTGGTGCTGCTGGATGCCCGCGAAGATGGCAGCTACGTACCTGGACGCATGATGCGCGCTTCAGACCTGGTTGATGGCCTGGGCGAAAGCAACAATCCGGAGTGGAAAACGGTGGCTTTCAACCGCGCAGGCGAACTGGTTGTCCCGAACGGTTCGATTGGTTTTCGCTGGGGCGAAAAAGGCAAATGGAATCTCGAATCGCTGGCGGCTGGCGCTGAAACAGAGCTTTCCCTCTCGCTGCTTGGTCAGCATGATGACGTGACCGGCGTGGCATTCCCCTATTTCGGCGGCAACGAAAACCCACATTTTCGCAGCGTGAAGCAGGAGCCGGTGCTGATTCGACAATTGCCGGTAAAACGTCTCACCCTCGCAGATGGCAGCGTTTGTCCGGTGGTGAGCGTCTATGATCTGGTGCTGGCGAATTACGGCCTCGACCGTGGTCTGGATGATGTTCATAGCGCACAAGATTACAGCGAAGTAAAAGCCTACACCCCGGCCTGGGGTGAGCAAATTACCGGCGTGCCACGCCGTCATATCGAACAAATCGCCCGTGAGTTTGCCGATACCGCGCACAAAACGCATGGCCGTTCGATGATCATCCTCGGGGCTGGCGTTAACCACTGGTATCACATGGACATGAACTACCGCGGGATGATTAACATCCTCGTGTTCTGTGGTTGCGTGGGACAAAGCGGCGGCGGCTGGGCGCACTATGTGGGTCAGGAGAAACTGCGTCCGCAAACCGGCTGGTTGCCGCTGGCCTTTGCGCTGGACTGGAACCGCCCACCGCGTCAGATGAACAGCACCTCGTTTTTCTACAACCACTCCAGTCAGTGGCGTTATGAAAAACTCACCGCGCAAGAACTCCTCTCTCCGCTGGCCGATGCGTCGAAGTTTAGCGGACATTTGATTGACTTTAACGTACGTGCTGAACGAATGGGCTGGCTGCCGTCCGCGCCGCAGCTAAATCTCAACCCACTGACTGTCAAGGCAAAGGCAGAACAAGCGGGAATGTCTCCGGTGGAATACACCGCGCAAGCGCTGAAATCGGGTGATATTCGTTTTGCCTGCGAGCAGCCGGATAGCGGCAAAAACCATCCACGCAACCTGTTCGTCTGGCGCTCTAACCTGCTCGGCTCCTCCGGTAAAGGGCATGAATACATGCTCAAATATCTGCTGGGTACCGAAAGCGGGATCCAGGGAGAAGCGCTCGGTTCAAGCGACGGTATTAAACCTGAAGAGGTTGAATGGCAGTCGGCGGCGATTGAAGGCAAGCTCGATCTGCTGGTGACGCTCGACTTCCGTATGTCCAGTACGTGTCTGTTCTCCGATATCGTGTTACCTACCGCCACCTGGTATGAAAAAGACGATATGAATACCTCGGATATGCATCCGTTTATTCACCCGCTGTCGGCTGCAGTCGATCCTGCCTGGGAGTCAAAAAGCGACTGGGAAATTTATAAAGGCATCGCCAAAGTGTTCTCCGAGGTATGTGTGGGGCACCTTGGGCAAGAGACGGATGTTGTATTGCAACCGCTGCAACACGACTCCCCGGCAGAGCTGGCGCAGCCGTTTGACATTCTGGACTGGCGCAAAGGCGAATGCGATCTCCTGCCGGGTAAAACAGCGCCGAATATTGCCGTTGTGGAACGTGACTACCCCGCCACCTGGGAACGTTTCACTTCGCTCGGACCACTCATGGACAAACTCGGCAACGGCGGGAAAGGCATTGCGTGGAATACCCAGGCGGAGGTCGATTTCCTCGGTAAGCTGAACTACACCAAACGCGAAGGCCCGGCAAAAGGCCGACCGCTGATTGATACCGCGCTGGATGCCTCTGAGGTGATCCTCGCCCTGGCACCGGAAACCAACGGTCAGGTGGCGGTGAAGGCGTGGGAAGCGCTGGGGGCGATGACCGGTCGCGACCATACGCATCTGGCGTTGAACAAAGAAGACGAAAAGATTCGTTTTCGCGATATCCAGGCGCAGCCGCGCAAAATCATCTCCAGCCCGACCTGGTCCGGCCTTGAAAGCGAACATGTCTCCTATAACGCAGGCTATACCAACGTCCACGAACTGATCCCATGGCGCACTCTGTCCGGTCGCCAACAGCTGTATCAGGATCACGCGTGGATGCGCGCCTTCGGTGAAAGTCTGGTGGCGTATCGTCCGCCTATCGATACCCGCAGCGTCAGTGAAATGCGAGAGGTTCCGCCTAACGGCTTCCCGGAAAAAGCCCTCAACTTCCTGACGCCGCACCAGAAATGGGGCATCCACTCTACCTACAGTGAAAACCTGCTGATGCTGACGCTGTCGCGTGGCGGGCCGATTGTCTGGATCAGTGAAACTGATGCTAAGGAGTTAGGTATTGAAGACAACGACTGGATCGAAGCTTTCAATGCCAACGGCGCGCTCACCGCGCGTGCAGTGGTGAGTCAACGCGTGCCGCCGGGAATGACCATGATGTATCACGCCCAGGAGCGAATCATGAATATCCCTGGCTCCGAAGTCACCGGGATGCGTGGCGGGATCCATAACTCGGTCACCCGCGTCTGCCCGAAACCCACGCACATGATCGGCGGCTATGCGCAACTGGCATACAGCTTCAACTATTACGGGACGGTCGGCTCTAACCGCGATGAGTTCATCATGATTAGAAAAATGAAAAACATTAACTGGCTGGATGATGAAGGTCGCGATCAGGTACAGGAGGCGAAAAAATGAAAATACGCTCACAGGTAGGCATGGTTCTGAATCTGGATAAGTGCATCGGCTGCCACACCTGCTCCGTCACCTGTAAAAACGTCTGGACCGGGCGTGAAGGGATGGAATATGCGTGGTTTAACAACGTCGAGACTAAACCGGGCATTGGTTATCCAAAAAACTGGGAAGATCAGGAAGAGTGGCAAGGCGGCTGGGTTCGCGATGTCAACGGCAAGATCAGACCGCGCCTCGGCGGCAAGATGGGCGTGATCACCAAAATTTTCGCCAATCCGGTGATCCCGCAAATCGATGATTACTATGAACCGTTTACCTACGATTATCAGCATCTGCATAGCGCGCCGGAGAGCAAGAATCAGCCCACCGCGCGTCCGCGCTCGCTGATTGATGGGAAACGGATGGACAAGATTATCTGGGGCCCCAACTGGGAAGAACTGCTTGGCGGTGAATTCTCAAAACGGGCCCGCGACCGTAACTTTGAGAAGATGCAAAAGGAGATGTACGGTCAGTTTGAAAACACCTTCATGATGTATTTACCGCGCCTGTGCGAACACTGCCTGAACCCAAGCTGTGTCGCCACCTGCCCGAGCGGTGCTATTTATAAGCGTGAAGAAGACGGCATTGTGCTGATCGACCAGGACAAATGTCGCGGTTGGCGCTTGTGCATCAGTGGCTGTCCGTACAAAAAAATCTACTTTAACTGGAAGAGCGGTAAGTCAGAGAAGTGTATTTTCTGCTACCCGCGTATTGAGTCCGGCCAGCCGACGGTGTGTTCAGAAACCTGCGTTGGGCGTATCCGTTATCTCGGGGTATTGCTGTACGACGCCGACCGTATCGAGGAAGCAGCGAGCACCGAGCATGAAACCGATCTCTACGAGCGTCAGTGCGATGTGTTCCTTAACCCGCACGATCCGGCGGTGATTGAAGAAGCGCTTAAACAGGGTATTCCGCACAACGTCATCGAAGCGGCCCAACGTTCACCGGTTTACAAAATGGCGATGGACTGGAAGCTGGCGCTACCACTGCATCCGGAATACCGCACCCTGCCGATGGTCTGGTACGTGCCGCCGTTGTCACCGATTCAGTCAGTCGCCGACGCGGGCGGACTGCCGCACAATGGCAACATTTTGCCTGCGGTTGAGTCGCTGCGCATTCCGGTACAGTACCTCGCCAATATGCTTAGCGCGGGCGATACCGGCCCGGTACTGCGCGCCCTGAAACGGATGATGGCGATGCGCCACTATATGCGTTCGCAAACCGTAGAAGGTGTTACGGATACTCGCGCGATTGAGGAAGTGGGTCTGAGCGTTGAACAGGTTGAGGAGATGTACCGCTATCTGGCCATCGCCAACTATGAAGACCGCTTTGTGATCCCAACCAGCCATCGTGAAATGGCGCGTGATGCCTTCCCGGAGAAAAACGGCTGCGGCTTTACCTTCGGCGACGGCTGTCACGGCTCGGACACTAAGTTCAATCTGTTTAACAGTAGCCGCATTGACGCTATCGATATCACCGAAGTACGCGATAAAGCGGAGGGTCAATAATGCAAATCCTCAAGGTTATCGGTCTGCTGATGGAATACCCCGACGAGCTGCTATGGGAGTGTAAAGACGACGCGCTGGCGCTTGTGGCCAGCGATGCTCCAATGCTGAGCGATTTTAGCCAGGAACTGCTCAATGCGCCGTTACTGGATAAACAAGCTGAATGGTGCGAAATCTTTGACCGGGGCCGGGCCACCTCTCTGCTGTTGTTTGAACACGTGCACGCCGAGTCCCGCGACCGTGGTCAGGCGATGGTCGATCTGTTAGCGCAGTATGAAAAGGTCGGGCTGCAGCTAAACTGTCGCGAACTGCCGGATCACCTGCCGTTATATCTTGAGTACTTAAGCGTGCTACCGGAAGCGGAGGCCAAAGAAGGACTGCAGAACGTCGCACCGATTCTGGCGTTGCTTGGCGGGCGCTTAAAACAGCGCGATACGCCGTGGTATCAACTGTTTGATGCCCTGTTGCAGCTTGCCGGAAGCCCTCTTTCAAGTGACAGTGTCACTAAGCAGGTTGGCGCGGAAACGCGCGACGATACCCGACAGGCACTGGATGCAGTCTGGGAAGAGGAACAGGTGAAGTTTATTGAGGATAACGCCACCGCCTGTGACAGTTCACCGTTACAAAACTATCAACGACGCTTTAGCCAGGACGTGGCACCTCAGTATGTCGACGTCAGCGCGGGAGGCCCGAAATGA
Source organism: Citrobacter sp. wls716 (assembly GCF_005280975.1). Classification (NCBI taxonomy): domain Bacteria; kingdom Pseudomonadati; phylum Pseudomonadota; class Gammaproteobacteria; order Enterobacterales; family Enterobacteriaceae; genus Citrobacter; species Citrobacter sp. wls716. Next base: position 95,373 of record NZ_SZWX01000021.1, read on the forward strand.
TACAGTACCTGAACGTCTTTTTTTACGATATCTATCCGTACCTGTGCGGTACGGTGTTTATCCTCGGCAGTTGGCTACGCTACGACTACGGGCAATACACATGGCGCGCCTCTTCCAGCCAGATGCTGGACAAACGCGGTATGGTGTTGTGGTCAAACCTGTTCCACATCGGCATTCTGGGGATCTTTTTCGGTCACCTGTTTGGCATGTTAACGCCGCACTGGATGTACGCCTGGTTCCTGCCGATTGCGGTAAAACAGCAGATGGCGATGATTGCCGGCGGGCTTTGTGGCGTGCTAACGCTGGTGGGTGGCGCTGGCCTGCTGGTGCGCAGGCTGACTAACCCGCGCATTCGCGCAACCTCCTCAACCGCAGATATTCTGATCCTCTGCGTTCTGCTGATTCAATGCATCCTCGGTTTAACCACTATCCCGTTCTCTGCACAGCATCCTGACGGCAGTGAAATGCTAAAACTGGTCGGTTGGGCGCAGTCGGTGGTGACCTTCCAGGGCGGTGCATCTGCGCATCTGGATGGCGTGGCGTGGGTTTTCCGTGTGCATCTGGTGCTGGGGATGACCATTTTCCTGCTGTTCCCGTTCACCCGCCTGGTTCACGTGTGGAGTGCGCCGTTTGAGTACTTTACCCGCCGTTATCAGATAGTGCGTTCGCGTCGCTAATTTCCTCTGCTGCCCGGTAGCGCGTGCGCTTACCGGGCAGCATCGCTATCCCGCTTTTTGTACGTTATGATGCTTCTCCATCCCAGGGAGAACGCTAATGAAACCACAGGTTTATCACGTCGATGCCTTCACCTCAGTACCCTTTCGCGGCAATTCAGCGGGAGTGGTGTTGCATGCTGACGGATTGAGCGAAGCGCAGATGCAGCTCATTGCTCGCGAGCTACGTCATTCGGAAACCGCATTCCTGCTGACCAGTGACGACAGCGATGTTCGCATTCGTTATTTCACGCCGACGGTCGAAGTTCCTATCTGTGGGCATGCTACCGTCGCCGCACATCACGTGCGGGCCAAGGTGCTGGGTCTGGGCAACAGCACCGTCTGGCAAACCTCGCTCGCCGGTCGTCATCGGATCGATATTGAAGCGAGTGACAATGACTATCGCATCAGTCTTGAACAAGGCGTACCTGGATTCGAAGCTCCGCTGGAAGGTGCTGTACGTGCCGCAATAATCGATGCGCTGCACCTGAGCGAAGACGATATGTTGCCCGGATTACCCATTCAGGTTGCCACCACCGGACACTCTAAAGTGATGATTGCGCTGAAGCCTGAGGTGGACATCGACGCCCTTTCCCCTGATTTGCCTGCCCTGACCGCTATCAGCCAGCAAATTGGCTGTAACGGGTTCTTCCCTTTTCAAATTCGCAAGGACGAAAACGCCACCGATGGCCGCATGTTCTCGCCAGCTATTGGTATTGTGGAAGATCCGGTCACCGGCAACGCGAATGGTCCAATGGGCGCGTGGCTGGTACACCATAACCTGATGGCCCATGATGGCAAAACGTTGCATGTTCAGGGCCACCAGGGTCGCGCGCTCGGGCGTGACGGTATTGTTGATGTGACAGTGACTATCCGTGATAACCAGCCAGAGAAAGTAACGATTTCCGGCTCTGCTGTGATCCTGTTTCACGCCGAATGGGCGATCGATTTTTAAATCTTCAGGTAGGCCGGATAAGGCGATTACGCCGCATCCGGCATTAATTCTGATGCCCCTATTTTCCCGCCTCCGGATGTGTATCAAACGCCGCCATGACTGTCGCCAGCTCATCCAGGGTAAACCCATGCTTCACGTCATCCACGCCCAGTCCAAACCGTTCCTGCAACAGCGTATACAGGCTGGCGACGTCAGGCAGATTAATCTGCTCTATCGCGTGACCGTCCTGATAATGGGTAAAGTGGAAATTGGTCAACGTCAGCTTGCCGCCGTCAGGTAAATGACGACACATCAGCAGATGGTGGCGGAAATGCGACTGCGGCCAGTGCGCGGACCAGAAGTTACCCATCAGATAATCGCTGTGATGTTGCACCACCAGATCGAATCGGTACATTGACTGCCAGTGATCATGATGGCGGAACTGCAATATCCAGTCTTCCCCCTCCTGAATCAACCGATAGTCGCCGTGCGGCGTTTGCTGTTCAAGATCAGCCTGCAGACGAATGGGAGCCGTCAGCGTTTGTCCGCCGAAGCCAACGTCAGCGATCCACTGTTCACCCTGTAATTCAACCAGTAACAGGCGATGTGTACGCGGCGGCAGACTTGACGGATTAGCCAATACCACGCGTCCCAGTAAACTGCGTACGGTAAAACCGATGTCGCGTAGCGCCCGTTCAAATACACCATTTTGTTCAAAGCAATAGCCACCGCGGCGGGCAGTGACCAACTTCTCTTCAAGGGACAGATCGTCAAGCTGCATTTCACGCGGCAGCAGCACATCAAGATTTTCAAAGGGTATGGCACCGTTATGCAGTAAGTGTAGCGCTCTCAACGTTTCAATGTCGGCGTTGGGCGCATCTGACCAGCCAATACGGGCAAAATAAGCGTTTAAAAAAGGCGTCATACGGGATTCCTGTTTGTTGAATGTTGTACTTATAACGCATTTTTAATTTTACGCCGTCGCTTTTGTGCGCTGTTCACCCCGGTGAGGCGACAAAATCGCTAATCCCGTTACTATCTATGTTTATTGTGATGTCATTTTTATTCTGCCGAGGAGTCACTATGAGTCATTTTCGTCCGGTTGAATTACAACACGCCAGCCGACTGCTTAATCACGGCCCCACCATTTTGATAACCAGTCGTGACGCGAATACAGAACGGCGTAATGTGATGGCGGCCGCGTGGTCAATGCCCGTGGAATTTGATCCGCCGAGGGTGGCCATTGTTGTCGACAAGACCGCCTGGTCACGCGAACTGATCGAGCGTAGCGGGCAATTTGGTATTGTTATTCCAGGGGTTGCCGCGACCAACTGGACCTATGCCGTGGGGAGTGTTTCCGGTCGAATAGAAGATAAGTTCAACTGCTACGGTATTCCGGTGGTCAACGGCCCGGTATTGGGATTACCGCTAATAGAAGCCAAGTGTCTCGCCTGGATGGAATGCCGCCTGCTTCCTGCCACAGCGGCTCAGGACAAATATGATACCTTGTTTGGCGAAGTGGTTTCTGCCGCTGCCGATGAGCGGGTATTTGTGCAAGGACGCTGGCAGTTTGATGATGGCAAACTCAATACCTTGCACCACCTTGGCGCCGGAACGTTTGTCACCAGCGGGAAACGCATAACAGCGGCTGAATAATACGGGCGCAATAATCGCCCGTTCTCGTTCACATGCTGTAGCCGGGTTTTTTAATCAATGTGTCCATCTGCGGTGCGATTTCCGCATTCCACACGCCCTGCCACGCCTCGGGCTCAATTTCATTCAGCGCCACGCTGACCGAGCTGTCTTTGCTTTGCAAATGACGAATAATGACCTCGGTAATATCCGCCGCCAGCGCGGTTTTTTGTTCGTTGGTAAGGGCGCGAGGAAAGCATTTGATATCGACGTGCGGCATAGCAGATTCCTTATTGTTTTGGGATGCAGGTAACTTATGCGGACTCTCGTTCAACCAGGTGAAATCCGACATCAATAATATCGTCTTCACGTGGAATTTGTTCGATACGATCGGCAAGCAGAGAGGCGGCGCGTTGTCCAATGGCCCGTCGGTCGACGCTAACTGTGGTGATGGCAGGCCGGTTACTGGCGGCAAAATCAAGATCGCCAAAACCGATTACAGCTAGCTCCTGCGGCACGCGTAAACCACGGCTTTCGGCTTCCATAATCGCCCCCTGGGCTAAGGTATCTGAGCTACAGACAATGACATCAAACTCGCGATCCGCCAATAGCTGCGTCAATCCAGTGCGTCCCAATGCCAGAGAGGCCGGAAGTGGGACGTCCACCTGTGCGTCAGCCGTAATACCATGACGACTCAGCGCATCGCACAGCCCTTGTTTACGCTGGCCTGCCCGGCGATCGGCGGTCCATAACAACCCCGGACGGCGATAACCTTTTTTCAGCAAATAGTCTGCCACCGCCTGGCCAACTTTTTCATGCGAAAAACCGACCAGCATATCGATGGGCGTTGGGGTTAAATCCCAGATCTCCACAACCGGAATGGCCGCATTAAGAACCACCTTTTTCAGCTCGGCGGTATGATGGATACCGGTGAGCACGACGCCATCCGGGCGGCGAGAAAGCAGCGTCGCCACCAGCTCTGCCTCAGTTTGCGGCGTGTAACCTGATACGCAGAGCAAGATGTGGTATCCGCGTTCAGCCAGTTCATCGCTTAATGACTGAATGGTATCGACAAACATATTGTTGTTAATTTGCGGAACAACCACGGCGATAAGCTTGCTGCGACGCGACGCCAGCCCCCCGGCCATCGCGTTGGGAATGTAGCCGGTGGCGCGTACCGCCTGCATCACTTTTTCCACCGTTTTCGGGCGCACCAACTGCGGAGTATTTAGCGCCCTGCTCACCGTCATGGGGGACAATCCCGCGGTACGGGCCACATCTTCCAGCGTGGGTGCTCGCGGAGGTCTGGCGTTTTTCACTGTCGATGCCCTTGTCAAAAATCGCTGATTTATCCTGGCATTATTCATCATGATTTCGGCTATTGCTAGCATGGCTCTGTGATAACACTGGGAAAACAGCAGCTTAGATAGTCATCCCTGAGCAAAATGATAGCGATATCATAAAGATTTGTGCATTTCCCCATAAAGTATTGGAATGTGATGCTGCATACAAGTTATCGCCCTTTTATCTTCGTATTTGTGAGCAATTGTTCAAATCGCAATCAATTCGCTGGTGAAGTGATTGCGCTAACATTAAAAATGATAGCGCAATCATTTATTAATCACCAGGAGAGAATAAGATATCTTTAAGTGCTAATTCCGATGCCGTAACCTATGCCAAATCGGCCAATGCAAAAACCGCGGCAGAAACCGGCGACCGTATCGAATGGGTTAAGCTATCCCTCGCTTTCCTTCCCCTGGCAACACCGGTAAGCGATGCCAAAGTGCTGACTGGTCGTCAGAAACCACTAACCGAAGTCGCCATAATCATCGCCGAGATCCGCAGTCGCGACGGGTTTGAAGGCGTGGGATTTAGTTACTCCAAGCGTGCTGGCGGTCAGGGGATCTACGCGCATGCCAAAGAAATTGCCGATAACCTGTTAGGTGAAGATCCAAACGATATTGACAAGATCTATACCAAGCTGTTGTGGGCTGGCGCTTCCGTCGGGCGCAGCGGCATGGCGGTTCAGGCCATCTCCCCTATCGATATCGCTTTATGGGATATGAAGGCCAAGCGTGCAGGATTGCCGCTGGCAAAACTGCTTGGCGCGCATCGTGACTCCGTACAATGCTACAACACCTCCGGCGGATTCCTGCATACGCCGCTGGATCAGGTGCTTAAAAACGTGGTTATTTCCCGTGAAAACGGTATTGGCGGCATCAAACTCAAGGTCGGTCAACCAAACTGCGCCGAAGATATTCGCCGCTTAACCGCGGTGCGTGAAGCGCTGGGTGATGATTTCCCGCTGATGGTCGATGCCAATCAGCAGTGGGACCGGGAAACCGCCATCCGTATGGGACGTAAAATGGAGCAGTTCAATCTGATCTGGATTGAAGAGCCGCTGGATGCCTACGATGTTGAAGGTCACGCCCAACTGGCTGCCGCGCTGGATACCCCGATTGCTACCGGTGAGATGTTGACCAGCTTCCGCGAACATGAACAGCTGATCCTCGGCAATGCCAGCGATTTTGTCCAACCCGATGCGCCGCGTGTGGGCGGGATTTCACCGTTCCTTAAAATTATGGATCTGGCGGCAAAACACGGACGAAAACTGGCACCCCACTTCGCCATGGAAGTTCACCTGCATTTGTCCGCCGCTTATCCGCTTGAGCCATGGCTGGAACATTTCGAATGGCTGAATCCGCTATTTAATGAACAACTTGAGCTGCGCGATGGGCGGATGTGGATATCTGACCGTCACGGTCTGGGGTTCAGCATCAGCGAACAAGCGCGCCGCTGGACACAATTAACCTGCGAGTTTGGTAAACATCCTTAATTTATTTGGCGGGTAAGTAATACCCGCCCTCTTCCCTACAGAAACGCTCTCAACCTTATGAAAGGAGTGGGTGATGAACACAATAATAAAGCGCACAAAAGTGCGTTACGGCATTTTGATATTTCTGTTTCTTGCTACCGTATTTAATTACGCCGATCGCGCGACGTTATCCGTGGTGGCTCCAATAATGAGCAAAGAATTAGGTTTTGATCCTGAAGCAATGGGGCTGGCCTTTTCTGCTTTCGGTATTTCTTATGTCATTATGCAACTGCCCGGCGGCTGGCTACTGGATCGCTATGGTTCTCGTCTGGTATACGGCTGCGCCCTGATTGGCTGGTCGCTGGTGACCATGTTCCAGGGCACCATTTATCTGTACGCCAGCCCGCTTGTCGTATTGATTATCTTACGATTACTGATGGGTGCCATTGAAGCTCCGGCCTTTCCGGCCAACAGCCGATTAAGCGTGCAGTGGTTTCCGAATAACGAACGAGGCTTTGTCACCTCAGTTTATCAGGCCGCGCAATATATCTCGCTAGGGATTATTACGCCGCTCATGACGATTATTTTGCATAATCTGAGCTGGCACTTTGTTTTTTATTATATCGGGGCTATTGGCGTTATTCTTGGCATCTTCTGGCTGGTCAAAGTCAGGGATCCCATGCATCATCCGAAGGTAAACCAACAGGAAATTGACTATATCCGGGAAGGCGGTGGCGAACCGTCGCTGGGCAATAAAAAAGAGCCGCAGAAAATTATCTTTACGCAAATTAAGAGCGTCTGCGTCAATCGCATGATGATTGGCGTTTATATCGGACAGTTCTGCGTGACGTCAATTACCTGGTTCTTCCTGACCTGGTTTCCTACCTATCTGTATCAGGCGAAAGGAATGTCGATCCTCAAAGTGGGATTTGTCGCCAGTATCCCTGCCATTGCCGGTTTTATCGGTGGATTATTAGGCGGCGTGTTCTCCGACTGGCTACTAAAACGCGGCTACAGCTTGACGATTGCCCGTAAGCTGCCGGTGATCTGTGGAATGCTACTTTCCTGCGTCATCGTTATCGCGAATTACACCTCATCAGAGTTTGTGGTTATCGCCGCGATGAGCCTGGCGTTTTTCGCCAAAGGCTTTGGCAATCTGGGATGGTGCGTTCTCAGCGATACCTCGCCAAAAGAAGTGCTTGGCATTGCAGGCGGCGTATTCAATATGTGCGGCAATATGGCAAGTATCATTACGCCACTGGTGATCGGCGTCATTCTGGCGAATACCCAGTCTTTTGATTACGCCATTCTGTACGTCGGTTCGATGGGGCTGATTGGCCTGATTTCTTATCTGTTTATCGTGGGTCCGTTGGATCGTATTACGCTGACGCCTTCTGCTGCGTAATTTAAACTTATGGCGATGATAGTTCGCCCGCTGTTCCGGGAATTGCACTCCTGCGGAACAGCGTTTTTTTATTCAAATAATCTTATTGCTTTTCAGGACAGTACGCAGCCGCGGGATTTGACAAACCGCGTCCGCGATGGCGCTAATATTAGGCGTATTATCCTGGAACCAGTCATGTCCAGGCCCCCAGGTGCGCATAACGGCAATATAAACGTCCAGCAACGTGAGCTGATCGCCAAACGCGTACGGTTCGGCGCTTAGCTGGTCGTTCAGCCACATATAAAGCGATTTACGGTACTCAATACAGTTCTTTTTCAACTGCGCCGGAGCATCTGGCGTCCAGCGTTCGGGATAATCAGCATAAGTAAACGTGGGATAGACATTTGCCACCAGCCATATCAGCAGGCGCTGAAATTGTTGACGTTCCACATGTCCGACAGGCGGGGCCAGATCGGGCCTGCGATCAAGAATCATCAGCGCAATAGCCGCCGTTTCCGTCATCACACTGCCATTTTCCAGCCTGAGCGTTGGAATCTGACACAGTGGATTCATTTTTTTTAGCAACTCCCGCGAAGCCCCGTCACTGTCAAAGCCGTCCACATTAATAAACGTGTAAGGGATCTCCGCCAGTGTGAGCATCACTTCACTGATGGCCGATCCCCAGCCCGGTACCCCATAGACTTTCATCATGCTGCAACCCTCAATGTTAAAACCCTAAGTGTAGAGCAGCATTCGCGTGTCTATGCAGTCATCATTATTACTCTCATAATAACAATATCCGTGCCAGAGCGAACACCAGGAGAGTAAGAGATGCGTTCCAGTATGTTTGAATACATGAGCATTTTTGTGCAGGTCGTGGAGCAAGGGGGATTCGCCAAAGCTGCCGATGTGCTGCACCTGCACCGCCCCGCGGTGACCAAAGCAATTCAGCATCTTGAGGACGATCTGGGGACGAAACTCCTGAACCGAACGACGCGGAAGGTTACCCTGACCGAAGAAGGTGACGCATTTTACCAACGAACCAAAGTACTGCTTGGTGACGTGGATGACATCATGGCCTCTTTCTCACCGACACGGCCTCCACGTGGAAAGCTCAGGATCAATGCTCCACTGTCGTTGGCTCACTCGATTATAGTCCCTGCGCTAAGCAACTTTCAGTCACGCTATCCGGACATTGAGATTGTACTCACCTCCACTGACCGCAAAATTGATCTGCTTGCGGAGGGGATCGACTGCATGATCCGCATTGGCGAGTTGCAGGACTCCTCGCTGATATCCCGACGACTTGGCGAGGTAAAAATGGTGACCTGTGCGTCCGCAGATTATCTGGCTATACGGGGCATCCCACAGACACCGGATGATTTGGCTCAGCATCAGGCACTCAACTTCTTTAGCGAACGTCATCGTGACGCGCTGGAGTGGTCCTTCATCAACGAAGGGAAAACGGTATCTATCATACCAGCAAGCCGAATGAGCGTAGACAACTCCGACATTCTGCTAACAGGTTGTTTATCAGGATTGGGGATCATACACGGGGTTCACGCCGTACTGGCACCCTACCTCGAGTCGGGCCAGCTCGTTGAGGTGCTGGGTGACTATGCGGGGGAAGCTAAACCCGTTTCCGTGCTCTACCCGGACAGACGTCATCTTGCCCCGCGCGTGCGGGTGTTTATTGACTGGCTGTGTGCGCTTTTTAACGAGCAAAAACCGCGCCTGCAGGGATTATTACAATCTGAGTAATAGTGAAGTTCCATAACGGCGGTTTTTCGCCCCCACCGGAACCGATACATTGTGCGGACTCAAGTCAGAACAATTTACCGAGGTCCGCTATGTCTAAAGTCGTGGTTTTCAATCAAACAGGTGGCGCTGATGTGCTGAATATTCAGGATATTCAGACCCCGGCTCCGCTTGCAAACGATGTTCAGATCCGCGTTCGCGCAATAGGTATTAACCGGGCGGAAATTATGTACCGTACCGGACAATATATTTACCAACCCAATTTTCCTGCTCGCCTGGGCTATGAAGCCTCCGGCATTGTTGAAGCCGTCGGTGACAATGTGCACGAGTTCGCACCAGGCGATAGCGTGAGCGTCATTCCGGCATTCAGCTTTCATGAGTACGGTATGTATGGCGAAATCGTCAATGCGCCTGTTCATGCGGTCGTCAAACATCCTGAAAACCTGAGCTTTGCCGAGGCCGCCGCCAGTTGGATGATGTATGTGACGGCTTTTGGCGCGCTGGTCGAATATGCCAATATCGGGCCTGGCGATAACGTGCTGATCAATGCTGCGTCCAGCAGTGTCGGGCTGGCAGCGATACAGATTGCCAATATGCTCGGGGCAAAACCGATTGCGATGACGCGCACCAGTGAGAAGCGCGCCCAGCTTCTACAACTTGGCGCGGCAGAGGTTATCGCCAGTCAGGAGCAGGATCTGGTCGTGGAAATTAATCGTATAACCGATGGCAAAGGTACCCGCGTGGTCTTCGACCCGGTCGGCGGCCCCGGTGTGGCGAAAATAGCCCAGGTAATGCCCGCCGGAGGGTTATTTTTCCAGTACGGTTCGCTGGACGGTCGCGATCTGTCGATCCCGGTGATTGAGATCCTTGGCCGTCATCTGACCTTTCGCGGCTATGAGCTTTTCGAAATCACCACTGATGCTGAAAAACTGGCACGAGCTAAACGTTTCATCTTTGAAGGATTGCAATCGGGGCAACTCAAGCCACTGATTGATAAAACCTTTGCGTTTGATGACATCGCTAAGGCCCACCAGTATATGGAGGCCAACGGTCAGGTAGGCAAAATCGTCGTTACCCTGTAATCGCTGTGCGGCACAGCCTTGTGCCGCAACATTTTTTCCGCGTATTTACAGAACTTTCGACAAAAACTGCTGCGTGCGCGTGTGGCGCGGATAATTTAGCACCTGTTCGCTGCTACCCTGCTCGACGATTTTGCCGTCAACCATAAATACCACCTGATCGGCCACCTCCCGGGCAAAACCGATTTCATGCGTCACCACCACCAGCGTGGTTCCCGACTGTGCCAGTGACTTAATCACATCCAGCACTTCGCCCACCAGTTCAGGATCGAGTGCGGACGTCGGCTCATCAAACAGCATCACGCGCGGATTTAACGCCAGCGCGCGGGCAATGGCGATTCGCTGCTGCTGTCCGCCAGACAAGTGACGCGACCAGGCATCGGCTTTATTTCGCAGCCCAACCGCATCAAGCAGAGTTAATGCCCGTTCGGTAGCGGCTTTACGCGATGCCAGCCCGTGGGCTATTGGCGCTTCAATCAGGTTCTCCAGCACCGTTAAATGCGGGAACAGGTTAAAGTTCTGAAATACGTAGCCCACATTAATGCGCTGGCGCAGGATTTCTGCCTCTTTTAGTTCATACAACCGGTCTCCCTGAAGGCGATAGCCAATATAATCACCGTCAATCTGAATAAACCCCTCATCGACACGCTCCAGATGATTAATCGCCCGCAATAGCGTTGATTTACCTGAACCGGAAGGCCCGAGAATGACCGTGACCGTACCGGGTGGGATCTCCAGCGATACGTTATCCAGCGCCTTATGGCGACCAAAATATTTGCTGACGCCGGTAATGGAAATATGACCTTCAGGCGAGTGGGACATGGATAGCCTCCTGCTGTGGAACCAGGCGACGACGTTTAGCCGAGCGACTCACCCTGGCGGTGTTAATAGCGGATCGTCTTTCACTGCGTGCCAGCGCGCGTTCAACCAGATGCTGAATTAATGACAAAACGCTGGTGATCACCAGATACCACACGGCTCCAACCATCAGCAGCGGAATCACTTCCTGGGTGCGGTTGTAGATCATCTGGATGGTGTAGAACAGTTCCGGCATCGCCAGCACATAAACCATCGCCGTACCTTTCGCCAGGCTGATAATTTCATTGAACCCGGCGGGCAAAATGGTGCGTAACGCCTGTGGCAGGATTATGCGCAGCGTGCGGCGCCAGGCAGGTAATCCCAGCGCGGCTGCGGCTTCGTACTGACCATGATCAACCCCAAGAAACCCGCCGCGAATAATTTCTGCGGTATAAGCACTTTGCACCAGCGTCAGGCCAACAACTGCAGTGGAAAACTGTCCAAGGACATTAATAGTCTCAAAGCTGCCCCACTGGATAGCAGTGAAGGGTATGCCGATCGCCAGCGTGTCGTACAAATAGGAGAAGTTGTACAAAATGATCAACACCACAATCAACGGGAGTGAACGAAACAACCAGATGTATCCCCACGCCAGGCTGTTTAGCAGCCAGGATGATGAGAGTCTGGCCAGCGCCAGCAACCCACCAAATACCACGCTCAGTAATGTCCCAATGAGCGTCAACAACAGCGTTTGCCCAAGTCCAGACAAGATAACCGGGTCGAAGAACCAGCGGGCAAACACACCCCATTCCCAGCGCGGATTAAACGCGACAGACTGAATAATCGCCGCCAGCACAAACAGGGCAATAATCGCCCCTACGGTGCGCATCGGATAACGTGCCGGGACGACTTTGATGGTTGCAGTCGTTTTCATCTTCTCTCCTCAGGCAATTTTGGCCTGACCTGCGATAGTCAACAGTTTGGTGAAGCGCAGCCTCCCATCAAAGGGCGGCTGGCTGTACTCTTCTGGGTTACGTGTGGTATCGAACTGTGGATCGTATCCCTGACTCAAATAAAGTCGGACGGCCTCTGGCTGGCGAAAGCCCGTGGTCAGATAGATACGGCTATAGCCCGCCAGTAATGCCCGGCGCTCCAGTTCCTGCACCACGTACGCTGCCAGCCCCTGCTTACGCAGGTTGCTTTTAGTCCAGATACGCTTAATTTCAGCGGTGTCTTTGTCATAGGGTTTATAAGCCCCGGTGGCGATAATTTCGCCGTTGCGCTCCAGCACCACAAAGATCCCCTGTGGAGCCAGATACCATTCGGTTAGCTCCACTTCAGCATCACGAGAAAAATAATCACCATAGCGGGCGGCGTACTCACCAAACAGTCCGCTGAGGATCGGCTGTAGCTCAATGGCTTCGGGCGAGACAACGCGGAATTGATCGCTCACATTGACCTCCTTAGTCGCCTAAACCGGCCGGGTTAACTTCAGATTGTGGGATACGTTCTACCCCTTCCCCCCAGCGGTTCAGCACCTTGTCATAGTCGCCATTGCCGATCACACCGTTGAGAGCTGTTTGCACCGGCAGCACCAGACCGCTATCTTTTTTCAGCGTGACGGCAATATGTGCGGCTTTTGGCCAACCGCCATCAACGCTGCCCACCAGTTGCGTTTTGCCGTTGAGGGCAGCTTTCCAGGCCCCAATGACATTCGGACCAAAGTAAGCATCTGCACGACCTGACTGTAGAGCTAACGTCTGAGCAGCATCATCTTTGGTATACACCGGCGTAAACGGTTTTAATCCTTTCTTCAGATTCTCTTCGTTCCACGCCAACAGAATGGCTTCCTGGTTCGTCCCTGAGCCGACGATGATACGCAGACCGGCAATATCTTCCGCCTGCTCTATTTTCTTTAGCTTGCTGCCGGTTTTGACGTAAAAGCCAAGGGAATCTTTCCGATACGTCGCAAAATCGAATTTTTCTTTGCGTGCTTTGGTGACGGTAATATTGCTGATCGCGGCATCATATTTGCCGGAAGCTACGCCCAGCGGCCAGTCTTCCCATGACGTGGGTACGACATTCAGCTCCAGCCCCAGGCTATCGGCAACCAGGCGAGCGATATCTGCCTCACTGCCGATGAGCGTTTTATTATCATCGGCAAATACAGTCAGCGGCGGCTGGCTCAGTCCGGCGATAGCGACCGTGAATTTACCTGGTACAGCCAGATGCAGGTTGGCGGGTAACTGCGCGATCGCCTGTGGATTTTTGGCCGTGTTAATCGGTGTTTTATTAGCTTCCAGACTTACGCCAGTACCGTTGATGGTGACGTCATTTGCCCAGACTGTCGCGCTGAAAGTCAGTGACAGCGCAAGAAGTAGTGATTTTTTCTGCATAGCGTTTTTCTCTTATTGTGTGAATTGATTTGCAGGTGTTGCCAGCCCCAGACTTGCGCGCAGCGTCGTGCCGGGGTAGTCGTGGCGAAATAAACCGCGCGCCTGAAGCACGGGAATAACCTGTTCGACAAACCGTGGGAAGGTATCTGGCGTTCCCCCCTGAATGATGAAACCGTCGGCGGCTTTCTCCTCGAACCACTGCTGCAGACCATCAGCAACCTGTGCCGGCGTTCCGCTAAAACGTGGACGTGGACTGGCAGCTTCCAGCGCCACCTGACGCAGGGTTAATCCCCGTTCCCGCGCATTGCGCTTGATCTCGTCAGTGGTACTGCGAAAACTGTTTTCCCCGAGGGGGCCAAGATCCGGGAACGGTGCGTCCAGCGGGTACTGGCTAAAATCGTGATGTTCAAAATAGCGTCCCAGGTAATTCAGCGCGTCGGTAATCGACACCAGTGCAGCGGTCGCCTGGTACTGTTGCTCTACGTCAGCGTCACTGTCGCCAACAATAATGCTGACGCCCTGGAAAATATGCAGCTCATCGACATGACGTCCGACAGCTTCAAGCCGACTTTTGACATCCTGATAAAATGCTTTGGCTTCAGACAGCGATTCCTGATGGGTGAAAATAGCGTCCGCATGCTGCGCCGCTAATTTTTTCCCATCGTGTGATGCGCCGGCCTGAAAAATAATCGGACGGCCTTGCGGCGTACGCCCAATATTTAATGGCCCGGCGACCTGGAAATAATCTCCATGATGGTTTAGCGTGTGCAGTTTATGAGGATTAAAAAATTCCCCGCTTGTTTTATCACGGGTAAAAGCATCGTCTTCCCAGGAATCCCACAGTCCTTTCACTACCTGTAAATATTCATCGGCAATACGATAACGCTGGGCATGCTCAGGATGCTGAGCGCGAGAATAGTTTTTAGCCGAACCTTCCAGCGGGGATGTCACCACATTCCATCCGGCCCTGCCCTGACTAAGATGGTCCAGACTGGCAAACTGTCGCGCAGTAGTAAACGGCTCGCTATAAGAGGTTGAAACCGTGCCCACCAGACCAAGATGACGGGTGATGCTTGCCAGCGCAGATAATACCGTCAGCGGCTCAAAGCGATTTAAGAAATGTGGAATAGATTTTTCATTAATATACAGACCGTCAGCGACAAAAATAAAATCCAGCTTCCCTTTCTCCGCAATAAGCGCCGTCTCTTTGACAAAATCAAAATTAATACTGGCATCGGCCTGAGCAGCCGGATGGCGCCATGCTGACATATTCCCAGAGGCGCCATGCAAAATAGTGCCCAGACGTAATTGCCGATTTTCAGCCATAGTAACCCCTACCCAACAGGTAAATTAAAGGTGTGCGAATGCCGTTTTTGCTAAATGTGCAAAGTAGTGTGCGGCAGGTTCAATTAACCGTTCATCCGGATTAAATCCCGGATGATGTAATCCGTATTCACTGGCGCTACCGATGCTAACAAACGCACCAGGTGTATTTTGCAAATAAACGGCAAAATCCTCCCCGCCCATATGCAGGTCGGCATGATGCGTTGTGTAACCGGATTGTCTGGCTACTTTGGTCGCAATATCGGCCCAGTGCGCGTCATTGACCAGGGCCGTGGGCCCCGCGTGCCAGATAACATCGATCTGTGCGCCAAAGGCGTGGGCAAACCCAGCGACAATATCACTGACCCGCGATTTAACCTGTTGTTGCACCTCTGCGCGATGTGTCCGAAGCGTCCCTTCCAGCTCAACGGATTCCGGTAGTACGTTCCATGTATTTCCCCCCTGAATTCGGGTGACGCTAAGCACCACCGAATCCAGCGTATTGACCTCACGGCTGGCGACACTTTGTAATACCGTCACCAGTTGACTGGCGAGGAGGATGGCATCTTTTCCCTCGTGTGGGCGTGCCGCATGCGCACCTTTTCCGGTAATACGCAGCACAAAGCGATCGACATTGGCATAGAACGCACCGCCGCGTGTGGCAAATTCGCCCACCGGCAAACCGGGCTCATTGTGCATACCGAAAATAGCCGCTACGTTTTGCAGCGCTCCGGCGCGGATCAGCGTTTTAGCTCCACCAAAATTTTCTTCTGCCGGCTGAAACAAAATACGCACGCGTCCGGGTAGTGTGTTTTCCTCCTGCTTAAGCAGCAGTGCTGCACCAAGCATGACGCTGGTATGGACGTCATGCCCGCAGGCATGCATCACCCCCGGCGTGACAGAGCGAAACGGCACATCGGTGTTTTCTTCTATCGGTAACGCATCGATATCCGCCCGCAGAGCGATGACATCTTCTCCCTGACCGATTTCGGCAACCACTCCGGTTTTCAAATTGAATGGCAATAAAGTGACATCTGCAGCATGCAACCAGTCACGAATACGCGCGGTTGTCGCCACTTCCTGGAGGGATAGCTCCGGGTGCTGATGTAGCTCGCGACGCCAGTCAATAAGCTGTGAGGCTAATGACATCAGACAACCTCCATCGTGCTATGGGCTTGCGCCAGCAGGCGTAACGATGTCAGGCGCGCCTGACCTTCGGCCACCGGCGTATCGATAATGAATTCATCAATACCGTATTGCACCTGCAATGAGCGCAGTGTTGCCACCACCTCCTGGGCACTCCCGTGCAGTAACGCCTGCTCACGCCGGGCGATTGTTCGCGGTGCGCTGCCCGCCTGCGCGGCGAAAGCCAGCGCCTGCTCTTCGCTGGCGACGGTGACACGTTGCCCATCCTCCAACTCGACGCCCCAGATTTGTACATCTTCCGCCAGTTGCGCAGCCATATCACTGCTGTCAGCCACAATAACCTGTACGGCGACAATCGTTGGACGTGAACTGTTGGCCTGCCAGAAGCTCAGCACCTCATGCAGTAACGCTTTATCGCCGTTCAGGTGCGCCGCGAAAATAAAGTTCCAGTCAGACTCTGCCGCCAGGCGTGCACTTTCTACGCTCGCGCCCAGCACAAATCTTTGCGGCGGCGCAGGCGGGAGCGGTGTCGGGAATACTGTCTGCCCGCTTTCTGTCCCGGTCAGCGCCAGCCAGGCGTTCAGTTGAGCAAGCTGGTCGGCAAAACTGCCTTTTTCTTCCTGATGAAGACCCAACTGCAGTGCCTGTGTTGACAGCGGTAAGCCGCCTGGCGCTTTTCCAATCCCAAGATCGACACGTCCCGGCGCCAGTGAGGCCAGAAGATTAAAGTTTTCCGCAACTTTGTAGGGGCTATAGTGTTGCAGCATGACGCCGCCGGAACCCACGCGAATGCGCTGGGTTTGTCCCAGTATCCAGGCGATCACCAGCTCCGGCGATGGACTGGCAAGCTGTGGCGTATTATGGTGTTCCGCGATCCAGAAACGATGGTACCCCCACTCTTCTGCGCGTTGTGCCAGGCGCAGCGTACGGGTCAGTGCGGTTGCGGCAGTTTCACCTTCTCCGATGGGGCTTTTATCCAGAATACTCAGGCGGTATGACATGTTGCAGGCCTATATTTGTTAACATGTCAGTATTATTAAATTATAAAATAACCATATAGAAACATTTAATTTACATTTGCTCAGCTAAAAAACAGATAACCAACCCCGCAGCGATCAGGGATAACGTTCATACCAACAGGAACCAAACTTCCGGTTTTGGACGCGGCACTCTGCAGAAAAAATGGCTTGTATTTGCATACTACAAAATATAATAGGTTTTTTATTGATACTGGAAAGACGACAACATCCTTTTCCGTTTGATTTATTTTTACGCATGCGTTCAGTAATGAATTTAATTTAAGTCAGACTAAACACCTGTCTGTGTTATGCGCTTGTATTGATTGTTTCATTTTTATGAAAGAGACATAGGTTCCACGCATTAATTTTTTTATTTTAAATACTTTCACAGAACTGATGATTAGTAGAGAATGCAGCGTTTCTTATTAAAATGGTTTAAAACAGCTTTTTAATATCCCCAGGCATTATTACGGGGATCTTTGTATGAATTATACATACCATCATGGGGCCTTTATGAAAAGTAACATGCCCGTTACACAAATTGAGCACACACTTAACGGTAAAACGACGCTGCTATCGACGACAGATAAAGAGAGTCATATTACCTATGCAAACTCCGCGTTTATCGATGCCAGTGGTTTTAACGAAAGTCAATTAATGGGTGAACCACATAATATTATTCGCCATCCGGATATGCCGCCAGCCGCGTTTGCTGACATGTGGTACACGTTGCAGCAAGGTGACAGCTGGACGGGAATGGTGAAAAACCGGCGTAAAAACGGTGACCACTACTGGGTACGTGCCAACGTCACGCCCGTTTGGCACAATGAAAAGTTAACGGGTTACATCTCAGTGCGTACTGTTCCTTCGCGAGACGAAATATCTCAGAGTGAGCAGTTGTATGAAAAAATAAATAATCAACAACTTAGCGGGTTCCGTCTTTTTAAGGGTATTATCATTCGCCGTGGCATATTGGCATGGACTTCAATGTTTAAATGGTTGAGCATTAGTCAACGCGTCAATTATGCTTTGGGAGTCGTTGCCCTGCTCTCTTTGTTATTAATCTTCGCTCCCGTAAATCATTTTATTCAATCCGGCGGTTTACTGGCGTTATTTCTGTTATTTGCCATTTACCTTAAGTGCCAAATTTGTCAGCCAGTTAATACACTATTGACTCAAATGAAGAAAGTCGTATCCGGACGAAAACCCGATAACTGCCATTTAAATCGCGTAGATGAAATCGGCATGTTAATGCGACTAGTTAATCAATCCGGACTTAATCTAAATTCACTGGTTGATGACGTTAGTACGCAAATATCCGGAATTCAGGCCATCAGCCAACGCGTTTCTAAAGAAGGTATCGCGCTGCATACGCGTTCTGAAGAAACATCCGCAGACCTTCAGCAAACCGCTGCCGCCATTGAAGAAATTGGTAGTGCAGTGCAGCAAACTGCAGAAACGGCGGCACATACCATGACGATGGCCGACCAAACCAGCACCAATGCCGCTGAAGGCGGCGATATTATGAAACAAACTATCGCCATGATGCAGGCGATCTCTCGTGATAATGGTCAGATTGTCGATATCATTGGCGTAATTGATAGCATTGCCTTCCAGACTAATATTCTGGCGCTCAACGCGGCCGTTGAGGCGGCGCGTGCCGGAGAATCCGGGCGCGGTTTTGCCGTCGTGGCCGCGGAGGTGCGCAATCTTGCGCAACACTCTGCATCAGCGGCAAAAGAGATTAAACAGCTTATCGAGAAGAACGTCGCTAACGTCAATACCGGCGTAAAAATGGTTGAACAAACAGAAACGCATCTCACCGGAATGATCAGCGATGTGTTACAGATGTCGATGATGATTAAAGACATTAGTCTGGCAACGCGGGAGCAAACCCAGGCGTTGGATCTGATTAATGATTCCATTTCGCGTGTTGGTACCATGACGCACAATAATGCCGAGATGGTGGAGCGTGTCACTGACGCAACTGCCGATTTAACGCAGCGCTCATCGCGATTGCAGCAGGCCGTGCAGGTCTTTGGCGTGTCGGTATAAGGCAAACAGCGCTCATTCTGCTGACGATCAGGATGAGCGCATTCCTTCGCATTTTCCCACCGCCTCTATTTTTACTGAATCGAGTCCACATCCCGTCGATTCAGGCCACAGAAAAACCCCATTTCCCCGTGTCCAGGCTTTGCGTCACTTCTCAATTGAATGTAGGATGCTCGGCCGACAGTTTCCCGCGGTAACACAATGAAGGGTTTCGTAAACGCTGTTTTCGCCGCAACTGCTGCGGCAAAAAGGATTTTGTAAATTAGTCAGGTTAACAGGAAACGTAATGAACACACACAACACGCAAGCCGCGGAACAACACGCGGCGAAACGACGCTGGTTGAATGCTCACGAAGAGGGGTATCACAAAGCGATGGGTAACCGGCAGGTACAAATGATCGCCATTGGCGGTGCTATTGGTACCGGGTTATTTTTAGGGGCTGGCGCACGTTTGCAAATGGCCGGCCCCGCTTTAGCACTGGTCTATCTGGTCTGCGGTATTTTTTCATTCTTCATTCTGCGGGCACTCGGTGAACTGGTTTTACACCGCCCTTCCAGCGGCAGCTTTGTCTCTTATGCCCGCGAATTTTTAGGTGAGAAAGCGGCCTATGTGGCTGGCTGGATGTACTTCATCAACTGGGCGATGACCGGAATCGTGGATATCACGGCCGTGGCCTTGTATATGCACTACTGGGGCGCATTTGGTGACGTACCGCAATGGGTGTTTGCCCTCGGCGCATTGGCCATTGTCGGCACCATGAACATGATCGGCGTAAAGTGGTTTGCGGAGATGGAGTTCTGGTTTGCACTGGTCAAAGTGCTGGCTATCGTTATCTTCCTGGTCGTCGGGACTGTCTTTTTAGGCACGGGAAAACCGCTCGATGGTAACGCCACGGGTTTTCATCTGATCACCGACAACGGTGGTTTTTTCCCGCATGGCCTGCTGCCAGCGCTGGTACTGGTACAGGGCGTCGTCTTTGCATTTGCTTCCATTGAACTGGTAGGCACTGCGGCGGGTGAGTGCAAAGATCCGCAAACGATGGTGCCAAAAGCGATTAACAGCGTTATCTGGCGAATTGGCCTGTTCTATGTGGGTTCAGTGGTGTTACTGGTCATGCTGCTGCCCTGGAATGCCTATCAGGCAGGTCAAAGCCCGTTTGTTACCTTCTTTTCCAAACTCGGCGTTCCCTATATTGGCAGTATTATGAATATCGTGGTGCTTACCGCTGCGCTTTCCAGCCTCAACTCGGGTTTGTATTGCACTGGTCGTATTTTGCGCTCAATGTCGATGGGCGGTTCCGCGCCCAAATTTATGGCCAAAATGAGCCGTCAACACGTACCTTATGCTGGCATACTTGCCACGCTTGTCGTGTACGTCGTCGGGGTTTTCCTCAACTATCTGGTGCCTTCGCAGGTATTCGAGATCGTGCTTAACTTTGCCTCGCTGGGCATCATTGCATCGTGGGCATTCATTATGGTGTGCCAGATGCGTCTGCGTCGGGCCATTAAAGATGGTAAAGCGGCAGACGTTCACTTCAAACTGCCAGGTGCGCCGTTTACGTCCTGGTTAACACTGTTTTTTTTACTGGCTGTGCTGGTGCTGATGGCGTTTGACTATCCGAACGGGACTTACACTATCGCCTCATTACCGCTGATTGCCATTCTGCTGGTCGTTGGCTGGTTTGGTGTACGTAAACGCGTCGCGGAAATCCACCGTACCGCGCCGTAACGCTTTAAGGTAGGTCAGATTTCTGGCCTACCCGTTTGAGCGACTTAGTTTGCTTCAATTAGCTGAGCAACATCATTGCTGTTAATTTCCCGCGCATTCCCGTCCTGATCGGTATAGCTGGTCATTCCCGTATCTTTATCCAGTTTTGGTTTGCCCTGGGTGGTAATCGTTTGTCCGCTTTTCGTCGTCATGACGTAATCGGTGGTGCACCCTGCCAGCGTAAACAGCATTACGCCCGCACAAAGACAGATTAATGGCTTTTTCATGGTATTCCCGTGTTATTCAGTTAGCCGTTGAGGGCGTAGTGTAAGTCTCTGAAGTTTGTCAGGCTACCGATGGGGTGTAACGAGGCGTATCGTGGAGTATAGAGAAATGACAGGAGGGGTTGCCCCCTCCGAATAATTACAGGGCGATACGAATAACATCGTCCGGTTGAGTCGCTTCCTGCTCGCGTGTGGATTTCTGTTTCACGCTAACGTACAGGGTTTTACCATCGGCGGAGAGCGCCAGGCTGTTTGGGAACGTCGGGGTATCGAAGGTTTTAACCACTTTATAGCTTTTCGCGTCGATCACGCTGACTTTACCGGCCTGACGGTGGGTCACGTAAGCTTCGTTACGCACCGGGTTGAACAGTACGGCCAGGGATTCCGGCGCGGCAACTTTTGCCAGCACGTTGCCGTTACGGGTATCGATAACCAGCACTTCCGCTGCTTTAGAGTCAGTGACAAACGCACGATGACCTGCCGTATCCAGGCTCAGGTTAATGAAGAAGTGCTCTTTGCCATCGTCCAGCAGTTTTTTGCGGCTGAGAATTTTGTTGGAGGCGGTATCGATGGTAATGAATTCGCCATCGGCATTGGCGGTATACAGGCGTTTAGCCTTGCTGTCGACGGCCAGTGCAGTGCTCATTTTACCGGTATTTTGAATCGTGTCCTGAAGTTTGACAGTCTCACCGTCCACCACCCAAATCACGCTCTCCTTACCAATTCCGCTGATGTATACCTTGTTGGTGGCATCATCGGCGACCAGTTCACGAGGCTGCAGCGGACGGACATCTTCAGAACGTTTACGCGCATCCAGTACCAGACGCCCTTTCACCTCACCGGTTTTCGCATCAATCGCCGTCACCGCGCTATTCACGGTATTACCAAACCACAGCGTTTGCGTCGCGTTATTGATGGTCGCGCCAAACGGTTTGAGATCGTTATGAATAACCTGAGTCACTTCAAGCGTCACCGGATCAAGACGGTAAACTATCCCACCTTTATCCAGCTTACGACTCTGCGAGGTGGCCAGCCACAGTGCGTTTTCCTGCTGGCTGTACGCCATTTCGTAGGCGCCTTTACCTACGCCTTTGCGCAGCAGTTCTTCCGCAGCCTGCGTGCTAAATGATGATGCAACCAGCAGTGAACCTAACAGTAAAGAACCACGCAGGCGCGGTGAAAACAGATGACGTAAAGACATGACGACTCCCTTTGATAAATTCAGTTGTTACTGCTTCACATAGCTTCAATGAGCAAAATCATGGTTTTGCCTTTTTAAGAATGAGAATAGTAATCATTATTTATCGCAAAGTGGAGTGTTTATTCACATTCGGTGAAAACCTGCTTATTTTCTCCATGAATACTCGCTTGCGGCGAAATCAATATTCAGACAGATTGGCTCTACAACGCTTGCCGGATGGCGGCGTTGACGCCATCCGGCTGTTACCGTCTTTAACCCCTCCGAATCACTCTTCAGCAAGCCGAATTACGACCTTGCCAAAGTTTTTACCGGTCAGCAGACCGATAAACGTCTCCGGTGCATTTTCCAGCCCCTCAGTGACCTGCTCGCGATAGTGGATCTTGCCTTCCTGGACCCAGCGCCCCATTTCTCGCTGAAATTCATGAATGCGGTGACCATAATCCTGACCAATGATAAAGCCCTGCAAGCGAATACGTTTTTTCAGTAACGTGGCCATAAGCAGCGGTAAACGGTCTGGGCCCGTCGGCAGTGATGTGGCGTTATAACCACTCACCAGACCACACAGCGGAATACGCGCGGAGGTGTTGAGTAACGGCAAAACGGCATCAAAAACTTTACCGCCGACGTTTTCATAATAGATATCGATACCCTGCGGACAGGCTTGTGCCAGTTGGAGTGCGAAATCGGGGGCATGATGATCGAGGCAAATATCAAAGCCCAACACGTCAGTAGCATGGCGACATTTCTCTGCCCCACCAGCTACCCCAACGACCCGACAGCCCTTCAGTTTACCGATCTGGCCCACGGTTGCGCCAACAGGTCCGGTTGCCGCAGCAACAACCAGTGTCTCACCGGCTTTGGGCTGGCCAATATCCAGCAGCCCCATATACGCCGTAAAGCCCGGCATACCCAGCAGACCAAGCGCCCAGGAAGGATGCTCAGGATGATCGCCTAACTTTACCAAATCAGAACCCTTTGAGATGGCGAAGTCCTGCCAGCCGCTATAGCTCAACACCCATTCACCGGGTTTAAAATCCGAATGATTCGATGCCTCGACCCGACTGACCGTGCCGCCCACCATCACTGCGCCAATCTCAACCGGGGGCGAATAAGACGGTTCGTCACTCATACGCCCACGCATATAGGGATCGAGTGAGAGGTAGACGTTACGCAGTAACACCTCTCCGTCACCGGGGGGGGTGATGGCCTCTTCTTCCAGACGGAAGTTACCGGGCACCGGTGCGCCATGCGGGCGTGACGCCAGAACCCAGCGACGATTGCGTTGCATTTGTTGACCCATTGATGTTCTCCTCAGCTTTTGGCATGAATCCATCAATAGTAGACGCGCTTTCTCTGTGATG
The DNA here is from genome assembly GCF_005280975.1 of Citrobacter sp. wls716. Lineage (NCBI taxonomy): Bacteria > Pseudomonadati > Pseudomonadota > Gammaproteobacteria > Enterobacterales > Enterobacteriaceae > Citrobacter > Citrobacter sp. wls716. Next base: position 118,976 of record NZ_SZWX01000021.1, read on the forward strand.
CTTTCACATTAATTGCCAGCGTGGTTTAACCGCACAACCAGATAAACGCAGGACTGCGCGGTTTCATTGATAAACCGACAGTCATTTGGCGGCCCCAGCTCCAGGCAGTCCCCGGCTTTCATTTCATGGCGTGTATCACCTTCCACAAACACCAATTCGCCCTGCTGCAACCAGAGAAGCTGTCGGGCCTGCACGTAGGAAGAGGCGGGCATCGGGATATCACTGCCGGCCGGTAATTCGATTTGCACCAGATCGATAGGCAGATCGCTGCGCGGAGATACGTGACGGCGCAAATAGTGGCTTTGCGGATCGTGCCAGACCGGCTGGTCGGCGAAACGCAGCAGTTTACCCTCCTGCATTTCGGCTCGGGCAATCAGCGTCGACATGCTGATACCAAACGCACCGGAAAGCCGTCCCAGTAGCGTCGCCGTTGGACTGCTCTCTCCACGTTCTATTTTATGGATCATCGCCCGCGAGACCCCTGCTCGTTCGGCAAGTTCCGTCAGCGACCAGCCGCGAGATTCCCGCTCAATGCGAATTCTTGCACTGATCCGTTGATTTATGCTGTCTTCAATAGTATTCATATTGTAATACTATAGTGAACAACCCCTGAGGTTCAACATGTCAATTCGATTTGCCAGCAAAGACGACTGCGCCGCCATCGCAGAAATCTACAATCACGCCGTACTGCATACGGCCGCTATCTGGAACGATCAAACGGTCGATGCCGAAAACCGCATCTCCTGGTATGAGGCTCGCCAACTGATGGGGTATCCGGTACTGGTAAGTGAAGAGAATGGCGTCGTCACGGGGTACGCCTCTTTTGGCGACTGGCGCAACTTTGACGGTTTCCGTCATACCGTCGAACATTCAGTGTACGTGCACCCGGAACATCAGGGAAAAGGACTGGGGCGCAGGCTGCTCAGCAGACTCATTGAAGAAGCGCGCGCGTGTGGCAAGCATGTCATGGTGGCAGGAATTGAGTCGCACAATCAGGCATCGCTCCACCTGCATAGCACGCTGGGTTTCAATATTACCGCGCAGATGCCCCAGGTCGGGACTAAATTTGGTCGTTGGCTGGATCTGACTTTTATGCAGCTACAGTTAGACGACCGCAGCGAACCGGATGCGCGTGGATGAACCAGACGCTGACCCTCTCCTTTCTGATTGCCGCAGGTATTGGTCTGGTGGTGCAAAACACTTTGATGGTACGCATTACCCAGATGTCCTCGACAATCCTTATTGCTATGTTGCTTAACTCACTGGTCGGGATCGTCTTGTTTGTCAGCATACTGTGGTTTAAACAAGGTGCGGCGGGATTTGGCGAACTGGTTTCCAGCGTGCGCTGGTGGACATTAATCCCGGGTTTACTGGGATCGTTCTTTGTTTTTGCCAGTATCAGCGGATACCAAAACGTAGGCGCTGCCACCACCATCGCGGTGCTGGTCGCCAGCCAGCTTATTGGCGGTCTGGTGCTGGATATTCTGCGTAGCCAGGGTGTACCGCTTCGCGCGCTGGTGGGTCCGGTATGCGGTGCGATATTGCTGGTTGTGGGTGCCTGGCTGGTGGCAAGACGTTCGTTTTAATTGCCTGATGGCGCTTTGCTTATCAGGCCTACAGAACGCCGGATAAGGTGTGAACACCGTCATCCGGCAAGGAAATATCAAAGAATAGAGCCGCCTTTGGTCAACTGCTCACGACGCGCTTCCATATCTTCTTTATGCTGGCGCCCATGATGTGCAATTGCCGTACGCAAACGTTGTTGCTGGGTGTAACGATCTTCCCGGCTCAACGCAACATCATCGCTCAACTCAATCAGCAATTCATTCATATGCGTAATGACGCTCTCTTCAATGGCGGCATCAACACGTGCGCTGACCTCATCCAGATGCGACATACTCCCTCCTTAACTCATTAATTTAATTTCGCCTTTGAAAAATCACTGCCCATCAGGCTAACGCTGTATCCGCTGACATTGCTGCGTGTGGCATAGAAGGTTTTGCCATTCGCCAGCGCAATCCACGGGGCCTGCTGATAGAAAATTTCCTGCGACTGCTGGTAAAGTGCGGCGCGCTCTTGCGGTTTGCTCACCAGTTTCGCCTTTTGAACCAGCGAATTATACTCTTTATCACACCAGCGCGCGGCGTTTGATCCGGTTTTAATGCTGTCACAACCCAGCAGAACATCGGCAAAGTTATCCGGGTCACCGTTATCTGACATCCAGCCAAACAACGCAGTATCGTGCTCGCCTTTACGCATCCCGGAGAGATATTCCCCCCATTCCCAGGAGACGATTTTCGCCTTCACACCAACTTTTGCCCAGTCGCTTTGAATCATCTCAGCAATACGACGAGAGTTCGGGTTATAGGGGCGTTGCACCGGCATAGACCACAGTGTCGCTTCAAAACCGTTTTCCAGCCCCGCTTTCCTCAGCAGCTCTTTCGCTTTCTGCGGGTCGTAAGCGTAATCTTTCAGGTCTTTATTGAAGCCCATCATATTCGGCGGGATTGGCGATTTCGCCACCGTTCCGGAACCTAAAAAGACCGCGTTAATAATGGCTTTTTTATCTGTCGCATAGTTCAGCGCCTGGCGCACAAGTACGTTATCAAACGGTTTTTTCTCCGTATTAAACGCCAGATAACCGACGTTCAGCGCTTCAACCGAATGCAGCGTCAGATCTTTGTTCTTTTTGATTTCATCAAACTGCACCGGTGCTGGCGCGGGAATAATCTGGCATTCGTTGGTTTGCAGTTTCGCCAGTCGCGTCTGTACGTTTGGTGTGATGGAGAAAATCAGATGTTTCGTTGGAACTTCACCATCCCAGTAGTTCGGGTTGGCCAGATAGCGGATTTGTGAATCCTGCTTGTACTGTTGCAAGACATAAGGCCCGGTACCAATCGGCCAGTTATCGACGTTTTCCGGCGTGCCTTTTTTCAGCATCTCGTCGGCATATTCAGCCGAAAGAATAGAGGCAAAATCCATCCCCCAGTCAGCAAGAAATGCAGCGTTGGGTTCGTTCAGAACAAACTGAACGTGATAATCATCAACCTTCTTAACCTCTTTGATCAGTTTGTCCAGGCCAACATCGTTGAAATATTCATAGCTACCCTGTGAAACCTTATGGTACGGATGATCGGCATCTTTCTGGCGTAATACTGAGAAAACGACGTCATCAGCATTGAAATCACGGGTAGGTTTAAAGAACTTATTACTATTGAACTTCACGCCCTGACGCAGGGTAAATGTGTAGGTCTTGCCGTCGGGGGAAATTGTCCACTCCGTTGCCAGAGACGGGACCGGAGTATTTTTGACCGGATCGAAGTTGATCAATCGGTTGTACAACACCTGTGAACTGGCGACAAACGACGGACCTGAACTGGCTATTTGGGGGTTAAATGATTCCGGGGATGCTTCAGAACAGTAAACGATGGTATCAGTACTGGCGGCATATGCAGCGCCTGTTGGTAAGACGGCGCTGAGTGCCAGCGCGAGCAGCGTTTTCCTTGCAATCATGGTTATAAGCCTTCTTCTTTTATTATTTACTCGTCTATCAGAGCATAGCTGGCAAATACGCACTAATAACAAATCTCTATCAGGTTATTCTAATCTGGCAGGTTTCGCTGATTAATTCATCATCGCAGGTGAAATAATTTACCTTAAGTCTTTTTCAAAACGTCAAGATTTTTCCCAATACTCTATGCCATGAAAATTCGCCCCTTTTTGCCTCTCTTCCAACGTTTGCTTACTTTTATTCCCCGTAAAGTAGATGTGTGAAGAAGTCTAAGGGGCAATTACGTGGCAAAAACTCTCTTGCGCAGCGGCAATTTGGATGACTATCAGGCCGTGGGTGGCGGTGGTCAGGCCGTGTTTGATTCAGCACTACAAATTCGTGAAACGCTTCGTCTGCGTAAACAACAGGCGATGGCGGATTGTCTGGCAATACCACAAGTTAACGACAGTGGCGATCGGGTGGACTGGTATTCCCCGGTTGAAGGAAAGGCTGTCGCGTGGAAAGCCGCTGATGAAGATGCGCGTTTTCGGGCTCTGCGCTATCTGTCCAGTACGCTGGAGAATGCCGCGGCACTGAGCCGGAAAAGCCTGCAATCGGGTAAAACTTCTCTGCAACTGTTTGGTTCACTTCTCGACAAAGCCATCCAGTTTCCAGGTGAGAACCACGTGTTCCTGGTTGATGGCAAGCCCGTCATTACGTTCTGGGGCTTCGTCAATCTGAATGAAAACACCCGTGACGATGTACTCGATTGCCTGCGTCATACCGACGTTCCCCCGGTTGTATTGGCACCTGAACCGGAGCCGGAAGTCGAAGAAATCCCGGCGGAAATCACTTTCGCCGAGGCCGGTACCCCGCTGCTGACAACAGCTATTGAGCTACCGAAACCCGCTGAACCCGAACCACAACCCCCTGTCATTGTAAGTGAGCCAGAGATTGCGCCGCCGCCAGTACAGCGTAAGCCTACGCGACGCCTGCCGCTGTGGACCCTGCCCGTTGCTGCTGCAGTGATTGCCGCCATTGCAGGGCCGCTATTGTGGAAACAACACACGGAATCTCCCGCACCTGCGGTTGCCTCCATTGACGTTGCAAAGGTAGACAGTAAACCGCTGCCTGAACTAACACCTTCGCTGCCGCTGCATCGGGCTGACGTTATTCCACCAGTGAAAAAAGAGAAGCCCGTAGAAGGACCGGTGGTGATAGCCGCCATCCCGAAAGATGCGCTGGTAATGGATGCCAACCAGATGAAGGCAGGTACAACACGTTTTCTTAACGGCAACTGGCGTGTGCTGGTCGATATAAAAGATCCGGTCAGCGGTAAAGCCCCATCGCTGCGCTATCAGATCCAGGCCAATAAGGGCACTGCGCGCGTCGTGCATGGCGACAATATCGTTTGCCGCGCCGAAATTTTCTCTGGTCTGCATCAATCGGGCGAATTAATGATTAAGAGTCGCGGGAATGCCCGTTGCACGGACGGTTCGCGTTACCCAATGCCTGAAATCACCTGCAAAGCAGGAACAAACGACGTCGCAGCTTGTACCGCACGTTATGACGAACACGCGGAAATCCCTTTGACGATCAAAAAGATAGGTGCCTGATTTTATGTTGGTGAATCTGTGTGATTACAAACAGAGCGTAACGCTCATCGCCAATAGCGGTGTGCAATTTCTGGATTTTGGGCTGACACCACAGGAATCTGCGCACCACGGTCGTTTTGTTCGCAAAACGGCAAACGGTCCGCTACTGCGTCTGGATTTTGATCTGGCGTCGGGACGCTATACCCTGCCGGGTAATACCGGTGGCCAACCCGAAGTAGTGAAACCGGAAAGCACGCAGACGCTGCATTATTCTCTGGACGTACTTGACGGTGTCTGGTTGCCGCTGCCGTTCCTGCGTTTTAACCCGCCCCGCACATTTGTTGAAGGCCCGGATAACTGGGCGCGCGTCCAGGTGCGAAAACTCGCACAGCCGGACAGTGCCGGCAATACTCACCGTGTCACGGTGGCGCTGGACAGTCAGTTGACTGAAGCCCCGGCAGCATTGACGCCCAATGAGAACGATCTGCTGAATGGCACGCGATTTGCGCTGGCCTGGCACGATAATGAGATCGCAGATTTCCTCGACCAGACGTGGATTGATGGCTGGCTACGCGAGTCCTTTTTGCAGCACGTCACACAGCAAGAAAACCGTTCAGAGCAGGAGATCCAACAAGCTCTACGCAACTTTGAATACCAGGCGCACTGGCTGAATTTGTTGACCCTGTTAGGCGAACAACTTTCCGTCCCGGAAGTGAAGCTGGTGACCCATACGCTCAGCACGCCCGCGATTCCTGTCGATCTGATTCTGGATATTGGCAATACCCATACCTGCGGCGTGTTGATTGAAGATCATGGCGATGCCAATGACGGTTTGCGTCAGACGGCTGAATTGCAGGTGCGTTCATTAAGTGAACCACAGTTCCTCAACGATCCCCTGTTCACCAGCCGACTGGAGTTTTCCGAGGCGCGCTTTGGTAAGCAACATTTCTCCGTTGAGAGTGGCCGCGATGATGCCTTTATCTGGCCGTCGATTGTCCGCGTTGGGGATGAAGCCCGTAAGCTGGCGATGCAGCGTATGGGAACGGAAGGCAGTAGTGGGATCTCCAGCCCACGCCGGTACTTATGGGATGAAACCCCCGTTTTACACGACTGGCGCTTTAGCCAGATGAACAGTAAAACGCAGCGCGAGCCGCTGGCTACCGCCTTCCCGCTGATGAATCTGATGAACGATGACGGTCAGCCGCTGTTCAGCCTGCCGCAAGATGACCGGCTGCCGGTGTTCTCACCACAATACAGCCGCAGCACGCTGATGACGCATATGTTGTGCGAGATTCTGGCCCAGGCGCTGGGACAAATTAACAGCGTAGCGACACGGCTGCGTCTCGGGTTCCCGGCCTCTCCACGCCAGTTGCGCACGCTGATCCTCACTCTGCCGTCAGCCATGCCAAAACAGGAGCGAGAGATCTTCCGTCTGCGTATGTTTGAAGCCATTGCGCTGGTCTGGAAAGCAATGGGCTGGCACCCGCAGGACGAAGATTTCACCACCCGCAAACAGCAAGAAAAGAGCGTTGTTCCCGTACCTGAGATCCAGATGGAGTGGGATGAGGCCAGCTGCGGACAGTTGGTTTGGCTGTATAACGAAGCGATTTCACACTATGACGGGCACACAGAATCGTTCTTTAACGCCCTCGCCCGTCCGGACCGCCAGCCAGAACCCGGTGAAGTTAAAGGTCGTGCACTGCGCGTCGCCTCCATCGATATTGGCGGCGGCACGACGGATATGGCCGTGGTCCATTATCAACTGGATGACGGCGTTGGGGCGAATGTCAAAATCACCCCGCATCTGCTGTTCCGTGAAGGCTTCAAAGTCGCCGGGGACGACATGTTGTTGGATGTCATACAACGCTGCATACTGCCCGCCCTGCAAACCCGCTTACAACAAGCTGGCGTGACCGATGCCGCCGCGCTGCTGGCCACACTGTTTGGTGATTCCGGGAGAATCGATACTCAGGCTATTTTGCGACAACAAACCGCGTTGCAACTCTTTATGCCACTGGGTCATGCGGTGCTCAGTGCCTGGGAGCAAAGCGATATTAACGATACCGTAGCGGGGTTGCACGCCACCTTTGGCGAACTGCTTTCTCAGCGCCCGACACGCAATGTGATGAACTATATCCAGCAGGCTATCGATCATGCTTTACCGTCTGGTTCACCGGCTTTTGATGTGCTGAGCGTTCCGTTGCAGGTACAGTTCAGGCAGTTGCAAGAAGCGCTGCTGGCAGGGCAATTTACCCTGACATCCCCTCTGCACGCCGTTTGCGAAGCGATTTCCCACTATCGTTGCGATATTTTGTTAGTCACTGGCAGACCCGCCTGTTTGCCGGGGGTTCAGGCGCTAATCCGCCATCTGCAACCCGTTCCGGTCAACCGCATGATCTGGATGGACAGCTATCGCGTACATGAGTGGTATCCGTTCAGCCAGCAAGGGCGTATCGGCAATCCAAAATCTACCGCTGCCGTTGGCGCGATGCTGTGTAGCCTGGCGCTGGATTTACGCCTGCCGCGCTTTAATTTTAAAGCTGCGGATATCGGCGCGTACTCGACGGTCCGCTACCTAGGCGTACTGGATAATACGGTCAATACGTTGCGCGATGAGAATATCTGGTATCACGACATCGATCTGGATAAACCTGGAGCAAAACTGGATACCCGTCTGCACTTCCCGCTGCGCGGCAACGTGACGCTGGGCTTTCGCCAGTTAGCAAACAGCCGCTGGCCAGCCACCCCGCTGTATACGCTGAGCATCAATTCTGCTGAGCTGGCAAAAACGATTGCCGGTGACGGCGTATTAAATGTACGGCTGCAACTGCGCGGCGGCAGCAAAGAGACAGGGCCGGAATTTTTCGTTCTCAGTGATGCCTGGCTACAGGATGGCACGCCCGTTGCCGCCAATGCCCTAACGTTAAAACTGAATACACTGGCAGATCGTCGCCATAGCGGCAGCCATTACTGGATTGATAGCGGGAGTGTGTACCTGAAATGAGTAAGATGTTTAACACAGCACAAGCCGCCATCGAATGGGTGAATGACACACGCCAGCGCGCAGCGCGTCTTGATGATGAAGCGGATTCCCTGCTCGCTCAGCTCACCATCGCCGCGGTTACTGAGTCTGCGCTGAATACGGCGTTTTCAGCGCGTGGCTGTGTGGGTCTGTACGGTCATTCACAGCCAGCAAAAGCACATCTGTTGTCCGCACTGTGCAGCAACACCAGTGGGAAATTGAATATTGCTACACCGGATCGCAGTTTTGATTATTTTTCGCATATCAATCCGGGCCATGCGCCGACCAATATGGCGATCCGCTTTACGCGTGAAGACAATCCCGTTGATAGCGAGTGGCCCCTGCGTCTGCACCTACTGAGTGAAGCGGAACTGGTACAGCTGTTTATCACACAGTTTTGCGCAATGCCTGACAGCCGCCAGGTTGAAAAATCGATTATTGAAGCCCGGTTAGAAAAATGGCAAACGCTGCGTCAACGTCATCCGGTTCAGGGCATCACGGCACATGACGTAGCCGCCATCGGCCGTTTTTGGCGCTCTTGTGTTCCTGCAAACCAGCAGCAAATTGATGATGCACTATGGCATCAATTTGCTACATTGCTGCCGGCGCTGGATCTAACCACCCGCGCTCACGCCTGGGCGCTGTTGTGGGGAGAACAACCAGAGTTAACACAGCAATGGCTGGCATTAGCGCATACTTTGCAACAAACCGGACAGGCGCACGAGCTAGCCGCACCGCTGAGTTTGTTGGTCGATCATTTTGGCTTGCCCGCCGAAAGCTTCCTGACCCAGGTCGCATTAACCGGGAATGACGCGCAAAGCGATGTGGTGGTTCATCCTGTTGCAAACCATCAGTTGCTTAACGCGGTCAGTCTGTCGCTGGAATCGCTGGCGCTGCTGACGCGTGAACTGGTGCTGACTGTCGAAGACTCGGTGTTGGAAAACGTCGACCTGCTCGATATTCCCCTCGCACCGGATGCCCACCCCAACCCGCTGTGGCGGGCCAAATTAGGCTGGATGTTGGAACATTACCGCCAGCATCTGCAACCCGATGTCCTGCTGATCTGCAACGCAGTGTCTTCACGCTCGCAGACACCGGCCATCACGCGTAAGCTGATGAGCTGGGCCAACGATACCCAACCCGTACACGATGCGGCATTACCGGGGGTTGTGTGGGCCATTACGCCACAAGATGCTCGTTTTAGCACACAGCAAAACCTTGATGAGGCCGTGCAGCAATTAATGGGCAAGCCCGGGTTGCGCTGGGGAACATTGCAGGCACTGGATAAACACAGCCTGTTGCGCCTTGCTGAATGGCTGTCGCAAGCGACATCCGCTCAACAACGCCAGTCGCGATTAACGTCCCTGCATGAACAGCATCAACAGCGTGTTCGTGAGGCGCTGATGAGCTGGCTTAACGACAGCGAAAGCGTGCCAGACTCCAGCGAGACAGTGATCCGCCAGCTTCAGGCCCAGGCAGCAAAGCATGGTGAACTCCTGGAGGGGTTACTACCACCGATGCGCTGCTTTGAGTCGTTGCTGCGTATCCAGCAGCCACGTGAAGAACAAGTCAGTGGACTCTTTAATGAAGAGATTGACCTGTTTGCCGACGTCCGGGAACCGTCGCATGCATCCGAAAGCAAAGAGACCGGATACCAGGCGCACAAAATGTGGATCAACCATGTGCGTCAGTGGTGTCGTGATGACAATAATGCGCGCCGATTGCGGCTTGATCCGCGAACGCTTAGACAGGTAGCCGACATTCTTATCACTACCAGCTATCGACTGGAGATGCCTCAACGCCTTCAGCAGATTATGCAGCGAGAGAATGTCTGCGGGGCGCAGTTACACGCCGATATCGGTGATTTTATTACCTGGCTCGGCTACGCCAACGTTGCAGAGGAACAACGCCCTGCCAGCAGGATCCTCAAGGGTGCGGCTATTTTCAGTGCGCCAGTACAACAACCGATGTCGCGCCTGACTCAATTGGATGAGCAGCCGCAGCACGGTGCAAGCCGACACGTTTACGACTGGCTGGTTGCGTTGTACACCCGTGCGAATGAAAACGTGGGATACCAGCATCCCCTGGACGTAACCAAAGACGACAGACTGCGATTAGTCGCTCTGCTGGGCCCCTGAAACGGCATTGACAACGCCATCAGAAAAGAGAAAACAGGAGTGCGACGGGAAAGCTCATCGGCCATGTCGCCCCGACTAATACCGCGCTCAGAAAGCGAATACGTTTTTTATCACGTGACAGAAACCAGGTGGTAATGGCCGCAATTGCAGCCATTACCGCATAAAAAAACAACATTTTTTGGTATAGAGACATTTAGGGCATCCAGGCCAGAAGAGAAAATCGCGCGCAATATGCTCTCTTTTATGACCCACATCAAGTTTTATTCGTTTATTTAAGAAAACCGCCTAAATAACAGCCCACTTTCAATATGTTCAGATTTCGTACTATTGCGGATAGCTATAAGCCGTACTATACCCAAAGGGGTAAAAACGAAAGGTGGCAAAAATGAATGTTTCCAGTAAGACCGTGGTGCTGATAAATATATTTGCTGCTGTAGGACTTTTCAGCCTGATCTCCGTAAGGTTCGGCTGGTTTGCTTGATGTGACTCTTTTTGATGAATTGCAGCGCCTGCTGGCAGAGAGAAAATCTTCTCTCTGCCATTAGTAAACGATCTTCCCACTCCGCCACTGCCCGGTAAATTATCCTTAATATGTAACACCCCTAATCCTTCTGCGGCATTATTTCCCCGTGATAGCGGGTCGGTGTCGTACCTGTAAACTGCCGAAAAAACACGATAAAAGCACTGTCGCTAACAAATTCCAGCTGTTGCGCCACCTGGCTGATTGAGTCACCCTCCGCCAACATCTCCATCGCTTTTAACAGCCTGAATTGCTGCCGCCAGGTCTGATAATTCATCCCTGTATCCCTGATAAAGATGCGGCTGATTGTCCGTTCGCAGGCACCGACCAGGCGGGACAACTGATTCAGTCGGGGCGGTAACGTCCCCATTCGAACCCCTTCCAGCCACAGATTCAGGCGGACATCAGAGGGAAACTGCAACGTCCAGTTTTCACGGCGTGCGGCCCTGATTTCCTCACAAAAAACAGTGATGAGGCTGGCCTGCTGCGTTTCTGTCATTTGCCAGGGCCAGAATGCCATCCGTTCTATGACTTCAAAAAAGAGCGGGTTCACTTCGACAACCTGTAGCGGCAATGCGGATAACGGCGGCAGAATGGTTGAAAAATATAATGACCGATAAGCCATCACCCCGCGCATGATGGCCCGGTGAACCGTACCCGCGGGGATCCAGACCGCACGGCGAGGCGGAAGCAGACACAGGGTATTTTCCAGTTCAATGGTGATACACCCCGCCGCCGAAAAGAGTAACTGATGGCGAAGATGACTGTGCCGACCTGAATCATGTACGCCCATATCAGAGGCAATACCCACTACTGTTTCCTTAAAACCATCCGGGTCGAAGACATCATCAGGCGCAATTTTCATCATCTGTCCGATATTTGATATATAAAGTCCTGATAATGGTAATAAGACATTTTCTATTCAGCAATAATCCCCCCAAGTTTTTTGCTTCTTGGATATTGCCATGAATATGACCCATCGACCGCCCTTGTGGCTTCTCACATTACTGATTATGTTTCCACAACTGGTGGAAACCATTTACAGCCCGGCGTTGCCAAATATCGCCACGTTTTTTCAAATAAGCAGTGAACGTGCTGCTCAAACACTTTCCGTTTATTTTGTCGCCTTTGCCGTGGGGGTTGCGCTATGGGGCTGGCTTAGCGACTGCATTGGACGACGGTGGGCAATGGTAGCTGGACTTCTCTGTTACGGAGCGGGTTCCGTAATGGCGGTTATTGCCACTGATTTCAGCGTCTTGCTGCTGGCCCGTATGGTATCAGCCATTGGCGCGGCCGCCGGGTCTGTTGTGGTGCAGACTATGTTGAGGGACAGTTATGAATCAACAACACTGTCCCGCATTTTTTCCATTATGGGCGCAGCACTGGCAATCAGCCCGGTTTTTGGTCTGGTGAGCGGAGGTTGGTTAGTCAGTCTTTACGGCCATACGGGCGTTTTTACTGCGCTGGTATTGCTGGCGATACTGCTACTGATGTTAACCGCAGCCTTATTGCCGGAAACACGGCCGGAGACTACGCGCAGACCACAATTAACGGGACTGGTCTCCCGGATGGTGAGGGACAGTACACTGTGGAAAAATGCCATGCTGGTTGCTCTGTTGAATACTATGCTATTCAGCTACTACAGCCTGGCCCCGTTTCTTTTCGGACAGTTAGGATGGAGTTCCAGGGCATTTGGCTGGACGGGATCCTTGCTTGCCCTCGCGTCACTGTCAGGCAGCCTGCTGAATCGCAAGCTGTTAACGATCGGCTTGTCATCGGGATATCTGGTGCGCCATGCCTGTGCTTTAGCTCTGCTGTCTGGTCTCGCGGCATGGTGGCTACAGCATTCAGTCTGGATTCTGTTGCCAGTGGTTGGGGTTGTTGTTGCCTATGGCATCGCGATCCCCAATGTGTTGAGTCAGGCTCTGCATCACTATCGTGAACAGGCCGGGGCCGCAGGTGCTCTGTTCGGATTATGCTACTACCTGTTACTGGGAATGATGTTAGGGTTAGCGGGTATCGTGCAGCAACTGGGATTGGTTCTGACTATCTGTGCGTTCATCGCCTGGCTATGTAGCCTGTGCCGTCGTTAGAACAATCACCTAAATAATCAGGCCCCGACATTGTGCCGGGGCCTGATGGTGTGCAAATTAGCCTGACCTCGCGGATATTTCCAACTTACCGCCGTCCGATGGCGACGAGGCCAGTGGCGCGAATAGTATAGACACACGTTTACCAATATTTAGCTATCCGTGCCCCATTTACCGCTCGCGCTTAAGATATTACTCATGCTTGATCATGACATGGCGAACAATCGTGTAATCTTCCAGCCCGTAAACCGACATATCCTTGCCATACCCAGACTGTTTTTGCCCGCCGTGGGGCATCTCGCTAACCAGCGTGAAGTGCGTATTGACCCAGGTGCAACCATACTGCAGGCGGGCACTCAGTCGGTGCGCGCGACCAACATCCCGCGTCCAGACTGACGAGGCCAGTCCATACTTCGAATCATTGGCCCACGCCAGGACCTGATCTTCATCTTCAAAGACGGTAACACTGACCACCGGGCCAAAGACCTCACGCTGCACGATAGCATCTTCCTGTTTCGCGCCCGCCAGCAACGTTGGCGCAAAATAGTAGCCTGAACCCTCCACTTTTTTGCCGCCGGTGATGACCTTAATGTGTCCGAGCGCTTTCGCGTCATCGACCGCTTTAGCTACCCTGTCAAGATGCGCCTGTGAGCTTAACGGTCCCAGTTCTGTCGTTTCATCATTCGGTGAGCCGATTTTCAGGCTGGCAACTGCAGCGCCGAGCTTTTCGACCAACGCATCATAGATGCCTTTTTGCGCGTAGATTCGACAGGCAGCAGTGCAATCCTGTCCGGCGTTGTAATACCCAAAGGTCCGTACACCACTGACCACCGCATCAAGGTCCGCATCATCAAAAATAATCACCGGGGCTTTCCCGCCCAGTTCCATATGCGTGCGTTTAATCGAAGGCGCAGTATGCTGGATAATATGTTCCCCGGTCACAATGGAGCCGGTCAGTGAAACCATACGTACTTTTTCATGGCCGGTCAGCGGATCGCCCACTGTTTTACCACGACCAAACAGGACGTTGATAACGCCAGCCGGGTAAATATCTTTCGCATATTCGGCCAGTTTAAGCGCCGTCAGCGGGGTAATTTCTGATGGTTTAATCACCACACAGTTACCGGCGGCCAGCGCTGGAGCCAGCTTCCATGCCGCCATCATCAGCGGGTAGTTCCACGGCGCGATGGAGGCCACCACACCCAGCGGATCGCGACGAATCATGGAGGTATGCCCTTCCAGATACTCCCCGGCGGCCTGTCCTTGCAGGGTGCGCGCAGCCCCCGCGAAGAAACGGAAAACGTCCACGATGGCCGGAATTTCATCATTAAGCACACAATGTAGTGGTTTACCGCAGTTAAGCGATTCCAGCTCAGCGAAGGTCTGTGCATTATCTGCAATGGTGTCCGCCAGCTTTAACAACAGCTCCGAACGCACTTTCGGCGTGGTTTGGCCCCAGGAGGCAAACGCATTGTCTGCCGCGCGCACTGCGGCATCAACCTGCGCGGATGACGCCTCAGCAATCTCCAGAATAAGTTCACCAGTGGCAGGGTTATAAACTGGTTGCTTTTCACCTTCACCGCTGACCAGCTCACCGTTAATCAGTAATTGATGTTGCATAGCAATTTCCCATATCGTCGTTTATTTACCGTTTCCGGCGACGGTGTCGCCTTCACGCGTTAGCCACCAGGCCCCTAAAATTGGCAGTGTTGTTACCAGCATTACCAGCAATGCCACAACGTTGGTAACAGGCACATCTCGTGGGCGACCCAGTTGATTGAGCAGCCACAGCGGAAGTGTTCTTTCATGTCCGGCGGTGAACGTTGTCACGATGATTTCATCAAACGACAAGGCAAACGCCAGCATGCCCCCCGCCAGCAGTGCTGATGCCAGATTGGGCAGCACGACATAACGAAAGGTTTGCCAGCCGTTGGCGCCAAGATCCATAGACGCTTCAACCAGACTCCATGAGGTACGGCGAAAACGCGCCACGACGTTGTTAAAGACAACCACCACGCAAAACGTCGCATGACCCACCACGATCGTGAGAAAACCCGGTTCCAGGTTGATGGTCTTAAATGCCGTCAGCAGTGCCAGGCCGGTAATAATGCCCGGCAGCGCAATCGGCAACAGCAGCAACAGCGATATTGCGCTTTTACCGAAAAAGTCCCTGCGCCACAGCGCAGCCGCCGCCAGCGTACCCAGTACCAGAGCGATTGCTGTCGACAACGCGGCGATTTTAAGTGACAACGTCACTGACTCAAGAATATCGCTACGCTGCGCCGCCACGCTAAACCAACGCAATGTCAGTCCCTGAGGCGGAAAACTAAAAGCAGCCTCCTCTGTATTAAAAGCATAGGTGCCGATGATGAGGATGGGAAAGTGCAGAAAAAGAACCCCTCCCCATGCTGCCAGTTTGAGTAACCAGGGTGCGCGTTCAGAGTGCATCGAAAGCTCCCAGACGCTTCACGAACGCCAGATACAGTGCAATTAAGACAATGGGCACCAGAGTGAATGCCGCCGCCATTGGCATATTGCCGATGGCCCCTTGTTGCGAATACACCATGTTGCCGATGAAATATCCCGGCGGTCCCACCAGTTGCGGCACAATAAAGTCACCCAGCGTCAGTGAAAAAGTAAAGATAGAACCGGCGGCTATACCGGGTATTGCCAGCGGGAAAACCACATAGCGGAAGGTTTGACGAGGACGCGCGCCCAGATCGGCCGATGCCTGCAAAAGCGAGGGCGGAAGCCGTTCCAGAGCAGCCTGAACCGGCAGGATCATAAAGGGAAGCCAGATGTAGACAAAAACCAAAAAGCGCCCTAATCCCGATGTTGACAGCGTATTACCGCCGACAGCCGGCAAGGTGAGGAAAGCGGTCAACAGTGGCTCCAGCCCGAGATGGGTTAGAAACCACTGCGCCACACCGTCTTTCGCTAACAGCAGCGTCCACGCATAGGCTTTGACGATATAGCTCGCCCACATCGGCAACATGACGGCAATGTAAAAAAAGGCTTTCATTTTGCCACTGGTATAGCGCGCCATATACCATGCCATCGGGAACGCCAGAATGGCGCTGGCAATCGTCACCGCCACCGCCATTGTCAACGTTCGCACAATGATGTCGTAATTAGCCGGGTTAAACAGCGCCTGCAGATTCGCCAGCGTCAGGTCTGGCGTCACCGACATAGTGAAATCGTCGAAGGTGTAAAAACCTTGCCACAACAGCGTCAGCAACGATCCAAAGTAGACGATGCCAAACCACATCAGCGGCCCGAGCAGTAGCAAAAACAGCCCAAGCCCTGGATTACGCCAGAAGAACCCCGAGATACGGTTCAGCTTTGTCGACTGTGCTGGCGAATGTATGACGTTCATAGCCATTCACCTCTCCTCTACCAGCGGAACCATGACATCCCGTGACCACGATGCCATCACCTGCTGACCCGGCGACAGCGCCGACGGCAGCATTTCTCCCGTCAGGTTCGCCTGGCTCACCAGCAACTTTTCACCACCGGCAAGTTTCAGTTCAAAACGCGTCGCCGCCCCCTGGTACTGCACCGCCTGAATGACACCCCGAGCCTGAACCTCGCCCGCCATATCATTTAACCGAATGTGTTCCGGGCGCAGCGAGAACATCCCCTGTAAGCCACAGACGTTTGCCGACATCGCTTCGTCAAAGACGTTTGACGTACCTACAAAACTCGCCACAAACGGCGTGCGCGGACGCATGTAGAGTTCTCGCGGTGAATCCACTTGCTCGATACGACCATTGTTAAATACCGCCACACGATCGGACATCGACAGCGCCTCACCCTGATCGTGGGTGACAAAAATAAAGGTGATACCGAGAGACTGCTGGAGTTTTTTCAGCTCCAGTTGCATCTGTTCGCGTAGCTTGAGATCCAACGCGCCAAGTGGCTCATCCAACAGCAGGACGCGAGGCTCATTGACCAACGCACGGGCAATCGCTACACGCTGACGCTGTCCACCAGAGAGTTGTGATGGCTTGCGCTCATAGACAAAGCCGAGCGCAACCTTATCTAACGCTTCGCGTGCCCTGGCATGACGCTGCTTTTTATCAATGCCTTTCACCATCAGCCCATAAGCCACGTTGTCGAGAATCGACATATGCGGGAATAGTGCGTAATCCTGAAATACCGTATTGACGTCCCGTTCCCAGGGCGGTAATTCACTGGCTTGCTTACCAAAAATTTTAATTGAACCGCCCGAAAGCTGCTCAAACCCTGCAATCATGCGCAGACAGGTCGTTTTGCCGGAGCCGGATGGCCCCAGCATAGAGAAAAACTCACCATCATTAATTGCAATACTTACCCCATCAACTGCACGAACATCCCCGTACAGACGCGAGACATTATGAAACTCCACTGCGTACGTCATAAAACCCCCAGCGGAATTAACGACCGCCCATAATGGCGATGTAATCCTGCGTCCAGCGACTGTAAGGAACGAATTTTCCACCTTCTGCGATTGGCGTTTTCCAGAAAGCAATTTTGTCGAAATAGCTATAGCCGTTGGTTTCACAGCCTTTTTCGCCCAGCAGCGGGCTGGCTTTACAACCTTCAGGGACTACCGGCAGAGATCCAAACCAGGCTGCGACGTCGCCCTGAACTTTCGGGGTTAATGACCAGTTCATCCATTTGTAAGCACAAACAGGATGTTTTGCTTCGCTATGCAGCATGGTGGTGTCAGCCCAACCGGTGACGCCCTCTTTCGGGAAAACCGTGGCGATTGGCTGGCCTTCTGCTTTCAGGGCGTTAGCCTGATAGGGCCAGGCGCTTGATGCCACCACACCTTCGTTTTTGAAGTCACTCATTTGCACAGTGGTGTCATGCCAGTAGCGATGAATCAGTGCGTGCTGATCGCTCAGGACTTTGATGACCGCCTGATACTGTTTCTCGGTGAGCTGATAGGGATCGGTGATACCCAACTGCGGTTGAGTGGCTTTGACGAACAGCGCCGCATCGGCGATATAGATCGGGCCATCGTACGCCTGGACTCGTCCTTTATTGCTTTTTCCGTCCTCAAGTTTTTGCTCGACGAACACCACTTTCCAACTATCTGGCGGCGTTGGGAAGGTTTTGGTGTTATACATCAGCAAGTTGGGACCCCATTGATAAGGAGTGCCGTAAACTTTCCCACCGACGTTAAACCATTCCCCTTTGACCACGCGCGGATCGATAGTTTTCCAGTTTGGGATAAGCGCAGGATTTATAGGCTGGACACGTTTGCCCATAATCAGACGCAGTGAAGCATCACCAGAAGCCGTCACCAGGTCATAGCCGCCTTTCGCCATCAGGCTCACCATTTCGTCTGATGTGGCCGCTGTTTTAACATTGACGGCACAACCGGTTTCCTTCTCAAACTGCGAAACCCAGTCATATTGTTTATCGGTTTGTCCGCGTTCGATATAACCTGGCCAGGCAATAATATCCAGGCGCCCTTCCGGTTTATCTAATGATGTTGGGGGTTCGGCTGCATGGGCTGTCATCAGCGTCATACTGAGTGCACACAAGCTACTGAGGGCAAATTGCTTGCTCATAACGTCTTACTCCTGTCGAAAAAATATTGAGCGGCAGCCTTGCCGTAAATATATGTCCTTTCCTAAAAATAGTCGGGGTGTTGAAAGCGTTCCTGCTGGCGCAAGGAAATTTAATCAGGTTGTGAGCTAACGCTCATTACGCCACGGGTTATAGCAAAGTAATTTAATCTTCTGGAGTATAGACAAGGAGTTAAGTGCCAGGGTGGCACCAGGAAGAACTATTGATATTTCGTATGGTGGCACCTGATATAAATAACATCAGGGTTTAACATTCACTATTTCTAAAATAAGAATGCGCTATTCTTTTATATTGAATAGCACATTCAGTTTTATTTCATCATCTCGCGAATTAATTTTCCAAGCTGTTTAACCGCCTGTTCTTCGCGTTCACCCCAGTGCCATGCGGTATTAAAACGAAAGAAACGTGACCATGTCCCCGAGGTTGAAAACATCTTACCTGGTGCGATGCTGATGTGGTGCGCCAGCGCCTGGGTGCTGAGTTCTCCCGCATCCAGCGGTTCTGGCAGTTCGAGCCACAGAAAATAGCCGCTGTCGTTATGGTGTATTTTGACCTCTGCCGGAAGATGACGCAGCAACGTTTGCCAGGCCTGCTGTTTGCGTTCCGCCAACTGACGACGCAGCCGTCGCAAATGCGCGTCATAACGCCGGGTCGACAGGTAGTCCACCAACGCAAGCTGCATTGGGGAACTGGTGGATAAGGTGCTCATCAACTGGAGTCGCTGAATACGACGGGCATGTTTCCCGGCAGCAACCCAACCGATGCGAAATCCGGGGACCAGACATTTCGAGAAAGATGAACAGTGCAACACCCTGTCTCCTCGATCCCACGCTTTAGCCGGCAGTGGTTTCTCCCGGCCAAAATAGAGTTCGCTGTAAACATCATCTTCAATCAGCATCACATTGTATTTTTCCAGTAATGCGACCAGATGGGCTTTTTTCCGTGCGCTAAGTGTAAAACCCAACGGATTTTGGCTGTTGGTCATCAGCCAGCAGGCTTTGACCGGGTACTCCTGTAGGGCCTGCTCCAGTGCGACAAGGTCGATTCCGTCCTTCACGTCGGTGGCAACGGACAACGCCTTCAGGCGCAATCGCTCCAGAGCCTGTAATGCGCCGTAAAAACACGGATTTTCGACAATCACCCAATCCCCCGGCTCAGTGACCGCCTGCAGGCTCAGGTTAAGCGCTTCAAGTGCGCCAGTGGTGATCACAATTTCATCCGGGGAAAGGGTCATTCCCTGTTGCGCATATCGACGGGCAATAGCATGACGCAGTTCATCATTTCCTGGCGGCAGGTTTTCGATAACACTCATGGCGGTAGCCGTTTTACTCACCTGAGCCAGCGAGCGATTAAGCTGCTGAAGCGGAAATAAGCGTGGATCGGGGAAAGCGGATGCAAACGGCATCACGGAAGCATCACGACTGGCCTGCAGCATGTCAAAGATGTAGGTGTTGATATCCACGGCCTCATCGCGCATGACCTGTACCTGCGGCACGGCGGCTTCGCGTTCGGGGCGCGCGGCAACATAATAGCCCGACTGGGGCCGGGCGATGATCCGCCCCTGACTTTCCAGCAGTTGGTAGGCATGCCCCACGGTCATAAAACTCATCCCGCTGCTTGCCACCTGCTCGCGCAAAGAGGGCAACCGATCGCCTGGTTGCCATACGCCAGACGCGATTTGATCGCGAATTTGCTCCGCCAGTCGCTGGTATTTCTTCATTTTTCGTCCTGATATTCGGTATCGGTGACAACCTCTGTATATATCAGTCTACATAAATAACGATTTTTTCAGAACTGTTATAGTTAACAGTTTTACAACATCGTTAGCGAAAGCTCTTTGCCTGAGGCCCGGGCAGCTATCTGTACAGCATCAATTTTCGGGGTGTGCTTTAAGGCGAATAAACAGGTGATGTTCACATAGTCATCAGCACCGTCAATCACCGCAGACCACGGGATAAACTCATTATCGTCGAAGTAAAATTCAAATGCGGGACCAGATTGCATATCAGATCGTGCGACCTATAACGGCAGCACAACTGTTATGGTTAAAAAGAACTGTTCTGTTTCTGCCCCACATTTCGCCAGGGGCTTAGAATTGCGCCAAATCAATTTTGCCTGCGGAGTTAAGCATGTTCGGTCTTGACGCGTTTCACCTGGCGAGGATCCAGTTCGCGTTTACGGTGTCCTTTCACATCATTTTTCCGGCCATTACTATCGGTCTTGCCAGCTATCTGGCGGTACTGGAAGGTCTCTGGTTGAAAACCAAAAATCCGACCTGGCGTTCGCTGTATCATTTCTGGTCGAAAATCTTCGCCGTAAACTTTGGTATGGGCGTAGTGTCCGGGCTGGTGATGGCTTATCAGTTCGGCACTAACTGGAGCGGTTTTTCTGAGTTTGCCGGGAGCATCACCGGGCCGCTGCTGACCTATGAAGTGTTAACCGCCTTCTTCCTCGAAGCAGGCTTCCTCGGCGTAATGCTGTTTGGCTGGAACCGTGTGGGGCCAGGCCTGCACTTCTTTGCAACTTGCATGGTTGCGCTGGGGACAATTATTTCTACCTTCTGGATACTGGCCTCCAACAGCTGGATGCAGACTCCACAGGGCTATGAAATCGTCAATGGACAGGTTGTTCCCGTCGACTGGTTCGCCGTTATTTTCAACCCGTCATTCCCATATCGTTTGTTGCATATGTCCGTTGCCGCCTTCCTGAGCAGTGCGCTATTTGTCGCAGCGTCAGGGGCATGGCATTTATTACGCGGGAATAACACTCCGGCTATTCGCGCCATGTTTTCGATGGCGCTGTGGATGACGCTGATCGTCGCCCCGCTGCAGGCATTGATTGGCGATATGCACGGGTTGAATACGCTGAAGCACCAGCCGGCAAAAATTGCCGCGATTGAAGGACACTGGGAAAATCCGCCCGGCGAACCGACTCCGTTGCTACTGTTCGGCTGGCCGGATATGGAGCAGGAGCGCACCCACTATGGGCTGGAAATTCCGGCGCTGGGCAGTCTGATCCTGACCCATAGTCTGGATAAACAGGTCCCGGCCCTGAAAGAGTTTCCTAAAGAAGACAGGCCCAACTCCACCATGGTGTTCTGGTCGTTTCGCATTATGGCGGGGCTAGGCATGCTGATGATCCTGTTGGGTGCGTTTGCCTTGTGGTTACGTTATAAGCAGCGTTTATACACCTCGCGCGCTTTCTTGCGCTTTGCCTTGTGGATGGGCCCTTCCGGTCTGATTGCCATCCTTGCTGGCTGGGTGACCACTGAAGTTGGCCGTCAGCCGTGGGTGGTTTACGGTTTGCAACGCACAGCGGATGCGGTTTCCGCACATGGTGATTTGCATATGAGCATCAGCCTGCTGGCTTTCTTTGTGGTTTACAGCTCGGTCTTCGGTGTGGGTTATAGCTACATGATTCGCCTGATCCGTAAAGGACCACAGGAAGATGATCCGACCCTCCCGCCAGCTGGCACACCCGCACGGCCGCTTTCCGCTGCCGTCCTCGATTCTCAAGCTGAGGCACATCGCTAATGGGTATTGATTTATCAGTTATCTGGTTCGTTATTATCGTGTTCGCCACGCTGATGTATATCGTGATGGACGGCTTTGATCTCGGGATCGGTATTTTATTTCCCGCTATTCAGGACGCTGATGACCGCGACGTGATGGTCAACAGCGTCGCACCGGTATGGGATGGGAATGAAACCTGGCTGGTGCTGGGCGGTGCAGGATTGTTTGGCGCATTTCCTCTGGCCTATGCAGTCATTGTCGATGCACTGACGATCCCACTCACCCTGATGCTGATTGGCCTGATTTTTCGTGGCGTTGCCTTTGAGTTTCGCTTCAAGGCCACGCCGGCGCATCGACCATTCTGGGATAAAGCCTTTCTGGGCGGTTCAATTCTTGCCACGTTTACCCAGGGAGTGGTCGTGGGCGCGGTCCTCAACGGATTTTCCGTCACTGGCCGCAGCTACAGCGGCGGTCCGTTTGACTGGTTAACGCCTTTCACGCTGTTTTGCGGGCTGGGACTGGTGGTGGCCTACGCCCTGCTGGGGGCAACATGGCTGGTGATGAAAAGCGAAAACCCGCTACAGGATAAAATGCGCAGTGTGGCAAAAAAACTGCTGCTGGCGATGTTGGCTGTCATTGCCATTATCAGCCTGTGGACGCCGCTGGCGCACAGTGCCATTGCCGATCGTTGGTTTAGCCTGCCAAATCTGTGGCTCCTGATGCCGGTGCCGCTGCTGGTTGCGCTAATGAGCCTGTGGCTGTGGCGTTCTCTGGGCCAGCAGCATAGCCATGCCCCGCCATTTATATTGACGCTGGGTTTAATTTTTCTCGGTTTCAGCGGGTTGGGGATTAGTATCTGGCCACACATCATTCCACCGTCTATTACCCTTTGGCAG
The DNA here is from genome assembly GCF_005280975.1 of Citrobacter sp. wls716. NCBI lineage: Bacteria > Pseudomonadati > Pseudomonadota > Gammaproteobacteria > Enterobacterales > Enterobacteriaceae > Citrobacter > Citrobacter sp. wls716. Next base: position 141,819 of record NZ_SZWX01000021.1, read on the forward strand.
GCGGCGGCTCCGGCGCAAAGTCAGGGCTTTATGTTGGTGGGCGCACTGCTGATTATCCCGATAATCCTGGTGTACACCTTCTGGAGCTACTACGTTTTCCGCGGCAAAGTTCAACATGGTGAGGGGTATCATTAATGGAACAATCAATCTGGAAACGTCTGATGTGGCTGATCATTCTCTGGGGCGGCAGCGTGCTGGCCCTGGCGGCCGTCGGTTCATTCTTTCGCTTACTGATGACGGCGGCGGGATTTAAGTCCTGATTTCCCCCCCCCCGGTAACAACCGGGTCGCGCTGCGCTTCCCGGTTTTAACAAATCCTAACGTTGACTAAACAAAAATGTAAAAAACATCGAATTGGCAAAACAGAGATTGCCATTAACCCGATTAAAATATTGAATAGTCACCTGACGAAATTATCGCCAATTCCGCAGCTAACGTACCAGAGGGTGCATGATGTTTAAGAAAGGGTTAACGGTGTTATTGCTGGCTAGCGCGCTTTTTTCGGGTCAGCTTTTCGCTACTAATCAGGGACATGAATATCTTCAGGTGCAGGATGCCGATCACCTATTACGACACACGGCCGACAGTGATGAGCTGCGAGTAACGGCGGAAGAATCCGCCGCCGATCTTCGCGAGCACCACCACTGGCAGAAATCACGCAAACCCGATATCCATATGAGTTAACCGTCAGCCTTTACGCTTCGGCAGCGTCTTCATCAGGTCTTCGGGGCTGACGGAAGCCACTACGCTGCCCGGCAATGGCATCTTCAGTATGTGATGTTTCATCTTGCCGATCACGTGCATTTCGCACGGTCGGCAATCAAATTTCAGCGTCAGCACTTCATCGCCATTTACCAATTGCATCGGCGTGGCTTTCCAGCTCTTGATATTCCCTTTCGCCTGTTTCGGACACAGATTGAATGCAAAACGCAGGCAGTGCTTGGTAATCATCACCGGAACATCGCCCTTTTCTTCATGCGCTTCATAGGCTGCATCAATCAACTGGACGCCATAACGGTGGTAAAACTCACGCGCTTTATGGTTATAGACGTTAGCCAGAAAACTCAGATGCGTCTGTGGATAGACCGGTGCCGGCTGGGCAACAGGTTTACGACTGCCACGCTGGTAGTTTTCCAGACGCGCGGCATCCAGCATGTCGATGGCTTCACGGCGCAGTTGGTTGAGTTGACCATTCGGTACAAACAGCGCACCCGGCAGATTCACCTGAATATTGCGGGCGTAGTACATCGTCTGCCCAAGTTTTGCCAGTCCGTCCTGTAGGTTACTCAACGCTTTTTCCGCATTGTTCGCTTCCTCAAACTGACCATCCAGCGTATGGGTGATACTCACGCCGTCTTCACTGGTCAGTGTCAGGATCAACTCTTCCTGCCAGCCGCTCAATTCAATATCAACCGCGACACGGCGTTCGCTGGAGGTTTTGGTCAGCGCCTGTTGCCAGTTATGATCAAGGTTGCGATTCAGCGGATGGTTAGCACGAACTTTGTGCAGATCGGCAGGCATTTCATTCGGCCACACCCGATAACGATTGTGCCCGGTTTTTTCAACGGTATTAGCGCGAAATCCCACGACCTCACGCTTGATTAACACGTTCAGGCCATCCCCGTTTGCCAGCGGTTCCGTCACGTCGACATCAAGATAATCCTTCGCCACCTTCAGGACTTCACCCACTGGCAAGCCAATGAATTTAGGTGAGTCGAATGCACCAATGTCGCCTTTACGGGCATTTACAAAATAGTCAGTGCTACCGCGGTGGAAGGTTTTCTCCGTAGATGGCGTGAAGAAATGCTCAGTGCGACCTGCAGATGAACGAGCCAGATCGCCGCGTTCTTCGATGATGGCATCCAGCATCTGCCGGTAATGTGCAGTGATGTTTTTCACATAGCTCATGTCTTTGTAGCGCCCTTCAATTTTGAAGGAACGTACTCCGGCATCAATCAACGCACCGAGGTTGGCGGTCTGATCGTTATCTTTCATCGACAGCAGGTGTTTTTCATACGACACCACCCGGCCCTGATCGTCTTTCAGGGTATACGGTAGTCGGCAGGCTTGTGAACAGTCGCCGCGGTTAGCGCTGCGCCCGGTTTGCGCATGAGAGATATAGCACTGGCCTGAATAAGCAACGCATAACGCACCGTGGATGAAAAACTCGATCGTCGCGTCCGTCACCTGATGAATCGCGTGAATCTGCTCAAGACTCAGTTCGCGCGCCAGTACAATCTGCGTGAATCCGACATCAGAAAGAAACTTCGCCTTCTCGACGCTGCGAATATCACACTGGGTGCTGGCATGTAGTTCAATCGGTGGGATATCCAGTTCCAGAATCCCCATATCCTGCACAATCAGCGCATCAACGCCAGTCTGATACAAATCGGTAATTAACCGCTGAGCAGGTTCCAGCTCATCATCATGCAAAATCGTGTTCAACGTCACAAAGATTTTCGCCCCATATCGATGAGCGAATGGCACCAGTTCAGCGATGTCTTTCAGGCTGTTACTGGCGTTATGACGCGCGCCAAAACCCGGTCCGCCAATGTAAACGGCGTCAGCACCGTGCAAAATGGCTTCACGCGCAATGGCGGTATCCCGGGCCGGGCTTAACAATTCAAGGTGATGAGGTTGCTGGCGCATACAGTTGTTACCATCCACAAGCGGTAAAAATGGCGGCTATTGTAGTCAGAAGCGCGACATTTCGGAATAGTTTTCCCGATTAACCGCGTGGGTAATGGATCAGGGAATGAAAGTGAACCGTCTGTTCGCTGCTGTTACGGTAACTATGTGCAGTATCACCCGCAAAACGGACACCCTCACCCGATTTGATGGTTCGCCACTGTCCGTCAATGCACATATCCAGCAGGCCACTAATCACCACTACGTGCTCAATCACACCGGTTTCATGCGGTGTAGATTCACTCAACGCCCCCGGTGCCAGCAATATTGAAAAATGGTCAAAACAGAGTTGTGGGTCCCATGGAAACAGCGGTGTCACTACCATTGCCTGCTGTTGGGGATCAAAAGTCGCTGTGCCTTCTGACTCTGGTGGTGAAATAAACGTCGAAAACGGCACGTTCAGTCCGGTGGCAATTTTCCATAGCGTCGCCACTGTTGGGCTGGATTCATTGCGTTCTATCTGCCCCAACATGGCTTTGGAGACACCCGTTTCTTCTGCCAGACGCGACAGACTCCATTCCCGCTGGTGACGTAATGTCCGGAGCGTGGTAGCCAGATAGTGGGTTAAATTGTCCATTGTCGCCTTCCTCTATCTCCTGTTTCTGTCCATCAGCTTATCACTTGTACGCTATAACGCACAGTGCTACAGTGAATGACCGTTATAACGCACGCGGAGTCGCTATGCGCACATTATTAATCCCTTTGCCCACCGTTTTATCGGGTTTTGTTGCCGTGCTGGTCGGCTATGCCAGTTCAGCAGCCATCATCTGGCAAGCGGCGGTTGCCGCAGGCGCAACGACCGGGCAGATTGCGGGCTGGATGACCGCACTGGGAATCGCGATGGGCGTGAGCACGCTGGCATTGTCAGTGTGGTATCGTGCTCCCATCCTGACCGCCTGGTCTACGCCCGGTGCTGCGCTGCTGGTTACGGGTCTGCAAGGCGTGACCATTCAGGATGCTATCGGCGTTTTTATTGTTGCTAACGCGCTGATAGTCCTGTGTGGTGTGACGGGGTTGTTTGCACGTCTGATGCAAATAATCCCACACTCACTGGCGTCGGCAATGCTGGCTGGGATCCTGCTGCGTTTTGGTTTGCAGGCATTTAATAGTCTTAATAATGAGCTTCTGCTGTGCGGCAGCATGCTGCTGGCGTGGCTGGTGTTAAAAGTTGTCGCGCCCAGGTACGCCGTCATTGCTGCCATGCTGGTGGGTACCGCCATCGCACTGCTAAAAGCTGACATTGTCACTTACAACATTAATTTATCTCCGGTGATGCCTGAATTCATCACCCCCCACTTTTCTCTTGCACACAGTATAAGCATCGCATTGCCGTTCTTCCTGGTTACCATGGCATCACAAAATGCTCCTGGCATTGCCACCATGAAAGCGTCAGGTTATTCCTTGCCCGTTTCACCGCTGATTGTCTTCACTGGTCTGTTAGCGCTGCTGTTTTCGCCTTTTGGCGTTTACTCTATTTGTATTGCCGCCATAACCGCGGCAATTTGCCAAAGTCCCGAAGCACATCCTGATGCCAAACGACGTTGGCTCGCCGCCGCATCGGCAGGCGTTTTCTATCTTCTGGCTGGTGTATTTGGTGGTTCGGTCACAGGACTGATGGCGGCCCTGCCCGTAAGCTGGATCCAGATGCTGGCTGGCCTTGCTTTGCTCGGTACGATTAGCGGTAGTCTGTATCAGGCATTGCTTCATGAAACGGAACGAGATGCTGCCATCGTCACCTTTCTGGTTACTGCCAGTGGTTTGACCTTAATGGGGATTGGCTCTGCTTTCTGGGGATTAATCGCCGGAGGGATATGTTATGCCACGCTGAGATTATCACGACGCACGTAATTGCGTTGGCGTCTTGCCCGTCATCTGCTTAAACCGATTGCTAAAATGGCTTGCTGAACTGAATCCACAAGCCATCGCGATATCCGACAAGCTACGTGAAGAATAACGGACCAGTTGCTGCGCCAGCGCCATACGACGCTGCATAACATACTGATGCGGGGCCATATTCATCGACTGGCGAAACATTCTGGCAAAGTGGAAATCGCTTAGTGCCGCTTCGCCTGCCAAATCGCTGAGGGTCATTGGGTAGGCCAGATGTGCGTCAATATAGGCCAGCACATTGCGCAATGTGGCTGGCGCAAGCCCACCGGTTACCACCGGCGGCCGCCATTGAACGTTGCTGTAATGTTGAATCAGATGCGTCAGCAACAGCGAAGATGCCGCGCTGAGCGTTAGATGATTAGCCGGTTGCTGCCAGTCATTACCCAGTAAAAACTGGCGATAAACCGCCGTGATCCCCGGATCGCTGCCGAACGTATGTTCGTCCAGCGTGAAGCTGTAAGGGCTTTTGTCCCAAACTTTCTCACCCACTTCCCGCAGATGCGCGTCGGTACAATAAAGATGTACAAAGGAAAGATCGTCACGAATATCCCAACTGGATTCGCTCTCTTTCGGCATCAGGCAGAAGCGATCCGGGCCCCCGCCGTTTTTCCAGCCCCCTGCCGTCTTGTGATAGCTTTCGTAGCCATCCGCGATATATAAACTGAGCGTGTGGTGATCGCAATACTGAGTGATGGTGTCGCGCTTGTTCGACCACGCCGCCAGTTGGATCCCCGAATGTAACGCAACCGACTCATGCAGCACGGCATTATGTTTGCGTAAGTTTTCAAAGGCGCCATAGGGCTGAGACATACCATCACATTCAAAATAAGTTAGCAGGCTTTCAGTCTATATCAGCTACATGTTGTTAACAGCCTCCTTTTCACTTTCGCGAGAAAAAAAGCGCAAGATTTTGCAAGTCTGCCGCAATCAGATGAAAGCCAGCCCCGGCCAGCCATGACACTGTGTGCGCTTAAATACAAAAATGAGAGAGATGTATGAACGCATTGTTGTACTGCCTGGTAGTCGTGATATGGGGAACGACATGGATTGCCATTTACCTGCAGCAAGGTCCGGTAGCTGCCCCGGTCTCTATCTTTTGGCGCTTTGCGGTCGCCAGTTCGGTGATGATCCTTCTCCTGCTGTTCAGCGGCAAATTGCGTAAGCTCTCCGGACGCGACCACCTGTTTTGTCTGTTACAGGGCGGGTGTGTTTTTTGCTTCAATTTCTGGTGTTTTTACACGGCCGCAGCGTGGATTAATACCGGTCTGGAGTCGGTAATTTTCTCGATGGCCGTGCTGTTCAATGCGGTGAATAGTTTTGTATTTTTTGGTCAAAAACCACCGATACGCTTTTATTTCGCCGCGGCGCTGGGGTTGACGGGTATCATCACCCTGTTCTGGCAGGATTTGGTCAATAGCGGCCTGAATCATACGCTGCTGTTGGGTATTGGTTTAAGCGCTCTGGGAACGTTTGGTTTTTCCCTGGGCAATATGATCAGCCTGCGCCATCAGAAAAAAGGGCTTGAAGTGATGACTACCAACAGCTGGGCCATGCTGTACGGTACCTTGCTAATTGCCATCATTGCACTGGTGCGCGAGGACAACTTCACGCCGCAGTGGACGTTCAGCTATCTTAGCGCGCTGTTATATCTGGCTATTTTTGGCTCGGTGATTGCTTTCGGCGCCTATTTCACACTGGTAGGACGCATCGGTCCGAGTAAGGCCGCCTACAGTACGTTACTTTTCCCGTTGGTCGCGCTGACGCTGTCAACATTGTATGAAGGATACGTCTGGCAGGTTAACGCAATTGCCGGATTAGTGCTGATTTTGCTGGGTAATCTGGTGATGTTTGCACGCCCGGAGGCGTTAGTGGGGAAACTGCTGTACCGTCGTCGGACGGCATAAAAAAAGCGCACCATCCAAAGATGGTGCGCTCTGCATTACTGTTTTTTGTTGACATCAAACATGGAGGCGTCTGTCGCCATGTCATCAACAACTTTCTTCAACGTTTCGAACGCCATCGGCGTACTTTCGTTGTTCAGGTCCTTGCCTTCACCCTGACGTACCACTTTAATCACCGGCTTATTGGTTGCCGCATCGATCAATTCACCTTCAAAATAGAGGTGAGTATCCATGGTGCGGTGACCTGTCGCCATTTGTGTCCCCGCTACGAGTAACGCAACCGGAACGACTTCATAGAACTGCAGCCCTTCCTTGCTGGTTGCGACACCGGTAATCGCGCCACGGAAAATCAGGCTGCGCGGGCCGGGGGTCGTCACCAGGGGTTTACGTTTACTAATGGCGGTTTTCATTTGCGTATTGGTATAGCTCAACAGTTTATCCAACACCTGTTGCCCAACCTGAGTCGTTGGTTTAGGAATCGGATAATAGGTTATCGGGTTATACACAATACTGTCATATTTGGACTCATTGAAGTTGGGATCAACCCAACGCAGCACAGGCTGTCCTGTTGCCGATTTCGTTTCCTTCAGGCCAGAGTAATCTTTTAAAAAACCTGAATATTTATCTGGCTGCGTGATTTTTGACGCACAGCCTGATAACGCCAGTAAACCCGTAAGCACTGCAACTTTAAATAAAGTTTGAGCACGCATGGAACGATCCCTTAGTATTTGCAGATATGCATCTGAAATAATAGCAAAAGGAAATCATTTTGGATGTGCGAAAAATGGTAAGCGCCGCACAATTTTATTTTTGCGCTCAGCACAAAAAATGCTGAACGCAGAGCGTGGGCCATCAGCCGATTTTGCGGGCCAGCATAGTCGCAAAACGCAGTTTAATGCGATTGCCGTTTTCGTCTGTACGATGCAGTTCCCCCACGTCTTCGTTATATTTCAGCAGCTCCCATCCGCGGTAATAGTTGCGTAATTCCCCCGCTTTAAACGCGAACGGGAAGCCAACTGTGCACGGGAAATCATCGGTATCCATCGCCGCAACGATTAAGTTATATCCACCCTGTTTCGTGCAACGTTGCATATTTTCGATAAGCCCCGGAATGGTTTTCGCTTCGAGGAACATCAGCACTACGGTAGACAGGATAAAGTCGTATTCACCATCAAAACTCAACGCATTAAGGTCCGCGACGCTTGCCTGCAGATTAGTCAACCCTTCGGCTGCTTTGATACGCTCAAGGTTAGCGATGCTCATGGGATTTTTATCCCATGCTGTCACATCATAGCCGTTTGCCGCAAGGTACAGGCTGTTTCGACCGTTACCGCAGCCCAGGTCTAACGTTTTGCCTGGCTTAACAATTTTCGCCGCTTCAACGACATCGGAATGCGTACGGGTTAGATCGTATTTCTCAGTAAAGTAGTTTTCGTCGCAAAGGGTCATTATTTATCCTCAGATTTCAGTAATGCAGCACGCTCCGTGCGGATGAGCAGTTTCCCCTGCATCAACAATGCAAACGTACGTACCAGTAATAATGCAATGATAACATTGGTAAAAATAAACAGAGGGATCGACAGCATATGAAAAAATCCTGATTCGCTGCCGTGTCCCAGATGCAGCCCCGTTGTCGCCAGGGCCGACACGCCGAACGAGAAGCTCCAGAAAGACGCATTAAACGGCTGAGACAGATACCACGGCATGAGGCGTAGCATAAACAGCAGCTGCAGCAGACCATAGCCAAACAGCATTTTGGCCAACGTATCGCCCTCGCCGCCGTTGACGCTAAGCCAGGCGCTGCAGGCGACCAGCGCAGGCGCCAGCTGAATGCCAAGCGAGGTACGTAATGCCGTTGGCAGCTCGCCGCAACTGCGTAAACGCTGCAGGATCACCGGCTCGAGGCTGAGCCAGGAAAATACCCCTGCGCCCAAAAACACCAGTCCTGCGTCGTTGAAACCCAGCGCACCACATGCCATTGCGCTAATAAAGTTATTGGCGACAGTCGGCAAATACAGCCCCGGTGTGGTGGCTTCTTCTGGGTGATCTCCGCGCCATAATCCTGCCGTTTGCCAGGCCGCGTACGCCAGTTGGATAACGACCCCAATGCTGAACAAGCCAAGCGCCAGCGGTCGATACCACGGGACAAAACCAATCGCGACCAGCATCGTTGTGGCCGGAAACAGACTGACAAAACTGCTCATCACCGGATGACGAATTTCCGCCAGTACGCTATGAGGAAAACGCAGTAAACGACTAATAAAGGCCAGCGTCAACAATCCCCAGATGACCATCGCAAGGATCACTAAACCGTCGCCAATCCAGTGGCTTACAGGCCATACCTGGCTGGCATATCGCCACGCGAACCCCATCCCGATGATGCCCAGTACCATGCCAAAATAACCGGCCGGAAGATTGAGGACTCGCTCACTTTGCTTGTTCTTACTCATTTTGTTTATTTTTTAAAGTATATTTGAAATGCATTTTATGGAATTTCCACGAATTTAGCCAGTGCGGAAAACTTTGCTACGTTTAACTAAGGTGCGCAACATGGAAATGAGCTATGACCAAATATCGTCTGGGCGATGAACCTCGCGCCTTTAGTTACCAGGATAATGGCAATAAAAAGAGCGTATTACTACGCCAGATAATTGCACTCATTGATTTTAATGATGTTAAAGCCGGTACGCTCGGTGGCTGGATTGATGATGAAAGCGTGCTATCGCAAAGTGGCGATTGCTGGATTTACGATGAGAACGCGATGGCATTTGCGGGGGCAACCATTTCTGGAAATGCTCGCATTACGCAGGCCAGCGTGGTCAGAGATGGCGCACAGATTGGCGGTGCCGTATGGATAGATCGGGCTGAAATTAGCCATGGCGCGCAAATACGTGACAACGTCACCATTCAAAATTCTGTTGTACGTGGCGAATGTTTTTTGTCGGGCGATGCACGTGTTCTGGGAGGCTCCGAAGTCATCGCCGCCAAAGGGTTAACCCGTGAAAGTGACCAGCCCCTACAAATATATGATCGCGCAACCGTAAACCATTCACGCATTGTGCATCAGGTGCAGATCTATGGCGATGCAACCATTGACTACGCTTTTATTGAACATCGCGCCGAGGTTTTTGATTGTGCCCGCATCGAGGGTAATGAGGAAAATAACGTTTGGATCTGCGATTGTGCGAAGGTATACGGCAACGCCCGCATCATCGCTGGTACCGATGAAGATGCGATACCGACCCTGCGCTATAGCTCCCAGGTGGCTGAGCATGCGGTGGTTGAAGGTAACTGTATCCTGAAACACCATGTGCTGGTCGGGGGGCATGCAAAATTACGCGGCGGGCCACTCTTGCTGGATGGACACATCCTGATTGAAGGCCACGCCTGTATTCTGGGTGAAGTGCTGATCGAGCATCATATTGAGATAACCGGTCAGGCCCACGTTGAAGCCTTTGATGGTGATGCAATCCATCTGCGCGGGCCAAAAGTGATCAACGGCGAACAGCGTATTACGCGCACCCCCCTCGCCGGTTTATTCTGAAACGCTATCAATGATACGGGCATAGAGATTCACATCATGATAACCATCATTGAGAAACTCTGCCTGCTTTAAACACCCTTCCAGCTGAAAACCGTTGCGCAGCGCCACCTGGTTACTTTCCAGGTTATCGACGCGGCATTTAATAATGAACCGACGGATCTCGCCACGCTGAGCATAATGATGAATCAGTGCCTGTAGCGACCGGGACATAATACCCTGTCCCTGATGAACTTCATCCAACCAGTAGCCAATGTAAGCCGCTTTATTCAGCGGTTCTATTTGGTTAAATGAAATAACGCCAACCACTTCACCTTGTTTGAAGATAAGGAACATTTTGGCGTAGCCACGCTGGTGCAACATCATATTCCCCTGCACATTCTTACGCGTATCGTCCTCAGATTCGACAAGCTGCGGCCAATTCAGCGACCGCTGGAGCCACACTTTATTTTTGAGCACCAGTCGATGCAAAGGCGTGACGTGTTGTTCTTCTACTGCCCGCAGTTCCAGCGTGTCACTGACGGTAATAATTTCTGGCATGTTTATCTCCTTGGCGATTGTAAACGGGGGATTTCTGACTGGCAGTAGCCGATATTAATCTGCTTAGCGCCGTGGATGTCATATTTTTATGCTGTAACAGCAATAACTTAGAAACAATCTCTGGCGCGGAAGCCGTTACTCTGGATGTCCGGTTATCCCATGCCTGGATAGGCCGTAATGATGACAACAACACTTTCATTCTATTGCTAAGGAGCAAGCATGGCAGCACCTTTGGGTCGTTTAGCACTTATTCCGCTTTTACTGATTACCGCCTGTCACCAACCCGTCCCCACCACGCAAGCGGGTCCTGTCCCCTTTGCCGTTAACAAACAACCGGTTGTAGATAATACCACGCTGGAAATTTCCCGTAGCGCGCTGGAATATAACATTCATAAGGTTCAGCAGCTGCTGGGAGACAAAACCCGGATGTGCGCCATTCTTAAAGGCGATGCGTATGGCCACGATCTCTCACTGGTTACGCCGGTGATGATGCAAAACGGTGTGCAGTGTATTGGCATCGCCAGCAACGAGGAGATTAGCATTGTTCGTCAGTCAGGCTATACATCGCAGCTGATGCGCGTTCGCAACGCGACGGAAAAAGAGATGCGCCAGGCGGCGGATTTTGATACCGAAGAGCTGATTGGCAATCTGGATATGGCTAAACGTCTGAGTGCAATTGCCCAGGAGAAAGGGAAAACGATTCGTATCCATCTGGCCCTGAACTCTGGCGGTATGTCACGAAACGGTCTGGAAGTCAGCACCGCGGCAGGTCTGGAAGAGGCCCGCGCCATTTCCACGTTACCCGGTCTGAAAATTGTTGGCATCATGTCACATTTCCCGGAAGAAGATGCGGCGGTGGTTAAACGCGATCTGGCCCGTTTCAATACGCAATCGGCCCAGGTACTCAAAATTACCGGGCTTAAGCGCGAAGATGTCACCCTGCATGTCGCGAATACGTTCGCCACCCTGACCGTTCCTGAATCCTGGCTCGACATGGTGCGTGTTGGCGGTATTTTTTATGGCGATACCATTGCCAGCACCGAATACAAACGCGTCATGACGTTTAAATCCGCAATCGCGTCGGTAAACCATTACCCTAAAGGAAATACCGTCGGCTATGACAGAACCTATACCCTTAAACGTAATTCCGTTCTTGCCAATATTCCGACGGGTTATGCTGATGGCTATCGTCGCGTGTTCAGTAACGTGGGGCACGTATTGATCCACGGCCAGCGGGTTCCTGTACTGGGTAAAACATCCATGAATACCGTGATTGTTGATGTGACCGATCTACCGCAGGTTGCCTCCGGCGATGAAGTGGTGTTATTCGGTAAACAGGGAAATGCGCAGGTGAACGCAGAAGAAGTCGAAGAAATTAGCGGCGCGCTGTTCACTGAAATGTCGATCCTATGGGGGGCGACAAACAAACGCGTGATGGTCGATTAACGCCTAAAACAGGAAGGGCTTCCTTTTCTCGCTGGAAGCCCTTTTACACAGTGAGCACAGTACTATTTAGCTCTCACTGACACTCTCTCTTTGCAAAATCTTGAGCAAATCTTCCTTCAGGTGAAGTTTCTGTTTCTTAAGACGAACAATGTCCAAACTGTATCCCCGACCATCCGAACCTTCCAGTCTGGAAATCTCATGATCAAGGCTGTTGTGTTTTTCGAATAAGGACAGAAAACGAGGATTCTCGGATTTCAGTCGGGAAATAAGGTCTCTGTATTCTGGAAACATACTTTCTCCCTGTTAGTGGACAAGAACGTGTATAAGAAATACACACCTTCAGCTTATCGGTTTGAGTCAGGGAAAAATGCGAGCAGGATCGAGTAAATAGTGTACAGAATTTTTTAAGAAAATGACGAACATGGCTCCCCGTCAGGAGAGCCATAACGGTGAGGATCAACGCATTTCGCGGTCGTCAACGTACTGACGTTTATCCGGCGCTGGCGGGAAGTACTGATACAGCCAGGTTTCACTGATGGCGTCGCCCTGACAACGCAGGAACATACGCATATCTACCGGATCGGTTGAGTCAGAAGTCGGATACCAGTCAAACTGAATGCGGTAGCCGTCGATAGGTTCAACGTAGAGGATCTCAATCTGTTTCGCTTCACCACTCGAAAGCGTAATTACCGGTTCAATACCTTTCGGCGCGGCGGCTTTTAAATCTCCACCAACGAAATCAACGGCAAAACGTCGTGCCCATTTTTCCGGGTAGTGCTCGCCCGGCGCCCATCCTTCCGGGAAGCCGCCCATACCTGTACGGGTCGCCATCACGCGCGCCAGCGGAGAGCGCACCGGCGGCTGAGCGCTCCAGTACAGGCGATATTTGAATTCCAGTTCATCGCCGGCTTTGATCTTCTTCTCCGGCTGCCAGAAGCAGACGACGTTATCCAGCGTTTCACCAGTCGTCGGGATCTCCATTAAGCCAATGGTTCCCTTGCCCCACTGGTTACGTGGCTCGACCCACAGGCTGGGGCGCTTGTTGTACCAACCCATAATGTCCTGATAGTGGGAGAAGTCACGATCCAACTGCAGCAGGCCAAATCCGCGCGGGTTGTTATCGGTATAGGCATTAAACTGCAGTTTTTGCGGGTTATTCAGCGGACGGCAGATCCACTCGCCATTGCCTCGCCACATCGCCAGACGGTCGGAGTCATGAATTTGCGGGTGAATGGTGTCACACATCCGGCGTTCATTGTTACCACAGCTGAACATGCTGGTCATCGGCGCAATACCGAGTTGCTTGATGTCTTTACGTGCATAGACATGATTCTGTACATCCATGATCACCTGCGTTTTCTCACAGTGGATCACAAACTTAAACGCGCCGGTCACGCTTGGGCTATCGAGCAGTGCATAAACAGTAAATGAAGTGGCGCCCGGTTTAACCGTTTCGAACCAGAATGCGGTGAAGTCCGGGAACTCTTCTTTGCTGTCGGTATACGTATCAACCGCCAGACCGCGGGCCGACAAACCGTACTGATAGGTGTCATCTACGGCGCGAAAATAGCTGGCACCGAGGAAAGACACGACATCGCGACGAGCCAGTTCAGGCGCTTTGAACACGCGGAAACCGGCGAAACCGAGATCGGTTTGCCCTTCCAGCTGTTTGGTATCCACACCGGCATCGTTGTACTTGAAAAGCTCCGGGCGGAAGTGGATCTCACGCGCCATATGCGTACTGTCATCAACCGAGTACATGCGTACGCGGCGACGGAAGCCCATTCCCACATGGAAGAACTGCGCGTCAAGTTGACGATTTTCAACGTTGTTCCACAGTGACTGTTCTGCGTCGTACTGAATACTGTTGTAAGCCTGCGGCGTCAGTTTAGCCAGCGTATCCGGCAATGCGCGCGGCGCGCCGCCCCAGGGTTTCTGTGCTAAATCATGGGCCATCGATTGCAGAACGGAAAAATCAAAACGTACGGTTTTTCCGTCTGCAATGTCAGACTCTGCCGCATAGGCGGCGCGGGAAAAGAGTGATGCAATACCACTGGTTCCGCACACGGCGGCCACTGCCATTGAACCTTTAATAAATCGTCTGCGATTCATGCCTGAAAGTGAGTCCTTCTGGTCGTGTAAATGGTCCCGCGCCGGTCAAAATCTGCGGCAAGAGAGTGCACATTTCTGACCGCTCACTCTAGACAAAATTCATTAATAATCCAATTGTTGGTCGACGATTATCTGTACAAAATCGAAAATATTTTATGTCGATGAGAACAGGCCGAATCCCGTGTAAATTCAGTTAAAGTAAACCACACCGCCGTTTACTACGTTCTTCTGCCTCCTGATACAACGCAAACTCATCATATACTGCACAGCCCAGCGCCTGTTCAAAGGCATCGCGGCTGGAATTACCGTGGCTGCGCGCCTGCGTTTCATTACCCAGATTAGACTGGAAAATCCCTGCGGCGCTCACGGGCAAAAAATCCTCGTAGGTGATGGGTTGCGCAACCAGCCACCCTCGCTCAATGAGCGGCTGCGGGTCGTCATCCGGACGGATAGCCTGCCGATGCGCCTCGCCCGACGGCGTCAGGCGATAACGGAACCAGGCAAGCCCTTGCTGGCGCAACAGAAACTCGCTGTCCGGGAACGCCTTAAACACGTCCTGAAGATGCAACTGGTGCGTCAGGTTATCTTTCCCCGTCCCCGCTTTACTCAACAGTTCGTCATACAACGCCCGGCCCTTTGGCGTCAGCGCCACACCACGTTGCTCGATTTCGCCAAAACGAGCTGTGTGAGTTCCACGCATTTCGCCGGCAAACAACACCGGTTCTTCCAGCGCCTTAAAGCTGGTCTGGCGCAGCAAGATAGGCACCTCGCGCCGTGGTGGGCCTTCAATGAGAATTTTCGGTGCAATACCGCACTCCGGCATCATCGACTGCACCCGATCGATATCCAAGGTACGCGGCGTCAGATGGTTGATATGACAACCAGGGAAGCACACCACATCGGCAATCAGTCGATGCTCGTTATGCAAGGCATGATACGTTTGTTCATCTACGGTGGCGTGTTGATGCCAACGGAATGTTTCCAGTGCCTCATGCACAAATTCCTGAGCTTGTGCGGGTGTGAAACTACCCTGTGCATCAAACTCATCCAGCAGTTCGTGACAACGACGCGTGAAAATATCACGCTTTGCAAGGATCTCCGCTGCCTGCTGGCGCAACACCGCGTTCTCGATTAATTCGAGGCGTAATAACGAGGTAAATACCCGGAACGGGTTGCGCGAAAGCGAAGCATCGTCGATGGGACGAAACGCCGTGGAATGGACTGGGACGCCGGCCTGGGAGAGATCGTAATAGCTAACCGGATACATCCCCATAATGGCAAACATCCGCCGCAGTGTAGACAACTCCTGCGCAGTACCGACCCGAATTGCCCCATGGCGTTCAACATTGAGCCGTGCCAGTTCATCCGCATTGGCCAGTTTTTCATGCAGCGTCGGATTATTTTCCAGTACCGCCAGATTCACATCAGCGACAAGTTCCAGCAACGTGCCATACTGCGGGACTTCCTGCTGGTACATTGCTGACATTGCCTGCGAAAATTGTTCCCGAATCTCATCAGCCGTGATGGTGTTCGCCATAATGTCATGCCTCCAGTGAATATTACCTGGAGTGTAGAAAACGCCGCTGAGTCCGGTGGGAAGAATTTACAAACTGTGATCCCGCATAAATTCCCCCCACCCACAAAGGCAGTGAACTGAAGCTTACTGACGCGGTTTTAACTGACGTTCCAGCCATGGCAACATCTGTTTTTTACGACTGAGCATGCCTTCGACCTTGCAGGGTTGCGGTAACTCTGACAACTCAGATCCAGCGAACCACAGGCTGGTATCGCCAAGATTGATGTCCGTCAGCATCAGTACCACCAGCGCAGCCTGATTTTCCTCAGCATAACGGGTCATCTCCTCGCGGAGATCGTCCAGCATACCGTCAACCTGGCGCAATGCATACAGCTCGAGTTGCGCCACGCAGACTTTATGCCCATGAATGGTGAACGTTTTAATGTCTTTATGCAGCAGCTCACGGGCACTCATGTCTTCGACGCTGGTTTTGGCCGACAACAGATCACGGCTAAAAGCGTCCAGATCCACACCCGTTTTTTGGGCCAGAGCCCCCACCGCCTGGCTGTCATCCGGTGTAGTAGTCGGCGAGCGAAGCGTGACAGTGTCACTTAAAATAGCCCCCAGTAGCAAAAAAGCCTCCGCAGTCGACAGCTGACTGCGCTCGTCATCCGCCATCAGTTGCCACAACAACGTCGCACTGCTGCCAACAGGTTTGACCCAGACCTCTGGAGGAAGACGAGTCACTAATCCGCCGAGTCGATGATGGTCGATGATACCAACGACATTGCTCTCAGACAGCGATTCCGGCCCCTGTGTCGGTTCGGTGAAATCTACCACCCAAACATCCTGATCGGTCAGCGGAAACGTGAGTCGTTCGGGCATGTCCAGTCCTGCATGCGCAAAGATAAATTGCGTTTCGCGGTTCGGTTCGCCCAGACGCCATGCCGTCGCCTGCTGGCCGCGTAACGTAAGCCAGCGAGCTGTCATTGCCGCGGTGCAAATGGCATCGCTATCGGGGTTAAGGTGCCCTATTACATGGATCATGGTCAGTGCCTTGTGATGATGGATGATTAAAAAGCGAACAATTGTCCGAGTATAACGACTGGCTACATTCCCTTCCATGATCCCACTACGCGGTCATGCTGTACAAAACATAAGCAAAATAAATCAGTTGTAAGTAAAACGCGTTAAATGTTAATAATATTTTGCTATCAAGTTATCAAAAACAAACAACTTCACTTGTCACCAATACGGCTCTGTTTTTAACATCGCTTATGGAAAAAAATGTTCTGTTCAATCAGCGCATTCGCTTGCGCCATCTTCATACTTTTGTCGCCGTTGCCCAACAGGGAACGTTGGGACGTGCGGCCGAAACCCTTAACCTGAGTCAACCAGCCCTCTCCAAAACACTGAACGAACTGGAGCAACTGACCGGAACCCGACTCTTTGAACGCGGTCGCCTTGGTGCACAATTAACGTTGCCCGGCGAGCAGTTTCTTACCCATGCGGTAAGAGTGCTTGATGCACTCAACACTGCCGGGCAGGCATTAAATCATCGTGAAGAATCTCAGAATGATGTCGTGCGTATTGGTGCCTTGCCAACAGCTGCGTTGGGTATTCTTCCGGCGGTAATCGGTCCGTTCCATAAGCAGCAAATGGAGACTACTCTGCAAGTTGCCACCATGAGTAATCCCATGATACTGGCCGGTTTAAAATCCGGGGAGATCGACCTCGGTATTGGCCGTATGGCCGATCCGGAATTGATGGTCGGTCTGAACTACGAACTGTTATTTCTGGAATCACTCAAACTGGTCGTGCGTCCTAACCATCCATTGTTACAGGAAACCATCACACTGAGCCGGGTGATTGAGTGGCCAGTGGTGGTTTCGCCGAAAGGAACCGCCCCTCGCCAGCATGCTGAGGCATTGTTGCAAAGTCAGGGCTGTAAAATGCCGCCGGGTTGTATTGAAACGCTGTCAGCATCGCTCTCCCGTCAACTGACAGTTGATTACGACTATGTGTGGTTTGTCCCTTCAGGCGCGGTTAGAGAAGATCTGCGCCAGGCAACGCTGGTGTCATTGCCAATTCCCACCCACGGTGCGGGTGAACCCATCGGTATTCTTACTCGTGTCGATGTGCAACTCTCTCAGGCCGCCCAGATCCTTATCGCCGCAATACGCAAAACAGTACCTGTTTAATCGTATTGATGATTGGGTCTGTTATTACCGGCAGGCCCACCCCATGTAAATGTTCAATATATGGACGGTAAAACCGTCATAAAACACAGCTAAAAGCGTATTTTTCCTTACAAGTAAATTAAGCAATGCTTATTATTGATGATATCTCTGTCGAATAATGGCGGATGAAATTCTCTACACAAACGTACATCTATAAATTTTCTTTTAGAATTCAATGAGGAATAAAAAATCAATCTAATTAATTTAATACCATATTACATTAAATAATTAGCTATTGCCCCTAATCTAAATCTTAAAAAAAACCAACTACAACTTCACCTGCTATCCAGTCAGAATCTCGGGATATATAATGTCTTCGCTATTTAATTTGTTATTAAGGAAAATAACGTGAAATTTGTTAATTGTTTAAGTGCAGCAGCGCTTCTGATCGCAGGGGCTGCTTTTCAGGCCCAGGCGGCTGGTTCTGACTCTGCAAACATTGACTTTGCAGGAAACATTACATCATCAACCTGTGATGTCAGTATTGATGGTATTTCTGCTTCCAAAGAAGTCAAACTGCCAGACATCACCGTTTCTGCGATGCAAGCGGCTGTCAGCAGTCCTGCGATGAAAACCAAATTTCAGATCACCGTTAAGAACTGCGCCACTGAACCAGCAGGCGGTAAAGTAAAAGGCCAATTTTCAACAACCGGTAATTACAACAGCACCAGCAAAGCATTGTTAAACGCTGCAACAGGAGATAAAGATGCGGGTTTCCAGGTAGAAGATACCGCAACCAGTACTATTATCGATTTTACATCAGCCACACCGCAATCTGAAGCCACTTACGATACCACCAACGGTGCAGAATTTAATTACACCGTCGGTTATATCTATTCAGGTTCTGGCACGCCGACCGTTGGTGTAGTGAAAGCGAATACCACCTTTGTAACAACCTACCCCTAACAAGCTGTGTAAGGTCAAGAATAGTTAATAACTCTGCTGCAACTTTTAATTCAAGGTTGCAG
Source organism: Citrobacter sp. wls716 (assembly GCF_005280975.1). Lineage (NCBI taxonomy): Bacteria > Pseudomonadati > Pseudomonadota > Gammaproteobacteria > Enterobacterales > Enterobacteriaceae > Citrobacter > Citrobacter sp. wls716. The sequence goes on from NZ_SZWX01000021.1 coordinate 160,660, forward strand.
CTATTTAACCAAGATATAAATGATATGAATCTACAAAATACATTCAGAATAATTATATTTTCTACCACTATCTCTTTTAGCTATTCGTCAGTCGCCAGCATAGTGATTAACGCTACCCGTGTCATTTACCCTTCCGACGCGAAAGAGGCGCTCATTAAAATGGTGAATCAGGGGCAACAACCTTTATTAGTCCAGTCCTGGTTAGACGATGGTCATGAAGATGTTGATCCGCAAACCTTAAACGTCCCTTTTATCGCCTCCCCCCCGGTAAGTCGGGTCGATCCTAAACAGGGATTGACCGTACGCTTAAACTGGGACGGTCAACCGTTACCTACCGATCGTGAAAGCGTGTATTGGTTTAATGCACTTGAAATCCCCGGCAAAAATAAAGATGCCGCTAAATCGAATCAACTGCAGATCGCGCTGAAAACCCGCATCAAAGTATTTTATCGCCCGGCATCCCTTCCAGGTTCGGCGGATGACGCAATCCAACATCTGAAATGGAGCCTTGCTAACCAAGGTAAACAAGTTTGGGCGACGGCGAAAAATGACTCTCCTTATTTTGTTTCGCTTGTTGGCGCTAACATCACTTCCGGAGGGAAAAAATACAAAATTGAGCCCGACATGGTCGCCCCTTTTTCCAGCGCCAGCTATGAAGTGAAAACGCTCACCACTCCTCGGCTAGAATCCGTTTCATGGACAGCCGTCAATGATTACGGGGCTAACGTTGACGTAACGGATAAATAAAGAACACGTGCAAGGATTGCTCTATGTCGATGTCAAAACACCGGTTAGCGACCTCAGTATGGGTATTACTGACTATTTGTCAGACAGGATTTGCTGACGATAATTACATTGAGTTCAACGATGACTTTATCTTCAGCAATGCAGGTAAAAAATCGACAATCGACGTGTCACAATATGCGCGCGGCAACCCGGTGAAACCCGGTATTTATACCGTCTCCGTTTGGATTAACGGTGAGCAACAGCAAACTGCAAAGATCCAGTTTATTGACAACCACACCCCGAACGCGTCTCCCTGCCTGACTCGTGAGGTGCTCGATGAAGCAAACGTTGATGTAAGCAAACTCCCCACGGCAGATGCGGACGAAGGTGAATCGCAATGCTATATACTGGCGGATTATTACCCCTCATCCAGCGTGAGTTACGATCCTAATTCACAGATCCTGATGCTCACAATTCCGCAGCTGTTTCTCGTCAGCCACCCTGCGGGTTATGTCAACCCCGCACGTTGGGATGCCGGTATTCCTGCTGCAATACTGAACTGGAGCTTCAGCGGCTATCACAGTGAAAACGACGGTAGCGCTTCTGACAGTGGTTATCTGGGGCTCGGCTATGGTCTCAATTTGGGAGCATGGCGGTTACGTTCCAGCGGCGCGCTGAACTGGGCAAAAGACGATAGCACGACCTGGGACAACTACGACCTCTATTTGGCACGCGATTTACCCCCTATCCGGGCACAAATGGAACTGGGTCAGGTCACCTCTCGCAGCGAAGTACTGGATAGTATCGGCATTAAAGGCATACATCTGTATAACGACAAACGTATGGATCCACATGACGGTCGCTACGTTCCCGTCATCAACGGCGTGGCTAACAGTAATGCCAAAATTACCGTACGACAGCAGTCTCGCATCATCTATGAAACCACCGTTCCCCCAGGTCCTTTTGCCCTGAAAGATTATTATGTGGCAATCAACGGCGCTGACCTTGACGTTACCGTGGAAGAAGCTGATGGGTCAAAACGGTTATTCACCGTACCGTACGCCTCTGTTGCTCAGTTAATGACCAAAGGTGAAGTTGACTGGGATTTTGCCGTTGGGACATTAGACAACGATGGCAACAGCGATTCTCCCTGGGTGCTCACCACTAACGGTAATTATGGACTGAGCGATATTTTCACGCTGTATGGCGGCATACAATCAATGGAAGAAGACTATCTGGCGGGGATGCTGGGTCTGGCGATGAATACGCGTCTTGGTGCTATCGCAGTCGATGTTATCCACTCTCGCGCTTCACTTGAAGATATTGGCGCTCTGCAGGGGCAGAGTTACCGTGTAAGCTACAGTAATGTGCTGGACGCAACACAGACCAATTTCAGCTTTAGCGCCTATCGATACAGCACCAAAGATTACCTCTCGCTTAATGACGTCATCTCTTTGCAAAATAGCATCGATAGTTATAGCGACGATCACGATACTAACCGTAACGATGCGTATCGCAACAGCTACAGCCATTCCAAGAATGAGCTTCAGGCTAACGTCAATCAACCGATCAACCTTAACGGTGAAGATTACGGTTCATTTTATCTCAGCGGCACCTGGACGAGTTACTGGGGTAGCTCAGACAAAACGTCTCAGTATTCGCTGGGCTACAGCAATACTTTCCGCTCCATCTCGTGGAATATCTCGCTGCAGCGCAGTTATAACGAATGGGGCGATGAAGATGACAGCCTGTACGTTGGGTTGAGTATTCCTTTTGGTAGCAACGCTCAAAACGATCAACCAGCATTCTCCAGTCTGAACCTCAGCGCCAATAGCGACTTTAGCGGCAACAACGGTTTCACCAGTACGGCCAGCGGCAACAGTAGCAACAATAAATGGAACTACAGCCTCAGCACCACCGCTAACCAGGCCAGCCAGGGAGAAGACACCTATTCCGTCAGCGGATATTCCACTTATAACGGCGCGCATGGATCGACCAGCGTTTCCGCTACAGTCGATAAAAATCATAACCAGCAGTATTCCCTAAACAATAACGGCGGTGTGCTGTTACACAGCGGTGGATTGACGCTCTTACCGGGTAATGTCAACGCACAAAGCGCCATAGCCCTTATTGAAGCGCAAGGTGCAGATGGCGCGACCACCACCAATGGGTATGGTGAGATTGACAGTGCCGGATACGCAGTTGCCACCAGTCTTTCACCTTATGCCGAGAATACCGTCGGACTGGATCTCAGCACCATCAAGGCGGACGTCGAAGTGAAAAATACCTCCGCCGCCGTGGTTCCGCGCGATGGTGCCGTGGTGAAAGTCACCTTCGCCACCCAGCAAGGTCAATCGGTGTTTGTCACGCTCAGACGTAGTGATAACAGTTTCATTCCATTGGGCGCGAACATTCTCAATGAGCAGGGAAAATCCGTTGGCGCAATGGGTCAGGCGGGCCGCGCCTTTTTACGCGGGATCGAACAACGTGGCAGCCTGAAGGTTATTTGGGGGAGCGACGCGGCAAGCTACTGCGATGTGACCTACCAGATCCCTGACGCGCCCGCGATGATCGGAAAATCAATTCATCTGGAGACGTTAGTTTGCCAGATGCCAGGAGCCGGAAAGTAGCTTATGCGCCAGGTAATGCTTGTTTCTTTTCTATTATGCAGCCCGCATCTCTTTGCGGCGGATGTCGTGGTTAACTTTAAGGCCAATTTGCTTGCTATGACCTGCACCGTCAATATTGTTGTTGGTTCAAGCAAAGCGGTGAACCAAACCATCGATTTTGGTGTATTAACCCGCGCAGAACTTGAGGCTCAGGGCGCTAACACGCTGAAAGATTTTTCGTTGCAGTACAGCAACTGCACGATCGGCTCCAGTACAAACCAGACAGTGACCTGGATGAAAACGGGAATTAAGGCCTCATCTGTCTACAGCGGTTATCCAACCGAACTCAAGGGTGGGGATAACGGGGCAGCAGCGGTTTTGTATCGTTCTGGCTCCCCAAACTCTCTGTTGGTTCTCAATAGTAGTACTCCGCTTGACTGGACCTCGACTGAGCGCACCAATAAAGCCCTGAATCTGGTCTTATCTCTGCGTCCGACGTCTTATGCAACCTCTGCGACAAGTGGCACCTTCAACGGTTCGTTGACGTTCACTACCACCTATCAGTAGGAGCCACCATGAAATTTATCCCAACAGTCTTATTGCTGATATCCACACCGCTATGGGCCGCAATCAGTACCAATACAAATGTATTAACGGTTAAGGCGGAGCTGGTTACCGGTAGCTGTTATATTGCCGCTTCTGATATGGATTTAGGTGACCTGGACGCAAGCGAATTCTCTGCGGGTGGCGCATGGGCGGATTTATCTGCCACTGCGCAGGGAAACGTAACCTTAGCAGGGCAAATGCTTACTCTGAGCTGCGACTCAGGGTCCGTTGCCAAATCTCTGGTAATGAGCATCAAACCGCAAAAGGCGCAGCTAACCGGTAACCAGATCTTCCCTAATGAATATGCAGGGCCAACAGGGCGAGTTAAATCAACAACCGCAGCAGGTAATGTTGGCGTTGTCGCTTTTTTTGACGGAAAAAATGTTTTAAATAAAGACAATACTTCCGAAGTTATTATCGATAGTAACTATATTGGTACCGATGACAATAAGGTCCTTCCTATCCTGCGCGCCCGCTTCCAGAAAATAGATTCATCAAAACCGGTCACTCCAGGTGGAGTATTAAGTCAGGTGCAAATCAGCGTGAGCTACAAATAATGGATAAATGGCAGGTTAATATGAGTACGATGATTTCACGATCAATTTCTTTTGTGGCATTATTGCTGAGCGGAATTTATTCATATCAGGTGCAGGCCAAGGAGTGTTATTTTGAAACAATTAATACCAGCACGGTGAGCGCGGGAACGTTAGTCGTTAATAGTTATAACCCATCCAGTACAACACCCGTGCTATTGGGGACATTAAGTGCAGGAAAGTATGGTAACTTAGTCTGTAATGCTGGTAATGATGGTTCTGATTTTTATGGAATGACCACAGTAACAAGCGGTACGCAATCAGATAGTTATACCAGTACCAGCGGTAGTACAAAATATAGCTACAATAGAGTTTTTTTTCCAACGAGCATACCCGGAATATATTATAACATTTACATAGCCAATTCTATTAATGCTAATTATACAGCTTATATTCCGTCTAATACGAGTTGGACACGCGAAATCGACAATGCTGCGGATTTAGATTTTCCTGTTGGATTATACATCGAAGTTTGGCAACGTGGGGTGGTTTCCTCAATAGGGAATGGTGAAGCGCATCCGGTCATAAATGGTGAAGTAGGCAGGTTTAAAGCAGGGGATGGAAATGTAACCAGTCAACAGATTGTCGCCACAGTAAACGCGTCTTCATTCACCGTAAAATTCGCCGCGCCAACCTGTAACCTATCCGTTTCCCCCACCACCATCGACTTTGGCGATGTGGGTAATGACAAACCACGAAAAACCTTCACCCTGGAAAATAGCAACTGCGTTAATGCTTCAGGGGTTACCCTTAAACTGACGTCGACCAAAGCGGCTTATGATAATAGCGGGTTGTCTATTCTCGCCAATACCACGACAGGCACCTCAGCAGCGGGCGGACGGGGAGTGGCGGTTTCTTACGAGGGATCGTCCCGGCAATATCTGTCGGCGAATGACACAAATTCTTCAGTGTCCATCGACTTTGGTTCCATCGTAACGGCGAAAGATATCACCATGGCCGGATTACTCACATGTACCTCCGCCAGCAACAACAGTACCTGTGACGACTACACCCCCGGAGCCTTCACCGCCGTAGGCACCCTCAGCGCGACGTACAAATAAATAAGAAATCCGGTAATACAAAGAATCGTATTACCGGATGACTGACCTGTCAGAATGTTTCCCAGTTATCCGTATTTACCGTGTTTGATTTTGGCAGTGAAACCGATGGATTAACGGCAGGTGTAACGCGTTTAATTGCGCTTGTCCCGGTTAAACGGAATGTGCCGACGGCTTCCGTTAAGCGTGCGGCCTGCTCTTCAAGAGAGGCCGCAGCGGCCGATGCTTCTTCAACCAGTGAGGCGTTTTGCTGCGTGACCTTATCCATCTCTGAAATCGCCTGGCTTACCTGGACGATACCCCGGCTTTGTTCATCAGAGGCCGCCGCAATTTCCAGCATAATGTCGGTGACACGTTTTACCGCATCGACAATATCCGTCATCGTATTGCCTGCCGCGACCACTTCTCCGGATCCCTGGTCAATCAGTCGGACTGATTCGCTGATCAACCCTTCTATCTCTTTTGCCGCCTGGGCGCTGCGGCTTGCTAACGTACGTACCTCACTGGCTACGACGGCAAACCCTCTCCCCTGCTCGCCTGCCCGCGCCGCTTCGACCGCTGCGTTCAGCGCCAGGATATTGGTCTGGAAGGCAATGCTGTTTATAACGGCGGTAATTTCGGAGATTTTCTTCGAACTTGTTGAGATATTCCCCATGGTTTTAACCACGCCAGAGACCATCTGACCGCCCCGGCTGGCCTTGCCGGAAGCATCTTCCGCCAGCGTGCTCGCATGATGTGCGTTGTCGGCGTTTTGCTTCACCGTAGCCGTCAGTTCTTCCATGCTGGCCGCCGTTTGTTCAATCGCCGCGGCCTGTTGTTCAGTTCGTGAAGAAAGATCGGTATTGCCCGCAGAAATCTCACTGGTACCACGGTAGATTTCTTCCGCCCCCTGACGTACCGTGCCCACCGTTTTCCCAAGCGATCGTTGCATTGTTTGCAGATGACGGCTCAGGCGACCAATTTCGCTGCGCCCGGTTGGTTCCTCCGGCATCGTCAGATCGCCCGCTGAAATTTGCTCAATACGCTGGGCCGCACGTAACAAAGGATGAATAACGGTACGGCGCAAAACAATGAACGTCATCACGGTCAGCGCCAGCGCAAGAACGAATGCGCCCAGCATAAAGGCCATGCCAAGCTGTGTACGTTGGTGCGCCTGTTCGCTTAACTGATTCGCCCTGGCGGTACGAATATCGATCGCCTTTAACAACACCTTGTTGTAAGCAGAGTCCAGCGGTCTGGCCTGTTCATTTTCATGGTTGATGATCGCCTCGAACATACCGTTTTTAGCGTACTTCAGCATAGGCTGTAAGCCGTCGATATAGGCTTTGAAATTGGCGCTCAGTTCAGCGTCTAACGCCTCTCCGTCAGTGGTTTTCACCGCACGCGCCATATAGGTATTAAAACCGTCCTGCGATTGCTTAATACGTTTTTCTGCCTCGGCAATATTGGCCTTCATGTCATCCATTTCAGCAATACGGCTCGCCGCACCAGCATGGATCATGTTGATACGCGCGGTGCGTAAGTGGTTAGAGCTGTTAGATAACCCCATCCGAACCTGAATCTCATCGGTTACATCGCGCTGATCGCGATCGGCCTGCATAAGAAAATAACCTGCCAGCCCGGAACTTAAGGCGAACAGCAGAAGGATGCCACCGAGAATGGAGGAAAACAGCGGAACCAGCCGGATTTGATGCAGAAAGCCCAGTTTATGCTGGGCTTGCATCGATGTAGTGTTGTCCATGACCGTCGACTCTCTTGTAGGGTTTATGCGTGAAAACACGCCCGTTAGATAGTCATCGGCAATCCGGGAAGTTTACTTACCGTGAAAAGCGCCGGATTCGTCACACTTTCACAACATCATTCAAAGAAATTCAGGAAAGTGCCAGCGGTGAAATCCGCTGGCCAATGAATCAGTTATCACCAAAATGGATAACGGTACGGATGGATTTACCCTGATGCATTAAATCAAACGCGTCGTTGATCTGCTCCAGCGGCAGGCGATGCGTAATAAACGGATCTAACTGAATTTTTCCGCTCATTGCTTCTTCGACCATACCCGGCAACTGGGTGCGCCCTTTTACACCGCCAAACGCGGAACCGCGCCACACGCGCCCGGTTACTAACTGGAACGGACGTGTTTTGATCTCCTGACCAGCACCCGCCACGCCAATGATGATGCTTTCACCCCACCCTTTATGGCAACACTCCAGCGCCGCACGCATCACGTTAACGTTGCCGATACACTCAAAGCTAAAGTCCACGCCACCGTCGGTGAGCTCAACAATCACGTCCTGCACCGGCTTATCGTAATCGTTCGGGTTGATGAAATCGGTCGCGCCCATTTCACCCGCCAGCTTGAATTTTTCCGGATTAGTATCAACGGCCAGAATACGCCCGGCTTTCGCCTGTACCGCGCCCTGAATCACCGCCAGGCCAATACCGCCCAGACCAAATACGGCCACGGTATCGCCTTCTTTCACTTTCGCGGTGTTATGGACCGCTCCGATCCCGGTGGTTACGCCACAGCCCAGCAGACACACTTTATCCAGTGGAGCCTGCGGGTTAACCTTCGCCAGCGAGATCTCTGCGCAAACGGTGTATTCACTGAAGGTACTGGTGCCCATATAGTGATAAATCGGCTCGCCGTTATACGAGAAGCGCGTTGTGCCATCCGGCATCAGACCTTTGCCCTGTGTCGCACGCACGGCCTGACACAAGTTAGTTTTACCCGATTTACAGAACTTGCACTCGCCGCACTCTGCGGTGTACAGCGGGATCACATGATCGCCCGGTTTCAGGCTGGTGACGCCCTCACCCACTTCAACCACGATACCCCCGCCTTCATGGCCGAGTACCGCCGGAAACACTCCTTCCGGATCGTCGCCAGAGAGCGTAAAAGCGTCAGTATGGCACACGCCTGTGTGGGTAATTTTAACCAGCACTTCACCTTTCTTTGGCGGTGCGACGTCGATCTCGACAATTTTTAACGGCTGACCGGGGCCGAATGCAACTGCTGCGCGTGATTTCATTTGTCTCTTCCCATTATTGCGAGGTGATGGTGTTATTTTAGATAAGCGCGCAGAAGATGGCCGATTTCAGCCATGCGCACAGCACGCTGGTCTGGGGTAGTCTCCCCGCTGACCAGTTCATCTTTCAGGTGGATCTCAACCATTTCGCCCATCAGGCCATTGGATGCGCCGCGCACAGCGGCAATTTGTTGCAGGATCGCCAGACACGGCTCGCCGGACTCCAGCGCGCGCTCAAGCGCATCAACCTGGCCGCGAATACGGCGTACACGGGTGAGAATGCGTTTCTTATCTTCAGGTGAATGCGGCATACGCCCTCCAGATACTATAGGGGGGTATACTATCAGAATTTTTATGTAATTGTAAAAAAATAACATCTATTTAATGAGGGGGTGACGACCAGACCTCGTCAGATGAGACCTGGTCGCCAGGTCACTGAATGGCTTTCTGAACTAATTTTTCCAGATTTTTTAAGGGTTGAATTGCCGCAGTTAGTCCGGCATTTTTAGCCTCTTTCGCATGATCAAATTCTCCAAACAAAACAAGATTATTACTCTCAATGGCAGCTATAAGATGCTCACTGGTCTGCTGGTAATTATAAGTACTATACGTTTTGATCATGGTATTCCCGGTGTTGGCAGCATGACTGGTTACCGTCATAAGCAGATACAGTGCAGCTGTAATAAATATATTTTTTATAGATCGAAGCATCACAATATCCTTAATTTAACGATAGTCTGGAAAGCTATCTAAGACCAGCGGATACTTTGCCGGTATAATCTCTCTCATGCTGATTATGTGCAAGAATACATTTGGCCGAATGCACCATCGCAATAAGACCCGCAGCCATCATTAGCATGTCTTTTAAAACCAGTCGCCCGGCACCAGAAAGATAGGGAAATCCGGTATGAGCATCCTGGCCACTTACCCATGTTTCTGGTGTAAATATCAGGAATGTCAAAGTGACAAAAGGAGTTAAGAAGGCAAGTGTTGCCCCCCAAAAGCCGATTTTTGGTGATACATAATGAGCAAGAATTAATAATGAAAAAATGACTTCAACAATACCAAGTCCGGTAGAGTACCCATAAGTATTATTCGTATGATGCCATGCGCGGTTAGCCTCTATTAATTCGCCCTCATGGTTCATAAACTGAGTATAATTACTCGGATCATTATAAAAGAAAGACATAAATGGGCTATTAGCTACAAAAGGAACAATGCTATCTGCTTCATAGGGAATGAACTTCAACAATCCTATCCACATAAATACAATGGCAATAGAAATGCGACAAAGATTTATTCCCACGTTTTCTTTCGTTGAAACATATTGGTATAGTTTATCCATCATATCCAGAAGTCCTGTGTTGTAGAAATCACGACCTTTATAGCCTTGTTATTTATATGCCTATATGTTCAGGAATCTATAATTTTTGTTTGACCGTCTGGAAAGGTCAAAATATAGACTATGGATAAGTTCGGTTGAGTGGAATGAACTCCTTGTCTTTCGGTTTGGCTATCAAACTACTCGCAACAAATCGTTGTATAACATGGTGAACGCATGTCTCTCTTCATCGCCCACGGTTGCTGTATCCCTTATCCGGCAAAGTAGAGCATTCCTTTACCCTTTTCAGCATTAAGCGTATCCAGATATCTCCATCAGTTTATCGCTGTTATGCCGCGGGAGGTTGTCGTCAAAAAGATTCAGTTCGCCGTGCGTACCGGCAACCAACCTGACATGATCAATTTTTACCAATCCATACCCCCAAGCTTACAGCACTAATACCCTCTCACGTCAATAACCACTAAAAGTTAATGGTTTATAAAACAATTTAACCTTACAATAACCATACTTTTTCATGTCTTAAGTTTAAGCTGGAGAAAAAAATGGAGCTCAGCCGGAGGCAGTTCTTTCGAATCTGCGCGGGCGGTATGGCAGGAACAACTGTTGCATCTCTCGGATTCTTATCATCTTTTTCCGTTCACGCGGAAACCCGTCAATACAAACTCTTAAAAGCAAAAGAGACACGTAATAACTGTACGTACTGCTCAGTAGGCTGCGGCATGCTGATGTACAGCCTTGGCGATACAGCCAAAAACGTCAAAGAAAGTATCTACCATATTGAAGGCGATCCGGATCATCCGGTGAGCCGTGGATCGTTGTGCCCTAAAGGCGCTGGCGTGCTGGATTACATTCATAGTGAAACCCGTCTGCAGTATCCCGAATATCGTGCACCGGGTTCGGATAAATGGCAGCGCATTAGCTGGGATGATGCGATCAATCGTATTGCCCGACTCATGAAAGATGATCGTGATGCCAACTTTATTGAGAAAAATGCCCAGGGCGTTACCGTCAACCGGTGGTCCACTACGGGCATGCTATGTTCCTCAGCGGCAAGCAATGAAACCGGGATTCTGGACGGTAAATTCACCCGTAGCCTCGGGATGGTGGCCATCGACTGCCAGGCACGCCTGTGTCACGGGCCAACCGTGTCAGCGCTGGCTCCGACCTTTGGGCGCGGTGCAATGACCAACAACTGGGTCGATATTAAAAATGCCAACGTAGTGCTTATTATGGGCGGCAATGCCGCTGAGGCACATCCGGTAGGCTTTAAATGGGTGGTCGAAGCGCAAACTAAAAACGACGCCACCGTAGTGGTAGTCGACCCGCGCTTTAACCGTAGCGCCGCGGTCGCCGATCTGTATGCGCCAATACGCGCAGGTTCCGACACCGCATTCCTGCTCGGTGTAATCCGTTATCTGCTGGAAAACAACCAGGTGCAGCACGACTATGTGCGCCACTACACTAACGCCAGCCTTATAATACGTGATGACTATCAGTTCGACGACGGCTTGTTCAGTGGCTATGACGACAAAAAACGCCAGTACGATAAATCGAGCTGGTTCTATCAGCTTGACGAACAGGGTAATGCCCTGCGTGATGAGACATTGTCTCATCCACGCTGCGTGTGGAATTTGCTGAAAGCCCACGTCGACCGCTATACGCCAGAAATGGTTAACCGGTTGTGTGGGACCTCAGTGGCAGATTTCAATCGTATCTGCGAAATTCTCGCCAGCACCAGCGTGCCGGACCGCACCGCCACTATCCTGTATGCGCTGGGGTGGACACACCACTCCGCCGGGGCACAGATTATCCGCGCCGCCGCTATGCTCCAGTTGCTACTGGGCAATATAGGCATGGCGGGCGGTGGCGTTAACGCCTTACGTGGCCACTCCAATATTCAGGGCTATACCGATCTTGGCTTGTTGTCGACGAACCTGCCGGGCTATATGCCGCTGCCGTCGGAAAAACAGCCAGACTACCAGACCTATATTTCGCAAATCACGCCGCCTGCGCTAGGCGTGAATGAGGTCAATTACTGGCAAAATACGCCGAAGTTCTTTGTTAGCATGATGAAAAGTTTCTGGGGCGACAATGCAACAGTGGAAAATAACTGGGGCTACGACTGGCTACCTAAATGGGATCGCCTGTATGACGTAATGACCCAGGCTGAATTGATGCTCGAAGGGAAGATTAATGGTTACATCGTTCAGGGCTTCAATCCGCTGGCGGCGTTTCCAGATAAAAACAAATCAACTCGCGCGCTTTCAAAACTGAAATATATGGTGGTTATCGATCCGCTGGTCACTGAGTCGTCCAATTTTTGGCAAAATCATGGCGAGATGAACGATGTAAACCCGGCAGATATTCAGACCGAAGTTTTCCGTCTGCCCTCTTCCTGCTTTGCTGAAGAAAATGGTTCAATCGCTAACTCCGGGCGTTGGTTACAGTGGCACTGGGCTGCGGCAGAACCACCAGGTGAAGCCTTACATGACGGGAAGATCCTTGGGCGCCTGTTTATGCGCCTACGCGAGCTGTATCAGCAGGAAGGTGGAGCGAATCCGCAACCCTTGTTGAATATTGCCTGGAATTATAAAGATCCATACGACCCACACCCAGAAGAGATTGCGCGTGAAGCAAATGGTCAGGCGCTTGAAGACCTTTATGATGACAAAGGCCAGCTTATAGCCAAAAAAGGCCAGCAGCTCAGCAGTTTTGCACAGTTGCGCGATGATGGCTCGACCAGCAGTTTCTGCTGGGTCTACTGCGGAAGCTGGACAGAACAAGGCAACCAGATGGCCAATCGCGACAACAGCGATCCGTATGGTCTGGGCTGCACACCAGGCTGGGCGTGGTCATGGCCTGCCAACCGCCGTATTCTCTACAATCGCGCTTCGGCCGACCCATCAGGAAAACCGTGGGATCCCAAACGTGTCCTGCTGCATTGGGATGGCAAAAAATGGGCCGGTATGGACGTAGCCGACTACGGCCAGGCCGCGCCGGGCAGCAACGTTGGTCCGTTTATCATGAACCCGGAAGGCGTAGCGCGCCTGTTCTCCATCGACAAAATGAACGACGGGCCATTCCCGGAACATTACGAACCCATTGAGTCGCCTATTGGTACCAACCCACTGCACCCGGATGTTGTATCCAGCCCGGTTGCGCGTATCTACCATGACGATATCGCCAATATGGGTAAAGCGGATGCCTTTCCGTACGTCGCCACCACTTACTCCATTACCGAACTGTTCCGCCACTGGACCAAACATGCGCTGCTCAACGCCATCGCTCAACCCGATCAATTCATCGAAATCGGTGAGGCGCTGGCGAGCAAAAAAGGCATTGCGGCAGGTGATACGGTGAAAGTGATGTCGAAACGCGGCTTTATCAAAGCGAAGGCGGTGGTCACCAAACGTCTGCAAACGCTGACGATCGATGGTAAGCAGGTCGATACTATCGGTATCCCTTGTCACTGGGGCTTTGAAGGCGCCACACGCAAAGGGTTCCTCGCCAATACGTTAACGCCATCGGTGGGTGACGCGAACTCGCAAACACCGGAGTATAAAGCGTTTCTGGTCAACATCGAGCGAGCGTAAGGAAGGGAACTCATGGCTATGCAATCACAAGATATTATTAAACGCTCGGCGACGAACAGCATCACGCCGCCGCCCCAGGCGCGGGATTACCGTGCAGAAGTGGCAAAATTAATTGATGTCACTACCTGTATTGGCTGTAAAGGCTGTCAGGTCGCCTGCTCAGAGTGGAACGATATTCGCGATGAAGTGGGCTACTGCAACGGCGTCTACGACAACCCGACCGATCTCAGCGCTAAGTCCTGGACGGTGATGCGCTTTAGCGAAACCACCCAGAACGACAAGCTGGAATGGCTGATCCGCAAAGACGGCTGCATGCACTGCGCCGATCCCGGCTGTTTGAAAGCCTGTCCATCCGCTGGAGCAATCATTCAGTATGCCAACGGGATTGTCGACTTTCAGTCCGAGCACTGTATTGGCTGTGGCTACTGCATTGCTGGCTGCCCGTTCAATATTCCGCGACTTAATCCCGAAGATAACCGGGTCTACAAATGTACGTTGTGCGTTGACCGGGTGAGTGTAGGCCAGGAACCAGCCTGCGTGAAAACTTGCCCGACCGGCGCTATCCAGTTTGGCACCAAAAAAGAGATGCTCAATGTAGCGGAAACTCGCGTGGCGCAGTTGAAAAAACGCGGCTATGCCAATGCGGGCATCTACAACCCGCAAGGGGTCGGCGGCACCCACGTGATGTATGTACTTCATCACGCGGATCAACCATCGCTGTACCACAATCTGCCGGATGAGCCCAAAATCGCCGCACCAGTGAACCTCTGGAAGGGGATTTTAAAACCACTCTCCGCCGCCGGATTTATCGCCACCTTTGCCGGGCTGATTTACCACTATGTTGGAGTCGGCCCAAACAAAGAGACGGATGATGATGAAGAGGAGAACGGTCATGAGTAAAAGCAAAATGATTCTGCGCACCAAATTCATCGACCGTGCTTGTCACTGGACGGTGGTAATAAGCTTCTTCCTGGTGTCGCTTTCCGGTATTGCGCTGTTCTTCCCGACGTTGCAATGGCTCACCGAAACTTTCGGTACACCGCAAATGGGGCGAATTCTACATCCGTTTTTCGGGGTGATGATTTTCATCGTGCTGATGTTTATGTTCGTCCGTTTTGTACACCACAATATTCCCGATAAACAGGATCTTCCCTGGATTAAGGGCATCGTTGAGGTACTGAAGGGGAATGAACATAAAGTCGCTGATGTGGGGAAATACAACGCCGGACAGAAAATGATGTTCTGGAGCATCATGAGCCTGATTCTGGTATTACTGATTACCGGCGTTATTATCTGGAGGCCCTACTTTGCCCATTATTTCTCAATTAACATTGTTCGTTGGAGTTTGTTAATCCACGCGACAGCAGCCATTGTGCTGATCCACGCCATTCTGATCCATATGTACATGGCGTTTTGGGTAAAAGGTTCAATTAAAGGTATGATCGAAGGGAAAGTAAGTCGACGCTGGGCGAAGAAACACCATCCTCGCTGGTATCGTGAGGTTGAACTTACTGAAGAAAAAGCACCAGAATTAGAGTCTAAATAAAATCAATAAGACCGCTGTTATTCAGCGGTCTTATTCTCTCAATTACCAAGTGATATGCTGCCGCGCTGCGAGACCTGATTATCAAGCGAATAAAAAGGCCCTCCATTCAATAATGAACAACCCCTACCCCACGCGCAGCAAATCACTGTATCTCGTGGTATAACGCGGCGAAAGCATGTCTCGCTTCATCGCCCACGGTTGCTGTATCCCTTGCCCGGCAAAATAGAGCGTTCCTTTCCCCTTTTCAGCATTAAGCGTATCCAGCACGCCCATCAGTTTATCGCTGTTACGCCGTGGGCGGTTGTCATCAAAAAGATTCAGCTGAGCAACGCCAGAGCTAAAAAAATCCCCCAGCATAACGCCCGCTTTCTGATAACGCAGCCCCGCTCGCCAGATGGCATCCAGGCTGCGCGTTGCTGCTGCAATGATTTCCCGACTATCCTGGGTTGGTGTCAGCAGTTTTATCGATGCGCTGTTACCGTAATACGGTTCATTCAGGGAAAATGGGCTGGTTTTGATAAACGTAGAGATAAACCGGCAGAACTGGTGCTCTCTGCGCAGCTTTTCCGCAGCACGTGAAGCATAGGTACAAATTGCCTCTCTCATCGCGTTGTAATCCGTGAGTTTTTCACCAAACGATCTTGAGCAGATAATTTCCTGCTTAACTGGCGCAAACTCATCCAGCTCCAGGCAAGGTTCACCGCGCAATTCCCGCACAGTGCGCTCAAGCACAACGTTGAAATGTTTGCGGATAAAGCGAATATCGGTATCTGCCAGGTCGCAGACCGTTTTAATGCCCATAGCGTCCAGTTTTTTACTGATACGGCGTCCAACACCCCAGACTTCATCAACCGGGAGCGCAGTCATCAGCTTACGCTGACGCTCAATATTCGAGAGATCCACCACCCCGCCAGTCTGTTCCTGCCACTTTTTGGCAGCATGGTTAGCCAGCTTGGCCAGGGTTTTGGTCTGGGCGATACCAACCCCAACCTTGAGGCGTGTTTTCTGTAAAATGGTTGCTCTGATTTCCCGACCAAAATCCGTAAGGTCCCGGCAGTTTCGCACGCCCGTTAAATCGCAAAAGGCTTCATCAATACTGTACATCTCCACGCGCGGCGACAACTCCTCCAGAATCGACATCACCCTGCTGCTCATATCCGCATACAATTCGTAGTTCGAACTAAAACAGAACACGCCATAGCGCCTGAACAGATCTTTCTGTTTGAAATACGGTGCGCCCATATTAACGCCAAGCGCTTTTGCCTCCGTGCTACAGGCAATGACACAGCCATCGTTATTTGAAAGAACGACAACGGGTTTGCCCTTCAGATCGGGCCGGAATGCCGACTCACAGCTGGCATAAAATGAATTAACATCCACCAGGGCAAACATAATCAGCCCACGGCTTTAACGATAAATGTCACCACACCAAATATATCCAGCGTGTCCTCGCTGCTAATCATGATCGGCGCGTAGGTGCTGTTCTCTGGCTTCAGCATGATAACTGGGTGTAATTGCAGACGTTTAACGGTGAATTCGCCCTCAATAGCGGCAATAACGATATCTCCATGGGCAGGCTTTCTGGCGCTGTCGACAATCAGCAAATCGCCCTCGCCGATCCCCGCGCCCCTCATGGAGTCGCCAGATGATTTAACAAAATAGGTTGCGCTGGGATGCCGTACCAGCAGGTCATTGAGGTCGATACGTTTCTCAACGTAGTCCTGCGCCGGAGATGGAAAACCGCAAGGCACAAGATCGCTAAATAGCGGAAAGTGTTTAACTTCGCGGCGTTCCGCAGGCTGGAAAAACAACATAATAATCTGCCTCTCATTAACTGTATTTATATACAGTAGTTTTAATAAGGACAGCGATCAAGTGACAAGTGTGGCGAATTGAGCGTTGTTTAACCATCTTGTCGATAAGCTTTTATGATGTCTGGAAAAATAATCGGCTAAAAAAATGCCCCACATTTGCGGGGCATTACCTCAGGAGCGTTTTCGCGGCATCATGCGCAACAACGTATTATCCTTCCAGAAATAGTGATGTAGCAGAGCCGCGGCGGCATGCAGGCCAATGACAAAATAACCCAGGTTTGCCAGCGTTTCGTGCCATGATTTCAGCATATCGGCCAGTTCAAAATTGGCTTCTGCCGCATGTGGCATAACAATGCCGAATGCAACCCACGGATTTCCCCGGTTATACATCATCACCAGGCCAATAATCGGCAGCGCAATAAACAGCAAATAGATAACCAGATGCCCCAGATGCGCCATGCCAATCATCATCGGCTTCGGTTTTGGTTCAATCGGTGGTGCCGGATACTTAAGTCTGACCAGCAGACGCGCCACCATCAACGCTAAAATCGTGATACCACAGGAAACATGCACCATGTTGAACCCGGGACGATAGCTGCGCGGGAAAAATCCGCGAAACTCCATGGCACTGTAGGCCACAATGACCAACAAAAAGACCAGCCAGTGAATGCCAATTTGCAGGCCAGAATACTTCTTCCCCATAACACTTCTCGAATCAAAACAATAATGCGTCAACATAACGGGCTTTTGTTAAAAATTCATTAAGTTTTGTTCACCCATTTTCAGTCAGTTACGTTTAACCGCAAAAACAGCTATTGCCGCGGATGCCTGACTGGACTATGCCTGGTAGGGAAAATATGTCGTACCGTCTCATCCTGACAGGAGAAAACCATGAATAAAATTGGCATTAACGGTTTTGGTCGTATCGGTCGTCTGGTATTGCGTCGGCTACTGGAGGTCAAAAGCAGCGTGGAGGTCGTCGCTATCAATGACCTCACCTCACCGAAAATCCTCGCTTATCTGTTAAAACACGATTCAAACTACGGCCCGTTTCCCTGGAGCGTCGACTTTACCGAGGACGCACTGATTGTCGATGGTAAAAAAATTGCCGTTTACGCCGAAAAAGAGGCCAAAAATATTCCGTGGAAAACGACTGGCGCAGAGATCATCATCGAATGCACCGGTTTTTATACCTCAACAGAAAAAGCCAACGCGCACCTGGATGCCGGGGCCAAAAAAGTGCTGATATCCGCCCCGGCTGGGGATATGAAAACCATTGTCTTTAACGTCAACGACGACACGATGGATGCCAGCGATCGGATTATCTCTGTCGCGTCGTGCACCACCAACTGCCTGGCGCCGATGGCAAAAGCGCTGCATGACAGCTTCGGTATTCAGCTTGGCACCATGACCACTATCCATGCTTACACCGGAACGCAATCACTGGTTGATGGCCCTCGCGGGAAAGATCTGCGCGCCTCACGCGCGGCAGCAGAAAATATCATTCCTCATACCACCGGTGCGGCGAAGGCGATTGGTCTGGTGATCCCGGCCCTGAGCGGGAAATTAAAAGGTCACGCCCAGCGTGTTCCGGTAAAAACCGGATCCGTTACGGAACTGGTGTCGATTCTGGGTAAAAAAGTCACTGCGGAAGAGGTTAACGACGCGCTGAAAAAGGCAACGCTGAACAATGCATCATTCGGCTATACCGACGAAGAAATTGTCTCGTCAGATGTCATTGGCTCACATTTCGGTTCAGTATTTGATGCAACACAAACCGAGATCACCGAAGTGGGCGATCTGCAACTGGTAAAAACCGTGGCCTGGTACGATAACGAGTACGGTTTTGTCACCCAACTTATCCGTACGTTGGATAAATTTATCACGCTTTAGTGTTATGGCGGAGGATCGCCTCCGCCTCGTTTCATTTCCCGCTAATTCAATACGTTGTGAGTCTCTCCCCGTTTTCAACCCATTAAGTGTGCTATAGCTAACCTTTGCCACAAAGGGAGCACAGTAATGGAAGCACTGAGTCGAGAAACGTTAGAAACTATGATCGCGCAAGCCGTTGCCCACGCCGCCACCGTCTCAGTCTGGCCAATGGGTGAAGCCCCCGGAGCAAAAAACAGCGATGCGGTATTTACCCCCGAACCCAGACATACGGGAACCTCTCATTACGATCGTGCGGTAACCGGTATTCGTGCCCCAGAAATCACCGTCTACGCCCCCGCAAAACCGAATGGTGTGGGAATACTTGTCACCCCCGGCGGCTCTTATCGACGCGTAGTGCTGGACAAAGAAGGTAGTGCGCTGGCGCCCTTTTTTAATGCCCGCGGTTATACTCTGTTTGTCATGACCTATCGCTTGCCGGGGGATGGTCACGAGGAAGCGTCAAACGCACCGTTGGCCGATGCCCAACGCGCTATGCGCTACATTCGGGCTAACGCACATGAATGGGGAATCGATCCTTATCGTATCGGTATACTGGGCTTTTCCTCCGGCGGTCATGTGGCAGCCAGCCTGGGAACACGTTTTGCTGAATCGGTTTATACGCCCCTCGATAGCGTAGACGAACAACCCGCCCGCCCCGCGTTCATGGCGCTGGTCTATCCGGTGATTAGCCTGCGTGAGAATATTGCTCACCCAGGCTCTCGCCTTGAATTAGTTGGCACGACCCCCGAAGAAAAGGACCTGCACCGCTATTCACTTGAAGAACGGGTTGAGAACACGACGCCGCCAACATTCCTGCTGCATGCCATTGACGATCCGGCGGTGAAAGTCGAAAACAGTCTGGCATTTTTTAATGCACTTCGCGCACAGGGGGTTCCTGTTGAAATGCATCTGTTTGAACGCGGCAAACACGGCTTCGGTATTCGGGATACTCAAGGGTTACCGCTGGCCGTGTGGCCGGAAATGATGATGAACTGGATAGCCACAAAAGTGTGATGATTGTGCCGGGTGGCTCACAGGAACACCCGGCTTATACCCGGCGTATCAGTATCAGGACTGCAGATAAACCACCTGCGTTTGCAGGTATTCGTTCAGACCATGTTTACCATCAGCCCCGCCAATCCCGGACTTACGCCAGCCAGCGTGGAAGCCCTGCATCGCCTCGAAGTTTTCTCGATTAATATAGGTTTCGCCAAACTTCAGCCCCTTAATCGCCTTCATTGCCGTATTCAGATTCTGCGTATAGATCGATGAGGTCAGACCGTAGTCGCTGTCATTGGCCATTGTCAACGCCTGTTCCAGCGTATCAAACGCCACCACCGGCAGCACCGGACCAAACGTCTCCTCGTGCATAATCGCCATCTCCTGGCGCACGTCTAACAGTAACGTCGGCGGGTAGTAATAACCTTTGCCGGCAACGGCTTTACCGCCCAGAACCACTCTGGCCCCTTCCTGCACTGCGCGCGCCACTTTCTGTTCCACACGTGCCAGCGCAGCCGCATTAATGAGCGGCCCCATCGCGATGTCATTACGCTCGGCCGGATTGCCAAACTGCACGGCTTTCATTGCCTCTCCCAGACGATTCACAAACTGGTCATAGATACCTTTCTGGACATACACGCGTTCGGCACAGTTGCACACCTGACCGGTATTGATCACCCGCGAGTCAACAATAGCCTTCACTGCCAGCTCAAGGTCAGCATCGTCCATGACGATTGCCGGCGCTTTGCCGCCCAGCTCCAGACATACCTTAGTGATATTTTTCGCTGCCGCAGCCATGATTTTCTCGCCCGCCACAACGCTGCCGGTCATGCTCACCATCGCCACTTTGGGATTCCCGGCAAGTTCCTGACCGACCGTTTCACCGCGTCCAAGCACCAGGTTAAAGACTCCGCGCGGTAAACCAATGTCATCAACAATTTTGGCAAAGGCGA
Organism: Citrobacter sp. wls716; assembly: GCF_005280975.1. Classification (NCBI taxonomy): domain Bacteria; kingdom Pseudomonadati; phylum Pseudomonadota; class Gammaproteobacteria; order Enterobacterales; family Enterobacteriaceae; genus Citrobacter; species Citrobacter sp. wls716. The sequence continues at coordinate 181,457 of NZ_SZWX01000021.1, forward strand.
TGGCGTTATTCGGTGTGAATTCACTCGGCTTAATGACAATGGTATTCCCCGTCAGCAAGGCGGGAGCCAGTTTGCGGGCAATCAGGAAAAACGGGAAGTTCCACGGCAGAATGCCCGTCGTCACGCCCAGTGCACGCTTAAACAGCAGGATATTCTCACCCGGGCGATCGCTTTGCAGGATCTCGCCTTCATAGCGACGCGCCCACTCAGCCATGTAATCGATATAGTCGGCGGTAAATGAGACTTCGACCTCGGCCAGTTGCTGTATTTTTCCACCTTCCGCCACAATCAACGCACTGATTTCAGCGGCTCGCTGACGGATGCCCGCAGAAATTTTGCGTAACCAGTTCGCCCGTTCAATAGCAGGCAGGGCTTCCCATTGCGGCTGAGCACGCTGTGCGGCATCGATTGCTTTACGCGCATCTTCAGCGCGTCCATCGGGAATACGCGAGATAATCTCTTCCGTGGCCGGATTGACGACATCAATCCAGGCGTCATCGTGCCAGGTCACAAACTGCCCATCGATATACATAGGATGTTGTACGGGTACTGACATGCGCTTCTCCTGTGATTGATTTGTTTTTAACAAGTAAAACTATTGTTAATTAATACCAATCATGCATGACGCATTACTGCTGGAATTGTCGTTCTGTGAGCCGCTTCATAAAAGCATCTGGTAATGTCATGGCGGAGGGAAAAAACAGGCAGGATTTATGCCCGTTTGCGGCAAAATGCCGACAAACGGGCAGCAAAGATTACAGCGATCGGCTCGCCAGCAGGTCAGTCAGCGCCGTATCGTTTTGCAGATGCAACCATGCATCCTCAACATTCTGCGGAATATCAACATGGGCGATAAAATCACGACCACGAGGGCCATAGCCGGTTGCATCATCGCGCAGTCTCGGCAATTCGCCGGTAATCAGTGAAAGATAGCGATCCACAGACCACAGCCCCTCCGCAGTTGGCGCGAAATCCACACCACCGTTCTGTAGAGTCAACTCAGGGATAAAACCGGGAAAACTCAACCAGCGCGGCGCCTGCAGAAAATCACGGGTTACACGCTGAAACGTCGCCATCGTGCGGCGTTGCATTGTAGGGTCCTGCACCACAATGACCGTGTGAATATTTTCTGTCGCCTGGTTCAGTAAGGCACAGCTAAAGCGTGCATTCTCACCGCAGTTTGTTGACTGGTCTTCCACCCAAATCGTCTCACCCGGAATTTGCCAGAACTGGTGCGCAATATCAGCCAGGATCGCAGCTTCTGCTCGTCCGCTGGTGCGGATGATGTTATAGCGAGGATGCTCTGCAATCGCGTCATACAGAAAGCGCGTAGAATGACCGATGCCACCGCTAATCAATAAGGGAACCTGTTGTTCTTTCGCGATCCGACAGGCGGCGTCGATGGTCGGAATAACCGCGTTGCCCGCCAGAATCACGCAGTCTGACTGAACGGTGATGTTCTCCATAAAATCATTCTGCGCCAACCATCGCCCTACGGTATTTATCGCCGCAAGGGTGGCTGCGGAAAGTATCGGGAACTGACTCATACTCATAACTCCTGGTGTTTATTCTTTACCGGGTACAGATGCCGGATGGCGGCTATGCCTTATCCGCCCTACAGTCCAGCATCGCGTCACCCCGTAATCTGCTCCATCGCCTGCAGAATACGTTTATCGGAGATCGGATATGGTGTGCCAAGCTGCTGGGCAAAATAGCTGACTCGCAGCTCTTCTATCATCCAGCGGATCTCTTTGACATCATCATCTTCACGCCGCGCGGGCGGCAGTTTATTGAACCACTGCTGCCAGGCCTGCTGCACACTATCTACTTTCAGCATCTGCGCCCGATCGCGATGTGGATCAATCGCCAGTTTCTCCAGCCGTTTTTCAATGGCCTGCAAATAACGCAACGTATCGCCCAGGCGTTTGAATCCATTGCCGGTGACAAATCCACGGTACACCAGCCCGCTCATTTGCGCTTTGATATCCGAAAGTCCCAGCGCCATGGTCATATCCACACGCCCTTTCAGACGTTTGTTGATATTAAATACCGCCGTCAGGATCTGTTCGACCTGCTTCGCAATATCGACCACTGTGTCATTCAGCTCGGCCCGCACTTTTTCGTGCAACGCCGCAAAGCCCTCTTCCGTCCACACCGGGCCGCCGTTAGCGTCGATAAGTCTATCCACACCGCAGGAGATACAGTCGTCAATCAAATCCAGCACTTTGCCATACGGGTTAAAATACAGCCCCAGCTTCGCTTTGTTGGGCAGTTTCTCGTGTAAATATTTGATAGGTGATGGAATATTCAGCAACAACAGGCGGCGTAAACCGCACCACATCGCCTGCTGTTGCTCCAGCGGATTATCAAACAGTTTGATAGCAACGCTGTCACGCTCATCCACCAGCGCAGGCCACGCTTTGACTTTATAGTTGCCGCGTTTTTGCTCGTAACTTTCCGGCAACTGGCCGAAGCTCCAGATGTGCAATCCGCTCTGTTCAATACCGTCATCCGCCACCGCAGACAGCGTTTCCTGAACTTTACCCTTCAGCGCATCTTTCAAATCCTGCAGCGAACGCCCTTCCTGCAGCTTCCTGTTCTTATCATCCACGACCCGGAAGGTGATTTTTAGGTGATCGGGCACCTGATCCCAGTGCCAGTCGTCACGGTCAACGGTGACGCCGGTCATGCGGCGCAGTTCACGCTCCAGCGAATCCAGCAGCGGCAGTTCCAGCGGCGTCACACGACCTAAAAACGCTTCCGCATAGTTCGGTGCCGGCACAAAGTTACGCCGTACCGGTTTTGGCAGTGATTTAATCAGGGCGATCACCAGTTCACGGCGCAGCCCCGGAATTTGCCATTCAAAACCGCTCTCTTCGATCTGGTTAAGCAGCGGCAGCGGAATATGCACGGTCACACCATCCGCATCAGCGCCGGGTTCAAACTGATAGCTCAGGCGCAGTTTGAGATTGCCCTGATGCCAGAAGTTCGGGTAATCCAGCTTGCTGATTTTCTCCGCGCCCTCTTTGATGAGCATGCTCTTTTCAAAGTTGAGCAGATCCGGTGTCTCGCGGCTAACCTTCTTCCACCAGCTGTCAAAGTGGCGGGCAGAAACCACATCATGGCTGATGCGCTGGTCGTAAAACTCAAACAGCGTCTCATCATCGACCAGAATGTCGCGACGGCGTGATTTGTGCTCCAACTCTTCCACTTCCGCACGCAGCTTGAGGTTGTCACGGAAAAACGCATGGCGAGTTTGCCAGTCGCCTTCCACCAACGCATGGCGGATGAACAGTTCACGCGACAGGACTGGATCGATCTGGCTGTAGTTCACCTTACGGGCGGCCACAATCGGTAAGCCGTAAACGGTGACCTTTTCTGTCGCCATTACAGCACCCTGCGCGCGTTCCCAGTGCGGTTCACTGTATGAACGTTTGATCAGATGCTGGGCAACCGGCTCCACCCACTCGGGATCGATACGTGCGGCAATACGTCCCCACAGGCGGCTGGTTTCCACCAGCTCAGCAACCATCGTCCATTTCGGTGGTTTTTTAAACAACCCAGAGCCGGGGAAGATCGAGAAGCGGGCGTTACGCGCGCCGGTAAATTCCTGTTTATCGGCATCTTTCATCCCGATATGCGAGAGTAACCCGGTCAACAGCGCAACGTGAATTTCCCGATACTCAGCAGGTTCGCTATTAACCGGAATACCCAACTCTTTCACTACCTGGCGCAGTTGCGTGTAGATATCCTGCCACTCTCGCACGCGCAGGTAGTTTAGAAAATCAAGTTTGCACTGGCGACGGAACTGGTTTGACGACAGCGCTTTTTGCTGCTCGCCAAGATAGTTCCACAGGTTCACAAACGCGAGGAAATCAGACTCTTTGTCGTGGAAGCGGCGGTGTTTCTCGTCAGAAGCCTGTTGCTTGTCCATTGGACGCTCGCGCGGGTCCTGAATGGACAGCGCCGAGGTAATGATCATCGCTTCACGTACGCAGCCATGTTTTTGCGCTTCCAGCACCATGCGCGCCAGACGCGGATCCACCGGCAGTTGCGACAGCTGACGGCCCAACGGCGTTAACTTGTAAGCGGTTGCCTGTTCGTCGGTGGTTATCGCCCCCAGCTCTTCGAGCAGGCGTACCCCGTCCTGAATATTGCGTTTATCCGGTGCTTCAACAAACGGGAACGCCGCGATATCGCCCAGCCCCAACGCAGTCATCTGCAAAATAACGGATGCCAGGTTGGTACGCAGGATCTCCGGGTCGGTAAACTCCGGGCGCGACAGGAAATCGTCTTCGGAATACAGACGAATACAGATCCCTTCAGAAACACGACCGCAGCGGCCTTTACGCTGGTTGGCAGAAGCCTGTGACACCGGTTCAATCGGCAAGCGCTGAACTTTGGTGCGGTAACTGTAGCGGCTGATACGCGCAGTGCCCGGGTCAATTACATATTTGATCCCCGGCACGGTTAGCGAAGTTTCCGCCACGTTGGTAGCCAGCACGATACGGCGGCCGCTGTGCGACTGGAATACGCGGTTCTGCTCGCTGTTAGAAAGACGCGCATAGAGAGGTAGCACTTCGGTATGGCGCAAATCCAGCTTATTCAGCGCATCCGCAGTATCGCGAATTTCACGTTCGCCGCTCATGAAGATCAGAATGTCGCCCTGACTTTCACGGCCTAACTCATCTACGGCATCAAAAATTGCCTGCAGTTGGTCACGCTCGGTGTCATCTGCATCTTCAACAATCGGGCGATAACGCACTTCCACCGGGTAAGTTCGACCGGAGACTTCGATAATCGGCGCGTTATTGAAATGCTTTGAAAAACGCTCCGGGTCGATGGTCGCCGAAGTGATAATAATTTTGAGATCCGGACGACGCGGCAGGAGTTCTTTCAAATAGCCGAGCAGAAAATCGATATTCAGACTGCGTTCATGCGCTTCATCGATGATGATGGTGTCGTACTGCATCAGCAGCCGATCCTGCTGAATTTCCGCCAGCAGGATACCGTCAGTCATCAGCTTAACCATGGTGTTGTCACTGACATGATCGCTGAAACGCACTTTATAACCGATACAGCCGCCCGGCTCGGTTTGCAACTCTTCCGCAATACGGTTCGCCACGGTGCGCGCCGCCAGACGGCGCGGTTGAGTATGGCCAATCAGCCCTTTCACCCCACGCCCCAGCTCCATACAGATTTTCGGTAACTGGGTGGTTTTCCCCGAACCGGTCTCACCAGCCACAATCACCACCTGATGGTCGCGAATGGCGTCCAGAATATCCTGCTTTTTCTGGCTGACGGGCAGGTTTTCCGGATAGGTAATCTCCGGACGCGCCGCTTCGCGCAGCACGACTTTACCTGCTGCCTGCGCGATCTCTTTCGCCATCTCCTGGTAAATGGCCTGTTGTGCATCAGGATTTTTAACCTTCTTCACGCCGTGCAGGCGGCGGGCAAAACGCTGTCTGTCGCGCAGCATCAGTGAGTCCAGCTGTTGCTGCAGCATGTTGAAGGTTAATTTTTGTTGTTCTGTCATAGCGTTAGAGGGCAGTGCTCTGCCGGGTTAAATCTCTTGTAGATGATAGGTATAGAGTACCACATCGGCGCTTTTCATGTGTTGTTCAATAATTTCGAACATAGGATTCGATATATTGCGCTATCACTGCGGCAGGATTGTGAATAAAGTGTCAACAAGCAACGGGGCACATCCCCTTCAAACACATAAAAGGAAACACCCATGAGCAAGGTATTAGTTCTTAAATCCAGTATTCTGGCAGGGTACTCTCAGTCTGGTCAGTTGTCTGATTATTTTGTTGAACAGTGGCGTGAAAAGCACTCCGCTGATGAAATCACCGTCCGTGACCTGGCTGCAAATCCTGTTCCAGTGCTGGATGGCGAGCTGGTGGGTGCGATGCGCCCGAGCGATACGCCGCTGACGCCACGCCAGCAAGAAGCGCTCGCGCTGTCCGATGAACTGATCGCTGAGCTGAAAGCGCATGATGTGATTGTTATCGCCGCGCCGATGTATAACTTCAACATCCCAACGCAACTGAAAAACTACTTCGACCTGATTGCCCGTGCTGGCGTGACCTTCCGTTACACCGAGAAAGGCCCGGAAGGTCTGGTAACCGGAAAACGTGCGATCGTGCTGACCAGCCGTGGTGGTATCCATAAAGATACGCCGACCGACCTGATCACCCCGTATCTGAATGTGTTCCTGGGCTTTATCGGTATCACCGACGTGAACGTCGTCTTCGCGGAAGGCATTGCTTACGGTCCGGAAGTGGCATCTAAAGCACAATCCGATGCAAAAGCGGCAATCGACAGCGTCGTCGCTGCCTGATGATTGACCCTCTCACCATCCGGTGGGAGGGTTTTTACTTCTTTGCCTGCTTCCCGTGAATGCGATTAATATCACGCCAGATGGTTGCGTAATCCCTGCACTTCGCCAGATTCTCTTCCCAGCAATGCTGTAAAAATTGTTCCGGCTCCGCGACATCCCGGCTTAACAGCTTGAATACCCAACGATTCCAGACATACCACTTGAAAAGCCACATGATTTCACCCCAGGACGCTACCGGAGGGGAACTATATCAACATCGATATCATGCAGTGTGGCAACTATTGCGATATCGATGAATAATTCATGTGAATGCAATACTTGTCAGCTCCTGCTCAGAAATGAATTATTATTTCCTTAACCATTTCCCATTTATGCCCTGTACATACTCGCCGGGTTTGGCGCGAGCAACCAGCTTTTGTCCGGCCATTTTCGCCACTTCATCTGGCGGAATGTTGTTACTCTCAGCCAGTTGCTGATAGCTGGCGCTGCGCGCTTTATTAATCTCATTCACCAGCGCCTGCGTTTCAGCATCCGTTTTCAGCGCTACAAGATAGCCGTTAAGCGTCTCACCTACCCGTCCCTGCGTTCTGGCTTCATTCAGCGTCAATGCCCATACGTTGCCGCTCAAAAAACTTAACGCCACCAGGATCGCTACAAGCTGTTTTTTCATCGTGACCTCAGAACAGATCGCTGCGCGATTTCAGTAAACTCTCGACGTCTTTATCCACTTTGATATGGATCTCGTGCTCGATTTTGACGTTCATATTGATAGTGATGGGCTCTTTAGGCGCAGCCACTTCGATTCTGGGGGTACACCCCGCCAGCAGAGATGACGCAAGCAGTCCCAGCATGGCAGCTATCGTTTTCATTGTTGTTCCTCACATTCCTTGCCTTCCGGGCAATGGGTTTCTGGCAGCGCTGCATTTTGTTCAAGCCATGCCTGTAAATTGTCGCCAAAACGCAAACTGCGCCATAGCGTAAAGACGTTTTCCTCGTGGGTGTAATTCAAATTAACCGTTCCCACTTTGCCATCCACCCGACTGTTGCCAGTCACCGTTGCCTGCATGGTTAAAACACCGAGGTTATCCAGATTTATTTTCGTCCAGGAATGACTTATTTCCATATAACGCAGCCAGTTAATGGCCGCACCGGCTGCCATATTATCTTTGACAACGGCATCCGCCGTGTCTTTATCAATACGCAACGTCATTGGTCCTGGGTTGGTCAACCATCCGTCTTTGATGATCCACTTTTCGTTATTCAGCCATAACGGTAACGCACCGCTGACCGGACCCGACATAGCAAACTGCTTCGGATTTACCGCACTGATGAGTTCGCTGGAGGAGATATTCTGCACCCGTAACAATGCCGGATCGTGCTGCGGCATCCGCAGTTGTTGCATAACCACTTTGCCACCCAGTAGTTCGGCGCTGACATCGCTTAACAGCAACGGATTGTCTTCACTCCAGGGATACCCGCCCTGCAGATCGGCGGTGATGTTTGTCGCAGCAACCTGATTCACAACTTCCGCAATACGTAATGACACCGGCCCCCGCGTACCCAGTTGCCATACGCCTTCGCTAAAACGAAACGGCAGCACAAAATCGACACCGTTAATTTGGTTATCAGGCATCCAGGCACTACCCCCTTTCAGTACGCCGTGCCCCCCCGCCTCAAAGCCCTGCTCCGGCGCGGCGGAGAACGCCACCTGCGCATAAAGTTCACCTTCGCGCAGATTCATTTTCCAGTCCGGTGGTACCAATGGCTGGAAAACGGTGAGTGATTGTTTTGGCCACCAGGCCTGGCCACGCAGGCGGATCCCATCCCAGCGCCCATTCAACTGTACAGGACCAATTGCTCCGGCATGAAGTTGACCTTTGAACTGGAAAATCGTCGGATCAGTCCCTTCAACACTGAACTTCAGCGTTGAAGGAGGTAAGACGCTGCCCCCGCTAAAGAGCGTATTTCCGGCATCGAGCGAAAGCGCACCGCTAAACGTCGGTTTTTCGGCATCACGGACCCACACAATCGGCGCATCCATCACCAGACGCGGGTTTTCCACCTTCATGGTGCCATATTGCAGTTGGTCAAACCCGGTCGAGAGGTCGAAAAGTCTCAGGGTGTTGTCGTGCCACTCCCCTTTGCCCGCGACATCCCAAAGCGCATGCATCGGTGTAAAACTGCCTTTGCCCCAATACCGCCACTGCCAACGACCGGCATCAGGAAGAAAATCATTGGCCAGACCATCAAGGTGTAACTCAAAGTCACCCATCTGGTTCTCATGCGCTCGTAAAATGGCCTGCAGACGCCCATCCACACCGCGCTGTGTCACTTTAACGCCAGCCAATGGCCAGCGAATTTCGTCAATATCGAGTGAGTCGATGACTCGCCCACGGGAACGCAGCAATGCCCCTGGCTCGAAAGCGAGCTGCGGATCGATCAGGCTTCCGGTAAGTCTGGCGGGTAACTTCGCGTAAAAGATCAGGTCATCCTGTTTCGCCTCACCGATCAACTGTAACGGCATATCGCTACTATCCACACCGAGCCTACCTGGCCCTAACGTTAATACGGCGTTTCCTTTACCGGCATCGCCTTGCGTCAGAATGTTCAGACGCCCACTCAACACGGCATTTTCCAGACCGGCCTGCCAGTTTTCAACTTTCACCCCCAGACGCCCACTTAACGGGAACCCCTGATAAGGCCAGTTCCAGCGACCGTCACTGATAGTCAGTTGCTGACGCGTTATTTCCCATGGCAGATCGAGAAGCGGATCGGCCGCATCCCGTGCCATGACGATCAGTTGTCCGCTGTTTTCTTGCCACTCAAGTTCGGCGTCAACCAGCGTTGGCTCCTGCGGCAAGCTCAGAGTAGCAACCGCATGCCCGCTCACTGGTAGTCCATCAGGAACCAGCGGCATGGTAAATTCACCGACCAGTTTTATCGGCGGCTGCCCTTCAAATGCTGCAACATCCAGCTCATTTACCGTCAGATTCTGTCCGTGCAGACGCCCCTGAAATTTAACTTTTTCACCCTGGTAGCGCAGCTGCTGGGTAGAGGGCGTTAGCGAGAGCGACAGTTTCCCCTGCCACTCCTGCCATGGAGAGAGAATAACGTTGTCGATGTTAATCCAGGTATTGGGTAGCATTGATTGCCATTCAGCCAGCGTTTTTGGCGCTACCGGCGAGGGTTCTGCCTGCGGCAATTTGGCCAGGCAAGCCGAGTCGAGCTCAATTGTCCCAACATTAAGCAACCAGCGGCTGGGGTGAGAGAGCTCTGCCTGAGTAATGCGCGCTAGCGGGCAATCATCGACCAGATAGCGAAGTTCCGGGATATGCAGCCCATGCCGTGTCAGCCGTGGGCTCTCATCCAGCGCAATACGCGTGCCGACAGGCAACCAGACGCCCACCAGCGTGGGAACCCACAGGCCAAGCGTCATGACCAACGTCAGCGGCACGAGAATCAATAATAAGAGGAGTGCCAGAACGGCTTTATATTTACCCTTCATGGGTAGTTAATATCCTGATTTAGCGAAAATTTAAGCCGGTTTAGGCCAGTATTGTGGCATGTTTAGCTAAACATGCCCACCTTAAGAATAGATACCATTGAAATATATGTAATATTTATAGGTTGTGGGTAATAAAAAATAGTGGTCTCTCAGTGAGATACCCTATACCACATCCGTCAGTGGCGCAGAAAACCGACCATTTTTTCGCCCTATTAGCCCTATGCCGTGCCTCATTTCTGGTGAAAGGCAATGCCCAATAATTTGTCGAGCACAATATTAACCAGCGAAATAGCAATCTTCTCAACCTGAGCTCTTGCTGCAATTTCCACCGTGTTTTTATATTGTCGCAGCAGTTGATCTCTGGCGTAGAGCAACGCCTCCAGTTCACTGTCACTCAGTTTTCCCTGCCCACGAAGACGCAGCCAGTACGCAATTTTCTTACCGGTATCGTTTATTACCTCATTCGTATCTTTTGCTGCCGAGAGCAAGAGCGCTTTCAGTTGTTCTTTAATGGATTCAGCAACCTCATTTTTAATCGCATTCATGGCATCATCAATATCTGACATTTTTCATCCCCTATTTTACAACAGACCCCACACGGGAACTTTCTCCCCGAATGGCCAGATCGTAGTTCAACTTAACTACATCGGTTTTTTCATCCGCATAGACGACGCTAAATAACTTTTTATCCTTCATCGCCATTCGGCAATCACTCTCAAAGACATTATCGAGATAATGAATAGCCCGTACACGTGAGTCATCATGTTTGCCTGCAGCATATTCCGTCGCCTCACGGAACTTGAGGTCCCCGGTATCGCAAGTAGCCTTTACCTTAGTTTCATCAAAGGTATTCCCGGGTTTAGCTGTATTATCTTCGAGAAATTTAAGGTGGAACGCCTTTAAATTTGTGAAGTTCTGGTACGCGCCTGCATCGTAGTGTGAAACGAATAAGGCACACCCACTCAGTAAAAGGAAAGTGCAAAACATTAGCGGGGCAGCGTATTTAAGCACTATATTAGATCGTTTCATTTTTCACTCTCCGCGATACCCCATGATGGCAAACAGCGTTTCCCCTCCTTGTACATCGCTGGCAAGGAATCCGTCGGCGGTGAGCGCCAACGGGCGTCGTGTCACCGAATTACCAACATTACCGCCAATAATTTCAATCTCATTAGTGCCTACGGAAACAACTAAGTCGGTGTGACTGCTGTAGTTGCCCAGATGCTGATGATCGTAATCAACGACTTTGTCGGGGTCTCTGTCCCAACAAACCAAATCCCCCACCTGCGGTTTACGCTCATTCAGCCTGTATCCCCAGTACAACGCTTTAGCATTACCCTGATTTCTGTCGCGGATCGATTTGCTGATGTACGTCGCATGCGAAGCAGAGTAGGAAAAACGCTCCCCCGCGCCAGCCTGACGTATGGCCCATGAAATGAACGCCGCCGACCACGGCCAGTCATGATCTCGCCCGTCCAGATCGTCCCGCCCGATTTTTGCCCAATACAGGCCAACACGTTGCCACCAGCCATCCTCACCCTCTTTGTGCCCGGAATGAAGAAGGCCACCATTGCGGTTGTAGCGCTGCTCGCCAAAAAAATGCCACTCGTCAGCGGCGATCGACGCGGCGTTATCCGCAAAACCAGAAACGGGTGCTTCCTCACCAAAATACGGAACGCTGGGTTGTTCCACCGGAGGTATCGATGTCTGAGTGATTGATATATCAGGTAAGGGCCCGACGGGTATACCGTTAGCGTTAATGGGGACCTGCGAAAGATCCCAGTTGCCGCGATCTATTTCAAATCGCAAACATTTTGTACGATAAACGGTAGGATGAAGTTCGGGGTTGCTATGGTTGGCTAACCATGAATTTCTCACTTCAACATACTGGGAAATCCAGGTGTGTTCATCACCGCCACTGGCTGGAGGCACCTCACGAAACTGGGCGCGCAAGAACGTCAAAATAGTGCCGCTATGAACAAATGAGTCATAGATGACCAGAAATGAGAGCGCATCTTTAAAACCAAAGTCCTGTGCCCATTTCAGCGCAGGCAAATAGTAGCGCTCATCAAAGAACCGATCCTGTACCGATTTCATTATCGGATCATCGCGCCCTGCTCGTCGTAATAAGTCCTTAAACGGTTCATTGTCAACCAGTGCGATATTGCCTATCTTTGCAACAAACGGAGCAAGATCGGCGCTGAATCGCCCATTTGCATTAACGTAGCGGGTCACCAGATCCTGCAATTTGCTGTATTCCGTAGTTTGTGAACGACCGTAAGTGATCTGCCTGATCCCGTGAGGACCATCATGGAATATCGCGATAGCCGAGTAATCGCCTTCGGCCGAGCCGGTTTCAAACGCATTCAAAACTCGTTCACAGAGACTTTTCTGTGCGGGTGTAAGTATCATGATGCCCTCTCTGTCGATAGTTAACCGTTACACTTCACTTACTTTTCGGACTGTCGGATTTACCCGGTGCTGCTGGTTTTGGGCCAGTTGAACGGACCTGCATAACCCGTTGAAGAATATCGAACCAGAAAGGTCCGCCGAGTGAGACGGCGAAAATAGTCACCAGCAGGCCCACCACTTTTGCCAGCCATTCAGCCCCCCCTTGCGGCCATCCTTTCCAGCCCAGTTCGAAGCCTGCAGACTGCATAACGGCAATCGCGTGGTTATATTTGCCTTTAGCTGTCGCGATGCGCTCCTTGTCCTGAGCCTGATTTTTCGCCTCATTGACTTCCTGCTGCGCGATCGCCACCATTTTTTCTCGAACATCAGGATTGGAGGCCAGCACAGTCGCAAGGTTGAGGGTGTCAATATTCCCCCCAAGAACCAGAACGGTGGCGACAATCAACGTGATGGTCTGCATTTTTCGTTTATACCAACCCGAGGCGCGATCCATTACCGCATCAAACTGTTTTGCAACCGCGTTGCGAAACGTGGCCGCGTTATTGCCCGTCTGCGCCACCACTGTTTCGAGGATGCCTTTGATCCGATTATTTTTGGCATTTCCCGGCATGGCATTCACTCCAGCGGAGAGCGTTGCCATCGCACTTTTGCTGACAACTAACGCCTCCACGACTTGCGCGACAATGTCTGGGGGAATATAGGAAGGACGCCCCTGGTTTCCTTTACTTAGGGACTGAATTAACGGATGTTCAAAAAACTGAGTAATAAATTGCTGATTTTGAGACAGATCGCCTGAAAGGAACTCGCTCAGCGCCACGTCAAGATTTTGACTACGAATACGGGTCCACGCAGAAATAGCTTCAACAATCGCGGTACATGCTATCCCAAACATGAAATACACAGTCATTATCCCAATTAATATATCAAGCGTTTCAAGTCCAAACATATTGTCTCCCTCACGGTGAAGAGCGTTTGGTCAACCGATAGCAGAAACCATGCGGGTTGCTTCCTGAAAATATGAGTCAGAAACAGTGAGTATTCGGTAGGAGGTTCGTAGTAATTACTAGCGCGGTATCAATCAGAAGTCTGATGCCCTTTGGCTAACCACATGCGTCATCTAATAAACAGTCACTAATAAAATATTACTATCCTGCCAGTCCAAATTAAAACCATTTTATTAATGCCATTCCCTACGGAAATACGTAAATCTTAATTACCCCGATTAATTTTAGTTGGTAACATTCAGAAAAAATCAATAAAGGAAAGACACTCTAACCAAGTTTAAAGCAAGGTCAAGCAAAATGAAAATATTAAAATACATAGTGTTCAGTATTTTTATAGCCATACTAAATGGTTGCGGCATGTCCAACACAGGTGTTACCAGTATGGCATCTAGCAGCAATGAAATAAATATATTAGCTCAAAAACCAGATTATGCCATTGTCAAGGTTTTGTATGCCACCGATAGAAATTATAACAGCGGCGCACCACCCAACCAATCATATGGAATCAATCGAGCCTCAATCTCCTATGGACTCTGTGAAGTTAGCATTCCTCGACACCACATTATAGGAGTAACTGAACAACCTTCATTTTTAAAGCTTGAGTTCAAAGAAGATCCCAAAAAACACGTGGCCTTACTTGGTGTAACGCCTTTAGCTAAAAATGTTTTTTTCAATTACCTTGTATCCACAGTAAGCAATATACCAGAGAAAAAGACCTTCATTTTCGTTCATGGGTATAATGTCTCATTCGCCGAGGCAGCCAGAAAAACAGCTCAAATATACTATGATTAAACATCGATATGGTCCCTGTTTTTTATAGCTGGCCTTCACAGGCCAGAACTTCTGCTTATACCATCGATGAGCAAAATGCTGAGTGGACACAAACCAACCTAAAACATTTCCTTATCGATTTTCTTGAGAAATCCGATTCAAAAAATATTTACCTGATAGCCCACAGCATGGGTAATAGAATTTTATCGCGGGCGGTTATTGATGTATTGAATACAAATACAGATTATCGAAATCGCATAAAAGAGGTCATTCTAACTGCTCCTGACATAGATGCCGATGTTTTCAAACGAGACATTGCCCCTGCACTGGTGGCACAAGGAGAACCTGTTACTTTATATGCTTCATCAACAGATAAGGCGTTAGCCGCATCCCAGACGATACACCGTTATCCGCGAGCGGGTGATTCGTCTACTGGTTTGATTTATTATCCTGGAATAGAATCGATTGACGCAACTAATGTTGATACTAGCTTTATAGGCCATAGTTACCCAAGCGAAGAACGTTCTGTGCTTTCAGATATTTTTTATCTTATTAATGATAACAAGCGAGCATCCCAACGCATCGGGCTAAGCTACATTGAAGCTGGGCAATACTGGAAAATCAATGAATGAATAAATAATGAATTCAAACATTCTGAATAACACAAGTATACCCTGTTCGGCGATAGTAGACTCCTGGAGACAAGAGTCTACTATCAGTACGAATGTCCATAACCAGGAACGACCAGGTAAAAGCTAACACTCATGTGTCGAACTACATTTAACCTTATGTATTTGCTATATATCTAGTTATGTTAAGACATCCCCCAAGGAAGAATATGACTGTGCCACTTTCGTCTGTCCCTCATCCCTCTGCTCACGGCATTTTGCCTGCCCACGTTAGCCCATCAGGCAACGTTGAATAAAGTCAAAGAAGCAGAAAGACAGCTCACCGCACGCGTTTATGCCGAGCTGGATCTCACCAGCGGCGCTGGTGCTATCACCCGTTGACGCCGGGCAAGAGCAGCTCAAACCGTCGCATTAAGTACGGCCTGCCTGACCTGGTCGAGTACTCGCCGGTAACGGAAAAACATCTTGCGGACGGCATGACCGTCGGCGAATTATACGATGCCGCCATCACCCTATGCTGAGTAAAGTGGTTTAAATCCAGCAATGTGCCCACATTAAGAAGAGATACTCTAGAATTATTCATTATATCTATGACTACCAATAACTTTTTAGATTTTGTAAAATAATTTGAACTGAATTAATGTGACGTCAAAATCACTGGAGAAAGTCTTATGAAACTCGCCATCTATAGTACAAAACAGTACGACAAGAAGTATCTGCAGCAGGTTAACGAGGCTTTTGGTTTTGAACTTGAATTCTTTGACTTTCTGTTGACGGAAAAAACAGCGAAAACCGCCCATGGTTGTCAAGCCGTGTGCATTTTCGTCAACGACGATGGCAGCCGCCCTGTTCTGGAAGAACTGAAAAAGCACGGTGTGAAATACATCGCGCTGCGCTGCGCCGGGTTCAATAACGTCGATCTGGACGCTGCGAAAGAGTTGGGCTTGCAGGTTGTACGTGTTCCTGCCTATTCACCTGAAGCCGTCGCCGAACATGCAATCGGTATGATGATGACGCTGAACCGCCGTATCCATCGTGCTTATCAGCGTACGCGTGACGCCAACTTCTCTCTTGAGGGGCTGACCGGCTTTACCATGTATGGCAAAACGGCTGGGGTGATTGGTACAGGTAAAATCGGTGTTGCTGCACTGCGGATCCTGAAAGGGTTTGGTATGCGCCTGCTGGCGTTTGATCCCTACCCAAGCGCTGCTGCGCTGGAGTTAGGCGTTGAATATGTCGATCTTAAAACACTGTTTGCGGAGTCTGATGTTATTTCCCTGCACTGCCCGTTAACACCAGAAAATTATCATCTGCTCAATCACGAAGCTTTTGAGCAAATGAAAAATGGCGTGATGGTTATCAACACCAGCCGCGGGGCGTTGATCGATTCTCAGGCAGCAATCGACGCGCTGAAAAACCAGAAGATCGGTTCCCTGGGGATGGACGTGTACGAAAATGAACGCGACCTGTTCTTTGAAGATAAGTCCAATGATGTGATTCAGGATGATGTGTTCCGTCGTTTGTCAGCCTGTCATAACGTCCTGTTCACCGGGCATCAGGCATTCCTGACTGCCGAAGCGTTGACCAGCATTTCTGAAACAACCTTGCAGAATCTGGCTCAAATCGCCAAAGGCGAAACCTGCCCGAACGCCCTCTTCTAATCATTCCGCTCCCCCGCCTCCGGGGGAGCATTTTCAGATAACCCTCGATGATAAATCTGGCGATATCATTACCATCATGAATTCAATTCCGCCACGAACGTAGAGAAAGTTAATGAAGAAAATTGTCACGCTGATTGCGCTCAGCATGCTTATGGCTGGCTGTGTGAGCAATGGAAAAATTTCCGTCAATCGCGAACAGTTACAGCACCACCGTTTTGTTTTACAGAGCGTCAATGGCAAGCCGGTAACCGTCGCCAATACCCCACCTGAATTAAGTTTCGGTGAAAATATGACGGTGTCGGGAAAAATGTGTAATCAGTTCCACGGTCAGGGCAAGCTGTCCGACGGTGAATTAAAAGTGAAAGACATGGCAATGACGCGCATGATGTGCGCCGATCCACAGCTTAACGCGCTCGACGGTATCGTCAGCGAGATGTTTAAGCAAGGCGCACAGGTTGATCTGACTGCTGACCAGTTAACGCTGGCTACAGCAGAACAAACGTTGACGTTTAAACTGGCAGATTTAATGTAGTAAAAGCAGTGGCTCAATAATTCCCACAGCTTCCGGCGGCAAGCGACTGCTCACTACAGCGTTTGCCGTTAGGTAATGCACACATCCCGATAGCAGAACCATCCAGTTGACGGGCAACGGATAGCGAACCGCCAATCATGGCACAGTTGGCTTCTCCGGAGCTGGACATTGCGGCCTTCATGCCCGGTGCAACGTGTGCGGCGGTTGCCTGCTGAACAGGTTCACTGCTGCAAGCCGATAATAATAACGCGGCACACCCTACCCAAAACGCTGCGCGCATCTTACTCCCCTCTGAATATTAACCAAACGACACAGCCATAAATAATAGGCAGCGGAAACACTGCCGTCGAGAGGCAAAATGCGCATTTATGCGTGCTGTTTACATTTTCTGGCAATTTTTTGGCTCCTCCTTTGATCAAACCATTCATTCTGCTTATTCCCAGGACACAAAAGCGAAAATCTGTCTTTAGCGCTTTTGCTAGAATAGAAAGATATAACTACAGGATTCGCCGCGGTTACGCGGATCCCTCTTTTTGCGCAATGTAAGGGTGTCAGTATGCAAACAATTGACGGTAATGGTGCGGTTGCTTCGGTCGCATTTCGTACCAGCGAAGTTATCGCCATCTACCCGATTACACCAAGTTCGACGATGGCGGAACAGGCAGACGCCTGGGCCGGGAACGGGCTTAAAAACGTGTGGGGGGATACCCCTCGCGTCGTTGAAATGCAGTCGGAAGGCGGTGCGATCGCGACCGTTCACGGCGCGTTGCAGACCGGCGCGCTCTCTACGTCGTTTACCTCATCGCAGGGCCTGTTGCTAATGATCCCAACGCTGTACAAACTGGCCGGTCAGTTGACGCCATTTGTGCTGCACGTTGCCGCGCGTACGATTGCTACTCATGCGCTGTCTATCTTCGGTGACCATTCCGACGTAATGGCGGTGCGCCAGACGGGTTGTGCGATGCTCTGCGCCAGCAGCGTCCAGGAAGCACAGGATTTCGCACTGATTTCACAAATCGCCACCCTGAAAAGTCGGGTGCCTTTTATTCATTTCTTTGATGGTTTCCGTACTTCGCATGAAATCAATAAAATTGTGCCGCTAGCCGATGACACGATCCTCGGACTGATGCCGCAGGCGGAAATCGATGCTCACCGCGCCCGCGCGCTTAATCCAGAGCATCCGGTTATTCGCGGTACATCTGCGAACCCGGATACCTACTTCCAGTCGCGCGAAGCGACAAACCCCTGGTACAACGCGGTTTACGAAAACGTCGAACAGGCGATGAACGACTTCGCCGCGGCGACGGGCCGCCAGTATCAACCCTTTGAATATTACGGTCATCCGCAGGCAGAACGCGTCATTATCTTGATGGGTTCTGCGATTGGTACCTGCGAAGAAGTCGTCGACGAGTTACTTGCTCGTGGAGAGAAAGTTGGCGTCCTGAAAGTTCGACTGTTCCGCCCCTTCTCCGCCAGACATTTACTGCAAGTATTACCAGAAACGGCGCGTAGCGTTGCCGTTCTGGATCGCACCAAAGAGCCTGGCGCCCAGGCAGAACCGTTGTATCTGGATGTAATGACCGCGTTGGCAGAAGCCTTTAACTGCGGTGAGCGGGAAACCCTACCGCGCGTGATTGGCGGACGTTACGGGCTTTCTTCTAAAGAGTTTGGCCCGGACTGCGTCATGGCGGTCTTTACTGAACTGAGCAGCGCTAAGCCCAAATCACGTTTTACGGTCGGTATTTATGACGACGTCACCAATTTGTCGCTACCTCTGCCAGAAAACACCCTGCCCGGTACCGCGAAGCTCGAAGCGCTGTTCTACGGTCTGGGCAGTGACGGTAGCGTGTCGGCCACCAAAAACAATATCAAGATTATCGGTAACTCCACGCCGTGGTACGCGCAGGGCTATTTCGTCTATGACTCGAAAAAAGCAGGTGGCCTGACCGTTTCTCACCTGCGCGTCAGTGAGAAGCCTGTCCGTTCCGCGTATCTGGTATCGCAGGCTGATTTTGTCGGCTGCCATCAGTTGCAGTTTATCGATAAATATCAAATGGCCGAGCGTCTGAAGCCTGGCGGTATTTTCCTGCTCAATACCCCGTACAGCGTGGATGAAGTCTGGGCGCGTTTGCCGCAGGAAGTTCAGGCGGTCCTGAATCAGAAGAAAGCCCGTTTCTATGTGATTAATGCGGCCAAAATCGCGCGCGAGTGTGGTCTGGCTGCGCGTATTAACACCGTGATGCAGATGGCATTCTTCCATCTGACGCAAATCTTACCTGGTGACAGCGCGCTGATTGAATTACAGGGTGCGATTGCGAAAAGCTACAGCAATAAAGGTCAGGATCTGGTGGAACGTAACTGGCAGGCGCTGGCGCTGGCACGTGAATCCGTTGCCGAAGTGGCACTGCAACCGGTTGATCCACACAGCGCCAACCGTCCGCCGGTAGTTTCCGATGCCGCGCCTGATTTCGTGAAAACCGTCACCGCAGCGATGCTCGCCGGACTCGGCGATGCCCTGCCCGTTTCAGCGTTACCGCCGGACGGTACCTGGCCGATGGGTACCACGCGCTGGGAAAAACGCAATATTGCCGAAGAGATCCCAATCTGGAAAGAAGATCTGTGTACCCAGTGTAATCATTGCGTTGCCGCCTGTCCGCACTCGGCAATCCGCGCCAAAGTGGTTTCACCAGAAGCGATGGAAAACGCGCCTGCCAGCCTGCATTCGTTGGATGTGAAATCACGCGATATGCGCGGTCAAAAATATGTCCTGCAGGTTGCACCTGAAGATTGCACCGGTTGTAATCTGTGCGTCGAAGTGTGCCCTGCGAAAGACAGGCAAAATCCGGAGATCAAGGCCATCAATATGATGTCGCGCCTTGAGCATGTTGAAGAAGAAAAAGTTAACTACGACTTCTTCCTCAATCTGCCGGAGATTGATCGCACTAAACTGGAACGTATTGATATTCGTACCTCGCAGTTGATAACGCCGCTGTTTGAATATTCCGGCGCCTGCTCTGGCTGTGGTGAAACGCCGTATATCAAACTGCTTACGCAGCTGTACGGCGATCGTATGCTGATCGCCAATGCGACCGGCTGTTCATCAATTTATGGCGGTAACCTGCCCTCAACGCCGTATACCACCGATGCCAATGGCCGTGGACCTGCATGGGCGAACTCACTGTTTGAGGATAACGCCGAGTTCGGTCTGGGCTTCCGTCTGACGGTGGATCAGCATCGTGTGCGCGTCATGCGTTTACTGGAACAGTTTGCCGATAAAATCCCGGCTGAGCTGAATGACGCCCTGCACGCGGAGGCAACACCAGAAGTCCGTCGTGAGCAAGTTGCCGCGCTGCGCCAGCACCTGAAAGATGTCGAAGGCGCACAGCAGCTGTTAACCGATGCCGACGCGCTGGTCGAAAAATCCATCTGGCTGATTGGCGGCGACGGCTGGGCTTACGATATTGGCTTTGGCGGCCTGGATCACGTCCTGAGCCTGACCGAGAACGTCAATATTCTGGTGCTGGATACTCAATGTTACTCCAACACGGGTGGACAAGCGTCGAAAGCCACGCCGCTCGGGGCCGTCACCAAATTTGGCGAGCACGGTAAGCGCAAGGCGCGTAAAGATCTTGGCGTCAGTATGATGATGTACGGGCACGTGTATGTTGCACAGATCTCTCTGGGCGCACAGCTAAACCAGACGGTGAAAGCGATTCAGGAAGCGGAAGCCTATCCAGGTCCGTCGCTGATTATCGCCTATAGCCCATGTGAGGAGCACGGTTACGATCTTGCGCTAAGCCACGATCAGATGCGCCAGCTCACCGCTACCGGGTTCTGGCCACTGTACCGCTTTGATCCGCGTCGTGCAGACGAAGGTAAACTACCACTGGCGCTGGACTCTCGCCCACCGTCAGACGCGCTGGCTGAGACATTGATGAACGAGCAGCGCTTCCGCCGCCTGAATGCTCAACAACCCGAGGTTGCGGAGCAACTGTGGAAAGACGCAACGGCTGACTTGCAAAAACGCTACGATTTCCTGGCGCAATTGGCAGGAAAAGCAGAAAAGAGCAGCACTGATTAATACGCTCTGTCAGGTATTAACCATGAGTCAAAAAAAAGCCCGAACAATTGTTCGGGCTTGTCAATTTATTCGCTGAGTAGTGAGCATTCCTGCCAACATACCAACGACAATAAATTAAGTCGTGACAATAAAGGCATATAACCCGCGCAGAATAACGCAATGAGATTCACTTGTATAATTTTTATTTTATATATTTTCACAACAAAACATTCATGATAATTATCACCATTTCAGCAGAATTATTTATTTAAGGTTTTACTTAAGGCGTAACAATTCATATTTATCTCTTTACGGAACTTCTCCTTTAGCATGCTTTTACTCCCTACACGGGTAGTCACAGGTTAATAAAAAAACTAAAGGATTATTTCAATGAACAGAAAAGTATTGGCACTTGTAATTCCTGCCCTGCTGGCTGCAGGCGCTGCTCACGCTGCTGAAGTTTATAATAAAGACGGCAACAAATTAGATCTCTATGGCAAAGTAGACGGCCTGCATTACTTCTCCGACGACGCCAACAGCGATGGCGATCAGACTTATATGCGTATGGGCTTCAAAGGTGAAACTCAGGTTAACGATATGATCACCGGTTATGGCCAGTGGGAATATCAGGTTCAGGCTAACGGTACTGAAAGCGGCGATAAAGGTGATTCCTGGACTCGTCTGGCCTTCGCCGGTATTAAAGTTGGCGACTACGGTTCATTCGACTACGGTCGTAACTACGGTGTACTGTACGACGTAGAAGGCTGGACCGATATGCTGCCAGAATTCGGTGGCGACTCCTATACCAAGGCTGATAACTTCATGACCGGTCGTGCTAACGGCGTAGCGACCTACCGTAACACCGACTTCTTCGGTCTGGTTGACGGTCTGAACGTTGCGCTGCAGTATCAGGGCGCGAACGAAAGTCAAAACGGGCAGGAAGGCACCAATAATAGTGGTGACCGTAATGTGAAGAACTCCAACGGTGACGGCTTCGGTATCTCCTCTACCTACGATCTGGGTATGGGCGTAAGCTTCGGTGCAGCATATACCTCTTCCGATCGTACCAACGAGCAGGTAAATCAATCCACTGCTGGCGGCGACAAAGCGGATGCGTGGACTGCCGGTCTGAAATACGACGCGAACAACATCTATCTGGCAACCATGTACTCCGAAACCCGCAATATGACTCCGTATGGCGGCTCAAAAGGTAGCAAATATACTGTTGCCAACAAAACTCAGAACTTCGAAGTCACTGCACAGTACCAGTTCGACTTCGGTCTGCGTCCGGAAGTGTCTTTCCTGATGTCTAAAGGTAAAGATCTGGGCGTAAATGGATCTGACGGCGACCAGGATCTGGTGAAATATGCATCCGTAGGCGCTACTTACTACTTCAACAAAAACTTCTCTACCTATGTTGATTACAAAATCAACCTGCTGGATGAAGATAAAAGCTTCTACACCCAGAACGACATCTCTACCGATGACGTTGTAGCACTGGGTATGGTTTACCAGTTCTAATCTGTCTCTGATAGCCCGCTGGCAACAGCGGGCTTTCCTTTCTGTTATCGCAATTCTGTTTTATCCAGATCAAAACATTATATCTGTTGCGTTAAAATACACCTTTGATAGATGATATCTTGCATTAATACCTGTAGTAGAGGATACCTGCAATGAATCATCACCCCGTTAAATCATCCCGTATTGCATCCGTCGGCTATGACGAATCCTCTCGCACACTGGAAATTCGCTTTCATCAACTCACTACATTGCAGTATCAGCATGTCCCGGCGCGTATTTTTCGTGATTTCCTTAGCGTGGTCTCTAAGGGCCGATTTTATGATGGGGTTATAAAAGGGAAATTTCCTGAAATCAAAATAAAGTGATGCCAAAATGTGATCTTTGTCATTGTACATAAAGTGCCATTACGCGGTAAGCTTTAGATGGATACTTAAACAGGAGGTTTTATGAACAGAACGATTCTTGTACCCATCGATATTTCAGACTCAGAATTAACTCAACGCGTTATTGCCCATGTTGAAGCAGAGGCAAAAATTGACGATGCGCAGGTCCATTTTCTGACCGTTATTCCGTCACTGCCCTATTACGCTTCTCTGGGACTGGCCTACTCGGCAGAGTTACCGGCCATGGACGATCTGAAAGCCGAAGCAAAATCTCAACTGGAAGAGATTATCAAGAAGTTCAATATCCCAACGGACAGAGTGCATGTTCACGTTGCTGAAGGTGCACCAAAAGATAAAATCCTGGAGATAGCCAGGAAATTACCTGCAGACATGGTCATTATTGCGTCACACCGACCGGACATCACCACTTATCTGCTGGGCTCTAACGCCGCAGCCGTGGTGCGTCACGCGGAGTGTTCAGTTCTGGTGGTTCGCTAAGCTGTCTGGCCCGCACACCGTTGCGGGCTTTTTTGTTTCCTCTCTTTTACCCCGCGATTCCTGACCTAAATGTGCTGACATTTTTCCCGCTTATCCGTACCATACACGCCACAGTTTTTATATCAGACTTTTTTTGCCGGACTATCCGGCGTGATGCATACTCTTCTGATGCCACACTACGAATTGAGCCTCTATTAAATGTCGCAAAATCAAGATATTAGTAAGAAAGAACAATACAACCTGAACAAATTACAGAAACGCCTGCGTCGTAACGTAGGTGAAGCTATTGCCGATTTCAATATGATCGAAGACGGCGATCGCATTATGGTGTGTCTTTCCGGTGGGAAAGATAGCTACACCATGCTGGAAATCCTGCGGAATTTGCAGCAAAGCGCCCCAATCAGTTTTTCTTTGGTCGCCGTAAATTTGGATCAAAAACAACCGGGCTTCCCGGAGCACATCCTGCCGGAGTATCTGGAACAACTGGGTGTTGAGTATAAAATTGTCGAAGAAAATACCTACGGGATCGTCAAAGATAAAATTCCTGAAGGCAAAACGACCTGCTCTCTCTGTTCTCGTCTGCGCCGCGGCATTTTGTACCGCACGGCAACCGAATTAGGCGCCACCAAAATTGCGCTCGGACACCATCGCGACGACATCCTGCAAACGCTGTTTTTAAATATGTTCTACGGCGGGAAAATGAAAGGCATGCCGCCGAAGCTGATGAGCGATGATGGTAAGCATATTGTGATCCGTCCGCTGGCCTATTGCCGCGAAAAAGATATCGAGCGCTTCTCTGAAGCGAAAGGTTTCCCGATTATTCCGTGCAACCTGTGTGGTTCACAGCCTAACCTGCAACGTCAGGTGATCGCTGATATGCTGCGTGACTGGGACAAGCGCTATCCAGGTCGTATTGAAACGATGTTCAGTGCGATGCAGAATGTGGTGCCTTCTCACCTGAGCGATATTAATCTGTTCGATTTTAAAGGCATCAAACACGGCTCAGAAGTGGTAGATGGCGGTGATCTGGCATTCGATCGTGAAGAGATCCCACTGCAACCAGCAGGCTGGCAGCCGGAAGAAGATGAAAACCAGTTAGATGAGTTGCGTCTGAACGTGGTGGAAGTGAAGTAATAGAGAGGATGCCGTATCCGGCCTACTGGACAAGGTATTACGTCAGTACCAGTAGGCCTGATAAGCGGAACGCCATCAGGCATTCCTACGGGCATTTATTTTAATAAACGAACCCGGCAGTTCTTACCTTTGATCTTACCGTTCTGCAGTTGCTTCCACGCTTTATGTGCCACAGACTGGCGAACGGCCACGTAGACATGCGCCGGATGAACGGCAATCTTGCCGATATCTGCCCCGTCCAGACCAATATCTCCGGTCAACGCCCCTAATACATCACCAGGCCGCATTTTAGCTTTTTTACCGCCATCGATGCACAGTGTCGCCATCTCAGCCTCCAGCGGCAGAATTGAACCATTACCCGGTGCGGGTAGCCAGTTCAGCTTCAGTTGCAGCATCTCGGACAAAATATTGGCACGTTGCGCTTCTTCCGGCGCACAGAAGCTAATCGCCAGGCCACTGTTACCCGCACGGGCAGTACGTCCAATACGGTGTACATGAACTTCCGGATCCCATGCCAGTTCAAAGTTAACCACCAGCTCGAGCGATTTAATATCCAGGCCACGCGCCGCCACATCGGTGGCAACCAGAACACGGGCACTGCCGTTGGCAAAACGCACGAGCGTCTGGTCCCGATCGCGTTGCTCAAGATCGCCATGAAGCGATAATGCGCTTTGCCCGGCTGCGTTCAGTGCATCACAAACAGCCTGACAATCTTTTTTGGTGTTACAGAAAACCACACATGATGCCGGCTGATGCTGGCTAAGTAATTTTTGCAACAGCGGAATTTTGCCGTGTGAGGAGATTTCAAAGAATTGTTGTTCAATCGCTGGCAACGCATCGACTGTATCAATCTCAATCGTTAACGGATTGTTTTGCACGCGACCACTGATCGCGGCAATTGCTTCCGGCCAGGTTGCGGAAAACAGCAATGTCTGACGGGACGCTGGTGCAAAGCGGATTACGTCATCAATTGCATCACTAAATCCCATATCCAGCATGCGGTCGGCTTCATCCATCACCAGCGTATTCAACGCATCAAGGGAGACGGTGCCTTTTTGCAGGTGGTCGAGTAAACGTCCCGGCGTGGCAACAATAATATGTGGGGCATGTTGCAGAGAATCACGCTGTGCGCCAAAGGGCTGGCCACCGCACAGCGTCAAAATTTTGGTATTTGGCAGAAAACGCGCCAAACGACGCAATTCACCGGCGACCTGGTCAGCCAGTTCGCGGGTTGGGCACAGCACCAGCGACTGAGTCTGAAACAGCGCAGCATCAATGTGTTGTAACAGGCCAAGACCAAACGCGGCCGTTTTGCCACTGCCGGTTTTTGCCTGCACACGAACATCTTTTCCTGCCAGGATTGCCGGCAACGCAGCGGCCTGAACAGGCGTCATTTCAAGATAACCCAGCTCATTAAGATTCTCGAGTTGGGCGGCAGGCAAAACATTCAGGGTTGAAAAAGCGGTCACAATTTAATCTCGCGGTAAAAACTCACATTCAGCAGGCGCGTATCCTCGCAGATCTGCGCCCGTGATGCGACAATTTAATCGGCTCTTCATCCGGTGACGGGTCCGGCATAGGTTGCGGACGAGGTATGGAGTCGGGAATCGGAACCGGGTCGGTGGGAACAGTATCGGAATGGGGACGTTGCAACTGCAACGGGGCGAATAAGCAGGTCATATTACCCTCCAGTGAGTCAGGCTGACCCTTTTAGGGTAGACGCTGGTTTCCTACAGGCAAAAAAAAGCCGACTAATCTAAGTCGGCGTCGTACGAATCAATTGTGCTATGCAGTAATTCAAAAAAGGAAGTAAGACAATATGGAGCGCAACGCCCATCGCTTGACGTTGCATTCACCTGCGAGAGAGATATTGCCCCGAATAGGTAGATGGTTTATTGACCTCGCTCAAAAACTTCGCCGTTTTCACTCACGAAAGTCAATAAAAAACGTAGTTGTTACAACCATTTACTACGATGCAACCATAAAGTAACACCACCAATCAGGACAACTAACAGTATACAGAATAGCGAAAAACCAAACTGCCAGCCGCCACCGGGAATCCCCCCGAGATTGACGCCAAACAGTCCGGTTAAAAATGTGCTGGGCAGAAAAACCATTGCCATCAACGACATGGTATAGGTTCTTCGCGCCAGAGATTCCTGCATAACCTGAGCAATTTCATCCGCCATAATGCCGGTCCGGGCGATGCATGCGTCGATCTCATCCAACCCTCTTCCCAATCTGTCGGCGATATCCTGCATCCGACGTCGGTGATCGTCAGTCATCCACGGTAAACGTTCACTGGCCAGGCGCGCATAAACATCGCGCTGAGGGGCCATATAGCGCCGCATGACTATCAGTTGTTTGCGCAGCAATGCCAGAAAACCGCGAGGCGGGATCTGCTGATCCAGCAGGTTGTCTTCCAGATCGATAATTTTGTCATGCAATTGTTCGATAAACTCACTGGCATGATCGGTTAAGGCATCACAAACATCCACAAGCCAGCTACCACAGTCAGACGGTCCCGTCCCTTCCTGCAAGTCACTTACCACATCATCCAGTGCCAGCACTTTACGCTGACGTGTTGAGACAATCAGGCGTTCATCCATATATAAGCGCATGGCGACAAGCTGGTCAGGGCGTTCGTCGGTGCTGCCATTAATACAGCGTAACGTAATCAGCGTCCCTTCCCCGACCCGGCTTACGCGCGGGCGAGTACTTTCTCCCGCCAGTGCATCACGCACATTATTAGGAAGCAGAGGCGTTGTCGCCAGCCATTGCGCGCTATCAGAATGGGTGTAATTAAGATGCAGCCAGCACGGATGCGCACTGTCGATAACATCGTTGTCTTCCAGCGGTTTCACGCCACCGCGACCATCCAGCAGCCAGGCAAACACGGCATCCGGCACATTAACTTCGGTTCCCTTAATGGCTTCCACAGCGCCTCCATAAACATTCAAACTTTTCGTTAGTCTAGTCTTCAGTATATGTTAAGCAATATCGCATTGTCCCATTATGCTGAAATGATTCATAAAAGTGTTCAAGAAAATAAAAAGCGCCGACGGGTTCGGCGCTGTGGCGAGCAGATGTTGAATCTTAATATGAAGAACTGCATTTAACCCGTTGATGTAGTCCGGAGACAGGAGAATCTCGATGCAAGATCGTGGTTGTTTCGACAGATATATTTTTACTTAAGCGAAATTTATGTGTACGTGACAGAAGATCATTCACCTGACTTTTCAGGATACCGGACGAATCAGATAACTCATCGACCATGCTGACATTACTTTGCGTCACGTTTTCCAGTTCGGCAAGAGCCTGGGTAATTCTGGTGATCCCGTTTTCCTGTTCCCGTGTGGTTGTTAATATCTCCGCCATCAGCTGATTTAATTGCCCTGCACCACCCACAATATCCTGCATGTTTTTTTCGGCTTCACGTACAACCGCCGCACCCTGCTGGACATTGTGATGCGTTTCATCGATAAGCCGTTTAATACTTTTTGCCGCTTCTGCGCTACGATGTGCCAATATTCTCACTTCACCTGCAACGACAGAAAAACCTTTGCCATGTTCACCAGCCCTCGCCGCCTCAACCGCCGCATTCAATGCCAGAATATTCGTCTGGAATGCAATACCATCTATTAACGCGATAATTTCAGTCATCTGCTGAGCGCAGTCGGTGATCGAGCGCATATTGGTGGCGACCTGCACCATTAAATCGCCCCCCTGGCGAGCAGATTGTGTCGCAATATTTGCCTGGGCGCTCGCCATGTGCGTATTGTCTGCATTATTGCGCGTACTAACCGCTATCTCATCCATATTCGCAGCTGTTTGCATTAACGCGCCAGACTGCTGTTCCGTTTTTACTGACAGTTCAGCGCTACGCTCCGCGAGTTGTTCAGAAAGCGTCATCACGGTCCGCGAAGAGGATCTGATCTCACTGACTAACGTGGAAATATTACTCGCCAGACTGTTAATTCCCGGAATAAGTCTGCCAGCACAATTATTACCGAACTCAGGAATACTCATTGCCAGATTCCCTGCAGTCACCTCTTCAATGCTTTCTTTTACCGTATTAATCGGCACGACGAGATATTTTGTCATATACCACCATAAATATAATAGTGAAATAGTACAAACCACATCAGTGCCAATAATGACATTAAACCCTGCAGATAATATTACCTCTACGATATTGAGGGCCACTACGGTACATACCAGAAATAAAGTAATAAACGTCCTGACGCTTATATTATTTAACATTTTAATCCTGCCTGCCAAAGAATAACGCGGAGTATTATTTTTTATAGCACCTGCAATGCAGATTGCCATTCCGCGATACCGAAAGTTCCACTTTCAATGAGAGCATGCCGCCTTTTCACTTAAAGCACACTATCACACCACCAGTTTACATTAGTCTGGTTATTTATCCCGCATAAGCTGGCGTTCACGCCAGTTGCCAGACTATTGTCACCCAGTGCACAATGCGAACAAAAATACGCCAAATCATAAACTCGGTGAATGTTTTCATAAGCAAACATCACATACTCCACCGTTATAGCGGCTCAGACTAATACTGCTGACAGGAAACTAAGAACGCGCCTGGTTTTACCAGGTTAACTGGACAGAATCTGCTAGATTTATCATCACGTTTTTTTATCGATGGGTAGTAAGATGTTGCACGTGTCATGGGACCCTGTACTGATTGGGATTTCCTTTGTTGTCGCATTCATTGCTTCGTTTATTGCCCTCGATAGCGCAGGGAAAGTGGCGATCTCTAGTCGTCGGGAATCGACTTTCTGGCGTTTATCTGGCGGGGCAACGCTGGGGATGGGGATCTGGTCGATGCATTTTATTGGCATGCTGGCCATGAAAATGAGTATGCCAATTAATTATCACTTTTCACTCACGGCATTTTCTTTTTTGATCGCACTCATTTCCGCGACGCTTGCCATCAATATTGCGATATCAGGTCAAACGCTTTCGACCAGGCGGCTTATTGTTGCAACAAGCCTATTAAGCACCGGTGTTGTGACCATGCACTACGTTGGCATGGTCGCTATCGTTGAACATGTTGCTATCCGCTGGCAGTTCTCACTTATTTTGCTTTCCGTGGTCATTGCCATTATCGCGTCAGGGATCGGCCTGTGGTTAGCTTTTCATTTGCGGCAAAATACCCGACGCGCATTAATAAACCGACTTATTGCCGCTCTGGTAATGGCGCTGGCGATCGCCTCAATGCATTACACCGGGATGGGGGCGGCCACCTTCACGCATTTCGGCCACACTGCGCATGATGGACTGAGCACGCTGGAACTCTCTATCTGGGTCTGCGCCGTCACGCTGGTGATTCTGGGTATTATGCTGGTCATTTCGATGGTGGATTCTCAGCTACGCACCTCAAGACTGGCCGATAATCTGCATCAACTGAACTGCCAGCTTGAGCACCAGGTCCACTTCGATGCGCTGACCGGCCTTGCCAATCGAACGCAAATAGACGTCTGCTTACAGACCTGCCTGCGTCATTCCAAACTGCATCAACAACACTTCGCCCTGGTCTTTATCGACCTTGATCGATTCAAAATCGTAAACGACACCTGGGGCCATCACATTGGCGATCAGTTGCTTATCTCCAGCACACAACGCATATACAACTGCCTTGAGGACACCATGACGCTGGCGAGGCTGGGTGGTGATGAATTTATCCTGCTGGTGCCAAACAGCAACCGGGAAGCAATTTCAGTGCTGATGACCCGTATTGCCAGCGCCGTCAAAGAACCTTTTACACTGTTTGGACATACCATTCGCGTTTCGTTAAGCGCGGGAAGCAGTCTTTATCCCGAACACGGCTCAACGTTACATGAGCTAAAAGTTAAAGCCGATACTGCGATGTATCATGTCAAACAGGCTGGCAGAAACGGCTGGGCGATTTATACCCCAGAGATGGAGGCTATCGCCGATACGCCGCCAACGTTCTTGCAGGAACTGTCGCAAGCGCTTGAGCGGAATCAATTTGAATTATGGTATCAACCTAAATACACCGCCGGGGATCGCTCTCTGACGGGTTTTGAGGCGTTGTTACGCTGGCACCATCCTGAACGCGGCATTCTGCTGCCGGCTGAATTCCTGCCCGCACTTGAAGAAACAGGCCTGATTATTCCTGTCGGCACCTGGGTTCTCCAGCAGGCATGCAGTCAGTTATATCAATGGAAGTCACAAGGCCACACGGAGTGGACCCTTGCCGTTAATCTGTCACCAGCCCAGTTTGAACAACCTGATATTGTCGATATAGTCTGCAACGCCCTGGCACAATATCAGCTTTCACCAGCAAATCTCACGCTGGAACTGACTGAAAGTACGGCACTTAAAAATTTAAAACGCAGCGTAGAAGTCCTGAACGCGTTTGCCGATTTGGGGATCACCGTTTCTATTGATGATTTTGGCACCGGTTATTCAAATATATTGATGCTGAAATCACTTCCGGCACGAGAATTAAAAATCGACAGAATATTTGTCAAAGATATTAGTGAGAACAGCAAAAATACAAAAATCGTGTCTACTATTATAGACATAGCGCACTCTATGAATATGCGCGTTGTGGCAGAGGGTATAGAGACCCAGGAGCAGGAAACGCTGTTAACCCAGATGGGCTGCGGTGTGCTGCAAGGCTTCCTGTATGCGAAACCGCTGCCAGCACATAAAATCTATGACTTGATACAAACTGAAAACGCCACAAAAGTAAAACCAACGGTACAACCCTTGTCTCACCGACAATCAATAACATTGTGAGATTGCATAATTAAAAAAATTCGCCAATAAACCGGCAACACAGCATATGAAGATAACGGGATTATCGATGAGCATAAACGAGCTGCATTCACTGGATTTATTAACCATTCCGGTCTGGATCGTTTCGCCACATACCGAAGAACTGGTGTTCGCCAATACCGTTGCACGGGAACTGATGCAGGCCCCGTGTTTCCCCCCTCTCAGAAAAGGCACATTCTCCACGCACGCACAAAATGATTTACCTATGTATCTTAGTGATTTGCGAAATCATCATGACATTGTGGAGATCCTCACGGTTTACCGCGAAAGCGAGGAAATCGCGCTGGCCTGTCGTTTGTCCATCAGGACGCTTCAGGATATAGGTGATGTTATCCTCTATGAAGGCATTGAAACACCGACAGCGCAAGGTCTGAAAGCCAGCCGCTCTGCCACCTATCAGCGGAAAAAACAAGGATTCTATGCCCGTTTTTTCCAGACTAACTCAGCACCCATGTTGCTTATTGATCCGTCACGCGACGGATTGATTGTGGATGCAAATCTCAGTGCCCTGAATTTCTATGGCTATGATCATGACGTGATGTGTCAGAAGCATACCTGGGAAATCAATATGCTGGGGCGCCATATATTGCCGATAATGCATAAAATTGCGCATCTTCCTGGTGGCCATAAGCCCTTACATTTTGTCCACAGACTTGCCGATGGAAGCACCCGTCACGTACAAACCTATGCCGGTCCTATCGAAATCTACGGCAATAAGCTGATGCTGTGCATTGTTCACGATATTACCGAGCAAAAACGTCTGGAACTGGAACTGGAACGCGCCGCCTTGCATGACGCGTTAACCGGATTACTCAACCGGCGGCATTTTTATCAGATAACTGAGCCAGCGCAGACACACACAACATCGTTAACGCAGGATTACAGTTTGCTGCTAATCGACACCGACCGGTTTAAAAGCATCAACGATCTTTTCGGGCATTTAAAAGGGGATGATGTACTTTGCGCGTTGGCACGCACCCTGGAATCCTGTGCAAGAAAAGACGATCTGGTTTTTCGTTGGGGGGGAGAAGAGTTTGTACTGCTTTTGCCACGCACGTCTTTAGATGCAGCACTTAATCTCGCTGAAGTAATACGCGCGACGGTAGCCAAGGTAAGCCTCCCTGGCCTTCCCCGCTTTACTGTCAGTATTGGTGTGGCGCGACACGAAGCCAATGAAAGTATTGATGAGTTATTTAAACGCGTGGACGACGCATTGTACAAAGCCAAAAATGAAGGCAGAAACAGAGTGCTGGCTGCCTGATGACTACCCTGTCTAGCGACTACGTTTAGCGTGGCGTTCCCAGTTCTCCTGTTTCGCCAGCGCCGTTTTACGTAACGCCACATAACATGCCCCGCTGCCGCCATGATGCGGCAGTGCGGTGCAGAAAGCCTGCACATCATCAAACTCCGTTAACCAACGCGCGACGTAGCTACGAACGATGTTGGCATGGGAGTTATCATCACGCCCCTTACCGTGAATCACCAGGACGTTGCGCAACCCATCCTGCTGCGCCTGTAAAATAAAGCTAAATAGCATCTGGCGGCAGGTTTCAACGGGCTGTCGCACAAGATTAAGGCTTGCTTGTTGCGGATATTTCCCGGTGCGCAGCTTGTCAGTCACGCCATGCTGTAACCCTTCACGACGAAACTCCAGCGGAACGCTCAGCGGGACGATATCCAGAAAACCTGTCGAGAGAAAGTTATCCAGCTGCAGCGTATCAATACGTGCCGGAGCGCGAAGATTACGCGTTGGCTGCCAGTGAACATCGGCGCATCCCTTCAGTGGTTGAACATCCCCCATGGCGTCAAGAAACAGCGATGCATCATCATGGTTCATGTTTCATCCTCCAGCGATTTTACGACGGTCATTATCATAACCGCGCACTATTATACCGACAACGGTTTACGGTTATTTCCAATAACGCACCGTTCGACATTCCTTTACCTCCACAAGTTAAGATCCGTTTTTGGGGGTATAGAAACGACTATCACTGACATGATAATGTGTAACCCCGCCTGTAATGAGAAAAACGGATGCTGAACTTACTTGAAGACATCATTGCAACACCCCTAGGCCCGTTGTGGGTAATTTGTGATGAGCAATTTCGCCTGCGTGCGGTTGAATGGGATCAACATCGCGATCGTATGGAGCAATTACTCGATATTCATTATCGTTCCGAGGGTTATCAGTGTATTGCTGCCAAAAACCCCGGAGGGCTAAGCGATAAGCTGGCAGAGTATTTTGCGGGAAATCTCAGCATTATAGATACGCTTGAAACCGCAACAGCGGGAACCCCTTTCCAACGCGAGGTCTGGAAAGCGTTACGTTCTATCCCCTGCGGGCAGGTCATGCATTATGGACAACTGGCTGAACAACTGGGGCGCCCCGGTGCCGCCAGAGCCGTTGGTGCGGCTAATGGTTCCAATCCTGTCAGCATCGTCGTCCCGTGCCACCGCGTGATTGGACGGAATGGCACAATGACTGGCTATGCGGGTGGCGTGCAGCGAAAAGAGTGGTTATTGCGCCATGAAGGCTATCTGTTACTCTAGAATCCAGGCAATTAATGCCTTATTCATCACACTTCCACACAATGCATCCCCAAATAAAGTGCGGTTAATCAGATAGATACAAACATTCAACTCGCTTATGCCTGAATTATTCTCTATTGGGAGTAGCTCAGGCTTACGTGCTCACCAAAAAGATGTTAAAATTGACAAATATCAATTACGGCTTGAGCAGACCTATGATCCCGGAAAAGCGAATTATACGGCGCATTCAGTCTGGCGGTTGTGCTATCCATTGCCAGGATTGCAGCATCAGCCAGCTTTGCATCCCGTTCACACTTAACGAGCATGAGCTTGACCAGCTCGATAACATTATCGAGCGCAAAAAGCCTATCCAAAAGGGGCAGACGCTCTTTAAAGCAGGTGACGAGCTTAAGTCACTCTATGCTATCCGTTCCGGAACGATAAAAAGCTATACCATTACCGAACAAGGCGATGAGCAAATCACCGGTTTCCACTTAGCGGGCGACCTGGTTGGTTTTGACGCGATTGGCAGCGGTCACCACCCAAGCTTTGCCCAGGCGCTGGAAACGTCAATGGTATGCGAAATTCCTTTCGAAACCCTGGATGACCTGTCCGGTAAAATGCCGAACCTGCGTCAACAGATGATGCGTCTGATGAGTGGCGAAATCAAAGGCGACCAGGACATGATCCTGCTGTTGTCGAAGAAGAATGCTGAAGAGCGCCTGGCGGCCTTTATCTACAATTTGTCCCGCCGTTTTGCCCAGCGAGGCTTCTCTCCGCGCGAATTCCGTCTGACAATGACCCGTGGCGATATCGGTAATTACCTCGGCCTGACGGTTGAAACCATTAGCCGCCTGCTGGGTCGCTTCCAGAAAAGCGGTATGCTGGCGGTGAAAGGTAAATATATCACTATTGAGAATAGCGACGCGCTGGCCGTCCTTGCTGGCCACACGCGTAACGTTGCGTAACCTTCTCAGTTAACCTTCTGTCAAATTGCTAAATTACCCCAATTTAATGGTTTGGCAGAAGGCTCTTCTGCTCTGATTTAATTAAAATATAAACACTATAAGTGTACTCAATATAAATATTCCCATCATTAATGCTGTCACAATAACTACGGTTAAAAACTCTTTCCTGCCTGGTAGCATAAAAAGCCTCTGAGGTGATTCAATTTAATAACCAAACTATTCCATGGTCAGACATTTACTTCTGTAAATAATCCAATATTCTCAGCCGAGATAATGACGCAGGATAGCAGTGGTCAGCACACCAATAGCAACGGTGACAGGCATAGGAAAACGTAATGCGGCGATCAGTGTTAAACCTAATGCGATAAGATCGGCAGGGTTTCCGGACGCAAAATAAGGTGCGATAAATGCCAGCATGACGCATCCTGGCGATGATTTAAGAACGGCCATCGATCTGGGAGATAACACCCGGTTGCGCAATATCATGTACGACGCAATACGTGTCGCATAGGTGGTCAGAGCCATCAGGAGGATGGCGAACAGCGTTTGCTGGTCTGGCATTATTTATCCCCCTGCAACCATGCAACCACTAATCCCACCAACGGACCTGCCATGACATACCAAACACCGGGGACATAATGATAAACCGCAACCGCAACAATCAGGCTGGCAAACCACGGTATCGCTTTGCGAAAACCGCTCCACATGCCCCTGACAAGCACAAGGAATACAGCGGGAAAAGCCATATCAAAACCGTAGTGATGAACATCGCCAAGCACAGGGCCGATTAACGCGCCTAACGTGGTACAACCTACCCACATAATATAAAAAGAAAAAGAAGCGGCTAAATAATAAGGCATACTAAAATGAGGAACATTATTAATGCTTCTTTTATATGCATCACTATAACTTAACGCCCAACTTTCATCAGTCATAAAAAAAAGTGCAGGTAAAACTTTACGCTTAGAAAAACGCATCAACAGCGGAACAAGAGTTGCCCCCATCAGAATATGTCTGCTATTAACCAGGAATGTAACTGCCATAATAAGAAAAATATGGGGAGGTGAAGTCCAGATTTGTATTGCTGCAAATTCAGATCCACCAGCGAAATTTAATCCCGTCATTAGCGGAACAGCTAAACCATTGAGTCCTTTATGGCTGGCCTGGGCCCCCAAAACCAGAGCAAAAGGAATCACGCCAAGTAAAACGGGAAAACCGTCTTTCAACCCACGGACAACGTCTTTTCTAATACTATCAATAGCTGTCGGATCATCTGCAGATCCTGCGCCATCTATACTTTCACTCATACTTTTCACACTCATACCCGATGCCTGTTCTGACCCATTTTGATACTGGCGTCAGAATAGAATGCGTGACACTATTAGTAAATATAAATAGTGTCACATTACACTTATGGTGATCCGATGCGTGAGCGTTCTCCCTGGCAGCCAAGACTGTCCAGCAATGCGACATCTCCAACAGAACAATTAGTTGAGGCCCTGGCCGAAGATATCCTCTCAGGATCGCTTCAGCATGGCGCCCGCTTACCAGCCCACCGTAATTTAGCGGACACATTGGGTATCGGGCTTGGCACCGTAACGAAAGCCTATGGGATCCTTGAGAAACGTGGACTTGTCAGAAGTGTGAAAGGAAGCGGGATGTTTGTAGCACTAGCAAATTCGCGTGGTCAGACCGTCATCGATTTGTCGCAAAATACCCCCCCGGCTGCGCTAAGCTCGCGTTCACTCAGCGCGACACTTTCGGCAATCGCTCGCCGTCCGGATATGGACATGTTCAACACTTACGCGCCGGCAGCCGGCCATGACGAACACCGTCGCCTGATGGCTCGCTGGTTCAACAGGCTGGGAATGCCCGCTGATTATCGCCAACTCATTATTACCAGCGGAGCGCAACATGCGCTTTCAGTGGCGTTATCAACGGTATGCGAACCTTTTGGGACACTTTATGTGGAGGCGCAAACGTATTCCGGACTGATCCAACTTTCACGGCTGTTAAAACTGAGACTGGTTGGCATCCCGATGGATGACGAAGGGATGGATGTTTCAGTATTGGAGAAAATGCTGGATGCCAGCGATGACAAACGCAGTGCGGTATATGTCACTCCCCTGCTACAAAGCCCTTCGACGCGCATAATGAGTCTTGCCCGGCGAAAAGACCTGATACGCGTTTGCCGTGCAAACGCATTATTTATTATCGAAGATGATGTCTATCGACTCACCCGTAATATTGAACTCCCACAAATTGCCCGATTAGCACCGGATATCACTTTGTATGTAAATAGCTTATCTAAAATACTGAACCCCACGTTACGCATCGGCGGACTTCTGCTGCCTGAACAGCTATATTCCCGAGCTGAATCGATGCTCAGAGCAACGGCAATGATGGTTTCCCCGATAAGTTGCGCGATCATGGAGCAATGGTTACTTGATGGTACTGCGGAAACCGTAACCTCTGCGATAGAACACGAAACAGTTCGCCGCTATGAATTAGCCTTTTCTATTTTAGGTGAGCATCTTTATCGCTCCGGGCATCCCAGCTTTCACCTCTGGTTGCCACTGGCTCGCGAAAGCGTACAGCCGTTCTACGAAGCAGCCTTAGCGGCAGGGATCAAAGTTACCTCACCCGTATCAACAGAGGTCAACCCGTTATCCGAGCAGTCAGGTATCCGACTGTGCATTGGTGGGCCGGAGATCGAACAACTTCACCGGGCACTCTTAACTCTTAAAGAGATTGCCGGGCAGTTGAAACGTCCACGCGTCCAAACTTTTTCCGTGTAGCGCGCAAGCACAATAGAAACAACGGAAAATGGTTTAAATTGAGCGGGATGTGGGGAAAAGCTGGAGATTTCCCCAGTTTATTGATCTGGCAAGAGGTTCTCCCCTGTTTCAATCCACATTATTGGGTTACTCTTTTAAATACAAACTGCGGTGACAGTTGTAAGGAGACCCTGTATGGCTATGTATCAAAACATGCTGGTAGTCATCGATCCAAACCAGGACGATCAACCAGCATTACGGCGAGCTGTTTATTTGCATCAACGGATTGGTGGCAAAATTAAAGCCTTTTTGCCGATCTATGACTTTTCCTACGAGATGACCACCCTGCTGTCGCCGGACGAGCGTACGGCAATGCGTCAGGGGGTCATCAGCCAGCGAACTGCATGGATACGTGAACAAGCGAAATACTATATCGAAGCAGGGATCCCGCTTGATATTAAAGTGGTCTGGCACAACCGTCCCTTTGAAGCCATCATCCAGGAAGTGATCAGCGCTAAGCATGACCTGGTGCTCAAAATGGCACACCAACACGATCGCCTTGAAGCCGTAATTTTCACACCAACTGACTGGCATTTGTTGCGTAAATGTCCAAGCCCGGTATGGATGGTCAAAGATCAGCCGTGGCCGGAAGGTGGTAAAGCGCTGGTAGCGGTGAACCTCGCCAGTGAAGAGGCATATCACAATGCACTCAACGAAAAACTGGTCAAAGAAACGTTGCAGCTCGCAGAACAGGTTAACCATACCGAAGTACACCTGGTGGGCGCCTATCCTGTAACGCCTATCAACATTGCGATTGAGCTACCTGAATTTGATCCCAGCGTGTACAACGACGCCATCCGTGGACAACATCTGCTGGCCATGAAGGCATTACGCCAGAAATTCAGTATTGATGAAAAAGTTACACACGTTGAAAAAGGATTGCCTGAAGAGGTCATCCCGGATTTAGCTGAGCATCTACAGGCGGGTATCGTGGTACTCGGCACCGTTGGGCGCACCGGCATATCAGCTGCGTTTTTGGGGAATACCGCAGAACAGGTTATCGACCATCTGCGTTGCGACCTGCTGGTTATCAAACCGGATCAGTACCAGACCCCGGTTGAACTGGACGACGAAGAAGACGATTAACCCTGTAGCAAAATGCCGGATGGCGATGTCATCCGGCATGACATGTTCTTAGTGCTGCTCCTCGCCTCCGAGGAAATAGATACCGAGCGGAATAGCCAGCAAAATAGTAAAAACCATACTGTAGACGCAAATCATTGCGGATTGAATGGCATACATCGAAGCTGTCCAGTCGGAAAGCGGAATGTCATACTGTTCAATGACACCACCAATCGTCGCGCGCGTCACAACCGATGCCGCAATAATAAATACCCCAAGCAGACATAACAGAAACTTCCGTCCCTTCGCTGTCTTCAGCTTAGCCATGATCATAATATCGTCCTTATGCAGATGAATACCGTGTTACTTTGCAGCAACAATACCATGACATCAACTCACTGTCTGCTACATACGCCACACTCAAACTTGACATGCGCACTATTCGCCTGAAAATAACGCTGATTGTATTATTTCGCTCTCCTTTTGATGAATGTTCTGACAGCCTGAACTGGGTAAAATATCCGCTGATGAAGGATGTCAGATGATATTTAGCTAACACGGAGTGACCTGGGAGAATCATGATCGCTGAACTGTTTATAAATAATGCGTTTAATTTAACGGTAATTCTCAGCAGCTGTGCAGCGTTAGTCCTGATGAGCGTGTGGTTTCATCGTAGTGAAAAACACTGCAAAGGATTCATATTCCACGCAGCACAGTTTTTTGTTTATGCCATTATCATTGGTACGTTTGGCACTATTGCGAATAACGTCATCGATAGTTATAAGCTGAAATTTATCTCCCCAAGCGTGGTCGACTTTATCTGTGCCTCGTTGATTGCGTTGATCCTGACGATAAAACTCTTTCTGGTCATCAACCAGTTTGAAAAAACGCAGATTAGTAAGGGCAGAGATATCACCAGTGCGAGGATCATGTCACGCATCATTAAGATTACAATCGTCGTCGCCATCATCTTGCTGTACGGTGAGCATTTTGGCATGAGCCTGTCAGGGCTGTTAACGTTCGGCGGCATCGGCGGTATCGCTGTCGGTATGGCAGGTAAAGATATCCTGAGCAATTTTTTCTCTGGCATTATGCTCTACTTCGACAGGCCGTTTAGCATCGGTGACTGGATCCGCTCTCCGGACCGAAATATCGAAGGTACGGTAACGGAAATCGGCTGGAGAATGACCAAAATAAACACCTTCGACCACCGTCCGTTATACGTGCCGAACTCAATTTTCTCTTCCATCAGTGTAGAAAACCCGGGGCGGATGAGTAATCGACGAATCAAAACGGTGATCGGGTTACGTTATGAAGATGCTGATAAAATTGGCGCAGTTGTCGAGTCGGTCAGAAAAATGTTGCAAAATCATCCCGGAATAGATCAAAAACAAACCCTGCTGGTCTATTTTAATGAATTTGCCGATTCATCGCTGAATATCATGGTGTATTGCTTCACGAAAACCACCGTGTGGCAGGAGTGGCTTGCTGTACAACAAGATGTGTACTTGAGAATTATTACAATAGTTCAGGAAAACGGTGCTGACTTTGCGTTCCCCAGTCAGACGTTGTATATGGATAACGCCGAGGCACAACCTTCTGCCCACTAACCAAAATCAAGACGCGGATACCCGCGTCTTTCATCTGTTCGCTGTCTGCTGAAAGCACAACATCACTGCCCCCGGGCGTCTGGCATCAGCTTCTTTGCCTGGCGACCGCGTGAATAACGTAACATCAGCCCCCAATGCTCTTGATCGCCATGTGTCCCAGGCCACCCAACCCAACAACAGCGACTTTACTCCCCTGCCCAACCTGCCAGTGACGCAACGGCGACCATGTGGTGATACCGGCAC
Organism: Citrobacter sp. wls716; assembly: GCF_005280975.1. Classification (NCBI taxonomy): domain Bacteria; kingdom Pseudomonadati; phylum Pseudomonadota; class Gammaproteobacteria; order Enterobacterales; family Enterobacteriaceae; genus Citrobacter; species Citrobacter sp. wls716. The sequence continues at coordinate 221,987 of NZ_SZWX01000021.1, forward strand.
ACAACAACGGTGCAGCACCACGTAAGTCGATTCCTTCCGGCACCTTCACGACGAACAAAACTGTGCGGGACCAGATCTTCTTTCACCGCCAGCGCGGCATAACCCTTCACGTTCATGGCTATTTCGATCTCCTCAGAGATAAAGTGCACCTCAACCAGCATAGCTCAGGGCAACAGGTTGTACTCGGCGTCAGCGACCGGCTCCAGCCATTCATTCGATGCGCCTGCTACCGGGATTTCTACCGCAATATGGGCAAACCAGCTATCACGTGCAGCTCCGTGCCAGTGTTTCATTCCCGCCGGAATATGAACCACATCACCCGTTTTCAGTTCTCGCGCAGGTTGATTCCACGCCTGGTACCAGCCTCTGCCGCCAGTCACCAGCAGAATTTGACCGCCCTGATGATGAATGTGCCAAAAATTACGGCAGCCAGGTTCAAATGCAACGTTACCAATCACCACTCCTTCCATTGAAAGCATGGTCAGATAGCTGGTCCCGGTGAAGTACTTCGCATAGGCTTCATTTTTCTCTCCCCGGGGGAAGACGCTGTTGCCATCAAATTGTTCGTTCATCATGACTCCTGCTGGGGTATTAGCTAACGGAATTCCTTAAATACATTCATCAAGAACTGCACGGGCATTTTCTGCAATCTCAGCACCACAGTGCTGCTTAAGTAGCGCAGTAAACGCGATAAGTTGCTCAGGGCGGAACCCAACATTCAGGCTGATCGCGAAGTGACTTTTCAGTTGGCTGTTCACGCCGCCCAGTACGGCTAACGCAGAGACGGTTGCCAGTTCACGAGTCGGCCAGTCCAGCACATCGCGCTGAAAAATATCGCCAAACAGATGTGCTTTAAGCCAGGTATCAATGGCAGGGGCAAAATCAAACAGCGGACCGCTAACCGGCTGTCCAACCAGTTGGGTTTGCGTTTGGCTCCCCGCCAGCAGGCTGTTCCAGTCAACAGCTAACCCTGCATTAAGCGCTGCCTCCAGCTTATCTGGCTGTCCTGTGGCAGTGAATGCTGCAATGGGGACAACTGCCAGTTGTCTGGCATTCAAATGATTTGACATGTTCGATTCTCCGGGGAGGCGACAGTCTCTGCCGCCGAATGCTGAAAACGCAAAAATTATAGAGGCTCAGCGTATCGACGATTAGAGGGTTAAATAAGGACAAACCTATGAAGACAAGTCATGAATAGCGCTATTCACAATGTGGCAGTACAGCGCTGTCCGTCACATCCACTTGCGGTGCATCCAATTTCACGGGCCAGCGACTCATATGCTGGATAAACTCGACACATGAAAGATATTTTTTACGGCAGCCGAAACGCTGAAGTTCAGAGAGGCTGCCGCAACACTCGGTCTGGCCACCCAACAAATAACCCGAGGTATTACTGAACTACAGATCCTGCGCGGGCAATTTTGTCATCCGGCCTGATCTACGTATTACGCTACAATCTCGATTAAATTACCGTCGGGGTCCTGAATGACGGCCTCGTAATACCCGTCACCGGTGGTTCGTGGTCCGGAGACCAGGATGCCCTGTTCTTTTGCGCGTATAGCCAGAGCATCAACATGCCCCGCGCCACCAACAGAGAGAGCCAGATGCACCCATCCTGAAGTGTTATTGTCAGGTACAGGGTGGGTCAGTCCCGGTTTGGTCATTAACTCAATCGCAATGTCCTCACCAATGTTGACGAAATAAGATTCAAACCCGGGATTGGTTTTGCTGCAGTATTTTTCGTTTATCACACCATCAAAAAACGACACCCAGAATCGGGCTTGTCGTTCAAGATCCCGGGTCCATAAAGCCATGTGTGCAATTTTCATCGCGATCCTCTTATCGTTTACTCTGAACGGTACGCCCCCGTTAAGGGATATTGACATCCTGCATTATAATGCAGGATTATGCACGTTATTGCTCGATATTTATTTTTATGGAGTTCTCATGCTCGATTACGCTGCATTCCCGGATCAACGCCAGGCGCTTATCTATCAGATCCTGCAGGAAAACGGCAGAGTGATCTGTACTGAACTGGCCGTCCGTTTGGGGGTGTCAGAACATACGATCCGCCGCGATTTACATGAGTTGTGTAAAGAAGGTGTTTGCAAGAAAGTCTATGGCGGGGCTGTCATTTCACTACCAGAGTCAACTGACATCACAGTACGCAAGAATATTAATACCGCGAAAAAGAGCAGCATCGCGCAAAGATGTGCCCGGCTAGTGAAATCCGGAAGCTGTATTTTTATCGACACAGGAACAACCAACCTGGCAATGGCTGAAGCCCTTCCCGCTGAGCTGGCATTAACCGTCGTGACAAATTCACCTGATATTGCCGCCGTATTGCTGAAAAAACCGCTATTCGAGGTCATCATGTTAGGTGGGCCAGTGCAGCGATCGTCCGGTGGGTGCGTAGGTCCGACAGCCATTGCCCAGGTACAGGATATTTTATTTGATCAAGGTTTTATTGGTGGTTGTGCGATGGCACCGGAGTCCGGATTAACCGGGTTTGATTACGCCGATTGTGAGTTTAAAAAAGCGGTAATTAAGCAGTGTAACGAAACTATCGTCGCACTGACGGCGGATAAGATCCCTGCCGTCGCACGTTATGTTGTCACCGCCAGCAGTAACATTGATGTCATTGTCGTGGAGGAAAACATCAGCAAACAGTACGGCACCGCTTTTCAGGCGCATGACATCCGCATTTACACAGTATAACGGTGGCGCAGTCTTTTTACGTGTAAATTCAACGGAATATCACGGTGCTAAAAGTGGCGCCAGCCGTCAATGGGGTAATGGCTGACAGATAGTCCAGGCGAATTCTATGATGGTGTTCATGGCACTCCACAAGCAAGAATTCCTCTTTGTCTGCTGTGGTGCATGTCGTCACGGCCCTGGCATCAAAGTGTTCCCCAGTGGTCAGTTCAATGCGCAGCAAATAGTGATAAAGACAGGCAATCTCCAGATAGTCATGCAGATCGCAATCGACAGGATGGTACTTTTCTGCCGCACACATAAATCCCCCCTTCCCTATGTCCACGCCGGTTCGGGAAATAGCTCACGCGACTTCCCGAACATGCGACGCTATTTCAGCGCTTCGATAGGTGCGCCAAAGTTGATATGCAGCACATTACCGTCGATTACCAGAGCGGGAACAGACTTCACTCCGATTCGCTCCGCCTCTGCAACGTGATCGGGTTGTTCTCCCAAATGAATAACCTCGATTTCCACATCCGGGGACAGATACTGTAGCAGTGTTTCTTCTGCGGAAACGCAAACCGGGCAACCAGCATGATAAAAACGGGCTTTGGTCATGATACCTCTCCTTTAAATTGTAGTATCGAATCGATACTACAATTTATGCTACGCCAGTTTTATGCTTTGTCAATATAGTTTTTAGTCGATACTATATGCCGAGGAGGATTTTGTTATGCATGATATGTCGCTTTTTGACGTACTGGACCGACTGTCTGGTCTGACGCGGATGTGGTTTCGCCAGCATCCTTTACTGGCGGATCTTCAGCCAGTACAGCTCAGTGCGTTGATGTATCTCGCACGCTGTAACCGCTACTCCAATACGCCTCTCGCCGTGACGGACTACCTCGGTCTCACCAAAGGAACGGTGTCACAATCGCTAAAGTTGTTGGAATCAAAAGGACTGGTGGTACGCACGCAGGATGCCAGGGATAAGCGTAGCGTTCATCTGCAGCTCACCGAGTCGGCCAAAAATTTGCTGGATGCCCTGCTTCCCCCCTCATTTTTGATGACGGGCGAATCTGCGATGGGTGAACGCGCGGGTTTACTCAAGGAGCTACTCTTCGAACTTCTGCGGGGCATTCAGCGCACCAGTAATGTGCCGGGATTTGGTCTGTGCCAGAGCTGTCGGTTCCACCAAAAAGTAAATGGTCAGGGATTTTGTAATTTAACGAAAGAACCGTTGAGCGAGGATGATTCGATGTTAATTTGTCGGGAGCATCAGCCCCCGGACGTATGATCTTCTCTGTTATAGTGTCTTCATGTGGCCGGGTTGCCGCTTTCCAGGATAACCACTCGCTACAGGCATTTGACACGGCGATATTACGGTAGCCGCGTTCCCACGCCATATCGTCAACAATTTCTGCGGATTACGTATGTTGCAGGTGGTTCAGATCCCGTAGCATCCGCTTGAGACATTTGACTTTATTTTTATCGCGTATTGCCGCTGAAAACTTACTGAGCTGAAAAAACGTTTTGTCACCAAAACCATCAATGACTTTGAAACAATATTCCTGACGCGTGGCATCCCAGGCGTAGACGATGTTTTTACAATGCAGGGAGTTAATAATGACACCGGTACTGACAAACCACGCTAAAAAAACATTCAACTTCTGCAATTTGCAGGCATCAAGTTCTTTGTTCAGGGCAAGCTGATAAAGAGTTTGCGCGATGTGACCATGCTCATCACATTCCTTAACCGTGAGTTGCCCTATTCCTTTATTTGTTTCAACAAGTCCTTCAATTTTTTGCATATAAAATGCGTCGGTTTGGTGACTCAACTTACATTCTTTGATGTCCCGAAAGACCTCACGTAGCTTGCTTTTATATTTCGCAATGCCTGGAATCACGATTTTGACCAGCAGTTTACTATCCTGTGGATGCTGGAAGACGTAGCGATCGTTACCTCGTGCCAGCAAGTCTTCATCTTTCAATATAAGTATTTGTTTCATAATATTTTTTATTTTTACCCTACGTGAAATGGAGTTGCCTCAACGAAGAGTTGTCTCAGCCAAAAAATATTGTGTATCTGTCTATTTCAATGGTTGTTAAACAAATAGCGTATTCATCCAATAAATAACTTTTGTAGTGACGTACTGAAGCAAAGTAACGGTGGATGTGCAGCAGGTTGAACGCCAGGAGATACTGTTGGAGAAATCCACGCCAGCTTTGTTTTTTTGATGTTGTTAACGAAGGTAAACAGCGGAAGGTATTCAACTAAGCTTCATTCACCGTGACCTATGGTGCTGCCACCAGAGGCCGCTCGCGAATGGATGAGGCCGGATGTTGGAGGGGAAAGAAGCCGAGGACATTGCAGACGATGGTTTCGTGCCAGTTACAAAATTGATATGACAGGGCGTAAGACGTACAGGCAAGAATGTAAAAATTAGGGAGCCAAACTACGTTGCGTCAGATACCCAGATTAAACACTGCAAGGGAAAATCACTATGGATATCTTTCATACTAACTCCCAACAAATTGATTAAAAATCCACAGCAATACAATAATCATTATTTTCACATAAACCCAAAATCATTAACAATTCAGAGAGACGGTATCTGCCCATACTTCAACACTGTTCAAGAAATATAGATGACTCACTATGATGTTTATGCTCACCCTGTAGGTAATTTTTATACATCGTTGCAACATCAACACCGTAGATAACCGCTACCTGCGTTCTCTCCGCTGTGCGCCAGAAAACGACACCCGGACAATTAAAATTGAAACTCCTGCACGCCACAAATTTATCGTTCAGATGCCGGGAATCGTTTGTACAGAGTTGGTATTTCGACGTCAATAATGAGAATAACCCTGTAGCGAGTCACATTCATCGCTAACAATCTTCCGGTCGGTCCCCACTGTTCACAGGCCAGATTTGGCCGTAACCCCTCGTGCAGTACGAGGTTAAGGTACCAATGATTCAGGCGGAAACACTCTGCCGGCGCAGATGCCTGATCCCCAAAAGCATTGGTCCCAGAAGCGCAAAAGAGAAAACCAGAATAATCAGCTCAGGAAGCCAGAATGTAGAAATAATTATTAATACTATAATTTCCCAGTTGTGCAATTTTCCCGGTTTTTCGTACGTCATCAAGACATAAAATGTTGCAAAAAGACACAAAGCGAAAAGTGCGTAACAAATAGTAATCAAAAACATTCATAATCCTTTGTTTATAAGCTAGTAACTGCACTTACAAGTCAGAGCATGTCAACCCTGCGAAATATACAGCTTTTCCCTGCTGTTTAGTAGTCCCTTGAAACACCAGGAAATAGATGCCCGCGCAGAGAAGAAACAGGTTTAAGTATGTGTCTGGCACGGATACTAACGTTACGATAACTGGGCTCTGGTCAGGTTACTATGCCGATTACATAAGGCTTATCTGGAGAAAATCCCGATGATTCAACAGGTAATGGCGTCACTGTAGGTAGTGGGAATTTCTTGCAAAGTACCAACAAAGTTAATTCTAAGCCACATGCAATCCATATTGGTTTTTACACTGCAAATAACCATAGTCACAATCTGATAACCTGGCCAGATACCATCAGTAGCTTAATCAGACTAAAATCTAACCACATACATAAACACATGACATAATATTAATAAACATTAATTCATTGAGATTATGGCAATCATCGTCCATATCAGGGCCATGCCCCCCGGCAGTTTCGAATACCTTGCTCGCCAGTTAACGGTCCTTAAGTACTGTCGCCAGGGTTGCACGGCTGTTTTTTCTTCAAATATAACATCAGATTATGCAGGTTAATATAGCTGGACGTTCTTTGTTGGGTTTCGACAATATTTTGTTTATCCACAATGCACAAGCTTATTGCCCCGTTGCTTTCAGTCCCGTTTCATATTTTGCACCACCACTCTAATTATTAAACCTTATTTCGACAAGCACCGACAGTGTTCTTTATTGAAGAATACCATTTCATTAAGTTTAAATGACGGTATAAATCGAAATCTGCAGTATGAATAATTCATTAGATATATTTTTATCATTATTTTTAATGAGGTTGATACTGATTATCTGGAGATGCTGGCGCTGAAGTCAGCGCCAGTTCTGGTTTTGAAGTGGTTAACGAAGGTTAACAGGAGGACGTACGCAATTAGTGCTTAACAATATACATAGTGCGACTGTATGCCACATCCTCTGGGTTGGTAATCGGATACCCTTTCAGCCACGGTTTAATTAAACGTCCGTTGGTGTACTGATAAATCGGCGCAATAGGTGCCTGTTCCATCAGAATTTTCTCCGCAGCGTTATAATCAGCATTCCGCGCTTTCTCTGTATTTTCCAGAGTAGCCTGGGTCAACACTTTATCGTATGCCGGATTATTAAAGCGGGAGATATTGCCCGTATGGGTCGATGTTAATAATGACAGGAACGTAGAAGGCTCATTGTAGTCGCCCACCCAGGAGGCACGGATAACATCAAAGTTGCCGGTATTACGACTATCAATATAGGTTTTCCACTCCTGGTTCTGTAGCCTCACATCCACGCCAAGATTTTTCTTCCACATCGACGCGACTGCGATAGCAATCTTCTGATGGTTTTCAGAGGTGTTGTACAACAGCGTGAGTTTAAGCGGTTTCTGCGGACCATATCCCGCGGCACGCAGCAGCGTTTTCGCCTGGGCGTTAAGCTCTTCCTGACTCATTTGTTCAAACGGAGAAGGTTCCGGGATAAATCCTGCCGTCACATCCGGCGTAAAGTGCCAGGCGGGTTTTTCGCCAGTTCCTAATACTTTCTCCGCCATCAGACGACGATCGATAGTCATACTGAGCGCCAGACGCACGCGTGAATCGGCAGTCGGCCCTTTTTGCGTGTTAAATGCATAGTAATAAGTACCAAGCTGCGGCGGCGTATACACCTGGCCCGGAATATCCTTCAATAGCTTCTGATACATATTTTTCGGGAAGGACTCAGTAATATCAATATCGCCAGCAAGATAGCGTTTGGTCGCAGCAGACTCCTGGTTAATCGGCAGGAAAGTCACTTTTTGCAGCACCGTTTTGGCGTTGTCCCAATAATGTGTATTCGGCACAACTTCCAGTTTCTCGTTAACCACACGGTCTTTCAGCACATAGGCACCGTTACCGATAAGGTTGCCTGGCTTCGTCCACTCTTTACCGCTTTCGACATTGGTTTTTTGGACAGGATAAAACGCAAAGCTCGCTGTCAGGTTGGCAAACCAGGGTAGCGGTTTGTCCAACTGCACTTTGAAGGTATGCGCATCCACCGCGCTGACACCTAACTTATCGGGCGCGGCTTTGCCATCGATGATCGCCTGGGCATTGTTGATCCCTGCTAGCGCGGCAAACCAGGCAAACGGCGATAGTGTTTTCGGGTCAACCAGACGCTGCCAACTGTAGACAAAATCCTGTGCCGTTACCGGCGTGCCATCGGCCCATTGCGCATTATTGCGCAACGTAAACGTCCAGATACGGTTATCATTACTCTTCCACTGTGTGGCGACACCGGGAATAATCTCACCCTTTTCATTCTGGTTGACCAGCCCTTCGAATAAATCGCGAATAACCTGAATTTCTGGAAGCCCAACGGCTTTTGCCGGATCGAGTGACGCTGGCTCATCTTTTATGTGACGCACCAGTTCTTGCTTTTCTGCCAGTACCGTCCCGCTGGGAACATCAGCAGCCCAGGATAATGAAATGCTGCTAACCAACAGCGCACAACAGGTTACTGAAACAGAATGCTGCATAAGATACCCTCAATTCCGGCTACTAAGTGAATGTGTAATTATTTGTATCGCCAGCAGGAAATGCAATTAACTTCCGACAGGAAAGTGATTTTACACCTGAAAAGATAAGTGTGTGAAAACGATTTGATTATCCATACATTTTGCACAACACTGCGAGTAACTATCCCAGCATTCAGAGATGACTATGACCGTTACCCGCCCCCGTGCCGAGCGCGGCGCATTTCCGCCAGGAACCGAACATTACGGACGTTCACTATTGGGCGCGCCGCTAATCTGGTTCCCGGCACCGGCAGCCGATCGTGAAAGCGGCCTGATACTGGCGGGAACGCACGGCGACGAAAACTCCTCGGTCGTTACCCTTTCCTGCGCATTGCGTACGCTTAACCCCTCCCTGCGTCGCCATCATGTGGTGCTGGCGGTAAACCCTGACGGTTGCCAGTTGGGTCTGCGTGCAAATGCAAACGGCGTAGATCTTAACCGTAACTTTCCGGCGGCAAACTGGAAATCTGGTGAAACGGTATATCGCTGGAACAGCAGCGCAGAAGAGCGTGATGTGGTGTTATTGACTGGCGATCATCCGGGATCTGAGCCTGAGACCCAGGCACTATGCCAACTTATTCACCTCATTCATCCTGCATGGGTAGTTTCTTTCCACGATCCGCTGGCCTGTATTGAAGATCCCAGACACAGCGAATTAGGCGCGTGGCTGGCGCAGTCGTTCGAATTGCCGCTGGTAACCAGCGTCGGTTATGAAACGCCGGGCTCTTTTGGTAGCTGGTGCGCCGATCTAAACCTACATTGCATTACTGCAGAATTTCCGCCCATTTCATCGGATGAAGCGAGCGAAAAATACCTGCTGGCAATGTCTAATCTTTTGCGCTGGCATCCTTGAGATGAAGCTGTCCGGTTGTAAAATGCAAGGCAGGCTCCACGTCTCGGGCCAGCCACGTTGGGCCATCCAGATCGGCAAAGCTGACCTGTGGCGTAAGCGGCAATGCAGCGCCGATCGCCCTTGATGTACACAACATACAGCCCAACATGAGTGCAAATCCCTGCTCGCGGGCTTCGGTCGCCAGCGCCAGCGCTTCCGTCAGGCCGCCTGTTTTGTCGAGTTTGATATTGACCATTTCATAGCGTCCATGCAGCGCTTTCAGACTGCTGCGGGTATGGCAGCTTTCATCTGCACAGACAGGCAGCGGATGCACGAAATTCTCCAGCGCGGCATCATCATTAGCCGGCAGAGGCTGCTCCAGCATCGCAACGCCTAAATCCGCCATTAACTGGCAGCGTGCGGCCAGCCCTTCAGCACGCCAGGATTCATTAGCATCAACAATGATTGTCGCCTCAGGCACAGCCGCCCGGATCGCAACCATCCTTTCGCTGATTAAGTGTGCATCCAGTTTGACTTTCAGCAATCTGGCACCGTTATCCCATAGCGCAGTCGCGCTCGCCGCCATCTGCTCCGGCGTGCCGATCACGACGGTTTGCGCGGTCGTTACTGTTGCATCCAGTTCAGTACCAACGTAGTCGGCCAGAGACTGTTGTTGCTGACGCGCATTGAGATCCCAAAGCGCACAGTCAACGGCATTACGCGCCGCCCCCGCGGGCAGCAATGCCTGCAGCGCTTCACGCGTCACACCGTGTTCCAGTTGCGGCACAACACTCATGATTTGAGCCAGTACCGACGCATCGCTTTCGCCATAGCGAGGATAAGGCGTACATTCTCCAACGCCCTTTACACCATTCTCTTCCAGTTCAACCACCACCACATGCGCTTCGGTCCTGCTCCCGCGGGCAATCACAAAGGGAGTGTGTAACGGCCAGGCTTCCTCATACACCTTAACTGATCTCATTTGTTTTCCTTAATGCAGTCCCTGAAGCGGATATCCGCAAATAGCGTTTGCCGTGTTAACTGCTGATGGCATAAACTAGCCTTGACGTTAACTATATGTAAACAGGAAGATAACCATGTCACAAACCGTTCATTTCCAGGGCAACCCGGTTGCAGTTGCCGGCTCTATTCCTCAGGCTGGAAGCAAAGCCCAGGCTTTTACCCTTGTGGCTAAAGACCTGTCTGACGTTACGCTGGGCCAGTTCGCAGGCAAGCGCAAAGTGCTGAATATTTTCCCAAGCATCGATACCGGCGTGTGCGCGGCATCAGTACGTAAGTTTAACCAACTGGCGACAGAAATCGACAACACCGTCGTACTGTGCATTTCAGCCGATCTGCCATTCGCCCATTCTCGTTTTTGCGGCGCGGAAGGTCTGAGCAACGTTATCACGCTGTCCACCCTGCGTAACGCTGAATTCCTGAAAAACTACGGCGTTGAAATTGCCGAAGGTCCGCTGAAAGGTCTGGCTGCTCGTGCCGTTGTCGTTATCGACGAAAATGACAACATCGTGTTCAGCCAACTGGTCAATGAAATTACCAACGAGCCTGACTATGATGCAGCGTTGGCCGTGCTGAAAGCCTAAGTTGCCCTGAATACAAAAATGCCTCCGGATGGAGGCATTTTTATTTGCATCATTACTCTTCGTTTTTTTTCTGCTGACTCAGACCATACTCGCGTAACTTATTGGCAATCGCGGTATGTGAAACCCCCAGGCGTTTAGCCAGTTTACGCGTGCTGGGATAATTCATATAAAGCTGCGTCAACACGGAACGTTCAAAGCGGCTGGTGATCTCATCCAGCGACCCTTCCATCACTTCTTCTCCGACGGCAACTGTCGCTGCATCATAATCCGGCAATAAGATATCCTGCGGACGCAGTTCATAGCCCTCAAGCTGAGTTAACGCCCGATAGATAGCATTTTTAAGCTGACGCACATTGCCCGGCCAGCCGTAGCGGGTGAGCACCGTGCTGAGATCGGCAGACAACTTCGGACGCGGTACACCCTGCTCATCGGCAAAACGCGCCACAAACAGCTCTGTGAGTGGCATAATATCTTGTGGGCAATCGCGTAGCGGCGGCAGATTAAGCGTCAGGACATTCAGACGATAATAGAGATCCTCGCGGAAAAGACCTTTCTGCACCAGTTCCACCAGGTTCTTTTGCGTCGCGCAGATTACACGAACATCAACATGAACTTCATGATCTTCACCCACGCGACGGAACGTCCCGTCATTGAGGAAGCGCAGCAATTTCGTCTGCATGCGCGGCGACATTTCGCCAATCTCATCCAACAACACTGAACCGCCATTCGCCTGCTCGAAGAACCCTTTTTTACCTTCCGGGGCGTGACCAAACAGTTCGCTTTCTACCGCATCTTCAGGAATAGACGCGCAGTTCAGCGCCAGATAAGGTTTTGACGCACGTGGGCTCGCCAGATGGCAGGCATGCGCAAAGAGATCTTTGCCCGTACCGGTATTCCCGGTGATCAGCAGCGGCGCACTCAGCGTCGCCAACTTGCGCGCCTGTTCAACAACGTGTTTCATTTTGGCGCTTACGGCAATAATCTGGCTGAATGCGCTCAGATCCTGGGTAGTCATGTTTTGCAATTGACGGCCCATGCGGAGGGTAGAACGCAACATGACAACGGCACCGGTCAGCATTTGCTCCTGATTTTCGCCCTGCAAATGGACCGGCGTAATTTCCATCAGGAAGTTCTGTCCGTTTATCACCACATGTTCACTATGGGAATCCTGCGGATTACTTTCCAGCCAGCGCTGGAAGTTAAACCCATTGATGAGCTGTGCCGCCGTGTGGTTGCGCATCCGCTCCTGGGGATGGGCAAAAAGCTGGCAACTTGCCGGGTTTGCCATCTCCACTTTGCTTTTCATATCCAGAGAAAGAACGGGTTCAGGCAATGCTTCAAGCAACGCGCTAAGCGCCAGATGTTCGCGTTCGGAAGGCATCCAGGGCACGGTACGGACGTCCGTTACCCCTGCGATGCGGCGGATTTCAGCCATCAGGCTGCTGAAGTTAGTGAACTCCAGCTCCGCAAAATTAAGGTAAATTCGCCCGATGGGGTCAATCTCGATACCGCGTAAATCAATGCTTCTCAGCACCAGTAAATCGAGCAATTCGCGGGTCAGACCAAGACGGTCTTCACAAAAGACTTCCAAACGCATAGGAACCTTCACCTGGACAAGGGATTATGTATTAAATGATAAGCCAGTATTGGGTTAGCAGGAAGGACTCTGTCAACAAATATTGACAGCACGCTGGAAAATTGGGCGCCGGGGCGTAAAGTTATACGATCGGCACCCGTATTTACTCAACTTTCACGCGGGGATTTGTTCTTTTGTAAGGTCTCTTTCACCTGGCCGATCAACTGACGGCGGAAATCCCCCAGTCGCGGTTTATCATCATCAATCCACGGTAATGGACGGCACAGCTCCATCGCTTTAATCCCCAGACGCGCTGTTAACAAGCCCGCGCCAATACCCTGCGCGGCACGCGTGGATAACCGGGCCGCTAAATCCTGCGACATCCAGTCCATCCCCACTTCCCGCACCAACTCGCTGGCCCCGGCAAAAGCGATATTTAACAGTACCAGACGAAACAGGCGCAGGCGGCTGTAATAGCCGAGTTCGATGCCATACAGCGTAGCTATACGGTTAATCAACCGCAGATTTCGCCAGGCAATAAAAGCCATATCCACCAACGCTAACGGGCTGACGGCAATCATCAGCGTGGATTCCGCCGCAGAACGACTGATCTCACGTCGTGCTTGCGCATCCAGCACTGGCTGCACCAGGTGGGCATACAGGCTCACAACTTCCCGATCATTCTGCGTTTCATGGATAGAGGCATACCAGCGTTGTAGCGCAGGATGAGACTGATCGATACCCGCCTGCTGCGCCAGCTTTTCACAAAATGCGCGGCCTTTTCCGGTTCCATGGCTGTGGAGCAGATCACGCGCTTCATCACGCTCGTGTGCGCGTTGACGCAAACGCCACAGCCGACGCCACTCGGTTGCCACCGACCCAACGCCTGCGCCAATAATCAGCGCACCCGCAGCACAGCCCCCCAGCGCGACCCAGTCCTGAGTCTGCCAGGCGTTCATGGTCCACTGCACACCCTGAGCGACAACGCTTACGCCAAACAGTGCCAACCCGCCCATCACCATCTTGCGCCACAGACTGCGTTTAGGGCGAAGGGCCGCATCAATAACGGCTTCTGCCTGACCTTCGTCTTCCAGTGGTTCATCCACTGTCGCCGGAGAAAAAGTCTGCGCCTCCGTATCGTTGAACATTTGCTGTGCTTTAAATGCCGTGTTTGGTTCCACTTCCAGTGGACCTGAGAAATCGATACGCGGTTTTAACGGCTCGCTCATCGCAATTTATCTCCTATTAAAAACTCCAGCGCGGCATCCAGGCGAATATGCGGTAAGGGTTTATCTACATCCATGACCTGCGGGCGAAAGGCTTCAAACTGGAAACCCTGGCGATCCCAAAAAGCCTGGCCCGGTAAACGCGCTGGGACTTCTCCCGGATAGACGGTCAACGGCTCGCCGTCGCTCAGGCGATTGCCGCGCAACGCGGGGATCTTCTCGCCTTTCACATCAATCAGGCCGCTGGTGGTTGCCTGCACCGATGCCAGTCCCAGACAGTCCATACTGATGCCTTCAAACGCAGCATTTTGCCAGGCGTCCTGAATCAATTGCTGCAACAACGACACCATATTGGCATGTTGATCGACCGTAACGTGGTCGGCCTTGGTGGCAGCGAACAGCAACTTATCGATTACCGGCGAGAACAACCGGCGGAACAACGTGCGCTGACCATAATGAAAGCTTTGCATCAGTTGTGTCAGCGCCAGTCGCATATCGTTAAACGCCTGTGGTCCGCTGTTAAGCGGTTGCAGGCAATCGACCAGCACAATTTGGCGATCAAAGCGCAGGAAGTGATTCTTGTAGAACCCTTTCACGACCTTTTCGCAGTAGTAATTAAACCTGTCGCGTAACATACCTGCGTTGGTATGTTTATCCGCCTGTGCCAGTTTTGACTCACCAAAAGCATCAACATCCGGCCACGGGAAAAATTGCAGCGCAGGTGCGCCAGCCATGTCCCCCGGCAGCACAAAGCGCCCGGGCTGAATGAAATGCAATCCCTGCTGTTTGCACTGATGCAGATAATCTGTCCACGCCGCGGCGATTTCCGCCAGACGGTTTTCGTCAGCAGGCGCCAGCGGGTCAAGCCCCTCGCATAGCTGCCGCCATCTGGCCGACCATTCACCTCGCTGGCCCTGCAATAATCCGGTCATTTGCCGTGACCAGCCAAGGTAATCCTGGGCCAGCATCGGTAAATCGAGCAGCCACTCCCCCGGATAATCGACGATCTCCAGGTACAACGTGGACGTATCTTTAAAGTGACGCAGCAAAGAATCGTTGGATTTGTAGCGCAACGCCAGGCGAATTTCACTGACGCCACGCGTTGGCGTCGGCCAGGTAGGCGGAGAGCCATAAAGCTGCGCCAGTCCCTCATCATAGGTAAAGCGCGGAATACCAAAATCGCGCTGAGGAACCCGCTTTACGCCAAGCAGACGCTCTTCACGCACACAACTGAGCAACGGCAGGCGCGCACCGGCATGAATATTGAGTAACTGGTTTACCATTGCGGTAATAAACGCTGTTTTACCGCTGCGGCTAAGTCCGGTGACAGCCAGGCGCAGATGCCGATCTACGCCGCGATTAACCAGCGAGTTGAGTTCATTTTTAAGTCGCTTCATCGCCATCCCGTTATGCTGAAGGAACCGAAGAAATTATAACAAACAGGGAGCAAACATAAGGTTTAATACTGAGTTATCAACTCCCTGAAAGAAATCAGGCGACATCATTCATGTCGCCTTTAGCCAAAAGAAAGCATGCGGATTATTTATTCTCTACTTTAGGAAGATTAATCCCGCTAATACCGCCTTCGTTGGTTACCTGTGTATAGCCCATCCCGGTCAGCATATCTTTTGCCATCCCGGATTGACGACCTGAGTTGCAATACAACTTCACGGTGTCGGTCTTATCAGGGACTTCTGCCGCAATTCGTGCCTGCAAATCCTTTAAAGGGATGTTGATGGCCCCCTGAAGGTGTTCCTGCTGATATTGTTCAGGAACACGAACATCAATCCAGTGCTCGGCCGCAAATACCGGCATCCCGATGACCAGCGCTAGTGCGAATACTCCTTTTTTCAACATAGTATCGTTCCGTTAAATGATGGAAAGTCACCTAACACTATATACTTGATCTTAAGGAAATATTGCGAGCATGCTATCACTGGCCGTAGCGTTGGGAAATTTTCCTGGCAACCTTGCTCAATAATGGCTCCAGTACCAACACCAGCAACATTTTTAACGGACGGCGGGCCACTGATTTCACCGCCCACCCCGCAACACCTGCGGGGCCGTAGCGAAGCGCAGTCAAAAGTACCAGCTTGCCTGCTATTTTAAAGCCCGGCTTAACCCTTTGCCCGGCACGTTGCCAGCGATTATTCATTTCAATCCTCACAATTGACGGAAACGACTGCGCAATGTGAAGGTGTCCGATGTCACATAACGCTCCATTTCACGCAAACGCTTTTCACTCGCTGCCAGTTCACGATCGACGGAATCTAGCAGTTCCCCGCTTGATGGCTGTTGGTCGCCGGATACGACGTTGTCCGGCATTGGGTCCAGCACAAACGTCAACACGATATAGGCAACTACGGTGAAAAAGGCCAGACCAAAAAAGACTGACAGTACCACCAGGATCCTTACCAGCTTCACGGGGACATCAAGATAGTGCGCAATACCAGCACAGACCCCTTTAACCATGCCCTGCTGCGGGATACGCCACAGCTTTTTGTTCAGGTTAACGCCCCCCATTAGCGGTCCCTCCAGTTTGGATGTTCGGCATCAAGGATATCTTCCAGCGCCTGAATACGTTCACGCATACGCTGTGCATCATTGTTGAGCTCTACCAGACGTTGCTGATCGCTTTGCGACAGTTCACCACGGCTGGAACGATTGCTGTAATGCAGCCACAGCCAGATCGGCAAAACGAACAGCACAAAGATAGTTAACGGAATGGCCAGAAATAGCGCGCTCATGAGTACTCCTTACAGGTGATGAGCGGCGGCGCGTTCGGGCACCGCCAGATGTTATTATTGCTTGTCTTGCTGCATTTTGGCTTTAAGCTGCGCCAGCTGCTCGCTGATTTCATCATCTGCTTTCAGGTCAGCAAATTGCTGATCCAGAGATTTTTGCTTACCGAAGTTATGGCTTTCGGCTTCCGCTTCCATCTGATCAATACGGCGCTCAAAAGATTCGAAGCGGGCCATTGCTTCATCCAGTTTGCCGCTATCCAACTGACGACGGACATCACGAGAAGAACTCGCCGCCTGATGACGCAACATCAATGCCTGCTGACGAGCCCGGGTTTCACTGAGTTTATTTTCCAGCTCACCAATCTCTTTTTTCATCCGCGCCAGCGTATCGTCAACCAGCGTCACTTCATGCTCCAGAGAGGCAATTAAATCGGTCAGTTTCTGCTTTTCAATTAATGCAGAACGCGCCAGATCTTCTTTCTCTTTACGCAGCGCCAGCTCAGCTTTTTCTTGCCACTCCGCCTGCTGCGCACTGGCCTGTTCAATCCGGCGGGACAGCTGTTTTTTTTCTGCCAGTGCACGCGCTGAGTTAGATCGAACCTCAACCAGCGTGTCTTCCATTTCCTGAATCATCAACCGCACCAGTTTCTGCGGATCTTCGGCCTTTTCCAGCAACGCATTAATATTGGCGTTCACGATGTCGGCAAAACGAGAAAAAATACCCATAATGTAATCCTCACTTACTGTTCTGATATCGGGCAATGCCCTGCTGCTTCCATAATGCACTTGTCGTGCCAACTTTTTATATTATTGATTTTGAAGATAATATCTAATTTTACCTGACGAGATAATTAGGGTAAATTGGTGAATAACACTAACAAATGGTGAATTTCATCATGGCAGGATACAAAGATACTCTTCTGGGGGAAGCAAACAGCTTCATTGAAGTGCTGGAACAAGTCTCCCATCTGGCCCCCCTGGAAAAACCCGTGCTGGTTATCGGTGAGCGTGGCACAGGAAAAGAGTTAATCGCCAACCGTCTGCACTACCTTTCCACTCGTTGGCAAGGACCGTTTATTTCTCTTAATTGTGCGGCGCTGAACGAAAATTTACTCGATTCCGAACTCTTCGGCCATGAAGCTGGCGCTTTTACCGGAGCGCAAAAACGCCATCCTGGCCGCTTCGAGCGCGCCGACGGTGGCACACTTTTTCTTGATGAACTGGCAACCGCACCGATGTTGGTACAGGAGAAATTGCTGCGCGTTATTGAGTATGGAGAGCTCGAGCGCGTAGGCGGTAGCCAGCCGCTGCAGGTTAACGTGCGCCTGGTCTGTGCCACCAATGCCGACTTACCGAGAATGGTCAGTGAAGGTACTTTCCGCGCAGACCTGTTGGATAGACTGGCCTTTGATGTCGTGCAACTTCCACCTTTACGGGAGCGTAAAAGCGACATCATGTTGATGGCCGAACATTTTGCGATTCAAATGTGCCGCGAGATTGGATTACCGCTGTTTCCCGGTTTTAGCACACAAGCCAGAGAAACACTTCTCCACTATCGCTGGCCGGGCAATATCCGCGAATTGAAAAACGTTGTTGAACGCTCGGTATACCGCCATGGTACCAGCGATTATCCGCTGGACGAGGTAGTGATAGATCCGTTTAAGCACCACACTACAGACGTTCAGCAGCAGGAAACCCACTCTACAGCGGCAACGTTACCGCTGGATCTGCGCGCATTCCAGCAACAGCAAGAAAAGACGTTTCTGCAAAGCAGCCTACAACAGGCAAAATTTAACCAGAAAAAGGCCGCCGAACTGCTTGGGCTGACGTACCATCAGCTCCGCGCGTTGCTTAAAAAACACCAGATTTAACGATGCATTACCAACCGTTAAGCGCCTTCATGTGCAAAATCCTCCACAAAGCACATTGAAATAGTACCGTTTAACGGTTCCCACATATCATCAATCTTGCATAAGTTTCATACTGACCCCATAATGAATGAACGTTCATTCACACAATCACTACAAGGCGACCAACACGGATACGCCTTGAGGATCCTCTTTAGAAACTGACAGCAGGTAAATTATGGCTAAAAAAACGCTTCGACTTTCCTTCCCCCAGTGGCAGGGAGGCAACAATCCCCCCTATCATCTCGGATCACTTCTGTTGTCCTTTCTCTCGCCTGAAGCGAAAGGCCCCGTCGAGGATGTTCCGGTTGCTTTACCTGAAAGCGAGCCGCTGAGTGTAATAGATGGCATTACTGGTAAACCACAGATTCTTAAACAGTTGAACGATGCGGTGACGCGTATTGAAAAACACGATCCCGACGCGATTGTCGTATTGGGCGGTGACTGCCTGGTTTCTTTGGTGCCCTTCGCGCATCTGCTGAATAAGTACGGTGATAAGCTGGGCGTGCTTTGGATCGACTCTCACCCCGACGTGCAGACGGCTGAACAGTATCCAAATGCGCATGCCCATGTACTTGGCGCACTGATTGGCACGGGCGATAAAGATTTAGTGGACCACGTCACACACAAGGTTTCGCCGTCAAAAATTATGATTGCCGGCATTCACAATCCACTGATATACGAAAGCGACTATCTGGCCCATCACCGGATTGCGACGGTTGGCCCTGATGATGTCAAAAACGGTGCCAACGAGGTTATGGAATGGATTGCCCGCGAACACATTGAATATCTGGCGATTCATATTGATCTGGATGTTCTGGACCCGTCACTTTTCCGTTCTGTTTTGTTCGCCAAACCAGGCCGAGGGGAACATGATTTTGGCGATGTGGCTGAGGGTAAGCTGACTATTGAAGAGGTGCTTAAACTGGTTAATCTTGCTACTGCAAACGCCGAGGCCGTCGGGCTTACCATTGCTGAACATCTGCCGTGGGATATGGTGAACCTGAAGAACATGCTCAGTGCATTACCTCTCATGAAGTAACGCAAGATATCGATAAATCTCATCGCTGGTTCCAGGCCTCAAAGCACGGTAAAGTTTCGCCATAGATTCAAAGATAAAGGTCGATATGCTAATGAATACTGAAACCTACCATAAGCTTATTACCGCTGCCGCAGCCTGTTTTGCTGAGAAAGGATTCAATGCAACCAGCGTGCGCGAAATTTCCACGCGTGCAGGTATCAGCCAGGGAGCCATGTACACTTACTTCAAAAGTAAGGATGAGCTTATTCGGGCAATCGTTCTGGAAGAGCAAAACACTGCGCTGGCTGCCCATAATGAGCCCTGTAGCGGATCGTTTTTTGATCGTCTTTGCAAGCAGGTCGTTTCTTGCATAAGCGATGTCGGTTACCCTGTCACGCACAACCTTTGGATAGAGATCATGGCCGAATCGGCACGCAACCCGGAACTGAGGGAAGCGTTTATCGCCAGTGATAACATCATGCGACAAAGCATTGCGGGAATAATTGCGCAAGGTATCGCCGCAGGAGAGTTTCGTCGGGATATTAACCCACAAGCGATAACCATCATTCTGTTTGCATTTATTGACGGACTGATTGCACGTAAGGCTATTAACCCTGCGTTCTCATTGGAAACAGATGTACCAGCGTTCCCTGATTTAATGTCAAAGTTGCTTAAATAAAATACTTCCCGAGCCTGCTTTCTGATCTTTCCCCTGCCCACTTCGCGCCAGAAGTGGGCATTGTGGGTGTCAACACAATCAATACATAAAGTATCAATTTATACAATTTTCGGTGAATTGCAGCTGAACTCCCGACCACGAGTAAAAGCAAAAAATCATTTCTGCGCACTCATCATTCCTGCCCGACATCACAGCCATAAATCCTAACGTTATACAAGCATTTCAGCGGGTATGCCGATCGTTTTACGTCGTCCACAGGGCCATGTCGTTGAAAAAGAGACTGGATGCCAGGATGACGATGGTGTATAAAATAATACAAACAGTATTATTTTATACTAAATGAATCATCAATACTTAAGCTGGAGATTGAACCATGCCCACCAATATTACCCAGAACACAACCACGGATAGCTTCCCGCCAGCAGGCCATTACTCACATAGTGTGACTGCCGGAGGATTCGTTTTCATTTCTGGACAGCTACCTGTCACGACTAATGGCGAAAGAAAAGCGGATGCTTCTTTTGAAGAACAGACCAGACTGGCTCTACAGAATGTTGATGCTTGTCTGGCAGGAGCCGGCGTTTCCCGTCAGCACCTGGTATCGGTACGCGTCTATGTCACGGACATTAATCAGTGGCCGACGTTTAATCGGATCTACGGCGAATGGATCGGTGATTCCCGTCCAGCCCGTGCTGTCGCTGGCGTTGCAGAGCTTCATTACGGCTTTGCCGTAGAAATTGAAGCCATTGCGTTAGCACAACAAGTGTGACTATTAACTGTTACAGGTGAACAACAATGACTGAAATGACACTACCTGATTACCACGATGTTGCCGCGGCCGCTGAGCGCATCGCAGGTTATGCGAACAAGACACCGGTTATGACATCACGAACGGTGAATGAAGAGTTTGGCGCTGACGTTTTCTTCAAATGCGAAAACTTCCAGCGGATGGGGGCATTTAAGTTTCGCGGCGCGATGAATGCTTTGCGCCAGTTTACACCAGAACAGAGAGCAGCCGGCGTCGTGGCTTTTTCATCCGGAAACCATGCTCAGGCAATTGCCCTGTCCGCAAAATTACTGGGTATTCCGGCGACAATTATCATGCCGCACGATGCGCCAGCCGCTAAGGTTGCTGCCACGAAAGGGTATGGCGGACATGTCGTGATGTACGACCGTTATACTGAAGATCGTGAAAAAATTGGCCGGGATCTGGCAGAAAAACAGGGACTAACGCTGATCCCACCTTACGATCACCCGCACGTTATTGCAGGCCAGGGTACTGCCACGAAAGAACTGATTGAAGAAGTTGGTGCTCTTGATGCCCTTTTTGTTTGTCTGGGTGGTGGCGGTCTTCTATCTGGTTCCGCACTGGCCGCGCGACACTTGTCCCCTGATTGTCTTATCTATGGTGTGGAACCTGAGGCAGGCAACGACGGTCAACAGTCGTTTCGCAGTGGCAAAATTGTGCACATCGATACGCCGAAAACCATTGCAGATGGCGCGCAAACCCAACATCTTGGACAGCATACCTTTCCACTGATCCAGAAACATGTTAACGATATTCTGACGGTTTCAGATGATGAATTAATTGCCGCAATGAAATTTATCGCGGAACGAATGAAAATGGTCGTGGAGCCAACAGGCTGCCTTGGTTTTGCCGCCGCGAGAGCGCGAAAAGCAGGCCTTCGGGGAAAGAGAATCGGCATTATCATCAGTGGTGGCAATGTTGATATCAACCGCTACAGTGAATTCCTTGCAGGGTAATCTCATTAAGGTATCTGCGGTGCGGATACCTTATCGCTATACGCCTGTTCCAGTCTGGAAAAGAAGCCCCAGGACGCTGTAAACTGGCCGCCATAATGGCAACAGGCATCACTGCAGGAGACTGGCATGCCAAAAACCGACGATAACTCGCTACTCAATCAAATTGAAACCATCGCCAAAGGACTGAGCGATACCTTCTCTCCGTTTTGCGAGGTTGTGGTTCATGACCTCAAGAACCCTGAGCATGCGATCTTATCCATACATAATAATCTGTCCGGTCGCAAAGCTGGCCAGCCCGCAACGGAGCTTGGACTGGCGCGGATCGCATCACCTGATTTTCCTAGCATCGTTGCCAACTACAGCAATCAGTTTGCTGATGGTCGCCCGGTAAAAAGTACCTCTATTGGCATCAAGGACGAACAAGGCAAATACATCGCGGCGCTATGCCTGAATGTTGATATGACGCTATTTCGCGGGATGCAGAGTGCGCTTGCACGGTTTACTGAAACCGAGTGCTCACCTGTCAGCGAACACCTCGATCCTGGCAGTAATGAAGTGATTCGCCAGCGTATTGATAACTTTGCGGCTGAACGTGCAACAACGGCGCGAGCGCTGAAAACAGAAGACAGAAAGGTACTGATTCAACAATTGCGTAAGGAAGGTTTACTGAACGTACGAAAATCCATGGATACAGTGGCGCAGCATCTGGGAGTGTCCAGAGCAACCGCATACCTGTACGCCCGTCAGGCTAACGCTATCGGCGAATAAGTTGGTCGTTTAACTGGCGAGCAGCGAACTTCACGCATTGCGATCTGACCAATTCTGAACTGGGTGATTTAGATATTCGGGGCGTCGATTTACAAGGCGTTAAGATAGATAGTTACCAGGCCTCTTTGATCATGGAACGGTCTGGGCGGTTAGCCCTGGTTAATCAAGCCCGCAATACACCTGGGAGCGGTGAATCCCCGCCCCCTACGTATCTGTTTTGTTACCCTTCATGCATTGCTGAAGAGTGGTGGGTGGAAATTTTCCACGCCTTCCCATCCCATGCGTAAGTAAACGTATAACGGGCCGAAACAGTCGATTTGTCTGCGAAGGTGAAGGTATAGGTACCAGCATCAATCGCCTTATTACAGCCAAGGCGAATGGTACGACTGTCAATTTTCCCGGTCGGTTTCTTTGCCAGAAAATGTTCAAAATAATCCTCACGCTCAGCATCTGTTAAGCGGGCTTTATTCGACACCGTGGGAAGTAATACTGCATCACTA
Source organism: Citrobacter sp. wls716 (assembly GCF_005280975.1). Taxonomy (NCBI): domain Bacteria; kingdom Pseudomonadati; phylum Pseudomonadota; class Gammaproteobacteria; order Enterobacterales; family Enterobacteriaceae; genus Citrobacter; species Citrobacter sp. wls716. The sequence goes on from NZ_SZWX01000021.1 coordinate 245,125, forward strand.
AGATAATTTTCAGATACTGTCTTCGCGTTACCCGTTTTCAGTGATTCATTCCACTTGTCGAATAACGCTTCGATTTGCGCTTTGTTCACCTTCACACATTCTGGGGCCGGAGTCGCAAAAACGGGGCCCGATAAAAGGATCAGTGAACAAGCAAAACCAAGTAATTGCTTCATAGTAATCATTCCATTAATGGTTAGATGGCCACAAGAAGGTCATTGATAACCGGATAGTCAAATCACCTGTAATAACCAATAGAAACCATTAACATACGCCGGGTGTAGAAAATAAAGACGTTAAATAAATGAGTAATTAATACAATGAAATAATTAGATATTTTGGCATTGATGCTCTGTATTTAACATAAACCACTACCTGAATGATTATAGTTCAGCATGCATATGATTTCTGTCCTCCTTCCCGAATCTCTTTAACGCTATCCCTTCCTTACGTTTCGGTACTTGCGACACCCCAGCACATAAATTTGGCATAGCTATACCCTCATGAAACTCGCGCTTCGTTTATTACGGGTCAGATGAGGCATGAAAATGCTAAGATAGTTTATGAGTTATATTCAAAGTGGAGCGCTGGTATGAATATTGACCAGGCCGCGACGTAGAATTTGCAACTAACTGTATGGTTGCCCCCAAACTCAAACGGTAATGGCGAATGTCATTAAATATTAGTAAGATAGCTTCTTTATTCATAGTCCCTTAAAATTATGCGCCTGGTTTTATCAACTCTGATCGTAATGGCTGGACTTCTGAGTGGTCAGGCTGTTGCCGCGCCTCTGCAGACCACGCACGCTGATATTCGTGACAGCGGCTTTGTCTATTGCGTCAGCGGGCAAGTCAATACATTCAACCCACAGAAAGCGAGCAGCGGCCTGATTGTCGACACTCTGGCAGCCCAACTCTATGACCGGCTACTTGATGTGGATCCGTACACCTACCGACTGGTGCCAGAACTGGCTGAGAGCTGGGAAGTGCTGGACAACGGCGCAACCTACCGTTTCCACTTGCGCCGCGACGTTTCGTTTCAAAAGACGGCCTGGTTTAAGCCTACCCGTAAGCTAAATGCAGATGATGTGGTATTTACCTTTGAGCGCATATTTGACCGTCACCATCCGTGGCACAACGTCAATGGCAGCAGCTTTCCCTACTTCGATAGCCTGCAATTCGCTGATAACGTGCAAAGCGTGCGCAAGCTGGATAACAACACGGTTGAATTTCGTCTGACTCAGCCAGATGCCTCCTTCCTGTGGCATCTGGCGACACACTATGCCTCTGTAATGTCGGCTGAATATGCCACACAACTGGCCAAACAGGATCGCCAGGAATTACTCGACAGGCAGCCCGTCGGTACCGGACCGTTCCTGCTTTCAGAAAACCGCGCGGGGCAATATATTCGTCTACAACGTCACGAAAAATTCTGGCGCGGCACGCCCCTGATGCCACAGGTCGTTGTGGATCTCGGTTCAGGCGGCACCGGACGGTTATCAAAGCTCCTGACCGGGGAGTGCGATGTTCTGGCCTGGCCCGCGGCCAGTCAGCTCACCATATTACGTGATGACCCACGCCTGCGCCTGACGCTGCGTCCTGGAATGAACATTGCCTATCTGGCATTCAACACCAATAAACCGCCGCTGGATAACCCCGCAGTGCGGCATGCGCTGGCACTGGCCATTAACAACCAGCGTCTGATGCAGTCTATCTACTACGGTACGGCAGAAACTGCAGCATCTATTTTGCCCCGCGCCTCGTGGGCTTATGACAATGAAGCTAAGATTACTGAATACAACCCGGCTAAATCCCGTCAGCAGCTAAAAGCACTGGGACTTGAGAACCTGACGTTGCAACTGTGGGTCCCGACCAGCTCTCAGGCCTGGAATCCGAGTCCGCTGAAAACAGCGGAACTGATCCAGGCAGATATGGCGCAGGTGGGTGTGAAAGTGAAGATCATCCCGGTTGAAGGTCGTTTTCAGGAGGCGCGATTAATGGATATGAACCATGATCTGACGTTGTCCGGTTGGGCGACGGACAGTAACGATCCTGACAGTTTTTTCCGACCGTTGCTCAGTTGCGCCGCCATCAACTCACAGACTAACTTCGCACACTGGTGCAATCCGCAGTTCGACAGCATTTTACGCAAAGCGCTGTCTTCGCAGCAGCTCTCCTCGCGTATTGACGCCTATGACGAAGCACAAAATATCCTGGCGCAAGAGTTGCCGATCCTGCCGTTGGCCTCATCATTGCGTCTACAGGCTTACCGCTATGACATCAAAGGTCTGGTGCTAAGTCCGTTCGGGAATGCGTCCTTTGCCGGGGTTTCCAGGGAAAAGACTGATGAGGTGAAAAAACCATGATTATCTTCACCCTGCGTCGCTTCTTATTGCTGCTGGTCACCCTGTTCTTCCTGACATTCATTGGGTTCAGCCTGAGCTACTTCACCCCCCATGCGCCGTTACAAGGCGCATCGCTGTGGAACGCCTGGATATTCTGGTTCAACGGTCTGATCCACTGGGATTTTGGCGTTTCCAGTATTAACGGTCAGTTAATCTCAGAACAGCTGAAAGAGGTTTTCCCAGCCACGATGGAGCTGTGTATTCTTGCCTTTGGGTTTGCGCTGATGGTCGGGATCCCCATCGGCATGCTGGCCGGCATCACACGTAATAAATGGCAGGATCGCTGCATCAGCGCATTGGCTCTGATGGGGTTTTCCATTCCCGTTTTTTGGCTGGCGCTGCTGCTGACGCTCCTCTTCTCACTGACTCTCGGCTGGTTACCCGTTTCGGGACGTTTCGATCTACTTTACGAAGTAAAACCGGTGACCGGTTTCGCCATTATTGATGCGTGGATCTCTGACTCCCCCTGGCGCGACGAAATGTTGGTCAGCGCAATCCGTCATATGGTGCTTCCGGTATTGACGCTTTCCGTCGCGCCCACCACGGAGGTCATTCGCCTGATGCGTATCAGCACCATTGAGGTCTTCGATCAGAACTATGTCAAAGCGGCAGCCACGCGCGGTTTGTCACGTTTCACCATTCTGCGTCGCCACGTATTGCACAACGCACTTCCGCCGGTCATTCCTCGTCTTGGATTACAGTTTTCCACCATGCTGACGCTGGCGATGATCACCGAGATGGTCTTTAGCTGGCCAGGGCTGGGACGTTGGTTGATTAACGCAATTCGCCAGCAAGACTACGCCGCTATTTCGGCGGGTGTGATGGTGATTGGCTCCCTGGTTATTATCGTTAACGTCATCTCTGATATTTTGGGTGCTATGGCTAACCCTCTGAAACATAAGGAATGGTATGCCTTACGATAGCGTATATAGCGAGAAGCGCCCACCCGGAACGCTACGCACCGCATGGCGTAATTTTTATGGCGATGCTTCTGCGATGGTAGGTCTGTACGGTTGTGCGGGGCTGGTCATTCTGTGTGTGTTTGGTGGCTGGTTTGCCCCTTACGGCATCGATCAGCAATTTCTTGGCTACCAACTGTTGCCACCGTCCTGGTCACGCTATGGCGAAGTGTCATTCTTCCTCGGAACCGACGATCTGGGCCGCGACGTATTAAGCCGTCTGCTCAGCGGCGCGGCCCCGACCGTTGGCGGTGCGTTTGTCGTTACCCTCGCCGCCACACTCTGCGGTCTGTTGCTGGGCGTGGTTGCCGGGGCAACGCACGGACTACGCTCAGCGGTGCTGAACCACATTCTGGATACCCTGCTGTCAATTCCATCGCTACTGCTGGCCATTATTGTGGTGGCTTTTGCCGGGCCACATCTGACGCATGCGATGTTCGCCGTCTGGCTGGCTTTACTGCCGCGTATGGTGCGCTCCGTCTACAGCATGGTGCATGACGAGCTGGAAAAAGAGTATGTCATTGCTGCTCGTCTGGATGGCGCGAGCACGCTCAATATCCTGTGGTTTGCGATTCTGCCGAATATCACTGCCGGTCTTATCACTGAAATCACCCGAGCACTGTCAATGGCGATTCTGGATATCGCCGCCCTAGGCTTCCTTGATCTCGGCGCACAGCTGCCCTCCCCAGAATGGGGCGCCATGCTTGGCGATGCGCTGGAGTTGATCTATGTTGCGCCGTGGACCGTCATGCTGCCCGGAGCGGCAATTATGATAAGTGTGCTGCTGGTAAATCTGTTAGGTGACGGCGTACGCCGCGCAATTATTGCGGGGGTGGAATAATGCCATTACTGGATATCCGCAACCTGACTATCGAGTTCAGGACCGGTGACGACTGGGTAAAAGCAGTGGACCGCGTCAGCATGACGCTAAACGAAGGTGAGATCCGTGGACTGGTCGGTGAATCGGGTTCAGGCAAAAGTTTGATCGCTAAGGCCATCTGCGGCGTCGCCAAAGATAACTGGCGCGTTACCGCGGACCGCATGCGTTTTGATGATATCGACCTGTTGCGCCTTTCCGCCCGCGAGCGACGTAAGCTGGTCGGTCATAACGTGTCCATGATCTTTCAGGAGCCGCAGTCTTGTCTGGATCCATCTGAACGTATTGGACGCCAACTGATGCAAAACATTCCCGCCTGGACTTACAAGGGGCGCTGGTGGCAACGTATCGGCTGGCGCAAACGCCGCGCAATTGAGCTCCTGCACCGCGTCGGGATAAAAGATCATAAAGATGCCATGCGCAGTTTCCCTTATGAGCTGACCGACGGTGAGTGCCAGAAGGTCATGATCGCCATCGCACTGGCAAACCAACCTCGCCTGCTGATTGCAGATGAACCCACCAATGCGATGGAACCCACAACCCAGGCGCAAATTTTTCGTCTGCTGACTCGACTGAATCAAAACAGCAATACCACCATTTTGTTGATCAGCCATGACCTGCAAATGCTCAGCCAATGGGCAGACAAAATCAACGTAATGTACTGCGGACAAACGGTGGAAACCGCGCCCAGTAAAGATTTGGTGACGATACCCCATCACCCTTATACGCAAGCGCTGATTCGCGCCATTCCTGATTTTGGTAGCGCAATGCCGCATAAAAGCCGCCTGAATACCATGCCAGGAGCAATTCCGTTGTTAGAACAGTTGCCCATCGGCTGTCGTCTGGGGCCGCGTTGCCCTTATGCGCAGCGCGAATGCATTGAAACCCCAAGACTGACCGGAGCAAAGAATCATCTCTACGCCTGTCATTTCCCGCTGAATATGGAGAGAGAGTGAGATGGTAGAAACCCTGCTCGAAGTGCGTAATCTGAGCAAAACCTTCCGCTACCGGACGGGATTATTTCGCCGCCAGACCGTCGAAGCCGTTAAACCGCTGAGCTTTACGCTGCGTGAACGTCAAACGCTCGCTATTATTGGCGAGAACGGCTCAGGCAAGTCCACGCTGGCGAAAATGCTGGCTGGGATGGTTGAGCCGACCAGCGGCGAGCTGCTGATTGACGATCATCCGCTAAAATATGGCGATTATTCATTTCGTAGTCAGCGTATTCGCATGATTTTCCAGGATCCGTCAACGTCGCTAAACCCACGGCAGCGTATCTCGCAGATCCTCGATTTTCCGTTACGCCTGAATACCGATCTGGAGCCTGAACAGCGCCGCAAACAGATTGTGGAAACTATGCGTATGGTGGGTCTGCTACCCGATCATGTTAGCTACTATCCGCATATGCTGGCCCCAGGGCAAAAACAGCGTCTGGGCCTTGCCCGTGCGCTGATTTTGCGGCCAAAAGTTATTATCGCCGACGAAGCGCTGGCTTCTCTGGATATGTCGATGCGATCGCAGCTCATCAACCTGATGCTGGAATTACAGGAAAAACAGGGGATTTCGTATATCTATGTGACCCAACATATTGGGATGATGAAACACATCAGCGACCAGGTGTTAGTCATGCATCAGGGCGAAGTTGTCGAGCGCGGCAGTACGGCGGACGTGCTGGCCTCTCCGCTACATGAGCTGACTCGTCGTCTTATTGCAGGGCATTTTGGCGAGGCGCTTACCGCCGATGCCTGGCGGAAAGACCGTTAATCAGATAATAGCCCACCAGGACGGGAGGGCTATCCGTTCTGTCATCAGTGACAAAACCGGGGCAAGAGTAGCGCGTCAACCTCAGAGAACGTGACTGACGGGAAAATTTCACCCTGCATCGCCCAAACGCCGGCGGTGCAGACCTCCTCGATAAGATGGGTCGTATCTATCCCCTCAACCACAACGCGCTCGCAATATCCCCTGATATTTTTAATCAACACCGGGAAAATTGTTTTTTCTACCTGTGACAGGAAGAAGTCGCGATCCATTTTCACAACGTCAAAACGGCCGCACACCAGCGGACTCGCGCCAATACTGCCAGATCCGAGATCGCCCAGCCACAAGGCATTTGGGCCATCACTCAGCGAATTAATCAGCAGGTTGTTCAGGCAAACTGTATTCGACAGAAAGCGTTCTGAGAGTTCCAGCGCAATAAAGGGCATGGAATGCAAGGCCGACTTAATGACGGGATCACCAATTGCTAATAGCGCCATTTCATCAATAAGGCTTAGCGTACAGAGCAGATTATTGTTCTCGAACCAATTACGCTTTTCTGCAATTAACCGAATTTGCTCAAGCATGAAATTACGTTTTTGTTCGCTACTCCATGCCGAAATGATGGAATCTGCGTGTAACGGATGAACCGTCTCAGAGGTGAAGCGGGCGAGCATCTCAACACCCAGCAACTTATCTGTTGTGTCTCTCATCGGTTCCGCGATGAAATGATAGTGCATAAGACCACTCCAATTGATCATAACGTCCTGATAATGCACTTTTAATCATAATCAATCAATAATATCGATCAATGAATCGATATTGATCGATAAAAACAATATATCATAACTAAATGAATATGGTCATATTTTTTGTTTTAAGAATGTTCTTACATTGATATGTGTTAAAACATCGACTAGAGGTCAGATCATACCATTTTAACCCTCTGACGCCTTGTATTTTCACCTTATACCCCTGCTCTTCTCTGGTTGGATGAGGCAGAACCAGGGGGGAGTGATATACTCCTCACGTGCAATGAATAGTGACAGGCCACCAGGTGCTGACAACGATTCCCTGCCCTCTGAAATGCCGATTACTGCTGCTCACCGTCTGGTGAATAGCAGAGAAAGATCGTGACACAAGGGGCAAAGAGTGGGATATAATTTCACACCAATTTCGAGTGACCTTGAAATTGCAATCATAACTCATTGATTGCTAAAAAAAATAAGTAATGACTATAAGGATTAAAGCTATGGGTTTTCTTTCCGGTAAGCGCATTCTGGTGACCGGTCTTGCCAGTAAACTGTCCATCGCCTACGGTATCGCACAGGCGATGCACCGCGAAGGCGCTGAACTGGCGTTCACCTACCAGAACGACAAACTGAAAGGCCGCGTGGAAGAATTTGCCGCTCAGCTGGGTTCCAACATCGTACTGCAGTGTGATGTGGCTGAAGACGCCAGCATCGACACCATGTTCGCTGAACTGGGCAAAGTCTGGCCGAAATTCGACGGTTTCGTACATTCCATCGGTTTCGCACCTGCTGACCAGCTGGATGGCGACTACGTGAATGCGGTCACCCGCGAAGGCTTTAAAATTGCTCATGACATCAGCGCATACAGCTTTGTTGCAATGGCAAAAGCATGCCGTTCAATGCTGAACCCTGGTTCTGCACTGCTGACGCTGTCCTACCTGGGTGCAGAGCGCGCGATCCCGAACTACAACGTAATGGGTCTGGCGAAAGCCTCTCTGGAAGCCAACGTTCGTTATATGGCTAACGCGATGGGTCCTGAAGGCGTGCGTGTGAACGCAATCTCCGCCGGCCCAATCCGTACTCTGGCGGCTTCCGGTATCAAAGATTTCCGTAAAATGCTGGCACATTGCGAAGCGGTTACGCCGATTCGTCGTACCGTTACCATTGAAGATGTGGGCAACTCTGCGGCATTCCTGTGCTCAGACCTGTCCGCCGGTATCTCCGGTGAAGTCGTTCACGTTGACGGCGGCTTCAGCATCGCCGCAATGAACGAACTGGAACTGAAATAATCTTTCAGACTTCCTCTATGGGCGACGCTCCGTCGCCCATTATTTTCCTCTCCCTTCTCCTTCGCTCGTGGCTATATATGCTTTTCTGATATTTATTATCACTTAACAATCTTTCATCACCTCATTCGCTTACGTCAGGATATCGCAGCGCAAACGATCCGGCGTACAGGTATGACGACGTATCCGGGTCGCCACTTTTTAGACCAAGGAACGCCCATGGAACAACGCCGAATTGAAGGCAAAAGCCACTGGTATCATGAGACACAGTCCAGTACATATCCGCAAGATGTTCTACCGTTGGTGCCCGAAGCCGCACACGTAGAGGACCGATTTTTGCTGGATCTGACGATACCTGCCGTTGCGCTTTTACCCTTTCAGTCCTGGTTAGAACCTGCCCGTAAACTTGCTCAACTTCTCTTCCCAGTGCATGTTTCTCTGGATTCAATGCACACGTTCAGCGCCTATGAACGTATGAGTACCGCTTTAACCGTCGCACAGGTTTGTGGCGTACAGCGTTTATGTAATCATTATGCTGCACGTCTGACCCCCCTTCCTGGCCCTAATTCATCCAGGGAAAGCAACCACCGACTGGCGCAAATCACCCAATATGCTCGCCAGCTAGCCAGCTCTCCGGACGTCATCGGCTCACGCGATCGCCAGCATCTGGAGGCGGTTGGCCTCACGACCAGCGACAGTGTTCTGATGAATCAAATCGTTGGCTTTGTCGGCTTTCAGGCCCGCGTCGTTGCGTTGTTTCAGGCCTGGTTTGGCCATCCTGTGCGACGCATTCCAGGCCTTGATATTCAGCAATTTGCCGAGGCATCCCCCTTTAGTGCAGAAGAAGCACAGTGGCACACCGCCGACCTGCCAATTGAAAAACATCTTGCCGGCACAGAAGCACATGCCAGCCATACTCCCATTGTGTTGCAAGCGCTGAGGCCATTACTTCAACACTCACCTGAAGAACTGGCGTTATTTGAAGCGCTTTTTACCAGCACATTACACAGCGATGTGCAATCACGGACATTTTCTCTGACCACGCTGTTCACATCGCGGATTAACGGTAGCGTGTCCTGCTTCAATGAGTACGCCCTCTCAGCCACTGAGCTCACTGAGATTATTACCATACTTCGCCAGGATGAGCGCCAAATACAGCGTTGGGAGCAACGACATCCGGTTGAGCGCGTCACCCTGCAGGCGGTACAATGGCTAACCCGGGCGCCCGATCGCTTTAGCGCCGCACTGCTTACTCCGTTACTCGACCAGGGTATATCTTCAGAACAGGCAATTAACGTACTGGCCTGGAGCGGATTGTGCGGATGGTTAAATCGTTTGAAGATCGCGTTGGGCGAGACGTATTAACCGATCCACTTGCTGAAAGAGCGCTTGCTGCGACTGGCAGATTCGCGTAAAACTGTCAGCCGCTCTTTCAGCCACGAAAATAGACAATTATGCTTCAGGACAACCCGCTGCTAGCGCAGCTTAAACAGCAACTACATTCCCAGACGCCACGTGCTGAAGGGGTGGTAAAAGCCACGGAAAAAGGCTTTGGCTTCCTGGAAGTCGATGCACAAAAAAGCTATTTCATTCCACCGCCGCAGATGAAAAAAGTGATGCATGGCGACCGCATTGTGGCGGTTATCCATACGGAAAAAGATCGCGAATCTGCCGAACCGGAAGAACTGATCGAGCCGTTCCTGACGCGCTTCGTGGGCAAAGTTCAGGGTAAGAATGACCGCCTGTCCATTGTGCCGGATCATCCGCTCCTGAAAGATGCGATTCCCTGCCGCGCCGCGCGTGGCGTTGAACATGAATTTAAAGAAGGTGACTGGGCTGTTGCAGAAATGCGTCGCCACCCGTTAAAAGGCGACCGCACCTTCTACGCCGAGTTAACCCAATTTATTACCTTCGCTGACGATCACTTCGTTCCGTGGTGGGTCACACTGGCTCGCCATAATCTGGAAAAAGAAGCACCCGATGGCATCGCCACTGAGATGCTGGATGAGGGTCTGGTGCGCGAGGACTTAACCGCACTGAACTTCGTCACCATCGACAGCGCCAGTACGCAGGACATGGATGACGCGCTTTACGCCGAAGAACAAACGGACGGTAAATTGCAGTTAACCGTCGCGATTGCCGATCCTACCGCCTGGATTGCTGAAGGCAGTAAGCTGGATAACATTGCAAAAATTCGTGCATTTACCAACTACCTGCCGGGGTTCAACATCCCAATGTTGCCGCGCGAGCTTTCGGACGATCTGTGTTCTCTGCGTGCTAACGAAATTCGCCCGGTTCTGGCCTGCCGCATGAGCATCACTGCTGACGGCACGATCGAAGACAATATCACCTTCTTCGCAGCAACGATTGAATCGAAAGCGAAGCTGGCCTACGACAACGTCTCTGACTGGCTTGAAGGCTCGGGTGACTGGCAGCCGGAGAATGACGCAATTGCACAGCAGATCCATCTGCTGCACCGTATCTGTCTCAGTCGTGGCGAATGGCGCCATAATCACGCTCTGGTATTCAAAGACCGCCCGGATTACCGTTTTGTTCTCGGTGAAAAAGGCGAAGTACTGGATATCGTGGCGGAACCGCGCCGCATCGCGAACCGCATTGTGGAAGAGTCCATGATTGCGGCGAACATTTGTGCTGCCCGCGTACTGCGCGACAAGCTGGGCTTTGGTATTTATAACGTGCATATGGGATTCGATCCGGCTAACGCAGAAGCACTGGCTGCCCTACTGAAAACCCATGGTATGCACGTTGATGCTGAAGAGGTCCTGACGCTGGAAGGCTTCTGTAAACTGCGTCGTGAACTGGATGCGCAGCCTTCCGGTTTCCTCGACAGCCGCATCCGCCGATTCCAGTCTTACGCTGAGATTAGCACCGAGCCGGGTCCGCATTTTGGTCTGGGCCTGGAAGCTTATGCCACCTGGACCTCGCCTATCCGTAAATATGGCGACATGATCAACCATCGCTTGCTTAAGGCCATCATCAAAGGTGAGACAATTTCCCGCCCGCAGGATGATACGACTTTGCAGATGGCTGAACGTCGCCGCCTGAACCGCATGGCCGAGCGTGATGTGGGTGACTGGCTGTATGCACGTTTTCTGAATGACAAAGCCGGCACCGACACCCGCTTTGCGGCCGAGATTATTGATGTCAGCCGTGGTGGTATGCGTGTACGTTTAATTGATAACGGCGCGGTAGCCTTTATTCCGGCCCCCTTCCTGCACGCGGTTCGTGATGAACTGGTGTGTAGCCAGGAAAGTGGTACGGTCCAGATCAAAGGTGAGGTGGTTTACAAAGTTACTGATGTCATTGACGTCACCATCGCCGAAGTGCGGATGGAAACCCGCAGCGTCATCGCGCGCCCTGCCGTATAATACGCATTAACTCAACGACCTTTCTCTTTTGTGAAAGGTCGTTTTCTTTTTTCCCGACCAATTGCCTGCCACGCACTACACTTCTTCCATCCAGTCAGATTTATTTTTTACTATTTTCCGTTCGCCAGCTTTGCTTTTTCCTGAATCTGGATTACACATAAATATATAAATAAAACAATATGTTCAGCCATCATCACCCTTTGAATTATGGCTACCCTTACTTTTGAGGCTCTATGCGCTTTAAACGGGATAGTACACATCATGAAAGACGTTCGGGAGCTGGCTACGTTGTATAGCTATGTGGGCACCCATAACCCCTACTGGCGTTTGTCAGAGGATTGCGACATCCTGCATTTCTCTATTGACGAAGCGGCAGAAACGAACCAAAACATCGAATTATCTCCTGAGCAAGCCGACCGCATTCGGGAGATGACGGTCATCACGTCAAGCCTGTTAATAACACTGTCGATTGAAGATGACGATATCCCTGTTCACCTGGTCGGGCGGAAAATAAATAAACGCGAATGGGCCGGAAGTGCATCCGCCTGGGATGATACCCCTCCGGTCGCCCGCGATTTGGCACAAGGACTTTCTTTTGCCGAACAGGTGGTCTCTGAAGCCAACTCCGTTATTGTCATCCTTGACCGCATGGGGAACATTCAGCGTTTCAATCGCCTGTGTGAAGAATATACCGGACTCAAAGAACGCGAAGTGATTGGTCAAAGTGTCTTCACGCTGTTTATGAGTCGACGCGAAGCCGCAGCCTCCAGACGCAACATCGATGTTTTCTTTCGCGAAGGTAACTCATATGAAGTCGAACGTTGGGTGAAGACCTGTAAAGGTCAGCGACTGTTTCTGTTTCGCAATAAATTTGTGCACAACGGCAGCGGTAAGAACGAAATATTTCTAATCTGCTCAGGTACCGATATCACCGAAGAACGGCGTGCTCAGGAACGCCTGAGAGTTCTGGCAAATACCGACTCCATTACCGGATTACCTAATCGGAATGCGATTCATGAACTGATCACTGAAGCCATTGAGAATGCAGGAGATACCCAGGTTGGTATTGTGTACCTCGACCTGGATAATTTCAAAAAAGTAAACGATGCCTACGGACATATGTTCGGCGATCAACTGTTGCAAAGCGTGTCACTGGCAATTCTCAGCTGTCTTGATGATAACCAGTTACTGGCCCGTTTTGGTGGCGATGAGTTTATTGTCCTCGCGACTCAAACATCTCAAGTGGCGCTGGAAGCCACGGCATCACGTATTTTGACCCGTTTGCGCCAGCCCTTCCGAATTGGCCTGATTGAGGTTTATACCGGTTGTTCGATTGGAATTTCCCTTGCACCACAGCATGGACACGACTGCGAGAGCGTTATTCGCAATGCCGATACTGCCATGTATACCGCAAAGGAAGGCGGACGGGGACAATTCTGCGTTTTCTCTCCGGAAATGAACCAGCGAGTCTTTGAGTATCTTTGGCTGGATACCAACTTGCGTAAGGCGCTGGAAAACGATCAACTGTTGATTCATTACCAGCCGAAAATAACATGGCGTGGTGAAGTACGTAGTCTGGAGGCGCTGGTGCGCTGGCAGTCCCCTGAACGTGGTCTCATTCCTCCGCTGGAGTTTATCTCCTACGCTGAAGAATCAGGCTTGATTGTGCCGCTGGGGCGCTGGGTTATTCTCGACGTTGTTCGTCAGGTCGCAAAGTGGCGCGATAAAGGGATTAATCTGCGAGTGGCCGTGAACGTTTCTGCTCGCCAGCTTGCCGATCAGACGCTGTTTACCGACCTGAAACAGGTGCTTCACGATCTCAATTTTGAATATTGCCCTATCGATGTCGAATTGACCGAGAGCAGTTTAATTGAAAACGAACACCTGGCACTGTCCGTTATTCAGCAATTTAGCCAGCTTGGGGCACAGATCCATTTAGATGATTTTGGGACGGGTTATTCATCGTTGTCTCAACTGGCCCGCTTCCCACTTGATGCCATTAAGCTGGACCAGGCGTTCGTCAGGGATATTCATAAACAACCCATTTCACAGTCGCTGGTGCGCGCTATTGTCGCAGTGGCGCAGGCGCTTAACCTACAGGTGATAGCTGAAGGCGTTGAAAGTACGAAAGAGGATGCTTTTTTGACCAAAAATGGCGTCAATGAACGTCAGGGTTTTTTGTTCGCCAAGCCAATGCCAGCCGCTGCATTTGAACGTTGGTATAAACGTCATCTGAATAAAAAATTGCGATAACGCAACAAGAAAAATGGAAGGGATAAACGTGAAAAATAGCCATAAATGGACACTACGTGATGACCATATCTGTATGTAATCACAGAATATATAATATTCTCCAATCATTCATGTTAATACTATTTTTCCCTTCTCTTTTGGCATGAATTTCTGCATCATGAAATTCAAACCTTTTTGACATTAGGATGATGACCATGTCTGATACCGACGCACAACGTCTGGCCGAGCGCATTGATACTGTGCTGGATATTCTCGTTGCAGGCGATTACCACTCAGCGATCCACAATCTCGAAATTCTCAAGGCTGAACTGTTAGATACGGTCAAAGAAGATACCGCGTCTGTGTCAAAAAAACCGAAGGCCCCGTGGGAAATCTGATGACTTCACTCACGTTATGTCGCTGTAGCCATCAGATTTCAGATAACGCAGCTACCGTTTAATTTCCGATACGATATCGCTATAAAAATTAATACTATGAATTCCCGACAACAATCTATTTTGCAGATGGTGATCGATAAAGGTCAGATGAGCGTGGCCGACCTGGCTAAAATCACCGGTGTCTCCGAAGTGACGATTCGACAGGATCTGAACACACTGGAAAAACAGAGCTACTTGCGCCGTGCGCACGGTTTTGCGGTGTCACTGAACAGTGATGATGTCGAAACGCGCATGATGACCAATTTCACCCTTAAACGTGAACTGGCCGAATTTGCGGCGTCACTGGTTAATCCTGGTGAATCCGTATTTATTGAAAATGGCAGCAGCAATGCGCTGCTGGCCAGAACGTTGGCAGAACAAAAAGATGTCACCATCATCACGGTCAGTAGCTACATCGCGCACCTGCTCAAAGAAACACCGTGTGAAGTCATTCTCCTCGGTGGGATCTATCAGAAAAAAAGCGAGAGCATGGTCGGACCGCTGACTCGCCAATTTATTCAGCAGGTACATTTCAGTAAAGCCTTTATCGGTATTGACGGCTGGCAGGCTGACACCGGCTTCACCGGGCGTGATATGATGCGCTCTGATGTGGTTAATGCGGTTCTGGAAAAAGGCGCTGAGGTGATTGTACTCACCGATAGCTCTAAATTTGAGGCCATTCATCCATACACGCTGGGCCCGTTAGACAGATTCAGTCGCGTAGTCACGGACTCCAGACTCAGCGCCAGCGTGCAAATGCAACTTGAACACTCGGGTTTAACCGTCAATATCATTGATGCTCACGCATAATACTTCAGCAGATGATTTGTCCGCGGGCAGATCATCTTCTCTCTGAGACTTATCCGACAGTCCAATTAAGACTTTTTACCTGTCGTTAACAGGATAAAGTCGTAGAATTAATGTTAGCGATATAACAGGAGCGAACAGTCACCTCAGGATTTGATTGTAACGCCCTGCGCTAAACGGTTTCGCGGAAATATCTTTAGTCGTCCTATTTTGGCGCTATCATTAAAGTGAACTGGATTCCGTGATTCAATAATTCAGGAGAAAGTATTATGTTAGTAACGAGCAAAAAAATGACCGCTGCCATTCTGGCGATTACACTAGCAATGTCTTTGAGTGCCTGCTCTAACTGGTCCAAACGTGACCGTAACACTGCGATAGGTGCTGGTGCAGGTGCGATAGGCGGTGCAGTCCTGACTGACGGCAGCACGCTGGGTACGCTGGGTGGTGCTGCAGTAGGTGGTATTATCGGCCACCAGGTGGGTAAATAATTTACGGTTGAACGGCTCGATATAATAATACGTTTACTTTTTCAGGTTTGTATTATTAGAGAAGCCACGGAGAGCATCCGTGGCTTTTTTATTAGCCGCCGGCCAGCTTAACTTTCATTCCTTTGGCTTCCAGCAGCGATTTTATCAGGTCGCGTTTATCACCCTGAATTTCAATTACGCCGTCCTTCACTGCCCCACCACAACCACATTTTTTTTTCAGCTCTGCGGCCAATTTAACCAGTGCAGCGTCATCTTGATCAATACCGGTAATCAGGCAAACGCCCTTACCTTTACGACCGCTGGTCTGGCGCTGGATGCGAACAATACCATCGCCCTTCGGACGCTCTGCTACCACTCTGGGTTCATCAATTCGTCCGGACTCAGTTGAATAAACCAGTCGAGAGTTTGAGTCGCTCATTTATGCACCTCGATTCAGAGAGGCGTTGATCATCTTCAGCGTTTGCGCCGGATCTTCCGACTGCGTGACTGGACGACCAATCACCATGTAATCCACACCAGCGGCCAGCGCCTGCTGTGGCGTCATAATACGGCGCTGGTCACCCGCCTCACTACCTTCAGGACGAATGCCTGGCGTCACCAGCTTGAATGTCTGTCCAAACGCCTGCTTGAACCTCACCGCTTCATGCGCCGAGCATACTACCCCGTCCAACCCACAATTTTGCGTCAAACGCGCCAACTTTTCAGCATGCTCCGCAGGTGACAACGTCACACCAAGATCGGCAAGGTCGGTGGCTTCCATACTGGTCAGGACCGTCACTGCAATTAACAGTGGCGCATCTTTACCAAAAGGCAGTAATGCCTCGCGGGCAGCGGTCATCATTCGTGCCCCACCAGAAGCATGCACGTTTACCATCCAGACGCCAAGGTCAGCAGCTGCCGCGACGGCATGCGCCGTGGTGTTGGGAATATCATGAAATTTCAAATCCAAAAAGATGTCGAAGCCACGTTGTTGCAGATCCTGTACCAATTGAGGTCCAAAAAGCGTGAACATCTCTTTGCCCACTTTCAAACGACAATCACGGGGATCAATTCTGTCGACAAACGCTAATGCCTTATCACGATTTGAGTAATCCAACGCGACAACGACGGGAGAATCAGTAGCTGCGCGGGAAGAAGATGAAGCAGTAAACGTCATGACCAGACCTTCTTGATGATGGGCGCACGAACGGCGCAAAATGGATAAACGGCGTGCATTCTACCTGTGGTCATAGAAAATTAACAGGTGCGTTTACATTTCTGCGAAACTATGTGGCTCAGGAGCCTGAGCGCTGGATGAAGAAAGATAAATAAGTATGTTGTAACTAAAGTGAGTTTTTTTTAAAAATTAGAGCCCGTCCAGACCGCGAATTGGCTTAATGGTTGACCAGGAGCGGCACGATGGGCAGTGCCAGTACAGCGAATAAGCAGTAAACCCGCACTTCTGGCAACGATAACGCGGCTTGCTGCGCACCTGCTCACCAACCATATCGCGCAGGACCATCAGACTCTCTTTTGCGCGCCCTTCTTCCGCTTCATTAAGGTGGTAATCCATCAGTTTATGGAACACGCGCATCGTCGGATGACGTTGCAACTGACGGGTAATATAAACCTGCGCAGTATCAGTACCCTCGCGCGCCTCAAGAATATCAGCCAGCATCAACTCAGCGGCAGCACCGGTGTTTTCTTCGACCGCACGGCGTAAAAACTCCGCCCATTCATCGTTTTTACCCAACTGTTGGTAGCAGCTCTGCAGCATTTCCAGCGTTTCACTGACCAACTCTTTATCCTGCGAGATCACGCGTTGCAGGCATTCAACGGCCTTCGCGTAATCTCCCTTCAGCATGTAAACGCGCCCCATCATAATCGAGACACGAGCACTGTTTTTGTCCGCAGCAGCTCCTTTTTTCAGCAATGCCATGGCGCGATCCATATCGTCGCTGCCCATTTGCTGCAAGGCCAGTTCACAGTAGAAATGCGCTATTTCAATACGCTGTTTATCTTTGCCGAGTTTCACCAGTCGTTCTGCAACATCAATGGCTTTTTGCCATTCGCTGGTTGCCTGATAGATTTGCAACAGTTGCTGCAATGCCCCTACACGGAAATCCGTTTCATCAGTCAGCTGATTGAACATGTCTTCCGCACGGTCATACAATCCGGCTGCCATGTAGTCACGTCCCAACTGCTGTACAGCCAACAAACGTTGCTCGTAAGTCAGCGAAGCACTTTCCATGAGGGTTTGGTGGATACGGATAGCGCGGTCGACTTCACCGCGTGAGCGGAACAGGTTTCCGAGGGTGAGATGAGCCTCAACGGTGCCGGTATCCTCTTTCAACATATCGAGGAACAGATCTACCGCTTTATCTTGTTGGTTGCTCAAGAGGAAGTTAACCCCGGCGACATAGTCGCGCGAAAGACGGTTAGCTTCATCCTGCTTTGTTTGTTGCGCACTTCTGCGACCCATATACCACCCATAGGCAGCGGCTACAGGCAAAAGCAGAAACAACAACTCCAACATAAATAATTATTCCTTCACAACCGACGAGTCGGCAGTTACCGCAACGTCGGTCGCAGGCGCAAGCTGGTTTTCCAGGCGTTTAATTTTACGTTCGGCGCGCGCAAGAGACACACGAACCTTCAGCCAGAACAGGCCGCAAATTAACCAACCAATCGCAAAACCTGCTGCAAACAATACAGCAAGCAGCGTGGAGATACGATACTCACCCTGAGCTAGCAGGTAATTAAACGTAACCTGTTGATCGTTTTGCGCACCCAATGTCACCGAAATAACAAAAATCGCCAACACCAGTAAGAAAATGAGTAAATATTTCACATTACTTCCCGTTATGTGGTTTGAGCGAATAAATCGTGTACAACTTACCGCGTTTAGCCCTTTAAATTACCATTTTCACGACAAGTGCGAAACGGAAAAGCGCCTTACGCTGTATGATTTGAGGGCTAAATTTGAAAAATCAATCACGGTCTGCGTTATTGCTCACGCTGCGCTATTTCCTTTGTCTCCTGGACGGGCGGTGTCAGAGGTCCACATATTCGCTGTGCAAGCCATGTTGCCAGCGTTACCAGCAGCCACGATATCAGCGTCGCAACAACCAAATCGCGCGGCCAGTGCATGCCCAGAAGCAAACGACTGCCCATTACGCCGGTCGCCCAGACGAGTAAGAACACAATCGTCAGCGTGCGCCTGCGTGGCCATAACAACCCGACACCCAGTAACGCCCAACTGGCAGCAAACAGGGTATGCCCGGAAGGGAAAGCAAAACCGGTCTCTTTTTGCCAGTGCTTACGTAAAAAAGGCGGAATATCCTGCTGCCCGGACAACTGCTCTTTTACTAAGTGTCCGCGATCTTTACGTTTTAAAGTGTAGAACTCATCTACCGGAACATGGTGCGTTTTTTCCAGCCACAGAACAAATGGCCGGGGCTCCTGCACCCTCTCTTTAACCCAGGATTTCACAGCCTGGCCAATTAAGATAGCCGCCGCCAGGATCGCAAATAGCATAAACGCAGCTTTCAGACGAAATCGCAGACACCACAAAAACCACGCACAGAGAACAACATGGGTGATAATCCCCCAGGGTTGCGTCACCGTTTCAGTTACCCAGTATAAGGATTTTAACCACCAGACATTCTGTCCAGGCTGCCAGCTCCAGCCGGATATCCATACGGAAACCGGCATAATCAGTAACAGTGCTGCGCCTACAGTGGTTCGCTTGGCAATAGACAGCATTGCGTCTCCTTTCGTCGATAAGTCCCACAATCATAACTGAAAAATCCGCACACCGGGGAAATTGACAATTTTGTGCCATTCGGAAATGAATGCGTTGCTGCAATTAGGTGAACACCCTTGCCTTATGGCAAAATAGTGCAATACAGAAGCCAACAGGCGACGGCACGCACAGTGCCAGCATAATCTGGAGAATTACATGCAGCTTAAACGTGTGGCAGAAGCCAAACTGCCAACCCCCTGGGGTGATTTCCTGATGGTGGGATTTGAAGAACTGGCAACCGGACACGATCATGTCGCACTGGTTTTTGGCGATATTTCAGGCCAGACGCCTGTCCTGGCACGTGTTCATTCCGAATGTCTGACCGGCGATGCGCTGTTCAGTCTGCGTTGTGATTGTGGCTTTCAACTGGAAGCGGCGCTTACGCATATCGCTGAAGAAGGACGCGGTATTCTGCTCTACCATCGTCAGGAAGGACGTAACATCGGCCTGTTGAATAAGATCCGCGCCTATGCGTTGCAGGATCAGGGCTATGACACCGTCGAAGCCAACCATCAGTTAGGCTTTGCGGCGGACGAGCGTGACTTCACCTTGTGTGCTGATATGTTCAAATTATTGGGCGTGGATGAAGTCCGTCTGCTAACCAATAACCCGAAGAAAGTGGAAATTCTGACAGAAGCTGGGATCAATATTGTGGAGCGTGTGCCGCTAATTGTTGGCCGTAACCCGAAGAATGAACACTATCTGGATACCAAAGCCGCTAAGATGGGACATCTGTTAAGCGAGTGACATTCTCGCTTGCTGACAGTACAAAAAGCCTGCTTTCGCAGGCTTTTTTATAATTTAATTCAACATATTACGAATAACATAGTGCAAAATACCATCGTTTTGGTAATAGGTCAGCTCTGTCGCGGTATCAATACGACAGCGACACGAAATCACCTCTTTTCGCCCATCCGCACGAACCATATTCACCGGGATAGTCGCTCCCGGTTTAATATTTTGTAAGTCCGTAATATCAATGACTTCCTCCCCGGTTAACCCCAGGGTTTTACGTGTAACCCCCTGCGGAAATTCCAGAGGCAGGATCCCCATGCCAATCAGGTTAGAACGGTGGATGCGCTCAAAAGATTCGGCAATTACTACGCGAATACCTAACAAACGCGGGCCTTTCGCCGCCCAGTCCCGACTGGAACCCGAGCCATACTCCTTGCCGGCAACAATCGCCAACGGGGTCTTCTCTTGCTGGTATTGCATAGCGGCGTCATAGATAGCCATCACTTCTGTACCCGGCAAATGACGCGTCATCCCCCCTTCCACACCCGGTACCATTTCGTTACGGATACGGATATTGGCAAACGTGCCACGCATCATTACTTCGTGGTTTCCACGGCGAGAACCGTAGGAGTTAAAATCTTTGCGCTCAACACCGTGGCTTTGCAGATAGCGACCCGCCGGGCTGTCCGGCTTGATGCTCCCCGCAGGAGAAATATGATCGGTGGTGACGGAATCGCCGAGCATCGCCAGGATACGAGCACCATGGATATCCTGTACCGGGTCCGGCTTCGCCTGCATACCATCAAAGAACGGTGATAACCGGATGTAGGTTGAGTCCGACTGCCAGCCATAGGTGTCTGCACGATCAACGTTAATCGACTTCCATTCCGGCGTGCCTTCGAACACTTCGGCATACTCTTTATGGAACATCTCGGTAGAGACCTGCTCCACGGCACGGGCAATTTCCTGCGCACTCGGCCAGATATCTTTCAGATAGACAGGATCGCCTTTTCTGTCATGACCCAGCGGGTCTTTCGTCAGATCAATATTCATATTCCCGGCCAGCGCATAAGCCACCACCAGCGGCGGAGAAGCCAGCCAGTTTGTCTTCACCAGCGGGTGGATACGCCCTTCAAAGTTACGGTTACCGGAAAGCACCGCCCCTACCGTCAGATCACCTTTTTTAATCGCCGTTTCAATAGGGTCAGGTAACGGGCCAGAGTTGCCGATACAGGTAGTACAGCCATAACCAACAAGGTTAAAACCCAGCTCATCAAGATACGGCGTCAGTTTTGCCTGCGCCAGGTAATCAGAGACGACTTTTGACCCAGGCGCCAGCGACGCTTTCACCCACGGTTGGCGCTTCAGACCAAGCGTCACTGCTTTTTTCGCCAGCAACCCAGCCGCCATCAGGACGCTGGGGTTGGAGGTGTTGGTACATGACGTGATCGCTGCAATCACCACAGCACCATCCGGTAGCTGATATTGATGACCGCTCATGACATAGTCGACCGGTTGACGATCTTTTTGCGAGCTATTCACTTCAAGTTCATTACTCGCGGCGAATGCTTTCGGCACATCACCCAATGCGACACGATCCTGTGGACGCTTCGGCCCGGCCAGGCTGGCTTCCACAGTGCCCATGTCCAGCTCCAGTGAGCTGGTAAACACAGGCTCATCACCTGGGTTACGCCACATCCCCTGTGCTTTAGCATACGCACCGACTAATTCAACCTGCTCTTCACTACGCCCACTCAGACGCATGTACTCAAGAGTTACCCCGTCAATCGGGAAAAAGCCGCAGGTTGCGCCGTATTCCGGCGACATGTTAGCAATGGTCGCCCGGTCAGCGAGCGGCAGGCTGTCCAGCCCATCACCATAGAACTCAACAAATTTACCGACCACACCGTGTTTACGCAGCATCTGCGTGACCGTCAGTACCAGATCGGTAGCGGTGATCCCTTCGCGAAGTTTACCAACAAGTTTGAAGCCCACGACATCCGGAATCAGCATTGAAACCGGTTGCCCCAGCATGGCGGCCTCAGCTTCAATCCCTCCGACACCCCAGCCCAGCACACCGAGACCATTAATCATCGTGGTATGGGAATCGGTACCGACCAGCGTGTCCGGGTAAGCGATCCACTCGCCGTTTTGCAGCTCACTCCACACCGCTTTACCCAGGTATTCGAGGTTTACCTGGTGGCAAATTCCTGTTCCCGGTGGAACGACACTGAATCGGCTAAATGCCTGCTGCCCCCATTTAAGGAACACATAGCGCTCATGGTTGCGCTCCATTTCCAGTCGAACGTTCTCTTCAAAAGCATCATAGTCACCAAAACGATCGACCGTAACGGAGTGATCAATAACCAGATCAACAGGTGAAAGCGGGTTCACTTTTGCTGTATCCCCGCCAAGGCGTTTAACCGCTTCGCGCATGGCAGCCAGATCGACCACCGCCGGAACGCCGGTAAAGTCCTGCATGAGAACGCGAGCGGGTCGGTAGGCAATTTCGCGCTCGGCATGCGCCGTTTTCAACCATTGCGCCAGAGCATGAATATCCTCTTCGGTAACAGAGTCACCGTCCTGCCAGCGAAGCAGGTTTTCCAGCAATACTTTTAGTGATTTAGGTAAACGGGTGATATCACCCAGTGATTTGGCAGCCAGGGGCAAACTGTAGTAGCGGTAGGTTTTATCTTTAACCTGCAATGTGTCCTTACTGGCTTCTCGTAGGGTAGACGACATAGCTCCTCCTTAAATGACAGGGTTGGATCCCCTGATTTTCCTCAGGGTTAGTATTAAAGATAACACAAACAAAATGTAACGCTTTGATAACAACTCAAATTGATAAACGAGGAGAACGACAAAAAGGTAACGAACTATGCAAGTGGCGGGGAATAAGATTAAAGTGCGGTAAATGAACGGACCCGATACATCGATGCAACCGACAATACGCTGTTTAGATGACGTACTGCGATTGCGATGTGATTATTCATACTGAATTCAATAAGCATGTTAATACTTATTATTATAAAAAACGTATTGCTTATTGTTCTTGCTTACCATCTTCAATAAACAGATCAATAAATGCCCGTTGCTCAGGTGAAAGATCCCACGAAGCGGGAATATCCTGCTTTTTTTCTATACCGGTTTCATTCTCTTGCTCATTATTATGATGAGCAGGTGTAACAGTAGACTGCTGTTCCTGCGTGGACATCAATTACCCCCACACTTTCCAGACCACCAGAGCAACCACGATCCAGAACACGGCGGAGCCCAGAAACACGATGAACCATGCTTTACGTTTCATCGCGGGATCTCTGCGCGCAGGCTGGTTTCCAGAAGGCATTGCTAACCTCATACTATCGAAATCACTTATCATTTAGGCACCAAACAATCGGTACAATTAATCATCAGATAAGAGGAATCCTAATAAAAACATCCTGAAAAAGCCAGATAATTTTCGAACCCAGCTTTATAAATAACTTAATTGTTTGATCGGTTATAAATATTTGAAAGGGATTTTGGCAGGGTTACTCATTTGAAACTACTTTGGAGAATATTTTCCATAAATAATATAGGGATAATAGACAAATAAAAAATCATGAGTACATTCAACCGCCCCGCTGGTATGGCTGGAGAACCAGGATACCAACGAGGCAACTTCCGTTATTATTTCTCTGGCAATTTAATATCTTTGAACATAGCTTCAATATCATCGTTGGAACGCAACGCCACCGCCGTATCCACCACATCGCGTGTCAGATGCGGTGCGAAACGCTGAATAAAATCATACATGTAGCTGCGTAAAAACGTGCTGCGACGAAAACCAATTTTAGTGGTGCTGTGACTGAAAATATCATGAGCATCAACACGCACCAGATCCGGATCAGAGATAGGATCTACCGCCATGCTGGCAATCACGCCCACGCCCAGCCCCAGTCGGACATAGGTCTTAATAACATCGGCATCAGTCGCGGTAAAGACAATACGCGGCTCCAGACCCGCACGGTTGAACGCAGTGTCCAACTCCGAGCGTCCGGTAAATCCAAACGTGTAGGTCACCAGCGGATACTGCGCCAGCTCTTCAATGGATACGGAGGCTTTGCCTGCCAACGGATGGTCTGGCGTAACAACAATCGAACGGTTCCAGTGATAGCATGGCAGCATCACCAGATCATCGTACAAATGCAGTGCTTCCGTCGCGATGGCAAAATCAGCATTCCCTTTCGAAACGGCCTCGGCAATTTGCGTCGGCGATCCCTGATGCATATGCAACGAGACGCGAGGATAACGCTCAATAAAACCTTTAATCACGTTGGGCAGCGCGTAACGCGCCTGGGTGTGCGTGGTGGCGATATACAACGAGCCTTTGTCGGGCCAGGTATGTTCACCTGCAACCGACTTAATAGCATCCACTTTAGACAAGACTTCGCGGGCAATACGAATAACTTCCTGCCCTGCCGGAGTCACCTGCGTCAGGTGCTTACCGCTACGGGCAAAAATCTGGATGCCAAGCTCATCTTCCAGCATACGAACTTGCTTACTGATCCCTGGCTGGGAGGTATAGAGTCCTTCGGCCGTTGAGGAGACATTAAGGTTGTGATTTACCACCTCAACGATATAGCGAAGCTGCTGTAATTTCATGTTAAGCCATCCAGAATTATGCCATCAGAACATCGTTTAAAAGCAGACTCACACGCGCTGCTAATACGATTTAATAATAAAAAGCCTGCCAACTATAACCACTATATCATTTCTATGTACGCTGTATAGGGATGACAAAAAATAATACGCCAGAAACAAAAAGGGCCGCTTACGCGACCCTTTGAGGAGAAATTCAGCCGGAATGCTGTTATTTCTTCCCTTCTACCCATTTGCCATCAACGAAAAATGCAGACCACCCGGTTGCTTTACCGTCTTTTTCCGCAGCGACATACTGCTGCTTAGTTTTACGGCTAAAGCGAACCATCGACTTATTACCATCGGGGTCCGTCTGCGGCGCATCGGCCAGATAGCGCAGTTTTTCCGGCAGACGATCGCGGAAGCGATACAACTCTTCCACTAACGGCGCACGGGTTTCACGTGATTTCGGGAAGGTGTTCGCAGCCAGGAAAATACCTGCTGCACCATCACGCAACACGAAATACGCGTCCGATTTTTCACACGGCAGTTCCGGCAACGGAACAGGATCTTCTTTCGGCGGAGCCACTTCGCCGTTACGCAGGATCTTACGGGTGTTTTTACACTCGTCGTTAGTGCATGCCATGTATTTACCGAAACGCCCCATTTTCAGGTGCATTTCAGAACCACATTTCTCGCACTCAACGACAGGACCGTCATAACCCTTAATGCGGAACTCGCCCTCTTCGATTTCGTAACCATCGCAGGTCGGGTTGTTACCACAGACATGCAGCTTACGTTTTGGATCGATGAGATAGCTGTCCATCGCCGTACCACACTTCTGGCAGCGACGTTTCGCGCGCAAAGCGTTAGTTTCCGCGTCATCCCCTTCCAGCACGTTCAGCACTTCGTTTTCCGGCACCAGGTTAATGGTGGTTTTGCAACGCTCTTTCGGAGAAAGTGCGTAGCCGGAGCAACCAAGGAAAACGCCGGTGCTGGCGGTACGAATACCCATCTTGCGTCCGCAGGTCGGGCAATCAATGCTGGTCAGCACCATCTGGTTCGGACGCATACCGCCTTCTTCAGGATCTTTCTCGGCTTTACCCAGTTGCTGAGTAAAATCGCTGAAGAAGTTGTCGAGCACACCTTTCCACTCGGCTTCGTGGTTCGCCACCTGGTCAAGGCTGTCTTCCATCTGCGCGGTGAAATCGTAGTTCATCAACTCGCGGAAGTTTTCTTCCAGACGATCGGTGACAATTTCACCCATTTTTTCAGCGTAGAAGCGACGGTTCTCAACGCGAACGTAACCGCGATCCTGAATCGTAGAAATGATCGACGCATAGGTAGATGGACGACCAATGCCACGCTTTTCAAGCTCTTTAACCAGCGAAGCTTCACTAAAGCGCGCAGGCGGTTTAGTAAAGTGCTGTGCTGGCGTCAGTTCGATAAGCGTCAACGTATCGCCTTTGTCCACCGCCGGTAAGATGCGATCTTCATCGCCCTTACGCAACGCTGGCATCACTTTCGTCCAGCCATCGAAGCGCAGAATACGACCGCGCGCCTTCAGACGGAAATCACCCGCACCCACGGTGAGCGTGGTGGAATCATATTTAGCAGGGGTCATCTGACAGGCAACAAACTGGCGCCAGATCAGCTGATACAGTTTTTGCGCATCGGCCTCCATATCTTTCAGCGATTCCGCCTGTACGGCGACATCGGAAGGACGGATAGCTTCGTGCGCTTCCTGCGAGTTCTCTTTGCTGGCGTACTGGTTCGCGCTCTCCGGCAGATATTTTTTACCAAAATTATCGCTGATGTAATCGCGAACCATAGTCACTGCATCCTGGCTCAGGTTGGTTGAGTCAGTACGCATGTAAGTGATGTAACCCGCTTCATACAAGCGCTGCGCCATCATCATGGTTTTCTTCACACCAAAGCCGAGACGCGTGCTGGCGGCCTGCTGTAGCGTGGAGGTGATGAACGGCGCGCCCGGCTTGCTGCTGGTCGGCTTATCTTCACGTTCCAGAACGCTGTAGCGCGCTTTTTCCAGCAGGCTTACTGCCGCGAGTGTTTGCTCGCGATTAACCGGACGGAACGGTTTATCGTTCTGATGCGTCACTTCGAGCGGTAACGCGTCGCCGCCTGGCGTCGTGGTATTGGCATCAATTTCCCAGAACTCTTCGGGTACAAATGCCTTGATTTCGCGTTCACGCTCAACCACCAGACGCACGGCAACCGACTGTACGCGGCCAGCAGACAGGCCACGGGCAATTTTTTTCCACAGCAGCGGCGACACCATATAGCCGACAACGCGGTCCATAAAGCGACGCGCCTGTTGCGCATTAACGCGGTCGATGTTCAGCTCGCCCGGTTTTTCAAACGCCTGACGAATAGCATTTTTAGTAATTTCGTTAAACACCACGCGGCTGTAGCGGGTGTCGTCGCCACCGATAACTTCCCGCAGGTGCCAGGCAATGGCTTCCCCTTCGCGGTCAAGGTCGGTTGCGAGATAGATGTGGTCGGCTTTTTCAGCCAGTTGTTTCAGTTCAGAGACAACTTTCTCTTTACCAGGCAGCACTTCATAGCGCGCATCCCAGTTGTGCCACGGGTCAACGCCCATGCGGTTGACGAGAGCGCCACGTTCATCCTTTTTGGGCTTTTTAGCCGTTTTGGTGGAGGTTGAGTCGGCGCTCTTTTTAGTTGCTGAGCCACTAGTCGGCAAATCACGGATATGACCGACGCTGGATTTCACCACGTAGTCATTACCCAGATACTTGTTGATCGTTTTGGCTTTTGCCGGGGACTCAACGATGACAAGAGCTTTACCCATATTCACCTTTACCTAATTTGATTCTTCCAGAATGCGTCGCACGTTGATTCACCTTCCACTGGCGACGAGACATCGATATGGTCTCTGTGTCGGCGGATATCAACCCCTTAAACTGATTCGCGCTTGTAATGTAACGCTCATATAACTGAGTTAACAGGCTTTTTCACACGCAAACGCTATGGCGCGACGGAGTATTGGTCGAATGTCAAGCAAATCTGTTGCCAGATTGACGAAAGCGTCACACTGTACCTGATAAAATGCGTTACGCAACTTTATTAGCATGCAAAAACAAATCTCGCTAGTTGTAACACCGTCGTAAAACCTTCATTTGTGTCAGGGAATATTTGCCCATAAGGCGGGCTCGGCGTAGACTAATGTCCTTGTTTAAGGAGTAAATCATGCATAAAGACACTCAACCCATCGATCGCGAAACACTGCTGATTGAAGCCAACAAAATCATTCGTGAGCATGAGGACACGCTGGCGGGGATTGTCGCCACCGGTGTTACGCAGCGAAATGGTGTGCTGGTTTTCAGCGGAGATTACTTTTTAGACGAGCAAGGGCTGCCGACGCCCAAAAGTACGGCTGTGTTTAATATGTTTAAACACCTGGCGCACGTACTTTCTGAAAAGTATCACTTGATCGATTAACGCGAGAAATCATTTGCCGGATGGCGGCGCTGCCTTCTCCGGCCTACGATGCTCTGAACCTGTAGGCCGGATAAGATGCGTGAGCATCGCCATCCGGCAATTGCAATTTTACATCAGGGGCTTCTGTCCCCGCAGCCACCAACGCATGAGTAAGCGGTCTGCACTTTCTGCCGCGCTGCCAGTGAAACGGTCCATCAGTTTTTTACGCTGCATATAGCGGACGTTCAGCACTTCACGGCCATCCATCAACCCCAGAATCACTTCGTCACTGGTATTGATCTCATCGACCAACCCGTTTGCCAGCGCCTGTTGCCCGAACCAGTGTTCACCTGTAGCAACCTGTTCGATGTCCAGAGTTGGACGCATACGCTGCACAAAATCTTTAAACAGATGATGGGTTTCATTCAAATCTTCACGGAATTTCTGTCGCCCTTCTTCCGTGTTTTCACCAAGCAGTGTCAGCGTGCGTTTGTACTGTCCTGCCGTGTGCAGTTCGATATCAATATCCTTGCTTTTCAGGAAACGGTTAAAGTTTGGGATCTGCGCGACGACGCCAATAGAGCCGACAATGGCAAACGGCGCTGAGACAATTTTATCCGCCACGCAGGCCATCATATATCCGCCGCTGGCAGCGACTTTATCTACCGTGACGGTTAGCGGGATCTGCTTATCGCGCAGGCGTTGTAACTGGGACGCAGCCAGTCCATAACCATGTACCACACCGCCGGGGCTTTCCAGACGCACAACCACCTGATCTTGCGGTTTCACCACTGCCAGTACCGCCGTGACCTCTTCTCGTAATGCGCTGACCTCGTGGGCGTCCATACTGCCCTTAAAATCAAGCACCCAGACGCGAGGTTTTTCTGATGACGAACTGTCCCCCAGTTTTGCTTTGGCTTTGGCGGTTTTGGCCTCCAGCTTGTGCTTCTTTTTCTGCGCTTTATGCCATAACTTCTGCTGATGACTATCCAACAATGCCATCGACAGATCTTCCTTCATCTCTTTATATTGATCGCTAAGATTAATAACGCGTAGTTCACCCCGCTGACGCTTACGTTGTGTCGCGTTTACAATCAGCATGACAATCACCGCAATAGCCACCACAACAGTGACAATTTTTGCCAAAAACAGCCCATATTCAGACAACAATTCCACGAGACCCACCTTGGTTAAACAACGCTACTTTCGCTCAGTGTACAACAGGCGTGTAAACCCGTCTTGCTTCATCCATCCGATGCTGAATCAGCAAAAAGCATGACAAAGTGTTCATTTTGCGGTGTTATTACCTTTGGCTGATTGAAAAACACCAGTGTTTAAGGCATAAAGCCGAAAAGTTATCGCGAACGAGATGGCCAGACGTCGCCGAGGAGTAGCCGTGCATTACCAACCTAAACAAGACCTGTTACAGGATCGCATTATTCTGGTCACCGGAGCCAGTGATGGCATCGGGCGTGAAGCCGCGCTTACCTATGCACGCTACGGCGCGACCGTTATCCTGCTTGGACGTAATGAAGAAAAATTGCGTCAGGTTGCCCGCGCCGTCGCCGATGAAAACGGAACACAACCACAATGGTTCACGCTGGATCTGCTCACCTGCACTACTGACGAATGCCACCAGCTCGCGCAGCGTATTGCCGCGCATTTCCCACGTCTGGATGGCGTACTGCATAATGCCGGATTGCTGGGCGATATCTGCCCGATGAGCGAACAAAACCCGCAGGTATGGCAGGATGTCATGCAGGTCAATGTCAACGCGACATTTATGTTGACTCAGGCATTGCTGCCGCTGTTACTCAAATCAGATTCAGGATCGCTGGTCTTCACCTCCTCCAGCGTCGGTCGTCAGGGACGGGCTAACTGGGGAGCGTACGCCACCTCGAAATTTGCTACTGAAGGAATGATGCAGGTACTGGCAGACGAATACCAGAATCGTCATCTGCGCGTAAATTGCATTAATCCAGGCGGCACGCGTACCGGCATGCGTGCCAGCGCATTCCCGACGGAAGATCCGCAAAAACTCAAAACCCCCGCCGATATTATGCCGCTTTACCTGTGGCTGATGGGCGATGACAGCCGCCGTAAAACCGGTATGACTTTTGATGCCCAGCCGGGCCGTAAACCAGGAATTGCCCAATGAGTGAAGAACGCTATCAGCAGCGCCAGCAGCGCGTAAAAGACCGGGTTGACGCGCGTGTTGCGGCCGCCAGGGACGAGCGCGGAATTATCATCGTTTTTACCGGTAATGGTAAAGGTAAAACTACAGCTGCGTTCGGTACAGCGACTCGCGCGGTGGGCCACGGCAAAAAAGTCGGTGTAGTGCAGTTCATTAAAGGTACATGGCCAAACGGCGAAAGAAACCTGCTCGAACCTCATGGTGTAGAATTTCAGGTGATGGCGACCGGGTTTACCTGGGAAACACAGAATCGTGAAGCTGACACCGCTGCCTGTCTGGCCGTATGGGAACACGGTAAGCGAATGTTGACCGATCCTGAGCTGGATATGGTTGTGCTGGATGAACTGACGTATATGGTGGCCTACGACTACCTACCGCTTGAAGAGGTGATCAACGCCTTAAACGCGCGCCCAGCCCAGCAGACGGTCATTATTACTGGTCGAGGATGCCATCGCGATATTCTGGAGTTAGCCGACACGGTCAGCGAGTTGCGTCCGGTCAAGCATGCTTTTGAGGCGGGCATTAAAGCCCAAATGGGGATTGATTACTAACAGCAGGCCGGATAAGGCGCTTGCGCCGCATCCGGCTCCACGCTAACGCCCGATGGCGCTTTGCTTATCAGGCCTGGTCATGATTAACCGTTGTTGCTGCGTCCGCCCGGGCGACGGCTGCTGCCGACCTGAGAGTGACGTTTCACCGCACGGCGGATCTGATTCGCCTTCATGCGGCGACGATCTTTCTCGACGGCCACTTTAGAGGTCGTTTCTGGCTTCAGTTCCACCAGTTCACGCAGATAGTTGGTCTGAGCAAGATCAAGCTCTGTCCAGCCACCACGCGGCAGGCCTTTCGGCAGCGGGATATCACCGTAGCGTACACGGATCAGACGGCTTACCTGCACACCTACCGCTTCCCACAGACGGCGAACCTCGCGGTTGCGGCCTTCAGTCAGCGTGACGTTATACCACTGGTTAATCCCTTCACCACCGCTGAACTTGATCGTTTTAAACGCAGCCGGACCATCTTCCAACTGTACGCCACGGCTCAGATCACGCAGTTTAGCATCGTCAACCTGACCGAATACTCGCACCGCGTACTCGCGTTCAACTTCACGGCTCGGGTGCATCAGACGGTTCGCCAGTTCACCATCAGTAGTAAACAGCAGCAGACCACAGGTGTTCACGTCCAGACGACCTACAGCAATCCAGCGCGCGTCGCGCAGTTTTGGCAGGCGATCAAATACGGTCGGACGACCTTCCGGGTCGTTACGGGTACACAGTTCACCTTCCGGCTTGTAATAAGCCAGAACGCGGCAGATTTGTTCTGCAGATTCTTTCACCGAAATCAGATGACCGTCGATACGGATTTTCAGACCCGGCGTCACTTCAACGCGATCGCCGAGCGTGGCAATTTTGCCATCAACGCTCACGCGACCCGCGGCAATTATGGATTCAATTTCACGGCGAGAACCGTGGCCAGCACGCGCCAGCACTTTTTGTAACTTTTCGCTCATAGAGCTTCCTTTAGGTGTCGCCTTCACAGGCGTCGAACAGGAGAATCAACGGCGCCAGTCAGCGCCATTTTAAGGCCGCGTAGTATAGCGGTTCGCGCCCTTATAAGAAAGGTTTAACGTCACCAACACCTTCGCGCAATACCACCGGGGAATCGTCGGTTAAATCGATGACCGTGGTCGGCTGTTGGCCAAGATATCCACCATGGATAATCAAATCCACCTGTTTCTCCAGACGGTCTTTAATTTCTTCCGGATCTGACTCAGTAAAATCACTGCCCGGCAGCATCAGTGATGTGGAGAGCATCGGCTCGCCCAGCGCTTCAAGCAGCGCCAGTGCAATTGGGTTCGAGGGTACACGAAGGCCGATAGTCTTACGTTTTTCCTGCAACAAGCGGCGCGGAACCTCTTTCGTCCCCTTCAGGATGAAGGTGTAGTTGCCCGGCGTGTTGTTTTTGATCAAACGGAAGGCCACGTTGTCGACAAACGAATAGGTCGACAATTCGGACAGGTCACGGCACATCAGCGTAAAGTTGTGCCCGTCCGGCAGGTGACGGATGCGGCAAATGCGCTCCATTGCGCCTTTATCTTCAATTTTACACCCCAACGCATAGCCGGAATCGGTTGGATAGACAATCACCCCACCTTTCCGCACGATATCAACGGCCTGGTTAATCAGTCGCTGCTGCGGGTTTTCGGGATGAATATAAAAAAACTGGCTCATACTTTCCTCTCTGTGGTCTCGGGCTGCTCCCAAAGTTGCCAGACGCCTTCTACGCCTGCGGGCAACCAGAGTTTACGCCCCAGTTCAATCCATGGGCAGGGTAGATGAAAATCAGACCCTTGCGATGCCCACAGTTGATGCTGACGCGCAAGCGTCGCCAGATGGGTGCGTTCATTGGGAGACTGCTGGCACTGTGCCACCTCCATCGCGTCACCGCGGTGCTCAGCAAAATGCGCAACCAGTCTTTTCAGCCACTTAGCGCTAAGATCGTACCGACCTGGATGAGCCAGAACTGCCTTACCGCCAGAATGATGAATGACATCAATAGCTTGTTCTATTGTACACCACTGTGGCGGAACGTAACCGGTTTTCCCACGAGCAAGATATTTTTTAAAGACATCCGCCATGGTTGTGGCTTTGCCACATTCCACCAGGAAACGCGCAAAATGCCCCCGCGTAACCGCCCCGCCATCAGCCAGTCGTAGAGCCCCTTCCCATGCGCCGGGAATGTGCGCTTTGTCGAGCCGTTCAGCAATCAGGCGCGCGCGCTGCTGGCGACGTTCCGTCTGTTGCGCCAGAAAGTCGCACATCACTGGATGCGCGATATCAATGTTCAGACCCACTATATGGATCTCATGGTTTTCCCAGACCGTTGATATCTCAACGCCAGAGATCAAATTTAACGCTAAACCTGAACGTGAAATTTCTTCTCTTGCCGCCGCAATGCCCGCCGTGGTGTCATGATCTGTGATCGCCAGTGTACCGACTCGCATCTCTACCGCACGGTGTACTAAGGCTTCTGGCGTTAATCGCCCATCAGAAGCAGTAGTATGGCTGTGCAGGTCATAAATCACTGCGTAATTCGTGTCGCTCAAGGCGGCTCCCGTTTCAATAAATGTCGTAACACGCCCATCATAACGGTTTCGACAAATATACTGAAATCAGGTGTTGACTTTATTCCACCGAACTAGTTAACTAGTACGCAAGTTCACATGAAGAAGGTATCTGAGATGAAAGCAACATTTATCCTGCACGGTTGGTGGCGCACTTCCTGATTTCGGGCAGTGTCTTACGTCTGCAATATGCAACCAGATACCCGGCCCGCCAAATGAGCGGGCTTTTTTTTGAACAAAATTAATGAGAATAACGATGCAAACACAAAAACCAACACTTGAACTGCTCGCCTGCGATGCCGCCTACCGTGAGAACCCGACGGCGCTGTTTCATCAGGTGTGTGGCGCACGACCGGCAACGCTGCTGCTGGAATCCGCCGATATCGACAGCAAGGACGATCTCAAGAGCCTGCTGCTGGTCGACAGCGCATTGCGCATTACCGCCCTGGGTGACACTGTCACTATTCAGGCACTGTCGGCGAATGGCGCATCGCTGCTGCCCCTG
The DNA here is from genome assembly GCF_005280975.1 of Citrobacter sp. wls716. Classification (NCBI taxonomy): domain Bacteria; kingdom Pseudomonadati; phylum Pseudomonadota; class Gammaproteobacteria; order Enterobacterales; family Enterobacteriaceae; genus Citrobacter; species Citrobacter sp. wls716. Next base: position 278,932 of record NZ_SZWX01000021.1, read on the forward strand.
CTGGACGCCGCCCTGCCCGCGGGCGTTGACAACGATAAACAGCCGAATGCTCGTCAGTTGACATTCCCCAGCGTAAGCCCGCTGCTGGATGAAGATGCCCGCTTATGTTCCCTTTCTGTATTTGATGCGTTCCGTTTACTGCAGGAACTGGTTAATGTTCCGGCGCAGGAACGTGAAGCGATGTTCTTCGGCGGTCTGTTTTCCTACGACCTGGTTGCCGGATTTGAAGATTTACCCCAGCTTGAGGCGGGTAACCAGTGCCCGGACTACTGCTTCTATCTGGCAGAAACGCTGATGGTTATCGACCACCAGAAAAAAAGCACCCGCATTCAGGCCAGCATCTTTACGCCAAATGACGAAGAAAAACTACGACTGAACGCCCGCCTGGCACAGTTGAGCCAACAGCTTACCGAACCTGCGCCGCCGCTGCCCGTCACTGAAGTCCCGCAGATGCGCTGCGAATGCAATCAGAGCGATGAAGAGTTCGGCGCCGTAGTACGTGGCATGCAAAAAGCGATTCGCGCGGGCGAAATCTTCCAGGTGGTTCCATCTCGTCGTTTCTCGCTGCCCTGCCCGTCGCCGCTGGCAGCCTACTATGTGCTGAAGAAAAGCAACCCCAGCCCGTACATGTTTTTCATGCAGGACAACGAGTTCACACTGTTCGGCGCATCGCCGGAAAGCTCGTTGAAATACGATGCCACCAGCCGCCAGATTGAAATTTACCCGATTGCCGGGACCCGCCCACGCGGTCGTCGTGCAGACGGAACGCTTGACCGCGATCTCGACAGCCGTATCGAGCTGGAGATGCGTACCGACCATAAAGAGCTTTCAGAGCACCTGATGCTGGTTGACCTGGCGCGTAACGACCTGGCGCGCATCTGTACGCCGGGTAGCCGCTACGTTGCGGATCTCACCAAAGTGGATCGTTACTCCTTCGTTATGCACCTGGTTTCGCGCGTGGTCGGCGAATTACGTAGCGATCTGGATGTGCTGCATGCTTACCGCGCCTGTATGAACATGGGCACGCTGAGCGGCGCGCCGAAAGTTCGCGCTATGCAGCTTATCGCCGAGGCCGAAGGTCGACGCCGTGGAAGCTATGGCGGTGCCGTAGGTTACTTCACCGCCCATGGCGATCTGGATACCTGTATTGTGATTCGTTCCGCCCTCGTGGAAGACGGTATTGCTACCGTACAAGCCGGTGCCGGGATTGTTCTGGATTCTGTTCCGCAGTCTGAAGCCGATGAAACCCGTAATAAAGCGCGTGCGGTTCTGCGTGCTATCGCTACCGCACACCACGCACAGGAGACTTTCTGATGGCTGACATTCTGCTGCTCGATAACATCGACTCATTTACCTACAACCTGGCAGATCAGCTGCGCACTAACGGTCACAACGTGGTGATTTACCGTAACCATATCCCGGCCCAGACGTTAATTGACCGTTTAGCGACGATGAAAAATCCGGTGCTGATGCTTTCTCCAGGGCCTGGCGCACCCAGTGAAGCGGGCTGCATGCCTGAACTGTTAACCCGCCTGCGCGGCAAGCTGCCGATCATTGGCATCTGTCTGGGTCATCAGGCGATTGTTGAGGCCTATGGTGGATATGTGGGCCAGGCTGGAGAAATCCTGCACGGCAAAGCGTCCAGCATTGAACACGACGGTCAGGCAATGTTTGCTGGTCTGGCGAATCCGCTGCCGGTGGCACGCTATCATTCGCTGGTTGGCAGCAACGTTCCGGCAGGATTAACCATTAACGCCCACTTTAACGGCATGGTGATGGCGGTGCGTCACGATACCGATCGCGTCTGCGGCTTCCAGTTCCATCCGGAGTCCATTCTGACCACCCAGGGTGCGCGTCTGCTGGAGCAAACGCTGGCCTGGGCGCAACAGAAGCTTGAACAAACCAATACGCTGCAACCCATTCTGGAGAAACTGTATCAGGCTCAGACGCTGTCTCAGCAGGAAAGCCACCAGCTGTTCTCTGCCGTGGTCCGCGGTGAACTGAAGCCGGAGCAACTGGCTGCGGCGCTGGTGAGCATGAAAATTCGTGGCGAACACCCGAATGAAATTGCCGGTGCGGCAACCGCGCTGCTGGAAAACGCAGCCCCGTTCCCGCGCCCTGATTATCTGTTCGCCGATATTGTCGGTACCGGCGGCGACGGCAGCAACAGCATCAATATTTCTACCGCCAGCGCCTTTGTTGCAGCGGCTTGCGGACTGAAAGTTGCCAAACACGGTAACCGCAGCGTTTCCAGCAAATCGGGTTCTTCGGATCTGTTAGCGGCATTTGGCATCAATCTGGATATGAACGCCGATAAATCCCGCCAGGCGCTTGACGATCTCGGCGTGTGCTTTCTGTTTGCGCCAAAATACCACACCGGTTTTCGCCATGCCATGCCGGTACGCCAGCAGTTGAAAACCCGCACGCTGTTTAACGTGCTCGGCCCGTTGATTAACCCGGCACATCCGCCGCTTGCGCTGATCGGCGTTTACAGCCCGGAGCTGGTGCTGCCGATTGCCGAAACGCTGCGCGTGCTCGGCTATCAGCGAGCAGCCGTAGTGCACAGTGGTGGCATGGACGAAGTTTCGCTGCATGCACCGACCATTGTGGCAGAGCTGCACGACGGTGAAATCAAGAGCTACCAGCTAACGGCGGAAGACTTTGGCCTGACGCCATATCATCAGGAACAGTTGGCTGGCGGCACGCCGGAAGAAAACCGTGACATTCTGAGTCGCTTGTTACAAGGTAAAGGTGAGGCCGCTCATGAGGCTGCTGTTGCCGCGAATGTCGCCATGTTAATGCGCCTGCACGGTGAAGAAGACTTAAAAGCCAACGCGCAAACCGTGATTAATGTGCTGCGCAGCGGTGCGGCTTACGACCGTGTTACTGCACTGGCAGCGAGAGGGTAAATGATGCAAACCGTTTTAGCGAAAATTGTCGCTGACAAGGCGATTTGGGTAGAAGCCCGCAAACAGCAACAACCGCTGACCAGCTTTCAAAATGATGTTCAACCCAGCACGCGTGATTTCTACGATGCGCTGCAAGGGACACGCACCGCTTTTATTCTGGAGTGCAAAAAAGCCTCTCCGTCAAAAGGCGTAATTCGTGATGACTTCGACCCGGCACAGATTGCGGGAGTATACAAACATTATGCGTCAGCAATTTCCGTGCTAACGGACGAGAAATATTTTCAGGGTAGCTTTGATTTTCTGCCCATCGTCAGTCGCATCGCACCACAGCCGATCCTGTGTAAAGACTTTATTATCGATCCTTACCAGATTTATCTGGCACGTTTCTACCAGGCGGACGCCTGCCTGCTGATGTTGTCGGTTTTAGATGATGAACAGTATCGTCAGCTCGCCGCCGTCGCCCACAGCCTGAAAATGGGCGTGCTGACCGAGGTTAGCAATGAAGAAGAGCTGGAGCGCGCCATTGCGCTGGGGGCGAAAGTCGTCGGTATTAACAACCGTGATTTGCGTGACCTGTCGATTGACCTCAACCGTACTCGCCAGCTTGCACCACGTTTGGGTCATGGCGTCACCGTCATCAGCGAATCCGGGATCAACACTTATGGTCAGGTTCGCGAACTCAGCCATTTCGCCAACGGATTTCTGATAGGCTCTGCGCTGATGTCCCATGATGATCTTCACGCCGCCGTTCGTCGTGTTTTGCTTGGCGAAAATAAAGTCTGCGGACTGACTCGTGCACAGGATGCAAAAGCAGCGTACGAATCTGGGGCCATTTATGGCGGCGTAATTTTTGTCCCGACCTCACCACGCGCTGTCAGCGTTGAGCAGGCGCGAGACGTTATGACGGGTGCGCCGCTACAGTATGTAGGCGTGTTCCGTAACACCGACATCGCAGACGTCCGCGAAAAAGTCACCGCACTGTCGCTGGCCGCCGTACAACTACATGGAAGCGAAGATCAGGCCTATATTGATGCTCTGCGCAATGTGCTACCCGCGCAGGTGCAAATCTGGAAGGCGCTAAGCGTCAGCGAGACATTGCCAGCCCGTGATTACCAGCATGTCGATAAATACGTTTTCGACAACGGTCAGGGTGGTAGCGGGCAACGCTTCGACTGGTCACTCTTAGGCGGACAATCGCTGGATAACGTTTTACTCGCTGGCGGACTCGGTGCAGATAACTGCGTCGACGCGGCTAAAACCGGCTGTGCCGGGCTCGATTTCAATTCTGGCGTAGAGTCACAGCCGGGCATCAAAGATGCGCGTCTTCTGGCTTCAGTCTTTCAGACGCTGCGCGCATATTAAGGAAAAGGACATGACAACATTACTCAATCCGTATTTTGGTGAATTTGGCGGTATGTATGTGCCACAGATTCTGATGCCTGCGCTGCGCCAACTGGAAGAAGCGTTCGTCAGTGCACAAAAAGACCCTGAGTTTCAGGCACAGTTTACAGACCTGCTGAAAAACTATGCTGGTCGCCCAACTGCGCTGACCAAATGCCAGAACATTACTCAAGGCACCAGCACCACGTTGTACCTTAAACGTGAAGATTTGCTGCACGGCGGCGCGCACAAAACCAACCAGGTGCTGGGCCAGGCGTTGCTGGCGAAGCGTATGGGTAAAACCGAGATCATCGCCGAAACCGGCGCGGGTCAGCATGGTGTGGCGTCTGCCCTTGCCAGCGCCTTGCTGGGTTTAAAGTGCCGTATTTATATGGGTGCGAAAGACGTTGAACGCCAGTCGCCTAACGTTTTCCGTATGCGTCTGATGGGCGCTGAAGTGATCCCGGTTCACAGCGGTTCCGCGACGCTGAAAGATGCCTGTAATGAAGCGCTGCGCGACTGGTCTGGCAGCTATGACACTGCGCACTATATGCTCGGTACGGCGGCAGGTCCGCACCCCTTCCCGACCATTGTACGTGAATTCCAGCGCATGATCGGTGAAGAAACCAAAGCGCAGATCCTCGAAAAAGAGGGTCGCCTGCCGGACGCCGTGATCGCCTGCGTGGGCGGCGGTTCTAACGCCATCGGTATGTTCGCCGACTTTATTAATGAAACCAGCGTCGGGCTGATTGGCGTAGAGCCAGGCGGTCACGGGATTGAGTCTGGGGAACACGGCGCGCCGTTGAAACATGGTCGTGTCGGGATTTACTTCGGCATGAAGTCCCCGATGATGCAAACCGAAGAAGGACAGATTGAAGAGTCTTACTCTATTTCCGCCGGACTGGACTTCCCGTCAGTCGGGCCACAGCACGCTTATCTGAACAGTATCGGACGTGCTGACTATGTATCGATTACTGATGATGAAGCACTGGAAGCCTTCAAAACGCTGTGTCTGCACGAGGGGATTATCCCGGCGCTGGAGTCCTCCCATGCCCTGGCGCACGCGTTGAAAATGATGCGTGAAAATCCGGAAAAAGAGCAGTTACTGGTGGTTAATCTCTCCGGTCGCGGCGACAAAGACATTTTCACCGTACACGATATTCTGAAAGCGCGAGGGGAAATCTGATGGAACGTTACGAAAACCTGTTTGCACAGCTGAAGGACCGCAAAGAAGGCGCTTTTGTCCCCTTCGTGACCCTGGGCGATCCCTCTGTTGAACAGTCACTGAAAATCATTGATACGCTGATCGAAGCGGGTGCCGATGCGCTTGAGCTGGGTATTCCGTTCTCCGACCCGCTGGCCGACGGCCCAACCATTCAGGAAGCGACATTACGTGCGTTCGCGGCAGGCGTCACGCCGTCACAATGTTTTGAAATGTTGGCGTTGATTCGGCAAAAACACCCAACCATTCCAATTGGTTTACTGATGTATGCCAACCTGGTGTTCAGCAAGGGTATTGACGAATTTTACGCACAGTGTGAGAAGGTCGGCGTAGATTCGGTATTAGTCGCCGATGTGCCGGTTGAAGAGTCTGCGCCATTCAGAACGGCCGCATTACGTCATAATGTAGCGCCAATTTTCATTTGCCCGCCTAACGCTGACGAAGAACTGCTGCGTCAGATTGCCGCTCATGGCCGCGGTTATACCTATTTATTGTCACGCGCAGGCGTTACGGGTGCCGAAAATCGTGCGGCGTTACCGTTGCATCATCTGGTCGAAAAGCTGAAAGAATTCAATGCCCCGCCTTCTTTACAGGGCTTTGGTATCTCTGCACCGGAACAGGTGACAGGCGCCATTGAAGCAGGTGCTGCGGGGGCTATTTCCGGATCGGCGATTGTCAAAATCATTGAGAAAAATGTTGCAGCACCAGAGCAAATGCTGGCTGAGCTGAAAGCGTTTGTCAGCGCGATGAAAGCCGCCACCCAACAGTAAGCTAATTAAACCGCCAGTGACTTCTGGCGGTTTTACTCCCTGGCCTGCTTCATTTTGTACATGGCAGTATCCGCATTCTGGATTGCCGCATCCAGCTCCCCCTTCACCTCTGCAATCCCCCACGACACTGACAAGGGTATAGTGTTGCCGTCCACCACAAATACATGGCTGGTCACCTGTCCGCTTATACGCTGCGCAATCGCGATAGCATCACTGGCCTGAGAGCGAAACAGCAGGATCATAAATTCATCTCCGCCGGTGCGGATCACAAGATCGTGGCTGGTACGGGTGTTAGACAACATTCTGTTGGCGATAATTTGCAGCGCACGGTCCCCAGCAGCATGCCCCCAGGTATCATTGACGGCCTTGAACTTATTGCAATCCAGTAGCACTACCGAGCAATGTGATAAATCCCTGCGCTTGATGATGTCGAGAATTCGGCGATTAAAGCAGCCGGTCAGCGTATCAATATAAACTTTCAGGTCGCTTTCATTCAGCCATGATTTTAGCGAGAAAGTAATCATGATGAAAAAGAACGGCGCCAGCAGAATAACAATGCCGGCTTGCGTATCGCGCGCCATAAAACGGCCTAATGACAGCGAATAGTGCAGCGCATATTTTTCTGAGAAATTGCGCACCAAATAGCTGGATTGTCCCGCACATTTGCCGGATAAACAAAGGCTCTCTTTGTTGGTTAAATTCACTAACTCCACGTTCAATCCGGGAAGAATTTGATTATCAAACGCCTCGGCCAACGCTTCCTGCAGCTCGGGTTTCGAATGATCATAGACCAGATAGGCAACGATTTGGTCTGATATCTCTTTACCCGACAGATCGTAGATATAGCTCACCACGCTGTAGGCTTTTTCACCGGTAATTTTATCGGTATAGAAGTTTGTTGAACTGAGAGCTTTATTTTTGACATTTTTTTGCAGCAACCGGGTATAGAAATCGACGGGCGGATAGAAAAACTGCGTAATATCCATCGCCATTTCGGAGTCAGAAAAACTGAAATTGCGCGAGTCGGAAGCCATAAACCAGTAAAAATAATCTGAATGGCTGGCGATAATGTAACGATGCGCATCGAAGCTGCCTGGATTTAGCTCATTAACCATTCCACGAATGAACTCCGCCGCAGTATACATACACAGCGCATTATGGCTGGGTTGCTGAGCAATAATCGTCCCTGTCGCGGAATGAACCCGCTTTGGGTCGGCGTTAATTCCCCATTCATCTTTATTTCGCGGAACAAACTGCGCCATAACACCACACTGTTCGCCGGTTTTGATGTGGTAGTAACGCTCGCCAATCGCATCGGCAATTAGTTCATTATCGTTAAAAATGTCCAACATGTGAGCTTGCAGGCGGCTCACGCCTTCACTGGCGGTCGCCATACGCTGTTCATAAATGATAAACAGAAACAGCGAGGTAAATACCAACGTAATGAGCCCGGATACCAGCAGAGCCTGCCTGTTTCGGAGCTTATCCTGCACAATCTTCACGAGTCCACCCCGATAGTTAACAGTATTACCAAACCGGTTACCCGTTTATGTTGTTGCATAACAGCGTTGTATATGGATAAAGATGTTAACCATCCAGAGACTAATGAGTTGAAATAAGAAGCGCACTCGTGCACGAAAGTTACAGACTTATACAATAAAAGCACATTTTTGTTAACACAAATGCAAACTAATCATCACCTTCAATCGGATACCCTGCCCGACGGATGGCCTCACGGCAGTCGCTCACGCCTGCGGCATAGCCCGCTTCAATCTCGCAAACCGGGCTGGCGCTGCAGTAAGGTAGTGTGATTTGTGTGGCGATGACCTTTTCCAGGGCTTCCACCCTGCTCATGTAATTCAATAATTCGCGCGCAGCATACACGGCAAACTCTGTTGTATCATCGTCTATGGATGCTTCCATAAGGGAAATTTTTTGTTGTAAAAGCTGACGGGTCAATATCATCGTCAATACCCTCAAAGCCAGTTTGCTTAAAGAGTAGCATTACATCGAAGGGGAGAAAGTCGGGAAGGGAAAAAGAGAGGAGAAAAAGCTGGCCGCGAAACGACCAGCCTATCAGACTGGAATCATTGACTTAAAAACGATAACCCGCAGAGAACATAAACACCCACGGATCGAGGCGTACGCTGTCACGCTGCTGGACGCCACCCATTTTATAGCTCGCGGTGGTGTCGATATCCATGTACCAGACTGACATGTTAATCAGCCAGTCGCGGTTGATCAGATAGTCCATACCGACCTGTCCTGCTGCACCCCAGGAGTCTTTCAGGCTCAGATCGGATAAACCTGCTTCTTTCCCGTTGTTGTTAAAACCTTCATCGAAGAAAGTCGTGTAGTTCACACCCACGCCAACGTAAGGACGCAGTTTGCTGCTGGAATCGCCAAAGTACCACTGCGCCATTAACGTCGGCGGTAAATGATGAACGGTGGCAATATCACCGGTTGCCCCGGTGCCTATCTTATGGCGAAACGGCGTGGCTGCCAGTAATTCAACGCCAATATTGTCGGTTGCCATATAGGTGAATGTCAGGCCCAACTGCGTATTGTTGCTGACATCAAAGCCACCCAGGCTTCCCAGCGTACCACCCGCGCCTTCCGTCGGTCTGACGGTAGCCGAGCCTGCTCGAATAAAGAACTCTCCGGCCTCATGCGCAAATGCGTTACCAGAGAGAAGAGTTGTTAAAGCCAATGCTGCAACTGTTAATTTTTTCATGTCCGCTCCATCGTTATGGTTATAAAAGCGGAACGAATATACCCACAATGGAGTAATAAGTGATCTAACCTGGATCACATTGAGTTTGATAATTTAACATTTATTGATCCAGATTAAGTTAGAACTTGCATTCAAAATCCTGGTTAAATTAATTCAGATCAATTTTGATATATTTTCACTATGCAAGTACCTTTAGCGCCAACACAAAGCGTTGGTTATTTGAACGTGATGCACAGAGAACAAACAACGATGTTACAAGATGCTGAAGTCCTGGCCAAAAATTACCGGAGCTTTACAAAGATATGCCTTTCCATACATCGTACGATGCTGCCACTGTAGAGTTATCCAGGGTACAATTGCGCGCAAATGAACACCTGCAAAACTCAAGGAGAGTGCATGTCTATCACGGCGAAATCCGTTTACCGTGACACGGGAAACTTTTTCCGTAATCAATTCATTACCATCTTGCTGGTATCGTTATTGTGCGCGTTTATCACAGTGGTGCTAGGGCATGCCTTTTCTCCCAGCGACGCGCAAATCGCGCAACTGAGCGAAGGGGATCAGCTAACCAGCAGTGTGGGCCTGTTCGATCTGGTACAGAATATGACGCCGGAGCAGCAGCAAATTTTGCTACGCGCTTCTGCAGCATCGACGTTTTCAGGGCTGATTGGTAATGCCATCCTTGCAGGAGGCATCATCCTGATGATTCAATTGATTTCGGCGGGTCATCGGGTTAGCGCATTACGCGCCATTGGCGCCAGCGCGCCGGTATTACCTAAATTGTTTATTCTGATTTTTCTGACTACCCTGCTGGTACAGGTCGGTATTATGCTGGTTGTCGTACCTGGTATTCTGTTGGCTATCTTGCTGGCCCTCGCGCCGGTGATGGTCGTGCAGGATAAAATGGGCGTCTTTGCCGCTATGCGCAACAGTATGCGTCTGGCGTGGTCTAATATGCGACTGGTAGCGCCGGCAGTAATCGGTTGGTTACTGGCAAAAACGCTGCTGTTGCTTTTTGCGCCAAGTTTTGCAGTACTAACGCCAAACGTAGGCGCGGTATTGGCGAATACGCTGAGCAATATGATCTCTGCTGTGCTGCTGATCTATTTGTTCCGCCTGTATATGCTGATTCGTCAATAAACCCTGAACGCATGCCGGGTGTGTTACCCAATGCTTTTTGATTACGGACTCGAAGAATGAAGCAGTTTCTTGATTTTTTACCGCTGGTTGTCTTTTTTGCTTTTTATAAGCTTTACGACATCTACGCGGCGACCTCGGCGCTTATTGTCGCAACAGCTGTGGTGTTGATTTACAGTTGGGTTCGCTATCGCAAAGTCGAGAAGATGGCGTTAATCACCTTTGTTCTGGTTGCTGTCTTCGGTGGCCTGACTATTTTCTTCCACAACGATGAATTCATTAAGTGGAAGGTTACGGTGATTTACGGACTGTTTGCCGGTGCACTGCTGGTTAGCCAGTGGGTGATGAAAAAACCGTTGATTCAGCGCATGTTAGGAAAAGAGCTGACGCTGCCGCAGCCGGTATGGTCGAAGCTAAATCTGGCCTGGGCCGTCTTCTTCATCCTGTGTGGACTGGCCAATATCTACATTGCGTTTTGGCTGCCGCAGAACATTTGGGTCAACTTCAAAGTGTTCGGATTAACCGCCCTGACCTTATTCTTCACGTTGCTGAGCGGAATCTATATCTACCGCCATCTGCCGCAGGAAGATAAATCGTAATAAGTGTTCGCCAGATCTGCGGATCTGGCGAATTTTTACCCACCCACGCTCTTCGTGGCAGACAAGCTGGCTTACATCCCCTCCGCGCGCTGCATCCCCTCTGTTCTCCGCTCGTAAATTCTAGTAGCATCCCGCCTGTAATCTTTCTCTACAGTCGGTTCTACAATGACAACAACGAATAACACCCCCCAGGGTGAACTGGTTTTACGCACTCTGGCCATGCCTGCCGATACCAATGCTAACGGTGATATTTTTGGCGGCTGGCTGATGTCACAGATGGATATTGGTGGCGCTATTCAGGCCAAAGAGATCGCACATGGCCGCGTGGTGACGGTGCGAGTGGAAGGAATGAGCTTTTTGCGCCCGGTTGCCGTGGGTGATGTGGTCTGTTGCTACGCACGCTGCGTAAAACGCGGGACGACGTCAATCAGCATTAATATTGAAGTCTGGGTGAAGAAAGTCGCTTCGGAACCTATTGGCCAGCGTTACAAAGCCACTGAAGCCCTGTTTATCTACGTCGCTGTAGATAAAGACGGTAAACCTCGTCCGATACCAACACAGGTCTGATAACCGCGTTGACACCGTTATCAGACCTGCTTGCCGGAGAAAGCCTGACGCCGACTCCGGCACGCCAGTTACTCAATCTGCGCCGTACCGTTCAGACGGAATACGATATTCACCACCAGGCCAGATCCCGGTTTGCCCGCTTCGTAACGCCATCTGCGCATCGCATTTTTCACTTCACGCTCAAACATGTTGGCAGGCTGTGCGGAAAGCACTTCAACATTCTCCACACGGCCATCTGATGTCACATCAAACTTGACCTTCACCCGACCTTCAATGCGCAAAGCCTGCGCGCGCGCCGGATACTGTGGCTGATTACGACTTAAGGCGCGTGGCCCAGACGGTGCGCTAACCGCAGGTTTACTGGTTGCCGGCGCGGTGCTGGTCGTTGCCGAACGAGCAGGCGCCGTGTTCTCAAACGGCGATACTGGACGCGACTCAACCGGTTTCACGTCACGTTTGGGCTGCTCTTCAACCTTTTTCACCGGTTTTGGCTTCGGTTTTGGTTTAGGTTTCGGTTTCTCAATCACCACCGGCGCCTCTTTTGGCGGTTCCGGTATCGGTTCAGGTTCCGGTTCAGGCTCAACGACAGGCTGCGGCGGTGGTTGAACTGCCTGAGGTGGCTCAAGATCGGCAGGTGCGACCATCGTGATGGAGATCGGCTGCGCGGGTGCAGGCAGTTCAATAACCTGATGTACCGAGGTATACAGCAGACCCGCCACTACAGCGCCGTGAATGCCGACGGAAAGTAACGTCGGCCAGGGAAAGCGACGAGGTAAATCAAGGGTCATTGCAGTCATAATCGTTTCAGTTATAAAACCAGGCCTCGATTTTAAATGCAAATAGCAATCATATTCAATAAGCCCATGACAGTAAGCCGCATTTAAAACGCAATTTCATGTAAAAAAACCATTATCTTAATATGGCCTTAACAAAGCTATTATCTTTACGTTGCAGTTGCCAGGGCTTTCCAATAACGTAAACGCGACTTTTACCGATCAAGGAGCTCTACCCGTGCTGTATGTTATTTATGCTCAAGATATCGCAGATTCTCTCGAGAAACGTCTTTCCGTGCGCCCTGCTCACCTGGCCCGTCTGCAACTCCTCCATGATGAAGGTCGTCTACTGACGGCGGGCCCCATGCCAGCTGTCGACAGTAACGATCCGGGTGCGGCGGGATTTACCGGATCGACGGTGATTGCGGAATTTGAATCTTTAGAGGCAGCGCAGGCGTGGGCAGATGCCGACCCGTATGTAGCTGCAGGCGTTTATGCGCAAGTTTCGGTCAAACCGTACAAAAAAGTATTTTAAGAAACAGAACGGACAGGAATACATTGGGCACCGCAACGGTGCCCTTTTTGGATCAAATGCTGTAGATCGCAAACAGCAACGAATTTCGTTGATGATTGAGAATGCATTTTCTGATGGAGTGGATACGCATGTTACGGCGCGATTGCCCTTCAAGCCAACGTGCTTTACGGCGGCTAGCCTGACGCAGCATCCGCCAGCGTCCCACTTCCGTTCTACTACGCTTCATGTTAACTACTCTTCCAGTCACAGAGCGGGCATTATACCCCCAGACCGCATGCAGACCAGTGGTTTTCCCGTGTTTTTATTTGCCAGATGACTCCTGATGCGTAAACTCTTAACAATACGCTTTCAAAAGGATTTTTAATTTTATGACAACCTTCTACACCGTGGTGAGTTGGCTGGTCATTCTGGGTTACTGGGTACTCATTGCTGGCGTAACGTTACGCATTCTGATGAAGCGACGCGCAGTACCCTCCGCAATGGCCTGGCTTTTGATCATCTATATACTGCCATTGGTAGGGATCATTGCTTATCTGTCCTTTGGTGAACTCCACCTGGGCAAACGCCGCGCCGAGCGCGCCAGAGCGATGTGGCCATCAACAGCCAAATGGCTGAACGATCTCAAAGCCTGCAAACATATATTCGCGCAAGAAAACAGCAGCGTTGCCTCCTCATTATTTAAGTTATGCGAGCGTCGCCAGGGCATTGCCGGCGTTAAGGGCAATCAGCTACAGCTTCTCACCAACTCTGATGACGTGATGCAGGCGTTAATCCGTGATATTCAGCTGGCACGTCACAACATTGAGATGGTGTTCTACATCTGGCAACCTGGCGGTATGGCCGATCAGGTAGCCGAGTCGTTAATGGCTGCCGCGAGGCGTGGCATTCACTGTCGCCTGATGCTGGACTCCGCCGGCAGCGTGGCGTTCTTCCGCAGCCCTTGGGCGGCGATGATGCGTAACGCAGGTATCGAGGTTGTAGAAGCGCTGAAGGTGAACCTGATGCGTGTATTTTTACGCCGTATGGACCTGCGTCAGCATCGTAAAATGATCATGATCGACAACTACATTGCGTATACCGGCAGCATGAACATGGTCGATCCGCGCTTCTTCAAACAAGATGCAGGCGTTGGGCAATGGGTTGATTTAATGGCAAGAATGGAAGGCCCGGTAGCCACCGCTATGGGCATCGTCTACTCATGCGACTGGGAAATTGAAACCGGTAAACGTATTTTACCGCCGCCTCCCGATGTCAACATCATGCCGTTTGAGCAGGCCAGCGGGCACACCATTCACACTATTGCCTCCGGTCCTGGCTTCCCTGAAGACTTGATCCATCAGGCCTTATTGACCGCCGCATATTCTGCTCGTGAATATTTAATCATGACCACCCCCTACTTCGTCCCCAGTGACGATCTGCTGCACGCCATCTGTACGGCAGCGCAGCGTGGTGTAGATGTCAGCATCATTCTTCCACGCAAGAATGACTCGATGCTGGTTGGCTGGGCAAGCCGGGCTTTTTTCACCGAGTTGCTGGCGGCAGGCGTGAAAATCTACCAGTTCGAAGGTGGGTTGTTACATACCAAGAGCGTGCTGGTCGATGGCGAATTGAGTCTGGTCGGTACTGTTAACCTGGATATGCGCAGCCTGTGGCTGAATTTTGAGATAACACTAGTAATTGACGATGCCGGATTCGGCGGTGACCTCGCTGCGGTACAGGATGATTATATTTCGCGTTCCCGCCTGCTAGATGCACGTTTGTGGGTAAAACGACCACTCTGGCAGCGTATCGCTGAGCGACTGTTTTACTTCTTTAGCCCGTTGCTGTAAAACGTGCCCATCAGACAGTAAACAGGTAGTCATTATGGATATGGATTTGAACAACCGCCTGACCGAAGACGAAACGCTCGAGCAGGCTTATGACATTTTTCTCGAACTGGCGGCGGACAATCTCGATCCGGCCGACATCCTTCTGTTCAATTTGCAGTTTGAAGAGCGTGGCGGTGCAGAGTTATTCGACCCTGCACAAGACTGGCAGGAGCACGTTGATTTTGACCTGAATCCTGACTTCTTCGCCGAAGTGGTGATTGGTCTGGCAGACTCAGAAGACGGCGAGATTAACGATATTTTTGCGCGTGTTCTGTTATGTCGCGAAAAAGATCATAAACTCTGCCACATCCTCTGGCGTGAATAATGAAAACAAAAAGCTGCTCTCGCAGCTTTTTTTATTTCTAGTCAGGCAATTTACTTCCGCAACGATTACAAAATTGCGCGCTGTGCTCATGCTGGCTTTGTTGGCACTGTGGACATTTGCGCTGATTTTGCCGGTGCTGAAACGCACTACTCATATGTGTTGTTATCAATCCTGTCGGGATTGCGATAACCGAATAACCAATCAGGATCAGCACTGACGCAACCATGCGGCCAAGCGGTGTATGCGGGGTAATATCACCATAGCCAACAGTTGTAACCGTAACGATTGCCCAATATACCGACGCATTCAGCGTAGTAAAACCATATTTCGGGCCTTCAATCAGGTACATCAGGGCGCCAAAGACAATCATCAGAATGGCAATAAACGAATAAAACAGCATCAACTGATGACGGGCACTTTTAATTGCGCTCCAGAACACACGCAGCGACGGCATAAATCGCAGCAGTTTGAGTATTCGCAGTACACGCAGCACGCGCATCGCTCGCCAGGCGAAAACATAACTCAGACTAATTTCCGGCCATAGCCACATCACATACAGTGGCAGAATTGTCGCGAGATCGATAATTCCCCAGAAGCTAAACACATATTTTGCAGGATTGGCCCAGCAGCACAATCTGAGCAGATATTCGATGGTAAAGACCAGCGTAATAAAGACTTCCAGCCAGACAAAAATATGCCATTCATCATAGGTTAAATGGTATTGCGTCCCGACCCCAGACTCAATGAAGATAACAATCACGCTCAGCAATGCGAACAGTGCGCACATGCCTTCAAAACGGCGCCCCGAGCGCGTGTCTAAATCAAATAATGTACGATAGAGAGTACGGCGAACAGAAGAGACTAAGCCTGACACATTTACCTCACCAAAAAGAAGGGCTGACAGTGTGTCAGCCCTCTCGATTATAGCGGGTCTACTTTTAAGCAGGAAACCGCGTGTCGGAAACTCCCTTCAAGTACAGGACGCGTTTTCGCGCATTCTGGGCCGGCGATCGGACAACGTGTGCGGAACACACACCCCGAAGGCGGATTAATCGGGGAGGGTAACTCACCTTCCAGCAGTTGGATAACCTTGTTCCTCTCCATATCAGGATCGGGAATTGGCACCGCTGACATTAGTGCTTTGGTATAGGGATGCAGCGGATTATGGTACACCTCGTCATAGGTCCCCAACTCCACCGCATGTCCGAGATACATCACCAGCACACGATCGGAAATATGCTTAACCACTGCCAGGTCATGGGCAATGAAGATTAATGATAAGCCCATCTCACGCTGTAATTGCTGCAACAGGTTAACAACCTGCGCCTGAATCGACACATCCAGCGCGGATACAGGCTCATCACAAATTATCAGCTTCGGCTCAAGGATCAACGCGCGAGCAATACCAATACGCTGGCACTGCCCACCGGAAAACTCGTGCGGGTAGCGGTTAATCAGGTTAGGCAGTAACCCCACTTTCATCATCATCGCCTTTACGCGGTCACGGACTTCCTGCCCAGGCAGATTCGGGTGATAAGTCCGCAGCGGTTCGGCGATAATTTCACCGATGGTCATACGCGGGTTTAACGATGCCAGCGGATCCTGGAAAATCATCTGGATGTCACTGCGCACTGCCCGCCACTCATCGGGTTTCATGCCAAGCAAATCTTTGCCGAGCCAGGCGACTTTACCATCAGTCGCTTTTACCAGACCGATAATCGCACGCGCAAACGTCGATTTCCCGCAACCCGATTCCCCCACTACGCCTAATGTTTCGCCCTCATACAGACGTAGGGTCACGCCATCAACGGCTTTCAGCGTTTTCGACGGTTGCCAGAACCACTGTTTACCATCTTTGATGTCGAAATGGACTTTCAGATCGGCAATTTCGAGGAGTACTTTTCGTTGTTCGGTTACCGCATTCATACCAGTTCCTCCACCGGTTTAAAGCAGGCGCGCAGACGGCCCGGACTAAACTCTTCCAGTGGCGGAGCACTGTTACAGATTTCCATGGCATGCGGGCAACGGGGCTGGAACGGGCAGCCTTTCGGTAAACGCAACAGATTCGGCGGATTACCCGGGATAGTCAGCATTTCTTCCCCTTCGGCATCCAGACGCGGGACGGCATTAAGCAGGCCAATCGAATACGGATGAACCGGCTTATAAAAGACATCACGCGCACTACCATATTCCATCGTGCGTCCGGCATACATCACCAACACCTTGTCGCAAATACCAGCAACAACACCGAGGTCGTGAGTAATCATAATAATTGCGGTATTGAATTCACTTTTCAGTTCATTCAGCAGCGTCATGATTTGCGCCTGAACCGTGACATCCAGCGCAGTAGTGGGTTCATCGGCAATCAGTAACTTTGGCCTGCACAGCAGCGCCATGGCGATCATCACACGTTGCCGCATCCCGCCGGAGAATTCATGCGGATACATTTTCATACGCTTACGCGCTTCCGGCATTTTCACCGCATCCAGCATCCTGACTGATTCTTCAAAGGCTTCCGCTTTGCTCATACCTTTGTGTAGCATCAGAACTTCCATTAACTGTTCGCCGACCCGCATATACGGATTCAGAGAGGTCATGGGATCCTGGAAGATCATCGAGATTTGCTCGGCGCGTAGCTTGTTCAGCTCACGCTCCGGTAAGTTCAGGATCTCACGACCGTTGAATGTAGCGGAGCCGCCAATCCGGCCATTTGCGGCCAGCAGGCCCATCAAGGCAAATGCAGTCTGCGACTTACCTGAACCAGACTCACCAACAATACCCAGCGTTTCCCCGGCGCGTAGTGAAAAGTTTAAATCGTTTACTGCAGTAACATCACCATCTGGGGTGGCAAACGTCACACGCAGATCGGTAACGTTTAGCAGTGCGTTAGCCTGTTGTTGCGCGAGCGGCGCGGTTGAGGTCTCAATTACGCTCATGGCGGCACTCCTTAACGGTCTTTCGGGTCGAGGGCATCACGCAGGCCATCGCCAATAAAGTTAAAACAAAATAGCGTCACCACCAGGAACCCTGCCGGAAACAGCAGTAACCATGGTGATACTTCCATCGAGTTGGCACCATCGCTGAGCAGTGCGCCCCAGCTACTTAGCGGCTCTTGTGTGCCAAGTCCCAGGAAGCTCAGGAACGATTCAAACAGGATCATGCTGGGAACCAGCAATGAGGCGTAGACCACCACCACACCGAGTACGTTTGGCACAATATGGCGGATAACGATGCGCACGGTAGATACCCCACCGACCTGGGCTGCTTCAATAAACTCTTTGCGCTTCAGGCTCAGCGTCTGGCCACGAACGATACGCGCCATATCCAGCCAGGAGACCATCCCAATCGCCACAAAGATTAACAGGATGTTTTGCCCAAAGAAGGTAACCAACAGAATAACGAAGAACATGAACGGGAAGGAGTTAAGGATTTCCAGCAGACGCATCATCACAGAGTCGATTTTGCCGCCCAGGTAACCCGACAGTGAACCGTACAGCGTGCCCACAATCACCGCCACCAGCGCCGCAGCAATCCCCACCATCAACGAGATCCGTCCACCAATCGCCACCCTCACCAGCAGATCACGGCCAGATGAGTCAGTGCCAAAATAGTGCCCAGACTCCGTATCAGGCGCGCTGGACATCATGCCCCAGTCAGTATCGAAGTAGGTAAACTGCGATAACATGGGTGCCAACGTCACAAACAGCGCAATAATCACCAGTACCACGAGGCTGGCTACTGCCGCTCGGTTATGCATAAAGCGTCGACGAGCGTCCTGCCACAGGCTGCGGCCTTCGACCTCCAGCTTCTCACTGAAATTCTCCAGCGCTTCGCTGTTTTTCTTACTTAACATCATAGCGAGCTCCAGTATCAGTAACGGATTTTCGGGTCGATTACGGCATACAGCACATCGACAATCGCGTTAAACACGATGGTCAGCGCGCCAACCAGAATAGTCAGGCTCAGTACCAGCGAGTAATCGCGGTTTAATGCGCCATTCACAAACAACTGCCCAATCCCCGGTAAACCATAGATAGTTTCAATAACCATCGAACCGGTAATGATGCCGACAAACGCGGGCCCCATATAGGACAACACCGGCAACAGCGCAGGTTTTAACGCATGGCGGAAAATAATCCGTCGCATCGGCAACCCTTTAGCACGCGCGGTCCGAATAAAGTTAGAGTGCAGCACTTCAATCATCGAGCCGCGGGTAATACGCGCAATACTGGCAATATAGGCCAGGGATAGCGCCACCATGGGCAGGATCATAAATTTCAGCGCCCCACCGTTCCAACCGCCACCGGGTAGCCATTTCAGTGTGATCGCAAATATCATGACTAATAAGGGGGCAACGACAAAACTGGGGATCACCACCCCGGTCATCGCCACCCCCATAACCGTATAATCCCAACGCGTGTTTTGCTTCAACGCGGCGATTACGCCCGCACTAACACCGATCACCACCGCCAGAATAAAGGCCGCAGCCCCCAGCTTCGCGGAAACCGGAAAGCTTGACGCGACCAGGTCATTAACGGTGTAGTCTTTATATTTAAAGGATGGTCCAAAATCACCGTGCGCCAGCTGTTTCAGATAGCTAAAGTACTGCGTTGAGATCGGATCATTAAGATGGTATTTCGCTTCAATATTCGCCAGAACTTCTGGCGGTAAGGCGCGCTCTCCGGTGAAAGGACTTCCCGGCGCAAGACGCATCATAAAGAATGAAATCGTAATAAGAATAAATAGTGTCGGAATCGCTTCCAGACAGCGGCGTAATATAAATTTCAACATTGCCCGTACCTTCTGGCGTGTGCCTTTATACCCGTCATACTTCAAGCTGCAGGTGCCTTGGCTTTGCTCGCTCACGCCAGTCACTTACTTAAGTAAGCTCCTGGCGATTCGCTGCGTTGCCGCCTTCCTGCAACGTGAATTATTTAGGGTATACCTCTCTTTGTCTAAAGAGGTATTTATAGTTCGAAGAAAAAGACACTGTAGGGCAACCTTAATCGCCCCACGTCTTGCCATTAATGCTTGATAATATACAAGTCTTTAACGTGGATATTATCCATCGGGTCTTTACCGGAGTATCCGCCTACCCAAGGTTTCACCAGACGGGCGTTGACGTAGTAGAACACCGGTACAATTGCAGAGTCTTTATCCAGCAGCTGTTCTGCTTGCGAATACAGTTCACTGCGCTGAGCATCATCAGTTGCTTTCAGGGTATCAGCAATCAACTTGTCAAATGCAGGGCTCTTATAGTGGACGGTGTTGTTGGAGCTATCGGACAGTACCATATTCAGGAAAGACGTCGGTTCGTTATAATCCGCACACCAGCCTGCGCGTGAAACATCATAGTTACCCTGATGACGCGTATCGAGGAACGTCTTCCACTCCTGATTTTCCAGCTTCACATTCGCACCCAGATTTTTCTTCCAGATGGATGCCGCAGCGATAGCCAGCTTCTTGTGCAGATCGGAGGTGTTATACAGCAGATCAAAGGTCAACGGTTTATCCGCGGTAAAACCAGCTTCGGCCAGCAGTTTTTTCGCCTCTTCGTTACGTTTTTCCTGTGACCACTTGAACCACTCTGGCTCAACCAGTTTAGCGCCATCAGTATACGGCGGGGTAAAGCTATAGGCGGGCAGATCGCCCTGGTTTTTCACTTTGTTGACGATGATGTCACGATCCAGCGCCAGCTTCAGGGCGGTACGTACACGAACATCGTTGAACGGTGCTTTTTGGTTGTTAATTTCGTAATAGTAGGTGCACAGATAAGGATCAACGTGAACTTCGTTCGGGATCTCTTTTTTCAGTTTCTGGAATAACTCAATCGGCATGTTGTTATAGGTCATGTCGATTTCACCGCTGCGATAGCGGTTCACGTCAGTCACTTCAGAAGAAATTGGCAGGTATGTGACCTGGTTAATAATGGTTTTCGCGTTGTCCCAGTAGTGAGTATTACGCTCAAGTACAATACGCTCGTTGACAACCCAGTCTTTCAGTTTATAAGAGCCGTTAGAAACGATGTTAGCGGGCTGGGTCCATTTTTCACCGAATTTTTCCACCACGGCTTTAGGCACAGGGGAAAGAGAAGAGTGCACAAGGAGTTTGTAGAAATAAGGAACAGGTTCACTCAGAGTCACTTCAAAGGTATGGTCATCAATCGCTTTTACACCGAGATCGGTAACTGGCTTCTTACCAGCGATGATGTCATCAATATTGACAATATGTCCGTACTGTAAATAGCTGGCGTACGGTGAAGCAGTATTGGGGTTCGCCAGACGTTGCCAGCTATAGACGAAATCTTGTGCGGTAACAGGCGTTCCGTCAGACCATTTAGCGTCTTTACGCAGATGGAATGTCCAGACTTTAAAATCTTTATTTTCCCATTTATCAGCCACACCCGGCGATGGTTTGCCATCAACGTCACTGATTAATAAACCTTCAAATAAATCACGGCTAATGTTGGATTCCGGTACACCTTCGATTTTATGCGGATCGAGTGACTGAACTTCCGAACCATTATTACGCACCAGAGTCTGCTTCTCAGCCAACTGAACGCCTGCTGGTACCACTGCTGCTGTAGCAACATTTCCAGCGATTAGCGCAGTTAGGATCCCCGCAGCTACTAAACTTTTTTTAGTGATGTTAGTCATTGTGTTTGTACTCCCTCATTATTATGGCTGGTTTTATAACCAGACTGTTAATCCTGTCAGGATCCCTGTACGACACCGGAGATTTTCTGCCGTCAGGTGTTTTTTTGTTTACTGCTCGCTATCACCGACTTTATTTATTCTGGCGATTCGTTTGATCGCCTTGCGTCGATTATCTACGTGCCTCCCCTGCCGGAAGCACGCTATTACCCTGTTGAGAGAGATCAAATGAAAATTATTCTCATCAACGTGAAATCTTCTGCTAAATACCTGGCCGGAAAGTATCAAATGCGTTTCTTCACCGCCAATACATTTTACAGATTTGTTAACCAATTCTCTTTTATCGAAAAAAAACGCACAACAAAAGCATTGATACGGCAATTTTTTAACGATAAAATCAATTAATTCAATGCGTTACGTGAGACACTCGACTCATCGCCCTGTCCGGCATCGAAGAGACGTCAAAATGCACATAAATTTAACAATTGGTTATTAATTAGCACATTCATCTAAATTAGGTGCTGAAATAACTAATAACATTTCGATAATCCTTCAGCAAGCCCAAGAGTATGATGTTAATAAAATAACAATGCTGCCCTGGTTCATCTGTTCTGCTGAAAAGATAATTGTGTTGAAAATCAATACATAAAAATGCAGTGGCTATCAGCATCTTTTATTACTGCTATGGCGCGTTTCAACTTTAGTGAGAAGTATTACTGATAATGGTGGGAAACGGAGCCTGGAAGCAGCTCCGTTTATATTGATTCGGTGGATTCAGGCAAGTAAGCCCGGGAAAATGGATTTGATCCCGGTCACAATGAACTCAATGCCCAACGCCATGAGTAACAACCCCATAATACGCGTAATGACGTTGATGCCCGTTTGGCCCAGCAGGCGAACTAACCACGGCGCCATACGAAACAATCCCCAACAGCACAGCGCAAACAGCGCAATCGCCACGAAAAAGCCGAACAGATTAATAGCACTATGGTAACGCGTGCCCCAGACGATCGTTGAGCTTATTGCCCCCGGTCCCGCCATTAACGGCAGCGCTAACGGGACAACGCCAATGCTCTCGCGTATCGCCGTCTCCGACTTTTCCTGCTTGTTTTGCTTATCTTCCCCAAGTTTTCCGCTGATCATCGACATCGCGATAGTCACGACCAGGATACCACCGGCAATCCTGAACGAATCAATTGAGATACCAAACAATTGCAGAATTCCATCCCCCAGAAACAGAGAGATCCACAGAATGATAGCAACCGACAGGTTTGCCGTAAGGTTGGTTTTATTGCGTGCGGCAGCGGTCTGGTAGCTGGTCATGCTGATAAAGACAGGGATGATCCCTACCGGGTTGACCAATGCAAATAACCCAATGAAAAATTTAAAATAAACAGGAAAATCGAATAGCGTATGGATCACGGTTAGCTCCGAAGCGTTAGCCGGATAAAATGAGTCATAAAATTGATGAAATCCGCGCTGAAGATACGCCTTTTGTCAGCATACTTCACCTGCTATCTGCGTATATCTACGTAAATACGCTACCATTACTCCGTGTTATTAATATGTATTAAATATGCTAATGTTAACCTCATTCATTACATCAATTTTTTAACACTTACCAAGAAACGCTAAAAGGGTCTGCTGAAAGGTGTCAGCTTTGCGGAAATTTGATCCAGATCACGCAATTACTACTCAGAAGTGAGTAATCTTGCTTACGCCACCTGGAGGTAACGCGTTAGAGTTAAATGACGCTAACGCATAAGCTCTTTTAGTAAATCAAAGTAAAGTGGACGTTAATTAACCGTTTGATTTTCAAACCGTTATACAATTTTTCGTCGGTCTGTCTATACTCTCGTATCGAGCAGATGATTTACTAAAAAAGTTTAACATTATCAGGAGAGCATTATGGCTGTTACTAATGTCGCTGAACTTAACGCACTTGTAGAGCGCGTAAAAAAAGCCCAGCGTGAATATGCCAGTTTCACTCAAGAACAGGTTGACAAAATCTTCCGCGCCGCCGCTCTGGCAGCCGCAGACGCTCGAATCCCTCTCGCGAAAATGGCCGTTGCCGAATCCGGCATGGGCATCGTCGAAGACAAAGTGATCAAAAACCACTTTGCTTCCGAATACATTTACAACGCTTATAAAGATGAAAAGACCTGTGGTGTTCTGTCTGAAGACGACACTTTCGGTACTATCACCATCGCTGAACCGATTGGTATCATCTGCGGTATCGTTCCGACCACTAACCCGACATCTACTGCTATCTTCAAATCGCTGATCAGCCTGAAGACGCGTAACGCCATCATCTTCTCTCCACATCCGCGTGCTAAAGATGCCACTAACAAAGCGGCTGACATCGTTCTGCAGGCTGCTATCGCTGCTGGCGCACCGAAAGACCTGATCGGCTGGATCGATCAACCTTCCGTTGAACTGTCTAATGCTCTGATGCATCACCCGGACATCAACCTGATCCTTGCGACCGGCGGCCCAGGCATGGTTAAAGCAGCATACAGCTCCGGTAAACCAGCAATCGGTGTAGGTGCAGGTAACACCCCGGTTGTTATTGACGAAACTGCGGATATTAAGCGCGCGGTTGCTTCTGTTCTGATGTCTAAAACCTTCGATAACGGCGTAATCTGTGCTTCTGAACAGTCCGTTGTTGTTGTTGACTCTGTATACGATGCAGTTCGTGAACGTTTCGCTAGCCACGGCGGCTACATGCTGCAGGGTAAAGAGCTGAAAGCTGTTCAGGACGTTATCCTGAAAAATGGCGCACTGAACGCCGCTATCGTTGGTCAGCCGGCATATAAAATTGCTGAACTGGCAGGCTTCTCGGTTCCGGAAACAACTAAGATCCTGATCGGTGAAGTGAAAGTTGTTGATGAAAGCGAGCCGTTTGCTCACGAAAAACTGTCCCCGACGCTGGCGATGTACCGTGCGAAAGATTTCGAAGATGCGGTAGACAAAGCAGAGAAACTGGTTGCGATGGGTGGTATCGGCCACACTTCTTGCCTGTACACTGACCAGGACAACCAACCAGAACGCGTTGCTTACTTCGGTCAGATGATGAAAACTGCGCGTATCCTGATTAACACCCCGGCTTCACAGGGTGGTATCGGCGACCTGTACAACTTTAAGCTCGCACCTTCCCTGACTCTGGGTTGTGGTTCCTGGGGTGGTAACTCCATCTCTGAAAACGTTGGTCCTAAGCACCTGATCAACAAGAAAACCGTTGCTAAGCGAGCTGAAAACATGTTGTGGCACAAACTTCCGAAATCTATCTACTTCCGTCGTGGCTCACTGCCAATCGCGCTGGATGAAGTGATTACCGATGGTCACAAACGTGCTCTGATCGTGACCGACCGCTTCCTGTTTAACAACGGTTATGCAGACCAGATCACCTCCGTTCTGAAAGCAGCCGGCGTTGAAACCGAAGTGTTCTTTGAAGTTGAAGCTGACCCGACTCTGACCGTTGTTCGTAAAGGTGCTGAGCTGGCTAACTCCTTCAAGCCTGACGTTATCATCGCACTGGGCGGTGGTTCCCCGATGGACGCCGCGAAAATCATGTGGGTGATGTACGAACATCCGGAAACCCATTTCGAAGAGCTGGCGCTGCGCTTTATGGACATCCGTAAACGTATCTATAAGTTCCCGAAAATGGGCGTGAAAGCGAAAATGATCGCCGTCACCACCACTTCCGGTACTGGTTCTGAAGTGACTCCGTTTGCGGTTGTTACCGACGATGCAACGGGTCAGAAATACCCGCTGGCTGACTACGCATTGACCCCAGACATGGCAATTGTCGATGCCAACCTGGTTATGGATATGCCGAAATCACTGTGTGCATTCGGTGGTCTGGATGCGGTGACTCACGCTCTGGAAGCTTACGTTTCCGTACTGGCATCTGAATTCTCTGACGGTCAGGCTCTGCAAGCGCTGAAACTGCTGAAAGAAAACCTGCCTGCGTCCTACCATGAAGGTTCTAAGAACCCGGTAGCGCGCGAGCGTGTTCACAGTGCCGCAACCATCGCCGGTATTGCGTTTGCTAACGCCTTCCTGGGTGTATGTCACTCAATGGCGCACAAGCTGGGTTCTCAGTTCCACATTCCTCACGGTCTGGCGAACGCCCTGCTGATCAGCAACGTCATTCGTTATAACGCGAACGACAACCCGACTAAACAGACTGCTTTCAGCCAGTATGATCGTCCGCAAGCTCGTCGTCGCTACGCCGAAATCGCAGACCATCTGGGTTTAAGCGCACCGGGCGACCGTACTGCGGCTAAAATCCAGAAACTGCTGGCATGGCTGGAAGAAATCAAAGCTGAACTGGGTATTCCTAAATCTATCCGTGAAGCTGGCGTTCAGGAAGCTGACTTCCTGGCACACGTCGACAAACTGTCTGAGGATGCGTTTGACGACCAGTGCACCGGTGCTAACCCGCGTTACCCGCTGATTTCTGAACTCAAACAGATCCTGCTGGATACTTACTACGGTCGTGAGTATAGCGAAGGTGAAACTGCTGCTAAAACTGAGCCAGCAGCAGCGCCTAAAGCAGAGAAAAAAGCGAAAAAATCCGCTTAATGCACTCACATAAGTTTTAGTATCTTCATAAACGGCCCTTTGGGGCCGTTTTTTTTTGCCATACTCAGCGAAAATCAGACTATGCAGACGCCAGCCACCGAGGTGAAAAGGCGTAAGGGAAATAGGTGTGAAAGTGGCACCAGAAGGCAATACGCAGGGTATCGCTTCTGGCTAAAACAGAGGCCTACCCTGCGATTTTAACTCAGCAGGAGAACAGAGGAGGGTTAATCGTGGCTGTGACGTTCCTGAATGGCCGTCAGAGAGCCTTCAGACTGTGCTTCCTTATAATGCTTGCGGCACACCGATACATAGCGTTCATTTCCGCCTATAACGACCTGCTCTCCTTCGTTATAAGGTCTTCCGGCCTGATCAAGGCGTAATACCATGCTGGCCTTACGGCCACAGAAACAAATAGTTTTTAATTCAACCAGCTTATCTGACCATGCAAGCAGGTATTCGCTACCACCGAAGAGTTCACCACGAAAATCAGTGCGTAAGCCATAACACAACACGGGAATATCCAGTTGATCAACAACCTCTGATAATTCATAAACCTGCTGTCGCGTCAGAAACTGAGACTCATCAACCAGCACGCAGTGAATTCGTTGCTGCGCATTCTCCGCACGAATCTCCTCGAACAATGATGAATTTTGGTTAAACAATTTTGCAGGTGACGACAGGCCTATACGTGAACTTACTTTTCCCGCGCCAAAACGGTCATCAATTTCCGCTGTATATACAACGGCACGCATCCCACGTTCCTGATAATTGTATGAAGATTGCAGCAATGCCGTCGACTTGCCTGCATTCATTGCAGAATAGTAAAAATAAAGCTGTGCCATTGTGTATCGGCCCTCACCGGGGAAAATAAATATGGGCAGGATTGTATCATATTTCACAAACATGTCGGTGCAGCGTGACATCCGGGATGTATAAAAGAACGTGCGAACATCGCCCTGTTTCGTCTAAATACCCCGCTGCGCGGAAGTGTCCTTGAGTACTTTCTCAAGTGTACGATAGAGTGAAAGTCCGCTGCCAAAGCACAAACAACCTGAAGTATGATGAGTATATACACATTCTTTCACAAATAGTGCTCCTGAAATTCATCAACGTCACTTATCATCACCGCGCAATAAAGAAACCCTGCCCTTATTGTTATTGCATCTAACGATAGCCACCTTGTAATAGGGGATTCCCGTAAGCAAAACTAATACAAAAGGTTGAAATCACTGCAAAGAGATACTATTTGTACACCATGAAATGTGACCTGAATCTTGAATTTTTACTCGCTGCTGCCATGAAGCCCGCATACCAATAAGCCTTTTTTATGCCCGACATCGTCGTAAAATTAAGACAGAACAATTAATACAGACACTAAATAAAGAGCAATTTTGAATTCCTTACATTCCTGGCTATTGCACAACTGAATTTATCGCTCTATTATTAGCTCAACAAACCACCCCCAATATAAGTTTGAGATTACTACAATGAGCGAAGCACTTAAAATTCTGAACAACATCCGTACTCTTCGTGCGCAGGCGAGAGAATGTACTCTGGAAACGCTTGAAGAAATGCTGGAAAAATTAGAAGTTGTAGTTAGCGAGCGTCGCGAAGAAGAAAGCGCTGCGGCTGCTGAAGTTGAAGAGCGTACTCGTAAACTGCAACAATATCGTGAAATGCTGATTGCTGATGGTATCGATCCGAACGAACTGCTGAATAGCATGGCAGCGGTTAAGTCCGGTACCAAAGCTAAACGCGCAGCGCGTCCGGCTAAATATAGCTACGTTGACGAAAACGGTGAAACTAAAACCTGGACTGGCCAGGGTCGTACACCGGCTGTGATCAAAAAAGCGATGGAAGAACAAGGTAAACAACTGGACGATTTCCTGATCAAGGAATAATTCAGAAATAGTTTGCTTAAAATCCCGCCACTGGCGGGGTTTTTTTTTCCCGTACTTCGCACATCGCCCTACCCAAATTAGGTATAAAAAAACGGCGCTGGATTAACAGCGCCGTTCTGTCCTTATAATACCGCGAGGTTACTTCTTAATACCCATCTCATCTTCAAGCCACGCTTTAAATTCAGCGCCAAGCGTATTATGGCGAATACCATATTCAACAAACGCCTGCATATAGCCCAGCTTATTACCACAGTCATGGCTTTTACCCTTCATGTGATAGGCTTCTACCGTTTCTTTTTCGATCAGCATATCGATAGCGTCAGTCAGCTGAATTTCATCACCTGCTCCCGGAGGTGTTTTTGCCAGCAGAGGCCAGATATCCGCACTGAGAACATAACGCCCCACAACGGCCAGATTAGATGGCGCAACGTCTGCTTTCGGTTTTTCTACCACGCCAACCATCGGTACGCTTTCACCAGGCGTTAATTCAACGCCCTTGCAATCAACAACGCCATAAGCCGTTACGTCTGCTACAGGCTCCACCATAATCTGACTGCTGCCTGTTTCATCAAAACGGTGGATCATTTCAGCAAGGTTGTCACGGGATAAATCAGATTCGTATTCGTCAAGAATAACGTCCGGCAGGATGACCGCAACGGGTTCATCGCCAACAACCGGATGGGCACACAATACCGCGTGCCCCAGACCTTTTGCCAACCCCTGACGCACCTGCATAATAGTGACATGCGGAGGGCAAATAGATTGCACTTCTTCCAGAAGCTGACGTTTTACGCGCTTTTCAAGCATCGCTTCAAGTTCAAAGCTGGTATCAAAGTGGTTTTCAATTGAATTTTTAGACGAGTGAGTCACGAGTACAATTTCAGTGATGCCCGCAGCAATACATTCGTTCACGACGTACTGAATTAATGGCTTATCAACCAACGGTAGCATCTCTTTCGGGATTGCCTTCGTAGCCGGTAACATCCTGGTTCCTAATCCCGCAACCGGGATAACGGCCTTTTTGACTTTTGAATTAAGGGCAGCCATTTAAAACTCTCCTGGACTGTTCATGTATTGAACATGTTCATCAATCTGTTTCGCATCCGAGTATATCAGTACCGCAGTAAGCTTCAGGTCTGAAAAGGACGCGCGTCGGTATAATTAAGATAAATACGTATAAATCTGGCGCTGATAGTAGCACTCGCCGCGTGAGTAGGTGAGCCAATTTGATTCCCCTACCTGTCAATTGTTCATTCCGCAGACAACATCAGGCGCAAACGACCGCCTGCCCCCCAGATTTGGCATTGCCAGGACTCACTACGCTGGCTCAGTTGATTAAGATACGCATTACCTAAGGTGCCCAGCGGAACACCATTACTGATTTGTACATTATGTGAACCTGTATTTAATGTCGCATTCAGCCCTGCTGATACCAAAATCAGGTTTTTTAATCCGCTGTGATAATAGCCCACCAGCAAAGGAAACTGTCCTGGTAAATTAGCCTGACGCAGTAAATGATTCACCTGCTTCAATAACGCACCCAACTCCGGCAATCGTTGATTTTGATGTGCCAACTGTTCCTGTAGCAAACCGTTAAATAGCGCACGCAGTAGTAATGCCGCCAGGACGCCATTATCCCCGGCCCTTGTCACATCCAGACAATAAAACGCGAGATCATGGTCTGAGAGCGGCGCAATATCCAGTACCAGCCCTGGCTGATCGGCGGCAACCAACTGGCGGTAGTTAACCCGACAATGCGAGATGACCTGCGACACTGGGGGCTGCAATTCTTGCAACAGTTTTGCAGCAGCTGCAGGATCGCCCACCATCGCATCCCAGTCGCGAAACAGCCGCTCTTCTTCTTCCACACGAGAATTAAACATATTGGGATAAAGACACGCAAAAACGGTTTCTCGCAGGCGGTTAAGGTCCTTCACGGGCTTTAAAAGAACATCATCCACACCGAGTCGTAATGCTTTGGCAATATCGGCCATATTTTCCGTTGCGGAGATCACCAGAATCGGCGTCTGATCGCCACGATTACGCAGATACTCAACCAGTTTAAGGCCGTTCATTCTCGGCATAGCGAGATCGCAAATCATCAGGTCGGGGGTGAAGCGCCCCAGTAACTCCAGCGCATCAAGCCCGTCTCCCGCTACTGCTGTTGTCGCTCCCAAAGAGGAAAACCATGAATCCAGAAGCGAGCGAAATACCGGCTCATCTTCAACGATAAGAATCTGTTTTCCGACCAATGGCTGCGTCATATTCTCCCCCCTGACTGGCTTTAGTAAATAGTGGCATGCTATTGCAACTCACGCCTGTCAGAATTTGCTTAAGTGTTGATGAAAAATGCGTTAAACGTTGGTTTTTACCAGGGGCAGAAGCTCATCCATTTTCTTCTCGACCGCTAACTGCCCGGCAGCAATAGCAGCACTGGCGCGATGGAAATCCAGCGTAGATATTTGCGGACAAAACGGCTGAATCAGAATATCAGGTGGATCTCCAGCCATACGGTTGCGCTTGAGACGGTTTTCCAGAACCTGAATCGAGGTCGTCATGATCTCCATCGCCGTAGGTGCCGTGACTGCACGCCGGGCCGTAATGTTGCTCAAACGTTCTTTCAGGCGGGCATGCCATGACAGCTCATCATCATCGTTCGATTCGGTTTCACTATTGACGTTGAAGGAGAGCAGATCCTGTTGCATCAGGTGCGCATCATGTTGCAGGTCGACTGCAATAACGATATCGGCCCCCAACGCACGCGTCAGGGAGACGGGTACAGGGTTCACCACCGCGCCATCAACCAGCCAATAACCATTATGTGCCACAGGTGACATCAGGCCAGGAATACTGCAGGAGGCACGGACGGCAAGATGCAAATCACCTTCGGTAAACCAGAGTTCACGGCCCGTACTTAGATTGGTTGCGACAGTAGCAAAACGACGTGAGCATTGTTCGATAGATTCTACCGGCATGACATTCCGATACTGATTGAATACCCGTTCGCCGCGCAATAATCCGCCCCTGCGCCACGAGAGATCCATCAGGCGTAAAACATCCCAGTAACTGAAGGAGCAAACCCACTGTTCAAGCGCGGGGAGTTTGTTACATGCGTAGGCGGCTCCGACCAGTGAGCCAATGGAACACCCTGCCACAATATCAATATCAATGCCCATGTGTTTCAGGGCTTTGATCACACCAATATGCGACCAGCCGCGTGCTGCGCCGGAACCTAGCGCCAGCCCAATTTTTATTTTTCTCATTATACCTACAGACTTCCCCTGGCTTGCAGACGTAGCAACATCGCCACGGCTCAGTTAACATAGTGCCACCCTGGCGTTTTTACGCCGTTTTTTTATTCCAGGGAGTACTTTGTGTCTCAGCTTTGTCCCTGTGGTAGCGCTGTCGAGTATAGCCTATGTTGCTACCGTTATGTGTCCGGTGCACAAGTAGCACCTACGCCGTCACATCTCATGCGTTCTCGCTACTGTGCTTTTGTGATGAAAGACGCAGATTACCTCATCAAAACCTGGCATCCAGATTGTCATGCCGCCGATTTCCGGGATGACATTATTGCAGGATTTACCCATACCGAATGGCTGGGACTGACCGTTTTTGAACAGCAGACGGCAGAAACCGACAATATCGGCTATGTCAGTTTTGTCGCACGGTTTTCTGAACAGGGAAAAACAGGCGCAATTATCGAACGCTCTCGTTTTTTAAAAGAAAACGGTCAGTGGTACTATATCGATGGTACACGCCCGCAAATTGGACGAAACGATACCTGCCCTTGTGGCTCCGGTAAAAAATTTAAAAAGTGCTGCGGCTAATCAACGCCCGACAGTATCAATTATGCAAACATTCTCAACAGGATCTCCGCTGCAAATGCATTCATTACAACGAAAAGTGCTGCGTACAATTTGCCCGGACCAAAAAGGTCTGATCGCGCGCATTACTAACATCTGTTACAAGCACGAACTGAACATCGTGCAAAACAATGAGTTCGTGGACCACCGTACCGGGCGTTTTTTCATGCGCACCGAGCTGGAAGGCATTTTTAACGATGTCACACTGCTGACCGATCTGGACAGCGCGCTACCAGAAGGTTCCATTCGCGAGCTTACGCCTGCGGGACGGCGCCGCATCGTTATTTTAGTCACCAAAGAAGCCCACTGTTTGGGCGATCTGTTAATGAAGGCCAATTACGGCGGACTGGATGTTGAAATTGCCGCGGTTATCGGCAACCACGACACGCTACGTTCCCTGGTTGAGCGTTTTGATATTCCTTTTGAGCTGGTCAGCCACGAAGGATTAACGCGTGACGAACATGACCAGAAAATGGCCGATGCTATCGACGCACATCAGCCAGACTATGTCGTGCTGGCAAAATATATGCGTGTCCTGACGCCGACATTTGTTTCTCGCTTCCCGAATAAGATTATCAATATCCACCACTCATTCCTGCCAGCGTTTATTGGTGCTCGCCCGTACCATCAGGCCTATGACCGCGGTGTGAAGATCATCGGTGCGACGGCGCATTATGTGAATGATAACCTCGATGAAGGTCCGATCATCATGCAGGACGTGATTCATGTGGATCATACCTATACCGCAGAGGATATGATGCGTGCCGGTCGTGACGTTGAAAAAAACGTATTAAGCCGCGCGCTGTATCAGGTTCTCGCGCAGCGTGTCTTTGTTTACGGTAACCGAACGATTATTCTGTAATCGATTGATAATTTTATTGGTTACCTTTACATCTTTACGCGTAAAAATCAGGCAACCAGTTCTTTTTTATCAACGGAATGCTTTACAGGGGCGCATCATTTGATATGATGCGCCCCGCTTCCAAAGGAAGCAGGCCAGTAACATAGCATTACCCCGTGGTGGGGTTCCCGAGCGGCCAAAGGGAGCAGACTGTAAATCTGCCGTCATCGACTTCGAAGGTTCGAATCCTTCCCCCACCACCATTATTCACTACAGCGATGTAGTACCCCCAATAAGCTATGCTGAAGTTTGCACTTACTGGGAAGGGTGAGAATCTTCGATTAAGGTTCGACTCGAGCGAAAGCGAGAGAACGTTGCCAGCGGCAACGGCCCGAAGGGTGAGGAGCGAAGCGACGAATAATCCTTCCCCCACCACCATCCTCAAGCTTTACCTACAATTTGAATTACCCCTGGTGGGGTTCCCGAGCGGCCAAAGGGAGCAGACTGTAAATCTGCCGTCATCGACTTCGAAGGTTCGAATCCTTCCCCCACCACCATCTTCTCCTGTAAGACTTTACTAAATCATATCTCAGTGCTTTATATTCTACCCTGCCGGGAAGGATGAGAAGCTTCGACTAAGGTTCGATTCGAGCGTAGCGAGAAAGCGTTGCCGCAGGCAACGACCCGAAGGGCGAAGCGCACAGCGCTGAGTCATCCTTCCCCCACCACCATCACTTCATATAGCACCAACACCAAGTCCATCTGCAATACCCCATATTCTGCCCTCAATACGTGCCAGCAATTTGCCTGAGGCGCTACGCTTATCAGGCCTACAGAGAACTGACGTCTGCGTAGGCTGGATAAGGCGGTTACGCCGCCATCCGGCGTGCAGAATACAAAAAACCCCGCCGTAGCGGGGTTTGGTGCGTTACAACGCGAAATTAATGACGGGCGCGCACAATCTGATATTTACGTGTCAGATACTCGACTGGCACGCTCCAGATATGTACCAGACGCGAGAACGGGAACAACAGGAACAGCGTCATACCTAATACCAGGTGCATGCGGAAAATGAATGCCACGCCATCCAGATACTGAGACGCCCCGCCGTGGAAGGTCACCACTGATTGTGCCCAGTTCACCAGCTTCATCATTTCGCTACCGTCCATATGCTGAGCCGAGAACGGAATGGTCAGCAGGCCCAGTGCACACTGGATAACCAGAACAGACAACACCAGAATGTCGGCTCCCGTGGTCGTTGCACGCACGCGTGGACTAAACAGACGACGTTTCAGCAGCAGCACGCCCCCTACCAGGCACATCACACCACTGGCACCACCGGCAAACATTGCCATCTTTTGCTTCACTTCAAGCGGTAACCACGCTTCGTACATCCAGTGTGGCGTCAGCATCCCCAGGAAATGGCCCGCGAAGATGCCAAGTATCCCAATGTGAAACAGGTTTGACGCAAGGTTCATCCCTTTGCGATCCAGCATCTGGCTGGAAGCCGCACGCCAGGTATACTGACCGTAGTCGTAACGTAACCAGCTGCCAATCAGAAAGACAGAACCCGCAATATACGGATAGATGTCAAAGAAGAACGTATTCAGGAAGTGCATTAGTTCTGTCCTCCGGTGGTGATGTTCAGGTACTGCGGCGCAACGGCCCCTGCAAAACGACGCTGGTGAGCAGAAATTTCAGACTCACCACATCCCTGGTCGGCAAAGAATTTCACCTGCTCTTCTTCCCAAACAGCATCCAGTGCCTGCGGCGTGTCGTCACGAACTTCATCCGCAATTTTTTCGGCCACTTTGTCACCGTCGATAGCGGTATTCGCCAGTTTTAACAGCAGATCGAACAGCACCGCGTAACGGCTTTCGCGCTGTTGCAGACGCGCACTGAGCAGCGCCAGAATCGGGGCGATATCCTGCAAGCCACCTAACGCTTCGCTTTTTGGCAACTGTGCGAGGTACTCCAGATACAGTGGCAAGTGATCTGGCAATTCGCGGCTATCGAGTTGTAGCCCGTGCTGCTCATACTGCGCCATCAGGTCAACCATCGCCTGTCCACGATCGCGGGATTCACCGTGAACATGTTCAAACAGCAGTAGCGAAGTCGCACGACCACGGTCGAACAGTTCGCTATAGCTTGCCTGTGCATCCAGCATGTCCTGCGCAGTTAAATCGCGTAGGAAAACGCCCAGAGTCTGGGCATCCTCTTTGTCCAGGTTTTCAGATGACGCGAGTGCATCGAAAAGTTCCTGCTGATGCTGCCACAAGGCAGCATCCGGGTACTCGAGCAGACGCGAAACAATGACGAGTTCAATCATTGGTGCGGCTCCGTTTTGCTGGTCACATCGACAGCATCGATGCGGCGACTGTTGAACAGATTGAATTTAGTATCAGAACCGTGGCAACCATCACCAAAGGTGAAACCACAACCGCTCTTCTCCGGGAATGCTTCACGCGCCAGTTCGCGATGGCTGCTCGGGATCACAAAACGATCTTCATAGTTAGCAATCGCCAGGTAACGATACATCTCTTGTGCCTGAGCTTCGGTCAGCCCGACTTCTTCCAGCGCGCGGGTATCAACTTTACCGTCTACGGTTTCTGCGCGTTTGTAGTGACGCATCGCCAGCATACGTTTCAACGCCCGCAGTACCGGCTGGGTATCACCCGCAGTCAGCAGGTTCGCCAGGTACTGAACCGGGATACGCAGGCTGTCCACGTCTGGCAGAATACCGTTGCTACCCAGTTCACCCGCGTCAGCAGCGGACTGAATCGGAGATAAAGGTGGCACATACCAGACCATCGGCAACGTGCGGTATTCGGGATGCAGCGGCAGCGCAAGCTTCCAGTCCATCGCCATTTTGTATACCGGAGACTGCTGGGCCGCGTCGATTACACTCAGCGGAATGCCATCTTTCAGTGCCTGTTCAATCACCGCTGGATCGTTTGGATCGAGGAATACGTCCAGCTGACTCTGATACAGATCTTTCTCGTTCTCGGTGCTTGCCGCGCTTTCAATCGCATCTGCGTCATACAGCAGCACGCCGAGATAACGAATACGACCTACGCAGGTTTCAGAGCAAACGGTCGGCTGACCGGCTTCGATACGCGGATAGCAGAAAATGCACTTCTCAGATTTCCCGCTCTTCCAGTTGAAGTAGATCTTCTTATACGGGCAACCGGTGATACACATACGCCAGCCACGGCACTTGTCCTGGTCAATCAGCACGATGCCATCTTCTTCACGTTTGTAGATGGCGCCACTTGGGCAGGTCGCCACGCACGCCGGGTTCAGGCAGTGCTCGCACAGACGGGGTAGATACATCATGAAGGTGTTTTCGAACTGGCCGTACATCGCCTTCTGTATATTTTCGAAGTTCTGGTCTTTCGCCAGTTTCTCGAACTCGCCGCCCAGGTCATCTTCCCAGTTCGGACCTTTGGTGATTTTGTCCATACGCTGACCGGTAATCAGCGAGCGCGGACGGGCGATCGGCTGCGCCTTGCTATCAGCAGGCGCGTTGTGCAGCGTCTGGTAGTCGAAATCAAACGGCTCGTAGTAATCATCAATGCCCGGCAGATGCGGGTTAGCAAAGATTTTACCCAGCAGCAGCGCTTTGTTACCCATGCGCGGCACCAGCTTGCCGTTGATTTTACGGATCCAACCGCCCTTCCATTTTTCCTGGTTTTCCCAGTCAGTCGGGAACCCCGTACCTGGCTTCGTTTCAACGTTATTGAACCAGGCATATTCGGCACCTTCACGGCTGGTCCAGACGTTTTTGCAGGTTACTGAACAGGTGTGGCAACCGATGCACTTATCGAGATTCAGCACCATGCCGACTTGTGAACGAATTTTCATTTTACGCTCTCCTGTACCTGGTCATTGCCTTCACCATCCAACCAGTCAATGTTCTTCATCTTACGTACCACAACGAACTCATCACGGTTCGACCCTACGGTGCCGTAGTAGTTAAAGCCGTAGGCCAGATGTGCATAGCCGCCGATCATGTGGGTCGGTTTCGGCGTAATACGCGTTACCGAGTTATGGATCCCGCCACGCTGCTGGGTAATTTCTGAACCTGGCAGGTTCACAATACGTTCCTGCGCGTGGTACATCATGGTCATCCCGGCCGGCACACGCTGGCTGACAACGGCACGGGCGGTTAAGGCACCGTTGCTGTTGAAAACTTCGATCCAGTCGTTATCTTCGATACCCAGTTCTTTCGCATCAACTTCACTCATCCACACGATCGGACCACCGCGCCCCAGCGTCAGCATCAGCAAGTTGTCGCTGTAGGTGGAGTGGATACCCCATTTCTGGTGCGGCGTCAGGAAGTTAAGTGCTTTTTCCGGATTACCGTTAGACTTCTCGCCCATCACCTCTTTCACCGAACGGGTGTCGATTGGCGGACGATAAACCAGCAGGCTTTCACCGAAGTCGCGCATCCACTGATGATCCTGATACAACTGCTGGCGACCAGAAAGCGTGCGCCAAGGGATCAGCTCGTGAACGTTGGTATAACCGGCGTTATAAGACACATGTTCATCTTCCAGACCTGACCAGGTCGGGCTGGAGATAATTTTGCGCGGCTGCGCCTGAATATCACGGAAGCGAATCTTCTCATCTTCTTTGTTCAGCGCCAGATGCGTATGGTCACGTCCGGTAAATTCACTCAGCGCCGCCCAGGCTTTCACCGCCACCTGACCGTTGGTTTCCGGTGCCAGGGTGAGGATCATCTCAGCGGCATCAATCGCCGTATTCAGCATCGGCTGGCCTTTTGCCGGGCCTTCAGCCTTGGTGTAGTTGAGCTTACGCAGCAAGTCCATTTCACTCTGGGTGTTCCAGGCAATCCCTTTACCACCGTTACCGATTTTTTCCATCAACGGACCGATAGAGGTGAAGCGCTCGTAAGTTGCCGGGTAATCACGCTCAACGGTCATGATGTGCGGCGCGGTAACACCCGGAATCAGGTCGCATTCGCCTTTTTTCCAGTCTTTCACGTCCAGCGGCTGCGCCAGTTCGGCGGCAGAGTCGTGCTGGATTGGCAGCGTCACCACGTCGGTTTCTTTCCCGAGGTGGCCTACGCAGACTTCAGAGAATTTCTTCGCGATGCCTTTGTAGATTTCCCAGTCGCTTTTCGACTCCCAGGCTGGATCAACAGCGGCAGACAGCGGATGAATAAACGGATGCATATCCGAAGTATTCATATCGTCTTTCTCGTACCAGGTTGCGGTAGGCAGCACGATGTCGGAGTACAGACAGGTGCTCGACAGACGGAAGTCCAGCGTCACCACCAGATCCAGTTTGCCGTCCAACCCGTTGTCCTGCCATTCCACTTCTTCTGGCTTCACGCCGCCCTGTTTACCCAAATCCAGCCCCTGAATACCGTGCTCGGTACCCAGCAGGTACTTCAGCATGTATTCATGACCTTTACCGGAAGAACCGAGCAGGTTAGAACGCCAGATAAACAGGTTACGCGGATGGTTTTTACCGTTTTCTGGTTGTTCTGCCGCAAAGCGAATAGAACCTTCTTTCAGAGATTTAACGGTGTAATCGACGGGTGTCATCCCAGCTTTTTCCGCCTCACGCGCAATGTACAGCGGGTTAGTACCCAACTGCGGTGCGGACGGCAACCAGCCCATACGCTCGGCGCGTACGTTAAAGTCAATCAAATGACCGCTGTAGCGGGATTTATCCGCCAGCGGAGACAGCAGTTCCTGCGCGGTGACCGTCTCATAGCGCCACTGGCTGGAGTGGTTATAGAAATAGGACGTACTGTTCATGTGACGCGCCGGACGCTGCCAGTCAAGGGCAAACGCTAGCGGCTGCCAGCCTGTCTGCGGACGCAGTTTTTCCTGGCCCACATAGTGGGCCCAGCCGCCACCGCTCTGACCAACGCAGCCGCAGAAAATCAGCATGTTGATAAGGCCACGATAGTTCATATCGAGGTGGTACCAGTGGTTCAGACCCGCACCGACGATAATCATCGAACGACCGTGCGTCTTATCGGCATTATCTGCAAATTCACGGGCGATGCGCACGATTTGAGAACGTGAAACACCGGTGATTTTTTCTGCCCACGCCGGGGTATACGCTTTTACGTCATCGTAGCTGGTCGCGCAGTTTTCATCATTCAGACCACGCTCAAGGCCGTAGTTAGCCATGGTCAGATCGTAAACGGTGGTCACCAGAGCCGTAGAGCCATCGGCCAGTTGCAGTCGTTTCACCGGCAGTTTATGCAGCAGAACGTTTTCCAGTTCGACTTTATTGAAGTGTTCAGTTCCTTCGCCACCGAAGTACGGGAAACCGACTTCAGCGATGTCATCCTGACTACCCAGCAGGCTCAGTTGCAGTTCGGTTTCGGCACCAGACGTACCGTCACGCTGCTCAAGGTTCCATTTACCTTTTTCACCCCAGCGGAAACCAATTGAACCGTTTGGCGCAACCATTTCGCCGTTGCTGTTAATCGCGACAGTTTTCCATTCCGGGTTGTTTTCCTGGCCCAGAGAATCGACCAAATCTGCCGCACGCAGCATACGCCCAGCGGCATAGTAGCCGTCACGCTCTTCAAGCATGACCAACATTGGCATGTCGGTGTAACGGCGCACGTAATCGGTAAAGTACTGGCTTGGGTTGTCGAGATGGAACTCACGCAGCATAACGTGGCCCATCGCCAGCGCCATCGCCGCATCGGTCCCCTGCTTCGGTGCCAGCCACAGGTCGCAAAGCTTGGCGATTTCTGCGTAGTCCGGCGTAATCGCGACAG
Organism: Citrobacter sp. wls716; assembly: GCF_005280975.1. Taxonomy (NCBI): domain Bacteria; kingdom Pseudomonadati; phylum Pseudomonadota; class Gammaproteobacteria; order Enterobacterales; family Enterobacteriaceae; genus Citrobacter; species Citrobacter sp. wls716. The sequence continues at coordinate 318,371 of NZ_SZWX01000021.1, forward strand.
TTTTGGTACCTTTGTAGCGAACTTCTGTGAAGAAGTGCGCATCCGGGGTACGGGTCTGCGGTACGTTAGAACCCCAGGCGATGATGTAACTGGAGTTGTACCAGTCAGCAGATTCAGGTACGTCTGTCTGCTCACCCCAGGTCTGCGGAGACGCAGGCGGTAAGTCGCAATACCAGTCGTAGAAGCTCAGGCAAGTACCGCCGATCAGCGACAGGTAGCGCGCGCCAGAAGCATATGAAACCATCGACATTGCCGGGATCGGTGAGAAACCAGCAACGCGGTCAGGACCATAGGTTTTCACGGTATAGACGTTAGATGCCGCAATCAGTTCGTTTACTTCCTGCCAGGAAGAACGGACAAACCCGCCACGACCACGCGCTTGTTTGAAGCTTTTTGCTTTATCGGCGTCTTCGATGATGGAGGCCCAGGCGTCAACGGGATCGCTGTGCAGTCTTTTCGCTTCACGCCACATCTTCATCAGACGTTTGCGCATCAGCGGATATTTGAGGCGATTTGCGCTGTAGAGATACCAGGAATAGCTCGCGCCACGCGGGCAGCCGCGAGGTTCGTGGTTTGGCAGATCAGGACGAGTACGCGGGTAGTCAGTTTGCTGGGTTTCCCAGGTTACCAGACCATTTTTCACGTAGATTTTCCAGCTGCATGAGCCGGTACAGTTTACGCCGTGGGTTGAACGCACGACTTTGTCATGCTGCCAACGCTGGCGGTATCCATCCTCCCAGTCCCTGTTGGTGTTGAGAAGCTGGCCGTGCCCATCGGCAAAGGTTTCGCCCTTCTGTTTGAAGTAGCGAAACCGGTCCAGGAATTTACTCATCGGTTTTCTCCTGTAGGAGCCTGACGGCTCTCTGATAAATCGACATTGCTTGATTGGGGGTGAAGGTAACGCTCTGAAAGGGCGTGATAATTGATAACGATCAAGGCAGGCAGGGATGAAAAATGAGGGTTGGTTTTTACATACCCCCAAAGTGGGATATTGATATTTAACGTAATAAATTGAATTTAAAGGATTTTAAATAATTCACTTATCATGCAAATGTTAAATTCTTTATAAGTGGGTATTAAGGGGTATCCCCCCTGCTTAGCATATTGCGTACGCCGTTCTCACAGGCTGTTGTCATGCCACAATACAAAAGTATGTTGTAACTAATCACAGGCAAAAAAAAGCGCGGTCTAACACCGCGCAATGGATAATCAACCTACACTTCATCCTTCAAACTGCTTCTGCGTTGGCTGCGCTCGTTCTCCCCAGGAGCTTACTTCAGTAAGCTCCTGGGGATTTCTCACTTGCCGCCTTGATGCAGTTAGAATGATTTTGTGTATACCTCTTTTTTACTTTTTAGAATGACGTCCGTATACCACCCAGGTGATGACCACGCAGGCGACATAGAAGATCAGAAATACTTTCATCGCACCGACCGGAGAACCGGTTAATGCCAGGGACGTACCAAATGCTTTCGGGATAAAGAAGCCGCCGATCGCACCAATAGCAGAGATAAAGCCCAACGCTGCCGCCGTATCGGTTGCCGCCTCGCGCATCGCTTTCTCTTCTGAACCGCCTTCAGCTTTCACTCTGTCCATCGTCAGCTTACGGAAGATGACAGAGATCATCTGGAAGGTTGAACCACTCCCCAGCCCGGCCGTCAGGAACAGCGCCAGGAACACGGCGAAGAAGGCAATGAAGTTGCCGCCGACACCGTTTGATGGCAGCGTCAGGAACAATAAGGCACTGAAAATAGCCATCAGCACGAAGTTCACCAGCGTGACGCGGGTCCCGCCCAGACGGTCAGAGATTGCGCCGCCCGCAGAACGCGCCAAAGCGCCAATGAACGGACCAAAGAAGGCGTAATGCAGGATCTGCACTTCCGGGAACTGCGTTTTTGACAGCATCGCGAAACCTGCGGAGAAGCCGATAAAGGAACCGAAAGTCGCCAGATACAGCAGGCTCATAATCCACAAATGCCCGCGTTTCAGCACCGGCAATTGCTCTTTTAACGACGCTTTCGACGTTGCCAGTTCGTTCATACCGAACCATGCGGCCAGCGTGAAAATAGCGAGGAACGGCACCCAAATCCATGCGGCGTTTGCCAGATACAACTGCGAGCCATCCGGTTGTTCAACGCCGTGGCTGCCAAAAGCGGCGAAGATGGACAGTGAGACCACCAGCGGCGCAACCAACTGCATCACGCTGACGCCCATGTTGCCCAGGCCGCCGTTCAACCCCAGCGCGCCGCCCTGCTTCTGTTTTGGAAAGAAGAAGCTGATATTTGCCATGCTGGAAGCAAAGTTCGCACCGGCAAAACCGCACAGCAGGGAGATAATAATAAAGGTACTGAACGGCGTGGTGGTATCCTGCACAGCAAAGCCTAACCACACGCAGGGGATTATCAGGATACCTGTGCTGAACGCTGTCCAGCGTCGTCCACCAAACAGGGGAACCATAAAGGAGTACGGTACGCGCAGCAGCGCGCCGGAAACTGAAGGCAATGCCGTCAGCATAAACAGCTGCTCAGTGGTGAAATTGAATCCCACTTTCGGTAAGTTCACCGCCACTGCGCTAAATAACATCCATACGCAAAACGCCAGCAGCAGACAAGGGACTGAAATCCACAGGTTACGGCTGGCAACTCGTTGACCACGCTGTTCCCAGAAGGCGGGATCTTCCGGCCGCCATTCCGTGATTACAGCTCCAGATGCCCTTTCCGGGGCAGATGAGTGACTCATAGACACCTCTGATACTTGTTTCGATGCCTGCAACATTAGGGTTTACAGCCGGGGGTAAGTTGATATAAATCAAAGGAAAAGGTGTCATTATTAACGCCTAAAATTTATCATTACCCTAAATGAGTACATAACTTCGGTAAAAAAGATGTGGTTTTTCACGCTTCTGTCGCACCCTACTCCCCGACGTCCGGGATCTCTCCCCCTGCCGGCAATTAAGGGGTAGCCCGTTTGAGGTATGGGTATACTCCAGTGTATCGCTGAGAATAGCGGCACTGCCTGCAGCAGAATCGTCATTCAATAAGGTTTTCTGCTCACTGAAAACCCGAAGGAAGAAGTCACATGTTTAAACGTTGTCTTTCCCCGCTTACGCTGGTTAACCAGGTGGCGCTGATTGTTTTGCTGTCTACCGCGCTTGGCGTGGCGGGTATGGCTGTCTCCGGCTGGCTGGTTCAAGGCATTCAGGGTAGCGCTCACGCGATCAATAAAGCCGGCTCGCTACGTATGCAGAGCTACCGTTTGCTGGCTGCCGTACCGCTGGACGCCAGCGATCAACCGCTGCTGGATGAAATGGAACAAACGGCGTTTAGCCCTGAACTGACTCGTGCCGCGCAGCGCGACGGCCAGCAGACCCAGTTAAAGGCATTGCAGGATTACTGGCACACCGAACTGGCACCTGGGCTTAAACATGCACAAACGGGGGATGCGGTCGCCGACGATGTTTCACGCTTTGTGACCGGACTGGATAAGTTGGTTACCGCCTTTGACCATACCACGGAGTTGCGTATTGAACGCGTTGTTATGCTGCATCGCCTGATGGCAGTATTTATGGCTCTGCTGCTGGTCTTTACGATTATCTGGCTGCGCGTACGTCTGCTGCAGCCGTGGAAACAACTGCTGGCGATGGCCCGCGCCGTCAGCCAGCGTGATTTTACGCAACGTGCGCATATCAGCGGACGTAATGAGATGGCGGCACTGGGTTCGGCGCTGAACAATATGTCCGAAGAACTGGCCGAAAGTTATGCCGTACTGGAACAGCGGGTGCAGGAAAAAACCGCGGGTCTGGAACATAAAAACCAGATCCTCTCTTTCCTGTGGCAAGCCAACCGCCGTCTGCACTCACAGATACCGTTGTGTGAGCGGCTTTCACCGGTACTCAACGGGTTGCAAAATTTAACGCTGCTGCACGATATTGAGTTGCGGGTTTATGACCTGGAAGATGAAGATAATCATCAGGAATTTACCTGCCAGTCGAGTGCCAGTTGCGATGAAAAAGGTTGTCATCTGTGTCCACGAGGCACACTGCCCGCCATTGATGGTGGTACTACGCTGAAATGGCGGCTGACCGATGCGCATACCCAGTACGGTATTCTGCTCGCCACCTTGCCGTACGGGCGTCATCTCAGTCACGATCAGCAGCAACTGGTCGATACTCTGGTTGAACAACTCACCGCAACACTGGCGCTGGACAGACACCAGGAACGTCAGCAGCAGTTGATCGTGATGGAAGAGCGTGCCACCATTGCTCGCGAACTCCATGATTCTATTGCACAATCGCTCTCCTGTATGAAGATGCAGGTCAGTTGTTTGCAGATGCAGGGCGACGCGCTCCCGGAAAACAGTCGTGAGTTGCTAAGTCAGATTCGTAACGAGCTGAACGCCTCCTGGGCACAGCTACGTGAATTGTTGACGACCTTCCGTTTGCAGTTGACTGAGCCTGGGTTGCGGCCCGCGCTGGAAGCCAGCTGCCAGGAATACAGCGCTCGCTTTGGTTTTACGGTGAAGCTGGATTATCAGTTGCCGCCGCGCCTGGTCCCTTCACATCAGGCGATCCACCTGCTGCAGATTGCCCGTGAGGCCCTGAGTAATGCGCTTAAACACTCTCAGGCCAATGAAGTCATCGTGGCGGTGGTGCAAAATGGCAAACAGGTCAAACTGACAGTGCAAGATAACGGCTGCGGCGTACCAGAAAACGCCGAACGCAGTAACCACTACGGCATGATTATAATGCGCGACCGTGCGCAGAGCTTGCGCGGCGATTGCCGTGTACGCCGTCGCGAGACGGGCGGTACTGAAGTTGCTGTCACTTTTATTCCCGAAACAAACTTCACAGAAGTCCAAGGAGATACCCATGAGTAATCTGGAACCGGCAACCATCCTGTTGATCGACGATCATCCGATGCTGCGCACCGGTGTAAAACAGCTTGTCAGCATGGCGTCCGATATCACCGTGGTCGGCGAAGCCAGTAATGGCGAGCAGGGTATCGAGCTGGCTGAATCACTTGATCCCGATCTGATCCTTCTTGATCTCAACATGCCGGGAATGAACGGTCTGGAAACGCTTGATAAGCTACGAGAGAAATCTCTGTCCGGACGCATCGTCGTTTTCAGTGTTTCCAATCATGAAGAAGACGTCGTGACTGCCCTGAAACGCGGTGCTGACGGCTATCTGTTGAAAGACATGGAGCCAGAAGATCTACTGAAGGCGTTGCAACAGGCTGCCGCCGGTGAAATGGTACTGAGCGAAGCCTTAACCCCGGTTCTGGCCGCCAGCCTGCGCGCTAACCGTGCGACCTCCGATCGTGATGTAACTCAGTTGACGCCACGTGAACGCGATATTCTTAAGCTCATCGCCCAGGGTCTGCCTAACAAGATGATTGCTCGCCGCCTCGATATCACCGAAAGCACGGTAAAAGTGCATGTAAAGCATATGCTGAAGAAAATGAAGCTTAAATCACGCGTTGAAGCCGCGGTATGGGTGCACCAGGAACGCATCTTCTGATAACGCGAGTATTAACGAGGATCATTTCCCGAAACGGCATTAAACGGTTCGGGCAGTGATAGCGTGATCTCATTGGAAGAGACACGCTGGCCCTGCTCGTCTTCCACGACGACGGACAGCCGCCAACGGTTGGTTGCTCCTTCACTGCTATCCCACTTCGGCATAATAACCGTCCAGCCTTGCGCACTACGAGGATGGCTTCCTACCGTTAAACTCAATGCTTTCGTGTCTCCCTGCCATGTCAAATGACGGATGCCATACTGACTACGCACCTGTAATTTCAACGCTACCGTCTCGCCGGGTTTCAGATCCCACGGCGGTGTTGTCAGAAATACAGATAAGGTTTTACGCTGGCGATACTCCAGCGTTGGTACGCTGTTACGCTGAGGATCGTCATAACGATTCCCGCGCAGCGATCGGCTGTTTGTGACTTCACTCACCATTAACTGTTTTTTTAACGGAACGCCAAAACGATAATTGAGGGTCAATCCCAGATTATTTTGGCTTACCCCGCTTTCGCCCTGTTTATGCTGCGCGGTCACCGTAATCAGCGGCACTGGCGTATAGCTCAGTCCCAGGTTTACCGCCACCGGATTGCGGTAGCCCGTTCCCGAATGGAAAAGGTCTACCCGATCGCCAAAATATTGCTCGACGCTGACGCTGGTATTGAGATGCTCATAAAAGGGTAACCGCATCAACGCAGTAAGGTCGTAGCCCCGCGCCATCCTTTGCTCCTGTGTCGAAGAACGATTCTGCCACGAGGAAAACGGCTGGTAGTAGTTGGCGGATAGCCGCAGATACTCTCCCCACGCCTCGGCGCCGAACCCGCCACGCGGCAGATTCTCATCCAGCAGGTTGTCATAAAAGGTGTTGTAACCCACTAACCAACCGTCACGTACCCAGCGCTGCCCAATCCCCGCATTACTGACCAGGCCTTCGTCCTGCTGCGTCAGTCCCAGCTGGCTCCAGGTGAGATAGCGTTGATTGTCCTGCAACGGGATAAACCAGCTTCCTCGACTGCCGGCAAAGCTACCTTCATTATCCACCTGCAACCCAACGCTGGCATTCCCCCACGGAGAAAGCCAGGATTCCAGTTGCTGATTCACCTGCTCACTGACTGTGTCACGCACCTGGCCAAACGCGAACTGCTTCGCTTGCTCGCCAGTATCAAGGCCGTTATCGGTCATGCTGGCTTCCCCAAACGCTTTAACCATTTCGGCAAAGTGCTTTTCGCCTGCCCGCGACTCCGGCGCCATACCGAGATCGGGCAAGCCATCACTATTGTTATCGAAAGGGTTCTCCGCCTGGTGAATAAAAGACGATTGCGCGCTGGCAGTACCGCCTGCAAACGGCAAGAGTGAGAATACTGCGAGAGATAAATAAATATTACGGCTCAAATCGTTAGCGGTTTCTTACATCAATTAGCCACAGCGGCATACTTATCTTAAACCATAACGTCTTCAGCATTGATTTTCAGCCCTTCCTTCCTTTTTCGGCATTATCCTGGCATCGGGAAATAGGTGTAACATACGTGTCAGTTATTAACGTTCACATGCAGCAACAGGAGTAAAAATGCAAAAGATAGTGATCATCGCGAACGGTGCAGCCTATGGAAGCGAGTCGTTATTCAACAGTCTGCGTCTGGCCATCGCTCTGCGCGAGCAGGAGGGCAGCCTCGACCTGCGTCTGTTTTTAATGTCGGATGCCGTCACTGCAGGGCTGCGCGGGCAGAAACCGGGGGAAGGTTATAATATTCAGCAAATGCTGGAAATCCTGACAGCACAAAACGTTCCGGTAAAACTCTGCAAAACCTGTACCGATGGCCGCGGGATCACCGCTCTGCCGTTAATTGATGGCGTTGAAGTCGGTACGCTGGTGGAACTGGCTCAGTGGACGCTGGCAGCAGATAAGGTTTTGACCTTCTGATGCCAACGCTTTCAGGCAAGCGTACTGAAAGTGCCGGTAATTTCCCGATTTAATCTCAGATGGGCGCGGTTTCGTTAAACGTAAGCTCGCCCTTTCAACCCTTTTAAGGGATTTTGTCATTTTTGTTTAATCGTTATGCCATTTTTTGATCAAAATCAGCATCCTGCCCCCTCCCCTTTGGTGTTATGCAATGAGTGAAATGTGAACAACATCACGCAGCACTTTCGACAGAAAGTACGTTGTTTTCAAGAACGGGGTGAAAAATGGCATTAGTGAAGGCAAGTTTGAAATTATTTGGTGGAGATACGGTGGTGGTACGCTGTTCGGAGCGTTGTCACATCCATCTGATGAGCGAGAAAAATCACGTCAAAGACACGCAGACCGACATTTTAAGCGTGCAGAATCGTGATAACGCATGGCTGACTGTACCGTATACCGGCGTCTGGAACGTGCTGATCGACAGCCACAGCCAGTCTCTGGAGCATTCAATCAGTTATATTGCAGCCTGATGATGTACTGCCCGAAAGCATCTACGCTTATCGGGCACACAACAGATAACCTGGCAACGCCTAGGCAAATCCCGGTCGCATGACGCCTTCCGGCAGGTTCTCTCCCAACAATCTTTTGACCGTAATCACCAGATCGTTAAGACAGTCATCCTGCATCCCCAACTTCACCAATTCCTGTTCCAGCGAGAACAGATATTGCGCGTTAGTTCCCAATGGCCCACTGGCAGAAGCAATAAGCGGCGCGATAACCTGAGCACGGGTATCGGACTCAAACAATGGATGTCGCGGATCCATAATAAAGACCAGCGCACTCACCGTTCGGCCATCATCCAGCGTGAGCTGACACCACGTTGGCAGGTAGCAACCCGTGATCATTTCACGCTTCCACAGCAGGGACAGCTCTTGCTCCAGCGATGCATCCGGTAAACGGTATGCCACACCCGTAGTGCGCCCCCCCTCTTTCAGGGCCAACATCCGTCCCGGCTGACACGCCGTTCCTCGCCCTGCCGTCAGGCGCAAACAAAATGCGCGATGCCAGCCGACTAACGTCCCGGTACAGGACTCTTCAAACTCTAACGCCGGGTTCCACATCAACGATCCATAACCAAAGATCCACACCGGTCCATCATCTGGACGGCAGGCAAGCGTGGCGGCCAGTGAGGCTGCCCGTTGTTCCGCCGACCAGAGTAGTGATTCTTCAATATCACCAAATGCCGTCTTACAGTCAGCATTCAATAAAAAATCACGCGTTAACACCTTACACCTCCGCCACTGCGACTTCCCTGCGACAACTTTTTTGACGCCTTCCAGGCTTTTTTACTGCTCATTTTGAAACCAATACCAGGACAATAGGCAATTCATCGACTGCATGCAAGGCAACAAAGGCTCAACGGCACTTTATATCCTCTTTTTATGTCCCGGTCTGGCGCGACCGTCAGCATCTCATCGTGTGATATTTTGATTGATTTAGAAATCTAACATCTTGTTATTTAAATGCTCTCTAAACAAGACACACCATTTTGCTCACTTTGATGCAAAAAATGGTCCATGCCGTAAAATTACGTAAAATCAGATCGGAAATACCGAAAGATCTGTTATTTTTTACATTCTTTAATACATTTATAATTATAAGCACCTGCAGAGATGGAGAATTAATTACATGACACATGCACATGAGGCGGTAAAAACCCGCCACAAGGAGACCTCACTCGCCTTTCCGATTTTGGCGCTGGTAGTACTGTTCTTTTGGGGGAGCAGTCAGTCACTACCAGTGGTCATCGGCATTAACGCACTAGCCCTTATTGGTATATTAAGTAGCGCATTCAGCGTTGTCCGTCATGCAGACGTATTAGCTCACCGACTTGGTGAACCCTATGGCTCGCTGATTCTCAGCCTTTCGGTGGTTATTCTCGAAGTCAGTTTAATTTCCGCATTAATGGCAACTGGTGACGCCGCACCCACGCTAATGCGCGATACGCTCTATTCAATCATTATGATCGTAACCGGTGGGCTGGTCGGGTTTTCATTACTGTTGGGTGGCCGCAAATTTGCCACCCAGTATATGAACCTGTTCGGTATTAAGCAGTATTTAATTGCTCTATTCCCGCTGGCCATTATCGTGCTGGTATTCCCGATGGCATTACCGGGAGCGAATTTCACCACCGCACAGGCACTGCTGGTAGCCTTAATTTCAGCAGCAATGTACGGCGTATTTTTGCTGATCCAGACTAAAACACACCAGAGCCTGTTCATTTACGAACATGAAGATGAGGGGGACGGCGATGACCCACATCACGGTAAACCTTCAGCGCACAGCAATCTGTGGCACGCAGCCTGGCTTGTCATCCATTTGATTGCCGTTATTGCCGTTACCAAAATGAATGCCAATCCGCTGGAAACATTACTCACTGAGCTGAATGCACCAGTGGCATTTACCGGTTTCCTGGTGGCGTTGCTTATTCTCTCCCCTGAGGGTTTAGGTGCGTTGAAAGCAGTACTGAACAATCAGGTGCAGCGAGCGATGAATTTATTCTTCGGCTCAGTACTTGCCACCATCTCACTGACCGTACCCGTCGTCACACTGATTGCCTGGGCAACAGGAAATGACCTGGTGTTCGCGCTGGGCGCACCAGAGATGATTGTCATGGTTTCTTCGCTGGTGCTGTGCCATATCTCCTTCTCCACCGGACGCACCAATGTGCTCAACGGTGCAGCGCATCTGGCACTGTTTATCGCCTACCTGATGACGATATTCGCCTGATAATCAACTCAGGTGCAATCCACGGCCCTTTGCAGGGCCGTTTTTTTATCCTGGTTTATTGCTCCGGGTAGACCTGTTGGCCATCCACAAACGTTAATAGCGCTTGTGTCTGGTGCAGTTTATCTGCAGTAACTGCCAGAACATCCTGATCCAGAACGGCAAAATCAGCGAGCTTGCCAGCGCGCAAACTCCCTCTCTGCTGTTCGGCAAATGCCAGCCAGGCGGCACTTAGCGTATACATTTTTAACGCATCTTCCCGGCTGATCCGACGTTCCTCATCACGTACAGAGCCGTCGAGCGCTTTCCCCGTCACATGGTATTCAATGGCATGCCACACACCCGCAACGCCAATTCTTGTCGCATCCGTTCCCCCTGCAACGATCACGCCTTGCTCTAGTGCGGGTTGAATGGGGGATGACTGTGCTGCAACGGTTTTACCATTAGCGCGTTCAATGGCGGGAGATTCAAAATACGGCCCCATCTGCACGGAATAGGCTAAACCTAATTGCTTCATCCGGGCTATCGTCTCTGCCGTACCGGTATTTAAATGGGCTATTGACCAGCGAAGCTGGGTAATATCATGCGTTTGCAGGGTTTGCAGGCAGCGCCTGATTCAGTTCCTGTAGGGTGGGATCTCGCTTTTCAGCAAATTGTTCAGGTATCCATGATCCCACCACGGCCACCCACTGCGCTGCGTTTTTCTCTTCTGCCGATTGCGACAGTTTGTGCAGAGCATCAGGTATAGTTTTGGCATCAAACCAGTAGGTTTCGAATAAGAACGTCCTTCCTCCGCGAATACCATGCAGATGCGTATCAATTAATCCAGGGATCACCGTTTTACCCGCAAGATTAATTTCTCGCGTATTCTGCCCTGACCATTTTTTAATCTCTTCATTATTTCCGACAGCAATAATGTGTTGCCCTTTTACCGCCAGAGCCTGCGCGTTTGGCTGTTGTTCGTCCATGGTAATAAGCTGGCCGTTATACAAAACAACATCAGCTTTATCCTGTGCAGAAGCCAAAGAGGATGTCCCCATCAGCATTACAGCCAACGCCATATTACGCATCGCAGGAGGAGGTGTTTTGAAGCAAAGGCCCATTTTACTCATCATGTTTATCTTCCTTTTTTGTGCAAAGCTAATCAGGAAACCTGTGCCGAAACGCAAGGCTGGCTAGTTGCGCGCTGGATACCAGTTGTTCAAGCGAGTGTCCGCAACGCGCTTTTCCCGACAAACCCAACATCGTGGTACAGACGTAATCGGTCATACTTTTCGCCTCTTCGGGGTAACGCTGGGCAATAAAGTTATGGATCTTATTTTCAGCTACCGAGTAGAACGCACGGGCGGCATTGCGTGCCTCAGGGTCATTGCAATGTGTTCCTTCCAGTACTAAACATCCTGCCGCATCGGGATCGGCTGCGTAATGACGTGCCGCCTCCTCAAGCAGCGTTGCCAGACAGCCAGCAACGGGTCTGTCGGCACATAAAATATCGTCAAAAGGGATCGCATCGGTTTGTACGTAACGGCTCAATACTCGTTGATAAAGGCCGAGCTTATTCCCAAAAGCAGCGTAGAAACTGGGGGGTTTGATACCCAGTACCTGAGTGACATCCGCCACGCTAACGGTATCGTAGCCGTGAGCGTGAAATAAACGTTGTACCGTCGCAACCGCCTGCTCTGGGTCAAAATTACGTGGTCGACCCGGCGCGCGTGAGTATTTTGTAGTGACCATTATAAATCCATTGACAGAAAACCATGCGCCAATTATATATCGATCACTACACAATTGTTCAAGGAGTATCTGATGTCTTCATTCAAGGGTAAATCGGTGCTGGTTCTTGGTGGTAGTCGTGGGATCGGTGCGGCAATTGTACGCCGCTTTGCCGCGGAGGGTGCATCCGTCACCTTCACGTATTCCGGCTCTCCTGACGCCGCCAAAGCGCTGGCCGATGAGACTGGCACCCATACGGCGCAAACCGACAGCGCCAGACGCGAGGACGTTATCGCACGGGTGCGGGAAAGTGGCCCGTTAGATGTGCTGGTCGTTAACGCTGGGATTATCCTGTTCGGCGACGCGTTGGAGCAGGATCCTGATGAAGTTGAACGTCTTTTCCGCATTAATATTCACGCCCCCTACTACGCCGCGGTGGAGGCTGCACGCCAGATGCCTGATGGAGGACGAATCATTATTATCGGTTCAGTAAATGGTGACCGTATGCCCATCGCCGGTATGGCCTCTTATGCGTTGAGCAAGTCGGCACTACAAGGGATGGCGAGAGGGTTGGCTCGTGATTTTGGTCCGCGTGGTATTACGGTGAACGTTGTGCAACCTGGCCCGATTGATACCGATGCCAATCCGGCAGAAGGCCCGTTGAAAGAGCTGATGCACAGCTTTATGGCACTAAAACGACATGGGCGACCGGAAGAAGTTGCCGGAATGGTTGCCTGGCTTGCTGGACCTGAAGCAGGGTTTGTGACAGGCGCAATGCATACTATTGACGGCGCGTTTGGCGCCTGACGGAAATAACAGGCCGGAGGAATATCCCCCGGCCTGTTGAACGCTCTTAGTTTTCAGTATCCAGCTCGTCGAAGCTTTTCACCAGGTCATCAATGGCTTTAATCTGCGTCAGGAACTGTTCCAGTTTCGCCAGCGGCAGCGCGGATGGACCGTCGCATTTAGCATGGGCTGGATCCGGGTGCGCTTCAATGAACAGACCCGCCAGGCCTACCGCCATACCGGCGCGAGCCAGTTCGGTGACCTGTGCACGACGACCGCCGCTTGCTGCGCCAAACGGGTCGCGGCACTGCAGCGCGTGGGTGACGTCAAAAATCACCGGAGAGTTACCGGAAACTTTCTTCATCACGCTAAAGCCCAGCATATCGACAACCAGGTTGTCATAACCAAAGTTCGCACCACGGTCGCACAGGATAACCTTGTCGTTACCGCCTTCATGGAATTTATCCACGATGTTGCCCATCTGACCCGGGCTTACGAATTGCGGTTTTTTCACGTTAATAACAGCGCCCGTTTTCGCCATCGCTTCTACCAGGTCGGTCTGACGAGCAAGGAATGCCGGCAGCTGAATCACATCCACCACATCGGCAACAGGCTGTGCCTGGCTGGCTTCATGAACGTCGGTGATCACTTTTACGCCAAACGTCTGCTTCAGTTCCTGGAAGATTTTCATCCCTTCTTCAAGACCTGGCCCACGGTAAGAGTGGATGGAAGAACGGTTGGCTTTATCAAAGGAGGCTTTGAACACGTAAGGGATACCCAGCTTTTGAGTAACGGTTACGTAGTGCTCACAAATGCGCATCGCCAGATCGCGGGATTCCAGCACGTTCATTCCGCCAAACAGCACGAACGGCAGGTCATTTGCCACGTTGATGTCGCCAATGCTAACCACTTTTTGTTTCATAGGATCGCCTTAAACGGTAGGTAAAGTGTTATTAATCAATGCAATACAATTTGCTTGTGCGAAATAGTATTAATCTGCGCACGGATCATTTCGCTGATCGGGTCTTCCGGACACTGCTCAACGAAATAACTTAAATCAGTCAGCGCAACATGTTCACATTCCAGCTGCGCGTAGATTAATCCGCGATCGCGTATTTCATACGGATCCTCAGGATTAAACTGCAGTAATGCTTCGCTGGCTCGCAGCGCCAGTTCCATTTGTCGCTCTTCCATTAGCGATGATTTCAGCGTGTCGAGCAGTTTGCGGATCACTTCCGCGTTATCCGCTTCGTCAAGATCCTCGTTGAACAGTTCGGCAACCGGGCTAATGTTACCCTTCAGCCACACTTCCAACGTGTGTTCATTTAACGTTTCGCCATTGAACGGATTGATTAGCCACATTTCACCATCGAGCGATTCAATACGCAGGATGAGTTGTGTCGGGAAAATCACCGGTACCAACGGCAGATCCAGTCGGTTAGCAATCCACAATAAGATGGCACCGAGTGAAACCGCACTGCCCTGACGATTTTTCAGAACCTGGTCGAGCCATAGTGCATCAGAAAGACGATAGACGCCGTGGGTGTCCGTAAAACCCCATTCGCCGTAAAAAAGTGCCAGCAGTTTATCCAGTTGCTCATCCTGAGACAGGAGCTGGCTAATTTCTTCTTGCGCCAGACCAACCAGACGTTCCAGTTCGTCATAGACAGTTTGTGTTGGAAAATCCAGACGGATAGACTCCGACGCCAGGATCATCCCATCACACAACGGCGCTTTATTAAATTCGAAATCAGCTAACGACCTCATGACTTACCCCAGTAACGGTATTTTTGTGGTGGCGAGTTTAATGATGATGTACAGCACCACCAGCGCCAGCGGAAATGCGATTAATCGCGCCTGCTGACTGCGCGCCCGACGGTAATCGAGCGCAATAAAACCCAAAACGATGTAAATGATAACCCCAAACAGCTTTTCAGTCAGCCATGTCCCCTGCTCGGTGAATGGCAGGATGTGCGTTTTAGCGATCAACGCCACGCCGCTGAGGAGTAAAACGGTATCAATGATCGGTGGCAGAATACGCGTCCAGCGCGATGATGCAAGACGTGTATTGGTAGAACGCCACCAAAAACGCAACGTGAGTAGCCCGACAGAAAGCACGATGCTAACGAGATGAATAGTAAGTAGTGTGCTGAACGAATTCATGATGGGATGCGCCCGAGCGTAATCCGCTCGTTGCCGCCATAGTCACGACAGGTTTCAACCGCCTGGTAACCTGCGCGGGTAAACGCGTCGCGTACCGCCTCACCCTGTTGCCAGCCATGTTCCAGCAACAGATAACCGCCGGGCGTTAGCATGTGTCGAGACTGATCAATGATATGCACGATATCCGCCATACCCTGCTCGCCCGCTACCAGTGCCGATAGCGGCTCAAAACGTACATCGCCCTGCGCCAGGTGAGGATCCTGCTCGTCGATGTACGGCGGGTTACTGACGATCATCTCAAACTGCTGCCCCTGCAAAGCACTGAACCAGTCACTTTGCAACACATGCACATTGTCGATAGCCAGATTTTGTCGATTGCGGTTTGCCAGGTTTACGGCATCCGGCATGCGGTCAACTGCTGTCACCGTGCAATCCGGACGCTCAGACGCCAGCGCCAGCGCGATGGCGCCCGTACCGGTTCCCAAGTCGAGAATACGGCACGGCGAGGCAGGCAAACGCGCCAGTGCCTGTTCAACCAGGCACTCGGTATCCGGGCGTGGAATAAGCGTAGCCGGAGACACAAACAGCGGCAGCGACCAGAACTCGCGCACACCGGTCAGATGTGCCACCGGCTCACCCCGCTGACGGCGTTCCAGTAATGTACCGAGCCGTTGATGCTGCGCCTCGGTTAACACCGTTTCGCCGAACGCCAGAATAAAGGTACGCCCTTTACCGGTGACAAACTCGAGTAAAATCTCGGCGTCACGGCGCGGGCTTTCACTGGTCTGTAACTGGCTTATTGCTTCACGCAGCCATTGCTGATAGTCCATTAATCTTGCTCGGACAACGCCGCCAACTGGTCGGCCTGGTATTCCTGGACGATTGGCTCAATGAGCATATCCAGTTTACCTTCCATCGCTTCATCCAGACGGTAAAGTGTCAGGTTGATGCGGTGATCGGTCACACGCCCCTGCGGGAAGTTATAGGTACGGTTGCGATCGCTGCGATCGCCACTGCCCAACAGGTTGCGACGTTCAGAGGCTTCCGCCTGCTGACGCCTGGCCACTTCGGCGGCACGAATACGCGCGCCCAGCACTGACATCGCTTTCGCTTTGTTTTTATGCTGTGAACGTTCGTCCTGACACTCCACCACAATGCCGGTCGGCAAGTGGGTAATACGGATAGCGGAGTCGGTGGTGTTAACGTGCTGACCCCCAGCGCCGGATGAGCGGAAGGTATCAATACGCAGATCGGCTGGGTTGATATCCGGCAGTTCTGCTTCCGGCAGTTCCGGCATCACCGCGACCGTACAAGCGGAAGTATGGATACGCCCTTGAGATTCGGTCGCCGGTACGCGCTGTACGCGATGACCGCCGGACTCAAATTTTAGTCGCCCGTAAACGCCTTCGCCGCTAATCTTGGCAATGACTTCTTTAAACCCGCCATGTTCGCCTTCACTGGCGCTCATGATCTCTACCCGCCAGCGACGCGATTCAGCGTAACGGCTGTACATGCGGAACAGATCGCCCGCAAACAGCGCCGCTTCATCACCACCGGTTCCCGCACGCACTTCGAGGAAGGCGTTACGTTCATCATCAGGATCGGTTGGCAGCAGCAGAACCTGCAGATGCTGTTCCAGTTGTTCACATTTTTCTTTTGCTTCGCGCAGTTCATCCTGCGCCATTTCACGCATTTCAGGATCGTCGAGCATCATCTGTGCCGTTTCGATATCTTCCTGAACCTGTTGCCAGTCCGTAAAACAACGGGAAACATCACTTAATTGCGCATATTCGCGCGACAATGCACGAAAGCGTTCCTGGTCTGCGATAGTTCCCGCATCACCGAGCAGCGCCTGAACTTCTTCATGGCGTTCATGCAGGGCTTCCAGTTTGGCAACGATAGAAGGCTTCATAGGCGTAAATGCACCCTGTAAAAAATGAGATTGGTGTACTGCTACTCCAGCCCGAGGCTGTCGCGCAGAATATTCAGGCGTTCACTGTCCCCGTCACGGGCGGCCTGTTGAAGTGATTTGGTTGGTGCGTGGATCAGGCGGTTAGTCAGCTTCCACGCCAGGTCCTGCATAATGGCTTGCGCATCACCGCCCTGTTCCAGAGCAGCCAACGCTTTAGCGGTCAGTTCATCACGGATTTGTTCAGACTGACTGCGATAATCGCGGATGGTCTCGCTTGCGCTTTGTGCTCGCAGCCAGGCCATAAACTCGCTGGTTTCCTGCGCAACGATGGTTTCCGCTTCCACGGCGGCCGCTTTGCGCTGCGCCAGGTTATGCGAAATGATGCTTTGCAGGTCGTCAACACTGTACAAATAGGCGTTGGACAGTTTGCCCACTTCCGGTTCAACATCGCGTGGTACCGCAATATCGACCAGCAGCATAGGCTGATTACGGCGATTTTTTAGCGCACGTTCGACCATCCCCTTGCCAATAATAGGCAGCGGGCTGGCGGTAGAGCTGATAATAATATCGGCATCCTGTAAGCGGGCATCAATATCGCTCAGAGAAATCACCTCGGCGCCGACTTCATCGGCCAGCACCTGCGCACGCTCACGTGTGCGGTTAGCGATGATCATCTTCTTCACTTTGTGCTCACGCAGATGTCGCGCCACCAGCTCGATGGTCTCGCCGGCACCCACTAACAACACGGTTACCGTGGAAAGGGATTCAAAGATCTGCCGCGCCAGGGTACAGGCAGCAAACGCGACGGACACCGCGCTGGCACCGATATCCGTTTCTGTGCGTACACGCTTCGCGACAGAGAATGATTTCTGGAACATACGTTCCAGCGCACTGGCGTTCAGATGGCCTTTTTGCGAGTCCGCAAAGGCTTTTTTCACCTGCCCCAGAATTTGTGGCTCGCCAAGCACCAGCGAATCCAGACCGCTGGCGACACGCATCAGATGGCTGACGGCGT
The DNA here is from genome assembly GCF_005280975.1 of Citrobacter sp. wls716. Lineage (NCBI taxonomy): Bacteria > Pseudomonadati > Pseudomonadota > Gammaproteobacteria > Enterobacterales > Enterobacteriaceae > Citrobacter > Citrobacter sp. wls716. Next base: position 336,170 of record NZ_SZWX01000021.1, read on the forward strand.
CGTTGTCCTGGTGCCAGTAGAGGCTACTGCGCAGGTCTTCTTCGTTCAGATTGTGGTACTCACACAGCCAGCGAATCAGCGCTTCCTGCAGGTTATCCTGCTCTTCTACGCTGAGATACAGCTCTGTGCGGTTACACGTCGACAGCACTACCCCGCCCTGCACCATTGGCTGCGCAAGCAGGCTGTCCAGCGCCTGATCGAGCGTATCCGGCGAAAACGTTACGCGTTCTCGCAGCGATACAGGTGCCGTTTTATGGTTAATACCAAGCGCTAAAAGGGTCATGTGTGCGGGAATAGTACCAGCGTTGATAAGGTTAGACTGGGTGCATCATACAGGATGCGTGCAGCCAATAAAAGAGACTGCCCCCTTTTGGAGTAATAGCTTACGGTTTAAATTAAGATAACGTGACCGTAGACGATATTCACGGTCGGCGCTAGCATTAAGGGTTATAACTGCAACCGCTGGCATGATTTTGCCGGATGGCGAAAAACGCGTCTTTTCCGACCTGCGGATTCAGTTTGTAGGCCTGATAAGCGCCGCGCCATCAGGCAATTAATGCACCGTATTACAAGGATTTGTCATCATTATGACCCTGCCTGATTTTCGCCTGATTCGCCTGCTGCCGCTGGCGGCCCTGGTTCTTACTGCCTGTACGCTCAACGCGCCGAAAGGTCCCGGCAAAAGCCCCGACTCTCCGCAGTGGCGCCAGCACCAGCAGGAAGTGCGCGCCCTGAACCAATATCAGACACGCGGTGCGTTTGCCTATATTTCCGACCAGCAGAAAGTGTATGCCCGCTTTTTCTGGCAGCAAACTGGCCAGGATCGCTATCGCCTTCTGCTAACCAATCCGTTGGGCAGTACCGAACTGGAACTGAACGCGCAACCGGGCAACGTGGAACTCGTCGACAACAAAGGGAAGCACTACACCGCTGACGACGCCGAAGAGATGATTGGTAAACTGACCGGCATGCCTATTCCATTGAACAGCTTGCGCCAGTGGATCCTGGGTCTGCCGGGAGACGCCACCGATTATAAACTTGACGACCAATATCGTCTGAGCGAAGTGAATTACAGTAAAGATGGCAAAAGCTGGAAAGTCGTGTACAGCGCCTACGACAGCAAAACGCAGCCGGCGATGCCTGCAAATATGGAGCTGTCCGACGGCTCCCAGCGCATTAAGCTGAAAATGGATAACTGGATTGTGAAATGATGACCCGTTGGCCCTCTCCGGCAAAATTGAATTTATTTCTATACATCACCGGGCAGCGTGCGGACGGTTATCACACGCTGCAGACGTTGTTCCAGTTTCTGGATTACGGCGATACGATAGATATTGCGCTGCGCAGCGACGGTGAAATTCATCTGTTAACGCCCGTTGATGGGGTTGAGCATGAAGACAACCTGATCGTTCGCGCAGCGCGTTTGCTAATGACAACGGCGTCTGAAAGCAATCGTCTTCCCAAAGGGAGCGGCGCGGACATCAGTATCGACAAACGCCTGCCGATGGGCGGCGGCCTCGGTGGTGGCTCATCGAATGCGGCGACCGTTTTAGTGGCGCTGAATCATCTGTGGCAGTGTGGGTTGTCTGTAGATGAACTGGCAATACTGGGCTTAACGCTGGGCGCCGACGTACCGGTATTCGTTCGCGGTCACGCAGCCTTTGCTGAAGGCGTAGGAGAAATTCTGACGCCGGTCAATCCAGCAGAAAAATGGTACCTGGTCGCCCATCCGGGAGTCAGTATTCCAACGCCGGTGATTTTTAACGATCCTGACCTCCCCCGTAACACGCCAAAAAGGTCAATAGAAACGTTACTAAAATGTGAATTCGGCAATGATTGCGAGGTTATCGCAAGAAAACGTTTTCGCGAGGTTGATGCGGCGCTTTCCTGGCTGTTAGAATACGCGCCGTCGCGCCTGACTGGTACAGGGGCTTGTGTCTTTGCTGAATTTGACACTGAGTCTCGTGCTCGCCAGGTGCTTGAGCAAGCCCCGGATTGGCTCAAAGGCTTTGTGGCGAAAGGTGTCAACCTCTCCCCATTGCACAGAGCGCTACTCTAAATCATTTGGGTTTCAGGAAGATGGCGAGATGACGAATCGCCAGACACATACAAAAGTATGTGACTGGTGTGAGAAATTGATGCCAGCACATGAAACGCGGCTGATGACGAGTAAGCCGGGCAAGCTGAGTTGCGGTGACAACGTCACCCTGTTCCAGACGTTGCATCGCGCTCTTTAATACACCGCCTGGAGAGGATACTGCCTGGCCCGCACAGTTTTCGGCAGATTCTTTCCACCAATGGACGCATGCCTGAGGTTCTTCTCGTGCCTGATATGAAGCTTTTTGCTGGTAACGCCACCCCGGAACTAGCACAACGTATTGCCAACCGCCTGTACACTTCACTCGGCGACGCCGCTGTAGGTCGCTTTAGCGACGGCGAAGTCAGCGTACAAATTAATGAAAATGTACGCGGTGGTGATATTTTCATCATCCAGTCCACTTGTGCCCCTACTAACGACAACCTGATGGAATTGGTCGTTATGGTTGATGCGCTGCGCCGTGCTTCCGCAGGCCGTATCACCGCCGTTATCCCTTACTTCGGCTATGCACGTCAGGATCGTCGCGTACGTTCTGCTCGTGTTCCGATTACCGCTAAAGTCGTCGCGGACTTCCTGTCCAGCGTTGGCGTTGACCGCGTCCTCACCGTTGACCTGCATGCTGAACAGATCCAGGGCTTCTTTGATGTGCCGGTTGATAACGTATTCGGTAGCCCGATTCTGTTAGAAGACATGCTGCAGTTGAATCTGGACAACCCGATTGTGGTTTCTCCAGACATCGGTGGCGTCGTGCGTGCCCGCGCTATCGCTAAACTGCTGAACGATACCGATATGGCTATCATCGATAAACGTCGCCCGCGTGCGAACGTTTCTCAGGTGATGCACATCATTGGTGACGTTGCGGGCCGTGACTGCGTGCTGGTTGATGACATGATCGATACCGGCGGTACGCTGTGTAAAGCAGCTGAAGCGCTGAAAGAGCGTGGTGCTAAACGCGTATTTGCTTATGCAACTCACCCGATCTTCTCAGGTAATGCGGCAAACAACCTGCGCAACTCAGTAATTGATGAAGTCGTTGTCTGTGACACCATTCCACTGACCGACGAAATCAAAGCACTGCCAAACGTGCGTACGTTGACTCTGTCGGGTATGCTGGCCGAAGCGATTCGTCGTATCAGCAACGAAGAATCCATCTCTGCTATGTTCGAGCATTAATCGAACCCGGCTCAAAAACCCGCTGCGGCGGGTTTTTTTATCTGTAATATTTATTTGTATGACTTTTGCCTCCTTCACCTGCCATTCAATTGACAGATGATGCGCCCATGGATGAAACATTATTGTGAACAGATTATTTTCCTCACATGTGATGCCTTTCCGCGCCCTCATCGACGCTTGTTGGAAAGAAAAATATACCGTTTCTCGCTTTACCCGCGACCTGATCGCCGGGATAACGGTTGGGATAATTGCCATTCCGCTGGCGATGGCGCTGGCAATCGGTAGTGGCGTTGCACCACAGTACGGCCTGTACACCTCTGCCGTGGCTGGGATTGTTATCGCCCTCACCGGGGGCTCACGCTTTAGCGTATCAGGCCCAACTGCCGCCTTCGTGGTGATTTTGTATCCGGTGTCGCAACAGTTTGGACTGGCAGGTCTGCTGGTCGCCACGCTAATGTCCGGGATATTCCTGATCCTTTTCGGCCTCGCTCGATTTGGCCGCCTGATCGAATACATTCCGGTGTCCGTTACGTTAGGTTTTACCTCGGGTATTGGTATCACCATCGGTACCATGCAGATTAAAGATTTTCTTGGCCTGCAGATGGCTCATGTCCCTGAGCACTACCTGCAGAAGGTCGGCGCGCTGTTTATGGCCCTGCCTACCATCAACGTGGGGGATGCCGCGATTGGCGTGGTCACGCTGGGGATCCTGATTTTCTGGCCGCGTCTGGGGATCCGCCTGCCGGGCCACCTTCCTGCACTGCTGGCAGGCTGTGCGGTGATGGGTATCGTGAACCTGACGGGTGGCCATGTAGCGACCATCGGGTCTCAGTTCCATTACATTCTGGCCGATGGCTCGCAGGGTAACGGTATCCCACAGCTGCTGCCGCAGTTGGTACTGCCATGGGATATGCCAGGGTCCAACTTTACGCTGAGCTGGAGTTCATTACAGGCACTGTTACCCGCAGCCTTTTCGATGGCAATGCTCGGAGCAATCGAATCTCTGCTGTGCGCTGTCGTCCTCGATGGGATGACCGGCACCAAGCATAAGGCCAATAGCGAATTGATTGGTCAGGGTCTGGGCAACATCGTCGCACCGTTCTTTGGCGGTATCACTGCCACGGCGGCAATTGCCCGTTCTGCGGCTAACGTTCGTGCCGGCGCAACGTCGCCAATTTCTGCGGTCATTCACGCGATTCTGGTGATCCTCGCCCTGCTGGTGCTTGCGCCGCTGCTTTCCTGGTTACCGCTGTCGGCGATGGCTGCCCTGCTGCTGATGGTGGCATGGAACATGAGTGAAGCGCATAAAGTTGTGGATCTCCTGCGCCACGCGCCAAAAGACGACATCATCGTTATGCTGATGTGTATGTCTTTGACGGTGCTGTTCGATATGGTTATCGCCATCAGCGTCGGTATCGTTCTCGCTTCGCTGCTGTTTATGCGCCGTATTGCACGCATGACGCGTCTGGCACCGGTTAACGTAGACGTACCAAACGATGTACTGGTACTACGCGTTATTGGCCCGCTTTTCTTTGCCGCAGCAGAGGGACTCTTTACCGATCTCGAATCTCGCCTTGAAGGCAAACGCATTGTGGTGCTGAAGTGGGACGCCGTCCCGGTACTGGATGCCGGTGGTCTGGACGCCTTCCAGCGTTTTGTTAAACGCCTGCCGGAAGGTTGTGAGTTGCGTATCAGTAATCTGGAATTCCAGCCGCTACGCACCATGGCACGCGCGGGTATCCAACCCATCCCCGGCCGTCTGGCGTTCTTCCCGAACCGTGATGCCGCGCTGGCAGATATTTAATCATACGATGTTACCGGCTTGCGCAGGCTTGCCGGTAACACTTCTCTTCTGTAAACGCGTCTGAGTTGCTATTATCCAGTTCCCCTGGTTCTGATGATATCTGCAACGATGAACGCTGATACTACATTTATATTCCGTGAAATAACTGAGGCTGATATTTCGTCCGTTCAGTCATTTATTATCCACCATTTAAATCTCTATTTTAACGCTAACCGACCAGCACCTGAACCGCATGCAGATGTATTAAATCTGCGCTCACACTACCTCCATCAACCGCGAAATCTGTTGCTCGGCGCATGGAATAACCGACAGCAACTTATCGCTACGCTGGCGGTCTGCCAGTACGATGACCGAATACCGGCACTGCGCGGACGCTATCAATTATCCTCAACCGCGGAAATTTGCCGCTGCTACGTCGCACAGGAATATCGTCGGCAAGGCATAGGCAGCCAACTTGTCCTGCTGGCGGAACAATTTTGCGACCGACAACAATATAAAATACGCTATCTGCACACCCACCACTTTTTACCTGGTGGCTATCAATTTTGGTTGCGAAATCACTTTACCGTCTTTTTTGATGAAGGTGGCGAACAGCAAATCGTACACATGGAAAAATATCAATAAAAATGTGACGCCGCGCAAATAATTAAATATCACAGTAAATTTCGTTATTAAGCGTGGTCAGCTCGGCAAAGAAAACATTAATTGATCAACATCAAACAATTCTCATTTAGTTTATCGGCATTTGTGTTTTTCACATAATTAATGTCACAAACACCAAAGCAACGAATTGATTTTATTGAATTTAAAAATAAAAGCGGTATCAACCCTACTTATTCAAGCGGTTGACGGGGCTATTCGATACCGATAAAGTCCCCACCGACAGTATTTCAGAATCTATTTATCATTTTGAAACGGAATATGGTGCGGATTATTTTAATCTTATGCCATAGCTGCCCCCGCAACTGTAAGCGGAAACTGAATATCACTGTGTCGTGGATTATCCACGACAGGTCACTGTAAAGAACGCCTTTATGGGAAGGCCGATATTCAGATTGCCGCGAGCCAGGAGACCTGCTGTCAAGGTTGTATACATTGAGTGGACGGGATGGTCCATGGGGTGATTTATTTGACGAATGAATAATATAATTTCTGAACAAATTGGCAACAATATGTTTTATTTTCATATTATCTTGCCCGCAGTTCACGATTAGATGTCATCTATCGTCATGTGCCTGTCCCGAATTTATGGAACGAAATGAACCATGACCAGACGTTCAGATTCTGGCATGAACGGGACAACGCTAATGCACGCAAAAATAACTTCTGCTTATTGCAAACTTTCACTTCTGGCACTGACTGGCGCAGCACTCTTCCTGACCAGCAATATGGCTTCTGCGGCAAAAACAGAATATCCATTAACGATCAAAAACTGTGGTAGGGATATTACGTTTAATCATGCGCCAAAACGCGTGACTACCGTTGGACAAAACAGTACTGAAATCCTCTATTCCCTGGGTCTGGCCGATCGTGTTGTTGGAACATCACTGTGGTTTGGCCCGGTACCTGAACAGTACAAAGCAGCGAATGACAAGATTGCAGTCATTGCGCAAAACATCCCGAGTTTCGAAGGGATTATTGCGAAAAAACCGGATCTGGTGGCCAGTCAGTTTGAATGGCAGATTGGCCCTGCGGGCACAGTTGCCTCTTACGAACAATTTAGCGAATTACACGTTCCGGTTTATACCGCCCCAGCCGATTGTGCCAAAGACAACGAAGACGGCGGCGACGGCGTGCGTAAGAGCATGTTTGATATCGCCATGGTCTATCAGGAAATTGCCGACCTGGCGAAAATTTTTGATGTACAGGACAAAGGCGATGAACTGATTGCCAGCCTGAAAGCACGTGAAGCCGCTGCGAAAGCTAAGATTGCCGGCATGGACAACCACGTATCTGCCGTCTTTTGGTTCTCCAGCGCCGACCTGCAGCTTGACCCCTATGTCGCCGGGAAATTTGGCCCCGCGGCGTGGATAGCGCAATCTCTTGGGGTGAAAAATGTCATTGATTCCGCCGAGGAGTGGCCAACAGTAGGTTGGGAAACCATTGCCAAAGCCAATCCATCGGTCATCGTCCTCGGCGAGATGGGCCGTCGCCGCTTCCCGGCCGATGACTGGAAAGTCAAAATGGAATACCTCACGTCCGATCCTGTTACCCGGCTGATCCCGGCAGTGAAAGAAAACCACCTGCCGGTGATCGACGTGCAAACCATGAACGCGGGTATCAGAACCATTGACGGACTGGAAAAACTCGCCGATGCGCTGGTGCAATATGGTCTGGCGCACCCTCAGACGACTCACTAACTCTCGTCGCGCGTTATGCCTTATACGGGCATAGCGCCCTTTCGGATTCCGGGAAGTCGTAAACAATGAGCGAATTACGCAGGACGCGTCATGCCATGAGCCAGCTTGCAGGCAGGACGCTGTTCCACGCGCTGTGGGTCAGCATGGTGATGTGCGGCGTCCTTCTGGCGGGCATTTCAATCGGTGAGACGGTTATCCCGTGGCAGCATGTCAGCCATACGCTGGCAAACCGCTTGTTTGATACACAGTATGCGGTGGATGCGCTTGATGCCGGGATTATCTGGAACTACCGCCTGACCCGCGCGCTGGTTTCCGCCTGTTGCGGAGCCTGTCTGGCGGTTTCAGGCGTGGTTCTCCAGTCGCTGCTGCGCAATGCGCTAGCCGAACCTTACCTGCTGGGTATTTCTGCCGGAGCCTCAACGGGCGCGGTGCTCATCGCCCTGACCGGACTTGGCGCAGGGATCATTTCCATGTCGCTTGGCGCGTTTATTGGCGCGCTGACGGCATTTCTGTTTGTCGCGCTATTGGCGATGGCGGCAAGGGGCAAAAGCGGCTCGGCCACCACGCAAATCATTCTCGCCGGGATTGCCAGTTCGCAGCTGTTCAATGCCATTACCTCGCTCATCATTACGCGCTCAGCCAATGCCGAACAGGCTCGGGGCATCATGTTCTGGCTGCTGGGCAATCTCAGCGGGGTACGCTGGCCGGATGTCGTGCTGGCCATCCCTACTGCGCTGATTGGCATCGTCGTTTGCTTTTGCTACGCCCGCCATCTGGATGCTTTCTCGTTTGGCGCGGAATCGGCGGCATCGTTAGGCATTCCCGTTAAACGCACCCGTGGCGTACTGATTGCCGCCGTAACAGGGATGACGGCCATAATGGTATCAATCGTCGGCGCCATTGGCTTTGTCGGACTGGTCATCCCCCATGCTGCGCGGTTACTGGTGGGAAATCAGCACCATCGCCTATTGCCCGTCAGCGCTCTTATTGGTGCCATTTTCCTTATCGTCGCGGATGTTATTTCACGCACCTTACTTCCAGGACAGGTCTTGCCGATCGGCGTGATTACCGCACTGGTCGGCGCACCTGCATTTGCCATCATTTTGATACGAGGGAATCCGGGGAAATGACCGCTAATCCTGTGGTAAACGCCCAGCATCTGTACTGGGAGGTCAAAGGCAAAGCCATCGTCAATGATGTCTCTTTTCAGGTCTCGCGCGGCGAGTTTGTCGGCATTATCGGCCCCAATGGTTCCGGGAAAACGTCGCTGATTTCGCTCCTGGCGGGTTTACTGAAACCGTCTTCCGGGCACGTTACGTTAAACCATCAGGATATTCGACGCTATTCACGCCGCCATCTGGCGCAAAAGGTGGCACTGGTTGAACAACAGGCTGAAACCAGTGAGCGTCTTACCGCCATTCAGGCGGTTTCGCTTGGTCGCACGCCATGGCTGAGTCTGCTGTCGCCGTGGTCGAGGAAAGACGACGATATTGTGCAGACGATGCTGGAGAAAGTCGCTCTACAAAACATGCAGCATCGCTGCTGGCATACCTTCTCCGGCGGAGAGCGTCAACGTCTGCACATCGCCAGAGCGCTGGCACAACAGCCGCAGGTACTGCTGATGGATGAGCCGACAAACCATCTTGATATCCAGCATCAGATTGGCCTGCTCAATCTGGTTAAACGTGAAAAACTCACCGTCATCGCTGCCCTACACGACCTGAATCATGCGGCGATGTTCTGCGATCGCATCATGGTGATGAAAGCCGGACAGCTGGCGATGCAGGGGCGTCCTGCCGCCATTTTTACCCGTGAAAATCTTAATAGCTGGTTTGGGATCGACGCGATTGTCGAACACGCCCCCGACGAAGAGAACTGTTTTATCCGTTACCAACGCCCCGCGTAAACACCGAAAGGAACCGCAATGAAATGTGTTAAGCAAAGTTTGCAAATCTTATGCCTGTTAGCCTTCACCTCGACGGCTTTTGCACAAACCTACGAAGTGCTGATGAAAAACCGCGGTACAGGCGGCCCGATGGTTTATGAGCCGGACTATCTGGCGATCCAGCCAGGTGATAGCGTGAAGTTTATCCGCAAACATAAGAGCCACAATGCCGCGTCGATTGCCGAACTCTCTCCCGCCGGATACCCCGGCTTTATCGGCAAAATCGATGAAGAGATTGAAGTGAAATACGACAACGCAGGTTTCTACGGCATCAAATGTTCACCGCACTACGCGCAGGGCATGATCATGCTGATTAAAGTCGGCGACGCCGTTTTACCCGACAGCTACCGCGCGTTCAAAGCCCCTGGTCTTGCCGATAAGCGTTTTCAGGAAATTTATACCCGCATCGATAAACAGTAACGCCGTCACAAAGGGAGAATAACGGTGGTGGACAAAAAAACGCTTAGCGAAACAATCCAAACTCAGCGGCGCGATTGCCTGTGCAAGCTGACGAAATTTGTCGGCGCAGCGGGCGTGACCGCCGCCGTCTGGCCACTCATTTCCGCGCTGGGTCCGGATGATAAAACGGCGGCGGAAAATGAACCTGTTGATGTCTCCCTCGCAGGCGTAACAGCAGGCCAGACGGTGAAGCGTATCTGGCAGGGAAAACTGATCCTGATTCGCCACCGCACGGCGGAGGAGATTGCCGCGGCGCGGCAAGCTGATCTGCGTCTACTGGCCGATCCGCAGGCGGATAGCGAGCGGGTGGCAGCGGCACATCCACAGTGGCTGGTAGTACAAGGTTACTGCCCCCACGCGGGTTGTGTACCCAATGCCAACCCCAACGGACAGGGCTGGGTCTGCCCGTGTCATGGTTCCGAGTTTGACACCTCCGGGCGCGTAACACGAGGCCCGGCCACGGCGAATCTGGCCATCCCTGACTTTAGCGTGTCGGCTGACGGCCTGAGTCTGCGTATTGGTACGAAGGATGCCTGAGATGAAATCCGCTTATCCGTCCTCCCCCTGGTATCACCTGCAGTTTCGTCTTCCTGTCCCCCGCTCAGTCGCTGGCGTGTGGATCTTTGCTATTGGTCTCATATTGCTGGTCATGCTCGGCGTGCAAATGCTCTCCGGTATCGTGCTGGCTATGTTCTATGTGCCTACAGCGGGATCCGCTTTTGACTCTATTGTTCATATTCTGCGCGCAGTCAGACACGGTGAGCTGGTGCGCAATCTGCATGCTATTGGCGCGTCGCTTTTTTTCTTCGCCTGTTATCTGCATATTTTCCGGGCAATGTATTATAACGTCTACCGCAAACCCTATCTGAAGATGTGGGCAATCAGCGTGACGCTGTATGTGCTGTTGATGATCACAGCGTTTCTCGGCTATAGCCTGATTTGGGGGCAAAAAAGCTACTGGGCCGCTACGGTCATCACCAGTTTCGCCCGGGCGATACCGTTTATTGGCGATACGCTATATACCTTTTTGGTCGGTGGCTATATGCCCGGCACGCCGACATTAGGCCGTTTTTATGTCCTTCACTTTATCATCCCCTTCGCCATTGTCGCGGTTACGATATGGCACATCCGTACCGTCCAGTCGGCTTTTGCCCACGCGCGGAAGAAAACATTTTCGCCCAAAGAGTCTCAGCGTGTGTTGTTCGATTTTCGCATCACCGAAAACGATGCAATCAAACTCACCCTCTTTCTAATGCTGTTCGCCTGGTTTCTGTTTTTCGCGCCGCACTATCTCAGCAGCGCCGATAACTTTATTCCGGCAGACCCGACACTCACACCGGCTATCGTCGCGCCTGAATGGTATTTCCTGCCTTTCTTCTCCATTCTGCGCTGCTTCCCCAATGAACTGGCAGGCATCACTGCGATGTGCGCTGCGGTACTGATTTTCTATTTTCTCCCGTGGCTGGATACGTCACACGCACGGTTTCGTAATAACAGTCGGCTGGTTAAAGCCATTTTTTGGCTGTGGGTTGCCAATGCGCTCTTTCTGGGTTGGTTGGGCTCAAAAGCATTGGTCGGGCCGGACTTAATTGATGGTTTTAGCGATGACGATGGCTGGACACGCGCGGCGTCTCAGCTTTCAACCGTTATTTATTTTGCATGGTTTCTGCTTGTGCTGCCGTGCCGACGTTTACTGGAACGACAGGACTGACATCATGGCGCGATTTTTACCCACTGCAACTCTGACTCTGGCTCTTTTCTTGAGCAACGCGATTTGCGCACAGCTACCCACCGCGCAGACATGGTCGTTTAGCGGCGTGAACGGTAAACACGATAGCGAACAACTGCGACGCGGGCTGCAGGTCTATGAAGAGAAATGCCGGGCCTGCCACGGTATGAAATATCTCACTTTCAAAACGTTAACTAAAGCTGGAGGGCCGCAACTCAGTGAGGCGGAGGCCAAAACACTGGCCAGCGGCTACGTCTTCGCGACAATTGAAGACGACGGTCAACCCGGCGAACGGGAAGGCAATCTGAACGATGTTTTCGCGTCACCTTATCTGAATGACCAGGAAGCAAAATACCTTAATAATGGCGCGCTGCCGGTTGACCTGAGCTATATCGTTCGAGCGCGAACCTACGACCGTGGGTTTCCGCGATTTTTACTGGATGCGTTCACCCCCTACACCGAGCAAGGCGCTGATTATGTTTATGCGCTGCTGACCGGGTATGCAACCGATGACCCGGAGATGAAAACCAACCGTTTTTTCCCTGGCGGGATGATAAATATGCCCAAACCGCTGGCTGACAATGACATCACCTGGGCTATGCAAACGCATGCTCCCCAAACGGAAGAACAGTACGCACGAGATGTCACCGCGTTTCTGGCATGGGCCGCTGACCCGCAGCTTGAGAGCAGAAAACATCAGGGAGCGGTCGTTATGGGATATCTGGCGAGTATGTTGGCGCTATTAGCACTGTTACAGCGCATGCGATCCCGCTCGCGCAGCAACGAGAAAAACTAACGACCAGTCAGCGTAACGCTGGCTGGTCTGCAGGTTATGTCAGCACTTAGCTGTGGCGTTGGCTATCATTACGACGGCAGCGTTTGTCGTAATGGCGAACCCACCAGTAGCGGTCACTGATTTGTTCATGTCCGCCGACGCGGGCACCCGCCAGCCAGAGGACGCCACCAACAAAAATACTGAGCACGGCACCATGTGCAAAAAACTGTGGCAGATTAAATTGCGGTAACTGGTTTAAAATAGAGTAACCAACACCACCAACCATCACCACCAACCCTAAAGCCATGAGCACGTTACCGAGTAACGAAGCGTTTTTGCGTTTCATGTGTCACCTCCGGAACTTTGGGTTGTTACAGGGAATACCCCTAATCCTTATGTGTAAAGTATAGACAACACTGCCATTCGCAAGTGCGCCTGTGATCACAAATACAAACAGCAACGCAACAAAACTTTACAAATAAGCTACTGAACACCCTCAATTTCCAATAGTCCACTTCTGCAATTATTCAGTTTTCGGTGCGACCCACGCAGTTTTTTGTCAAGCGCGTCGGCAAACAGTAAACTACACGCCGGTTATAGACACACTCAGGACAAATTACGTGGCGATTAAATTGATTGTCGGCCTGGCGAATCCCGGCGCAGAGTATGCGGCAACGCGACATAATGCAGGCGCGTGGTACGTCGATTTACTGGCAGAGAGACTCCGTGCCCCCCTGCGCGATGAGCCGAAATTCTTCGGTTACACCTCCAGAGTCACGCTTGAAGGTGAAGATGTCCGCCTGCTGGTACCGACCACATTTATGAATCTGAGCGGCAAAGCCGTTGGCGCAATGGCCAGCTTTTATCGCATTAACCCTGATGAAATTCTGGTCGCCCACGATGAATTAGATCTGCCGCCCGGCGTCGCCAAATTTAAGCTCGGCGGCGGTCATGGCGGACATAACGGCCTGAAAGACATCATCAGCAAGTTAGGCAATAACCCTAACTTTCATCGTTTACGCGTTGGAATCGGCCATCCGGGCGATAAAAATAAAGTTGTCGGTTTTGTTTTAGGCAAACCGCCTGTTTCAGAACAGAAGTTAATTGATGAAGCCATTGACGAAGCGGCACGTTGTACCGAGATTTTATTCAAAGATGGACTCACCAAAGCAACGAGCCGGTTACACACCTTTAAAGCGCAATAAGCAGCGATGTGCGGCATTTTTCTCGCGTGCTGTGTATAATAGGCAAAGTTATTTACATTTCTACAATCTGTTTTCCATAACAGGTTGAATATCAAAAGATTAAGGTGATTTAAACATGGGATTCAAATGCGGTATCGTCGGTTTGCCAAACGTAGGCAAATCCACCCTGTTCAACGCGCTCACAAAAGCGGGTATTGAAGCGGCAAACTTCCCGTTCTGTACTATCGAGCCGAACACGGGTGTTGTCCCGATGCCCGATCCTCGTCTGGATCAACTGGCCGAAATCGTTAAACCGCAGCGTATCCTGCCCACCACAATGGAATTTGTGGATATCGCGGGTCTGGTAAAAGGCGCATCCAAAGGTGAAGGCCTGGGTAACCAGTTCCTGACCAACATTCGTGAAACCGAAGCTATCGGTCACGTTGTTCGCTGCTTCGAAAACGACAACATTATCCACGTGAACAATAAAGTGGATCCGGCTGACGATATCGACGTTATCAACACCGAACTGGCACTGTCCGATCTCGACACCTGCGAGCGTGCTATCCACCGTGTACAGAAGAAAGCCAAAGGCGGTGATAAAGACGCTAAAGCTGAACTGGCTGCACTGGAAAAATGCCTGCCGCAGTTGGAAAACGCCGGTATGCTGCGAGCGCTGAAAAACCTGACTGATGAAGACAAAGCAGCCATCAAATACCTGAGCTTCCTGACGCTGAAGCCAACCATGTATATCGCCAACGTGAACGAAGACGGTTTTGAAAACAATCCGTACCTCGATAAAGTTCGCGAAATCGCCGACGCTGAAGGGTCTGTCGTGGTTGCCGTTTGTGCCGCTGTTGAAGCTGACATCGCTGAACTCGACGATGCTGATCGTGACGAATTTATGGCTGAACTGGGTCTGGAAGAGCCGGGCCTGAATCGCGTTATCCGCGCAGGCTACGAACTGCTGAACCTGCAGACCTACTTCACCGCGGGTGTGAAAGAAGTCCGTGCATGGACCATCCCTGTCGGCGCAACGGCCCCGCAGGCAGCTGGTAAGATCCACACCGACTTCGAGAAAGGCTTTATCCGCGCACAAACCATCGCGTTTGAAGACTTCATCACCTATAAAGGTGAGCAAGGCGCGAAAGAAGCCGGCAAGATGCGTGCAGAAGGTAAAGATTACATCGTTAAAGATGGCGATGTGATGAACTTCCTGTTCAACGTTTAAGTTGCTTCTGCTGTCTGATCAGGCTTTCCGGAGCTTTGTCAGATCAATGAACGCGAAAAAATCCACGCAGCTGCGTGGATTTTTGTTTTCATAACGACCGTGCCAGCACCTTAGAAACACAGCTAAAATTGAGCACGCTGGTGAGTGCAATTGTAAGCACACCTGTTTTAGTTCCACGCATTTTTTGAAATTTCCGGTTTTCAGCCATCAGCCGGTACTCTTCCGGCGTCAGGTTGTTCAGGGATTCATGAGGCCGCTCGTTGTTATAGCGTTCTGCCAGCTCAGTCAGCGCATGGATCACTGGTTCGTCACGTCCGGTATTGGGCTGATAAAAATACACCGTCCTGCTCAACGATAACGTCCTGCAGGCCTGGCGTAAACTCATGGCAAATTGTGCCGTCAGATAGCTGACGAGCTCACGCTTTATCGCTGGTTTTAAAGCTTTTTTTCGATGACGTCTTTTAACGTGAGATTTTCCAGACTCAGGTCGGCAAACATTTGTTTCAAACGTCGATTCTCATCCTCAAGGTCTTTGAATTTTTTAATATCGGCCGCTTCCATCCCGCCATACTTTGCCTTCCAGTTGTAATAGCTGGCCTCCGAAATAGCGACCTCACGGCATACTTTTGAGTAGCATAAAAAAGAAACGACATACTCACCCGTTGGTATTATTTTTTTGTCGACGACATCACCTTTTCTCTAAGTAAAATTCATGAGATCAACTGGCGTACGTCTAATACTTATTCTAGGGTTAACTCATGTCTTCTTGTGTCACATTATTGTTTTTTTAAAGCAAAAAATGTGGTTATTTGAAAAAGGTGAAGGATATGGCTCTAGTCTTCGACAAACGCTTAATTCTTTTTTGCGGCGCCTTTTCCATTATTCCGGCGGCAAACGCAGCGTCTACAAGCGGGACATTTCAGGTACTGATGACGATACAAAAAGCGTGTACCGTCACTGCGGGGTCGGCTTCAAATATTACTCTCGGTCCCGTGAATACCACTGCGACAAATACCAGCGCAAGCAACACAATTTCAATTAATTGCTCAAAAACCACCCCCTACTTTATTGGCCTGGCACCTTCAGCGGCCAACGGCGGGACACCCACGGGGTCCGGAGCCATGTCCTCTGTCGCAAATGCAGCAAACAATACCGATAAAGTGCCTTACCAGCTGAACCAAACATCAGCAACAGGACCGGTCTGGGGGAATACGGCCACCGCCACCACGGTAGGAAATGGTGTTGCATCCCAGGGAACTGGGCTTCTACAGAGTTTTACCGTATATGCCACCGCGCCAAGCGCGAACTTCACACCTGACGACTATGCCGACACCGTAACGGTAAACGTTAACTACTAAATTCAGGAACACAGATGACAGTAAAACTGCCTGTACAGCAGTATGCCTGCGCATGCCTGTTAGGAGCGGCTATGAGCGTAAATTCGGCGACAGCCAGCGGATTGCAGGTTGCCCCAGTTACATTAACGCTGCAAGCGTCGCAAAATGCCGATGGGATCTGGCTAAGCAATGCCGGAGAAAACGTGCTGAATGCCCAGGTTCGGGTCTTTCGCTGGAGCCAAAGCGCATACGGCGATAAGCTGTCTCCCTCTCAGGGGCTGGTTATCAGCCCGCCGATGCTGGCGTTAGCCCCTGGTGAACGCCAGTTGATTCGTGTTATTCGCACCGGCCCGCCATCGACACATACCGAAGATGCCTATCGGTTATCAATTGACGAATTACCGCCAGCAAAATTACAAAAAAATAAACTTCAGTTTGTGCTGCATTATTCCGTACCTGTATTTATTCAACCAACGGCGCAGGCTGAAACCCAGGCCAAATTGCAATGGAAATTACAGCAACTTGACGGCAAAAAATTTCTTGAAGTCAGTAATCAGGGAAATGGTCATGCGCAATTATCAGCGGCAACCTTTATAAACCATAATGGTGCGAAAAAGGTCATTACGCCGGGACTATTAGGCTATGTTCTTCCGGGCTCAACAATGCGGTGGATATTATCCACGTCCGCCAGCGATACCCATTATGGCGGTAAAGTTGAAGTAACAGTTAATGGCCAAAAAACAGTACAAGATCTCTAAGAGATCCTGGCTTCTGGTGAAATGTTGCTTACTCAATGGAGCATTATTATCTGGAATGGTTTCAGCTCACGCGGTCAATAATAACCAGACAAACAGTGGAATTATTGGCGACGCAACACCTCTTGCGGGCATCGATTTATATCTCGACGTGACCCTGAATGGAAACCCTGTCGGCTTGGTTCATTTTGGCTATGAGAATGAAAAACTCTATGCTGGCGCCAATACCCTACGACAGTTGGGTTTTCGCTTACCGCAAAATGCGGCTGCCACCGTCAGCCTGAACGATATTGCCCAACTGAGCATTGACTACAACGTCGAACAACAAACTCTGGCGCTCACTGTGCCGCTCAGTTCCCTTGATCTTGCCACCACGCAGGTGAACCCGACCGGCGAAGCGACACCAATAGCATCAAACTCACGTGGGGCGTTACTCAATTACGATGTCTATGCTCAGCAGGGAGATGAAACCAGCGCCAACACATTTAGCGAGTTGCGCGCGTTTAATGGCTTAGGGGTGTTAAGCACAACCCAACTGACTCAATATTCCACCGCGCCCAACGCAGATAATGCCTTCTACCGCATGGACACCCGCTGGCGCACGTCATTTCCGGAAAATATGTTGGCGATAAACGTTGGCGATACCCTGACAAGCTCGCTCACCTGGTCCCGACCGACCCGCATTGGCGGCATCCAGATAGGAACCGATTTTGGTTTACAGCCGTACATGCCAACCACACCGCTTCCCTCCTATCTTGGTTCTGCCACGCTTCCTTCAAACGTTGAGTTGTACGTCAATGGGATTAAGTACTACAACGGGGAGGTTCCGGCCGGAAGTTTTCAAATCAACACCATGCCTAATATCAGCGGCGCAGGGACCGGTCAGGTGATGATGACCGACGCGCTGGGCAGAACGACAGTACAAAATTTCTCGTTCTACAACGATCAGCAACTCCTGCGAGAAGGGCTAACAGCCTGGTCAGCGGAATTAGGCGCAGTAAGAGAGAATTACGGTTACGCCTCATTTGATTATGCCAGTGCCCCTGTGTTTAGCGGGACCTGGCGTCGGGGATTCAGTAACACCTTTACTGCAGGTACGCACGCGGAAACCAGTGATGGGCTGATTAACGCAGGTTTTAGCAATGACTGGGTTCCCGGCCCGCGCAGCGGCACAGTGTCCACCGCATTGGCAGCCAGTACGGACTCAGGGAAAAGTGGATTTTTGTACAGTGTTGGTTACCGTTGGTCAGGTGAACAGTTTAATTTCAGCACCAGCACAACGGCGACGTCAGGTGACTACCGTGATGTCGCGACCCATTATGGTGAGCCGCCGCCCTCGCTGAGCAGCAATACGGTAATAGGTTATGCAATGGCGTCAGCCGGCAATGTCAGCCTGAGTTACCTGCAGTTTCGCTATCCGCACGATAGCGCGGTACGCTACGCCAACGCCAGTTGGTTCAAATCCGTCACCGAAAACATCTCACTCAATGCCGGATTTAACCAGAATATTGACGACACCCGCGATCGCAGCGTTTACCTGATGGTGACGGTCACCACCAGCGGTAATCTGAGCGCCAGCAGTACCGTACAACATACCAATAATGAAACCGGCTACCAGATCAATGCCAGCCAAACGCCACCGGGTGACGGCGGCTGGGGATGGAACGTCGCTGCCAGCCAGCAAGCCTCCCGGCAAAGCGGCCAGGGAGAAGTCGGGTATTTGGGCCGTTTCGGAAAAGCCTACACCGGATTTAGCCGCCTGCCCGACAACCACTACGGTTATGCTGGTGCGACCGGTTCCCTGGTTGCGATGGGGGGAGGTTTGTTCGCGGCTCGGGAAATCAACAATGGTTTTGCCGTCGTATCAACAGACGGCATTCCGGACGTGCCAGTCAAGCTGCAAAACAACCTTGTCGGTCGCAGCGACGATCAGGGTCTGCTGCTGGTCACGTCACTCAATAGCTATCAAAACAATCAAATCAGTATTGACCCCATGGATCTACCCGCCAATATGCGGATCGCCCGCGTTGAAGCCAATGCAACGCCGGCGGATCGCTCCGGAACCCTGGTCAGTTTTGGTATCACTCCCGTACGCGCCGCGCAGGTTACTCTCGTTAATGAACAGGGTAAGGCCATTTCTGAGGGCAGCATGGCATATATCACTAACGGCGCAGGCCAGTCATCCGTCGTCGGATTCGATGGAATGGCCTGGTTTGACAGCCTGGAACAGCACAACAGGTTACGCGTTGACACAGATACCGGTAGCTGTAACGCACAATTCGATTATCCCGCCAATGCAAAGGGGATTGTACAAATAGGCCCGCTGGAATGTCGGTCACAATAGCAGGAGTTCATTCATGAAATTAAGACAGTTGCTGTTTATCGCTGCACTCCTCGTCTGTCCAGGGATAAGTCATGCGGTCACCTGCTCCGTCAGTAACGTCCAACCAATTAGTTTTGGTGCAGTGGACCCGTTGTCATCATCAGGCGCAACGACCTCAATGACCTTTACCTGGACTTGTGCAAAAGAAGTGACCGACGTACTGGCGGGGATTAACCTCTGTTTTAATATTGGCGCATCGGGCGTCAGCGGTCAGGTGGCAACACGGAATATGTCGTTAAGCGGAACACCTGCCAGAACGTTGAGCTATCAGCTATATCAGGACGCCGGGCACAGTAAAATCTGGGGGAGTCAGTATCAGAGCGGAACCTCGGTTCCCATGGTACAACTTAACTTGCTCAATTTGCTCCCAGTGACCGGTTCACTGACAGTATCCGCCCAGCTCGTCACGCCGCAAACTTCTGCAGTCCCCGGAAGCTATCAGGACAGCTATACGGCAGCCACGGCACTTATCACCCTCAACCCTGGATTAGTTATTCCGCCCACCACGTGCGGTGATACCGTTGCCGCCAGACTCCCCTTCAGCGTATCAGCCACTGTCAGCAAACAGTGCAATATCACATCGGCCACTAACATTAGTTTTACCCCGGTGAAGGCAACTCAGCGCAATGCGACAGCATCAAATACCATCGGGGTGGCATGCACCAATAACACCCCTTATACCATTGGACTGCAACCCTCCAACGGCAATACTGCAGGCAACGGTGTGATGAGCGGAACGGGGGCAAACAGCGATAAAGTGCCCTATCAGCTCAGCTCAACGCCAGGGCCTTCCGGCACAGTGTGGGGCAACACCCCGCTCAATACCGTTACAGGCACTGGCACCGGCTCCGCTACGCCATATTCGGTGTATGCCACCGTTCCCAGCGCGAACTACACCCCCGACAACTATGCGGACACCGTCACTATCTCAGTGACCTACTGACGCGCCGCTAAAATGCAATCAAGAAAACACAAATAATTATCATATTGTTTACTTTTAGAGGTGCATCATAAATCTGACAAATAGTCATTCTCATGCACGATGCATATTAAATGCCTGAATTGCTACTTGAACGCAAACATTCGCAAAATCAATAGATAATTATTCACTTAATGCTTAATTCACATATTTTTTATATGGCTATTAGAGGGCTGGAGGACAGGCCGTTTCTTGAAAAAAATGTTAAATTTAAGTTTATATGGTGAGATCCACTGTATACCACGGCCAAATTAAGAACATATTACTTTTATAACTAAGGTTTATCATGGATAAGTTATCTTACGCTTCAGATAGCAGCACATCTGCCTGGAATACCTACCTGCAACAAATCGAGCGTGTGGCCCCTTACCTGGGCGAACTTTCCCATTGGGTGGATACCCTGCGCCACCCGAAACGCGCGCTAATTGTCGATATTCCGGTGCAGATGGATGACGGCACTATTCGCCATTTCGAAGGATATCGTGTACAGCACAACCTCTCCCGCGGCCCGGGAAAAGGCGGTGTGCGTTATCATCCTGATGTTGATCTTAATGAAGTGATGGCCCTTTCCGCCTGGATGACCATCAAATGTGCCGCACTGAACCTGCCGTACGGCGGTGCCAAAGGTGGCGTTCGCGTCGACCCATTCTCGCTGTCCGAAGGTGAACTGGAGCGTTTAACCCGCCGCTATACCAGCGAAATCGGCATTATCATTGGGCCGCAAAAAGATATTCCAGCGCCGGATGTCGGCACCAACGGCAAAGTGATGGCATGGATGATGGATACCTACTCCATGAACCACGGCACCACCGTAACCAGCGTGGTCACCGGTAAACCTATCCACCTTGGCGGTTCGTTGGGTCGTGATAAAGCAACGGGTCGTGGCGTGTTCGTCAGCGGTCTGGAAGTGGCTCGTCGTGCCAATATCGACGTTGAAGGCGCGCGCGTAGCGGTACAAGGCTTTGGTAATGTCGGCAGTGAAGCGGCTCGCCTGTTCGCCAGTGCTGGCGCACGCGTCGTTGCCATTCAGGATCACACTGCCACCCTGTTTAACACCACCGGGATCGACATGACCGCGTTGACCGCCTGGCAGTTGGAGCACAAACAGATTGCCGGTTTCCCGGGGGCGGAAACTATCGCCAGCGAAGCCTTCTGGAGCGTGGAGATGGATATCCTGATCCCTGCCGCGCTGGAAGGACAGATTACCCGTCAACGTGCAGAAATACTGACCTGCAAACTGGTGCTTGAGGGCGCTAACGGCCCAACTTACCCGGATGCCGATGATATGCTGGCAAGCCGCGGTATCATCGTGGTACCTGACGTCGTATGTAACGCAGGCGGCGTCACCGTCAGCTACTTCGAATGGGTTCAGGACATGGCCAGTTTCTTCTGGAGCGAAGAAGAGATCAACAATCGCATGGATAAAATCATGACCGATGCGATGGTTCATGTGTGGGAGAAAGCGGCGGAGAAATCCTGCTCATTGCGCACTGCTGCCTATATTGTGGCCTGCGAGCGTATCCTGCTGGCACGTAAGGACCGTGGTATTTATCCGGGATAATACGACGGCAGATACGTCAACGTTTTGAACGACGATAAACGCCAGTCGTGAGTTACGCCAATAATGCGGCATTATTTGTGGCATTATTGGCGTGTAGTCGCCTGATTCATCCGCCCCGCTTTCTGCGTTTTACTTACCCAATATCTGCGCGGTTTGTTAGCCAATAAACATTAAATCCCATCGCAGCAGCCATAATTTGCGTTAAGAACCCATAGCAACGCATTATTGGCCGCAATGTCTACTACCAATATTACGCCCGCCATATATATTGACGAACTGATTAAAAATCCCGAATAATTGTCGAATTATGGCATTCTGGCTGCAGGGAAAGTTGCCTGACACAGTGCGATTAGATCGGGCCGGGAAAACTCAGCGAATAACCATGTGAGAATATAATGGTCGATCATTCATCTGCTTCTGAGCACAACGATTTTACTCGTTGCCTGTCTCTTTTCGACAGCGCATTTCCACAAATTTTATCCCTGCTGGGCATGCCAGCCCCCACGCAACTCTCGCCTGATACGTTTTATGATTCACTTGATAAAGCCCGAGAGAAATTAGGCAACTGGAACAGTGTAGCGGCCCGCTTTAACTATAACGAGCAGGAAATGGCGAGCTTTCTTGCGGCACTACGCACCTTGAACAAATGGCTCGGCAGAAATACAGATGGCCAGCCTGCCGACAGAAATCTGACCATTGCCGCGTTGCGTTTTTTGTGGCAGCTCGAATATTTGCGAGAAAAACAGCCTCAATTAACTTACTCAACGACGCTGAATAACGAAGACGAAGAAAAGCAGTTACGTAGTTTGCAGCAGGTACGGGCATTAGAGTTGACCATTCGTAGTTTAATTAATGAAGCGTACAATAACCAACAAGCCCTACTTGAGCACCTAAACAAATTATTTGGTCAGGAACGTGTAAAAAAATGGCTGAACGTTGCCGATCGTGATGACGTATTGAGCGGTACTCTTTTCAGTGAACTCGCCTCACTGTTTATTGATAAAGACGAATATCCCATCCACTATTCTCCACTTTATCAATATACCCCTTTGCTCAGCTTTGTTAACGATAAACGTAGAACACTGAATACCTTTCTTGACGATATTCGCGTAATTCGCAACCGTCTGGCGCATCATAAGCGGGTAACCTCCGTCCAAACAACATTGGTGAATTACTATTACCGAGAAATTACTGAGCCGGTACAGGAGGCCTTCGATGAAGGTCGGGTAAAAGTTAACCCTGATCGTTTTTTTGATGACAGCAATGCTGAGGTTGCGCGCTATTTCGAACGGACCGCCCAAAAAATTGACGATCTTGGCGGTGACGTTCAGGGAATAAAGGATGACCTGGCGGCTCAGGCTCAGGATATTGGAAAAATCAAAATGGAAACGGGCATCATTCGCAATCGAGTGGCCTGGGTGCTGGGCGGTATCGTCGTCATTATTGTTGGTTCGGTACTGACTTTCGGAACCTCAACCAAGACGCTGGTGAATACGGAGTCCATCCGTAGCGATCTCGGGGAAGTGGGTAAAACGGTTGCCGGTGCGAAAAAAGAAACCAGTAGCGATCCGCGTAAAGAACTGGCGAATATCGGCATTGCCTGGGATGAAAAAAATCTTCGCGCCGCTATCGACCGCGGTGATACCCAGGTTGTCAATTTGTTTCTTGCCGGAGGCATGCGCTGGAAACTGTATTATGCCGAAGCCGCATTACAGGAAGATCGCCAGGAAACGTTGAATGCCCTATTACAATCAGCATCGTTGATGGATGAAAAAAACGGTTGTCTCAGAATGGCCGGTAAATTACGTCAGCAAACGAACCAGAATGGCACGCTGACCCCCATACAGATTCGTTATTTAAAAACATTCTGTTCTTCTGCCAAGGATATTCAGGGTATTAAAGCGGAACTGGACAGAGCGCTTAATTTTGAGAAAGCCCAGAAGAAAGCTTACGATGAAGAAATGGCCAAAAATGAACCTGCGGGTCGCTGTGAACGCCGTTTGATGGCCGATAATGCGCGTGACTTACTGGCTGACGCGGCGCAGTTTTCACTGCAAAGACCTACCACCTATTCACTCCACGATGTGTTATTGAAAGAACTGAATACGCGTCTGATGTTCGGCACACTCAACGGGGCAGAGTTAAAAAGCCTGGTTAAGAACTACTGCGTGAAACAAGAAAACCATGAACCCAATATTGCGATTGACGATAACTGGAGTCGCTCACAACGGGTCATTTATAACGTAGTCAAATAATGAGCGATACAACAACACATCCATCGAAAGAGAATTATATGTTCGCATTCAACAATGCATGGCCGCAGTTTACTTTCGAGTTCAATCCGTCGCAGCGTGATGCACCGGCAGGCAGCCTGCTGATCGGATTGGGCGACGGCAATGATACGGAAAGCCAAAAGGGTATCGCGCTCAATAACAAAGGATACCGTGCAGGTCACTACAATTCGGTGAGTGAACTGGTGGCAAATGCCGACGATCGTCAATGGACTATATGGCGCAATAAACTCTCAAGTGTCCAGGGAATACAACGAATCGTTATCGAAGATTTCTCTCTGGATACCTGTTTTACGCTGTTGCTGTTTTTGAACCATCTCGATGCCGCTGGTTCGCTGTCGCTATCAACACATCCGTGGCTGGAATACGTCACCGCATGGGAAAGCGGTATTTATCTGGACGGTGATGATACGACGCGTTCTGCCGCGTGCTTGTTATCCGCACTCGCGCATAGCAGCCTGTGCGAGCAATCCATGGATGATACTGCCGTTGTTCGCCACAACATATTGGCCTGCCTGCGCCTGTTGAGCGATATGATAATAGCCAACCCAGACCCCACCGCAGGCATTATGCCCATGCACACGCAATGTTATGCAAGTGCGGTCGCAAGTCTGGCGTATGAGCAACAGATTTACCAACACGTTATCAAGCGTTCGGTGACCTGCCAACTCCTGCTGGACCTCGGCACAGGCCGGCGGCAAACGGTGGTTGATGCACTGTTTATCACCGAAACGCTCCCTTCCGGGATGCTGAAAATTCTCGCGCGCTGCGACAAAGAACGCAGTTGGACGCACAATGGATTTGGGCTGCTGGCCATTTATCGCCCGCGAGAAGTGGGCACGGGCAATGATATCGTTATTTCGCTCAACCCCATTCAGGGGACGCGCCTTGATGCCCTGTGGTTCGCTCTGGAACAGCGTGAAGATGCTGCCTGGCAAGGGTTACGCCCGCACGATACTCCGCGTTTTCTCGAAAGCTATCGCCTGGCTGGAAGCGATAAACTAATCCCAGGAGCACCGAACCAACCCTGGTACGACGATCAAGGCAGAATGACGCTAATTGCGGCACCGAAGCAGCTTGCGCCCGGAGAGCCAGGCTCGAAACTGACCTGGCAACAAGACGTTTTACCCACAATCTGGGAAAATTATTTTACCCGGTACCTTGATAACGCCATTGTGCCAATAGCTTTACCCGAACTTGATTGCCGCACAAAGGGTAAATGCATTCGTGTCTATCAGCATCGCATCCCGGAGGGCGGTGATATTACGATAGTCCCGCTGATGCGTATGATCGATACCCCCACTTTCCATGCCTGGCTGGCAGCACAGAGCGATAGCACGCGCGTCGTCCGGAGCCCTGCGGATCTCCCCCCCACCAGCGAGTACAGCAGCCAGTGGTACAGCAATATTCTGGTCGTCGCTCACCGTCATGGCGTCACATTCTTCTGTCGCGAAGAAGAGGATAAACATCTGGCAATACTGATTAAAGCGGCCAGTTCAGTAGCGGATGTCAGCCATGAGTATGAAAATTTTCTGGCGAACTCTGCCCAACAGATTGAACAGTGGCTCAAGGATCTGCTCGAATCGCAGCAAATTCACAACCGAAAGGGAAAAATTCGTCGTTTATCTGACTGGTCCGAAATGATGCTGGAAACCAAGGCCCGGGCGCTAAAAGCCATGAATAAAGGTGCTTTGGTCGGCAACGATGCCCTGCATAACCAGCTGAGTGACGATCTCTCGCGGCAGTGGGGATTATCGGAACAGCGCCAGGAGCTCATGGCGCAGATAGAGCAATTGGATCAGCTCATGCGCCAGGCGATTAGTCAGCGTCAGGAAAAACGTCAACGTATTTACGGCGCACTGTTTTCCGCTTTAGCACTCGGCGCGGCGGCTAACCATATTTGGGAACCGATTAAAGAGATAAAAACAACAAACCTTTATGAATGGCAACTCATGCTATTCAAAGAGCAGCCAGCCCCGGCAATGGACAAATTGCAGGCGATTGCCGCAGATGCCGCACGATACGAAGTCTATACCCTGGCTATTCTGCTAATTTTTGGTTTTATTGGTTTTATCCTGTTCTGGTTTTTCGATTTTAATGGCAAAGAAGAGTAAGGAATAACGTTTTATTCACAATACCGTCAGCATAAACCTTGCCGCATCTCTCACTTCCGCTGTTTTATGCACCAATACGTTTCAATACGGAACATTACCAGATGCTAATGTTCCGTATTGAAACGCCAATCACATCAATTTTCTTTTGACTACCCGTGTGCAAAATTACCTTATCGGCAGCGAGAGGTCGCCGTGGCGCTGTACAAACCGATACCCTACATCAGATGTCTGCCTGATATGTGCAGCCATCTCAGGACTGTCTGCGGAGCATAAACAATGAAAAAATTGATCAACCGTGTTGAAGACGTACTGAACGAACAACTCGCCGGGCTGGCAAAAGCCTACCCTTCTCTGGCACTGCATCAGGACCCGGTGTATGTCACTCGCGCAGATGCGCCAGTGATGGGCAAAGTGGCGCTGCTTTCCGGTGGTGGTAGCGGCCATGAGCCAATGCACTGCGGCTACATTGGCCAGGGTATGCTCTCCGGTGCCTGTCCGGGTGAAATTTTCACCTCGCCAACGCCGGATAAAATGTTTGAATGCGCCATGCAAATTGATGGCGGCGAAGGCGTACTGCTGATAATCAAAAATTACACCGGCGACATTCTTAACTTCGAAACGGCAACCGAGCTATTGCATGAAAGCGGCGTCAAAGTCACCACGATGGTCGTGGATGATGACGTGGCGGTGAAAGACAGTCTGTACACCGCCGGTCGTCGCGGTGTGGCAAATACTGTATTGATTGAAAAACTGGTCGGTGCGGCCGCAGAACGCGGTGACTCACTGGATGCCTGCGCGGCATTGGGGCGCCAGTTGAACAATCAGGGTCATTCCATCGGGATTGCCATTGGTGCCTGTACCGTTCCGGCGGCCGGTCAACCGTCATTCACCCTGCAGGACAACGAAATGGAGTTTGGCGTCGGTATCCACGGCGAACCCGGCATTGACCGCCGTCCATTCTCCTCGCTTGATCAAACTGTGGATGAAATGTTTGACACCCTGCTGGAAAACGGCAACTACAGTCGTACGCTGCGTCACTGGGATCACCTTCAGGGCGCATGGCAGGAAGGGAAAGAAAGCAAACGCGCGCTACAGAGCGGCGATCGCGTGATTGCGCTGGTCAATAATCTCGGTGCGACACCGCTGTCTGAGCTCTTCGGCGTGTATAACCGCCTTGAAAGCCGTTGCCAGGATGCCGGTATTGTCATCGAACGTAACCTGATTGGCTCTTACTGCACCTCTCTGGACATGACCGGTTTCTCAATCACCCTGCTACAAGTGGATGACGAAACGCTGAGCTTATGGGATGCACCGGTTCACACCCCTGCACTCAACTGGGGTAAATAAGGAGATTCATGATGTCCCTCACCAGAACACAAATTGTTAACTGGCTCTATCGCTGCGGCGAAATATTCACCACCGAAAGCGATTTTCTTACCGGCCTTGACCGGGAAATCGGCGATGCCGACCACGGTCTGAATATGCACCGCGGCTTCAGTAAAGTGGTCGAAAAGCTCCCGTCCATTGCGGATAAAGATATCGGTTTTATTTTGAAAAATACCGGTATGGTACTGCTCTCAAGCGTCGGTGGTGCCAGTGGCCCGCTGTTCGGCACCTTTTTCATCCGCGCCGCGCAGGTCACTCAGGCCCATCAAAGTCTGACGGTTGACGAGTTGTATCAGATGATGCGTGATGGCGCAGAAGGTGTCATTAGTCGTGGTAAAGCCGAACCGGGTGACAAAACCATGTGCGACGTTTGGGTGCCTGTCGTCGAATCTTTACGCCAGTCCAGCGAGCAAAAGCTGAGCGTACAGGCCGCTCTGGAGGCGGCAAGCGCCCAGGCAGAAGCCGCGGCGCAAAGTACCATCACGATGCAGGCGCGCAAAGGCCGCGCCAGCTACCTTGGTGAGCGTAGCATTGGGCATCAGGACCCCGGCGCAACGTCCGTTATGTTTATGATGCAAATGTTGGCTCAGGCGTCCAGAGAGTAAGGATAAAACGATGGTAAACCTGGTTATTGTGTCTCACAGCGCCCAACTGGGCGAAGGCGTCGGTGCGTTAGCCCGACAGATGTTAATGGGTGATGGTTGTAAACTCGCTATTGCCGCAGGCATTGACGATCCTGAGAACCCCATTGGCACCGACCCCATCAAAGTGATGGAGGCCATTGAGTCAGTGGCAGACACGGATCACGTGCTGGTGATGATGGATATTGGCAGCGCGTTACTGAGTGCGGAAACCGCGTTGGATCTGCTCGATCCGGCAATCGCCGCCAAGGTGCGTCTGTGCGCTGCCCCGCTGGTTGAAGGTACGCTGGCGGCAACCGTCAGTGCTGCGGCGGGCGCTGATATCGATCGGGTCATCAATGATGCCATGAATGCCCTCGACGCCAAGCGTGAGCAACTGGGTTTACCTTCGTCGTCTGTTGCGAAGACAGCACCCGCTGAATTGTCACCCGACGCCGATGCTCGTTCGGTTGCCGTGACCGTAAGAAACCCCAACGGTATACATGTTCGCCCGGCATCGCGGCTGGTCTCCACATTGTCTGGCTTTAATGCCGACATGTGGCTGGAAAAAAACGGCAAATGCGTCGTCCCTGACAGCCTGAATCAGATAGCACTGCTGCAGGTGCGCTGTAATGACACGCTGCGCCTGATTGCTAAAGGTGAACAGGCAGACGCGGCGCTGGCTGCGTTTACGCAGCTGGCGGCTGAGAATTTTGGCGAGTCCGTCGAAGAAGCACGCGCTGAAAGCATCGCAGTACCGGTGCCAGCGCTGGCAACGGGTACGGCATTTTGCTATACGCCGTTCTCACCGCAAGTCACCCATCGCCCGACCGCGGATATGCAGGACGAGCAGCAGCGGCTAAAAGCGGCCATTCAACGCACACTCGACGACCTGAGTGATTTAACCGCGCTGGCAGAGGAGAAGTATTCCGCTGATATCGCCGCCATTTTCTCTGGTCATCACACGCTGCTCGACGATCCTGAGCTTTTCGATATGGCCTGTGATTTGATGCGTGAAGAGCAGTGTAGCGCAGCATATGCCTTGCATAACGTACTGCGCGATCTGAGTCAGCAGTATCTGCAACTCGACGATCCTTATTTACAGGCGCGATACATTGATATTGAGGATTTGCTGTCCCGTACGCTGCAACATTTGACCGGCGAAAGTGCCCGTATCCCCGCGTCTATTCGACCGACCATTCTGGTCGCCGATGTCATCTATCCGTCTACCGTGCTGCAACTCGACCCGCTCACGATCAAAGGGATCTGCCTGCGCGCCGGTAGCGAAGCCTCCCACTCGGCGATTATCGCCCGCGAGATGGGCTTGTGCTGGGTATGCCAACAAGGCGCAACCCTCGATGCTATCAAGATGGGTGACGCTCTGACTCTGGACGGTGTAGCAAATCGGGTGATCCTCGCGGGCTGATACCCACAGCCCACCCTTTATCTGTAAAAGGTGGGCTATTTCACTCCCTCCGTCAGGAAATGTCTGTTTAATCGCAAAATGGGGGGCCGATCACGCGCAACGGTCGATCCTGAACTAAGGTTTTCTCATGGTAGATGCCGCAACTTCGGCACGCCGCTAAGGAGATTAACCGATGATAACACCCGCAATTCGCCATCCTGGCCTGCTCTCAGTGGCGATAAAACTGACGCTCGCAAGCACCTTTTTTGCTCTGGCCTCTTTTACTGCGAACGCTGAGGATTCACCTGTCGCTACGCCTTCTCCTCCTGATATTCTGCTTGGTCCATTGTTCAATGATGTACAGACAGCAAAGCTATTTCCCGATCAGAAAACTTTTGCCGACGCAGTGCCCAACAGCGATCCGCTGATGATCCTTGCCGATTATCGGATGCAGAAAAATCAGTCCGGCTTTGATTTACGCCATTTTGTGGAAGTGAATTTTACGTTGCCAAAAGAGGGTGAGAAATACGTGCCCCCGGCCGGGCAATCACTCCGCGAGCATATTGACGGACTGTGGCCGGTACTCACTCGCTCAACCACCGATGTCGAAAAATGGGACTCTCTGCTGCCGCTACCAGAACCCTATGTAGTGCCGGGCGGGCGTTTTCGTGAGATTTATTACTGGGATAGCTATTTTACTATGCTGGGGCTTGCCGAGAGCAATCGCTGGGACAAGGTTTCTGATATGGTGGCCAACTTCGCTTATGAGATTGATTCCTGGGGGCACATTCCTAACGGCAACCGAAGCTACTACCTGAGCCGTTCACAGCCACCGTTCTTTGCCTTTATGGTTGAACTGCTGGCGCAGCATGACGGTAACGACGCGCTGAAAAAATACCTCCCGCAGATGCAAAAAGAGTACAGCTACTGGATGGAAGGAGGCGAAACACTTCAGCCCGGTCAACAGCATAAACGTGTGGTCAAACTGGCTGATGGCACCCTTTTAAACCGCTACTGGGATGACCGGGATACGCCAAGACCTGAATCCTGGGTTGAGGATATTGCCACCGCGAAAAGCAATCCGAACCGCCCTGCCACTGAAATTTATCGCGACCTGCGCTCAGCCGCCGCATCCGGCTGGGACTTTAGTTCACGCTGGATGGATAACCCCAACCAGCTAAGTACCCTGCGCACCACCAGCATTGTGCCTGTCGATCTCAATGCCTTGTTATACAAGATGGAGAAAATGATCGCTCTCGCCAGTAAAGCCGCAGGTGACGATGCCAAAGCAGCGCAGTACGAGGGCTTTGCCAATGCCCGCCAAAAAGGGATTGAAACCTGGTTGTGGAATGACAAAGAAGGCTGGTATGCCGACTATGATCTGAAGAGCCACAAAGTCCGTAATCAGTTAACTGCCGCCGCGCTGTTCCCTTTATTTGTGAATGCGGCGGCAAAAGATCGCGCCGGCAAGGTGGCCGCAGCAACTCAGGCGCATCTGTTGCAACCTGGCGGCCTTGCAACCACGTCGGTGAAAAGCGGCCAGCAGTGGGATGCTCCCAACGGCTGGGCGCCGTTACAGTGGGTCGCCGCCTCGGGATTACAGAACTATGGCCAAAATGATGTCGCTATGGATGTCACCTGGCGATTCCTCACCAATGTGCAGCACACGTACGATCGTGAGAAAAAATTGGTTGAGAAGTATGACGTGAGCAGCACAGGAACTGGCGGCGGCGGTGGCGAATACCCGCTACAGGATGGTTTCGGCTGGACCAACGGCGTAACGTTAAAAATGCTCGATCTGATATGCGCTAAAGATAAACCCTGCGACAGCGTACCGGCAACGCGCCCCGCCCCCGCCAGTAACACGCCTTCCGAGGCCAAAAAGCAGACTCAACCGACGTCCTAATCTTCTTCTGGTGTCTTCAGTCTCCTCTAAATCCGCGCCATGTCGCGGATTTTTTGGTGCCATGTATCTCCATTTCAGGTGTATCCATTGCATCTAGCCCTTATGGGGTAGCCCCTGTTTTCATCCGTGTGAAATTGATTCTGAACATGTTTTTATTCGCTGTATATGTAAATATATAGCGATTTTATCACTGTTCAGGACCAACATAATGCCACTGACAAGAAGGATGTTTGCCCAGCTCGTGGCATCTGCGCTGCTGTTACGCCATTTTCCGGCCCTTGCCCAAACACCGCTTACCGTTGCTGTCGGTTCACCGCCGTCACCCGAGGCAATCCAGCGCGTCGTCAGTGCCGGAGCACCTGCTGATATGCTATTGCTGGCTGTCGCACCGGAAAAACTGGTGGGATTTTCATCATTTGATTTTTCTCACCAGGCCGCAGTGCCATTCCATCATGACATTTTGGCGTTACCGAAATTGGGAAGACTGGCAGGACGCGCCAGCACCCTGTCACTGGAGGCCTTGTTAGCGCTGAAACCCGATCTGGTGGTTGACTGCGGCAATGCTGATGAAACCTGGCTTTCTCAAGCCCGGCAGGTCAACGCGCAAACGCACGTTCCGTGGCTGCTGATTAACGGCGAGCTCCGACAAACCCCGGCACAACTGCAAGCCGCAGGGGCTGCGCTGGGTACCGCAACACGGGCCTCGGCACAGGCTGCACTTGCCCGTCGATTTATTGATGACGCAGATGCATTTTCGCACTCGCCCGCAGCAAAACTGCGCTTTTATGCCGCACGCGGTGCCAGAGGACTGGAAACCGGTTTACAGGGTTCACTGCATACCGAAGCACCAGAGTTACTGGGATTACACAATGTCGCGCAAATCCCGGGACGACATGGATTGACCCAGGTATCCATGGAAAATCTGTTGAGCTGGCAGCCCGATATTATTCTGGTTCAGGATGCAGTCACCGCACAGTACCTGCGAGAAGATCCCGTCTGGCAAGGGGTTAAAGCCGTTGCTGAGCAACGTATTCTGTTTCTCAGCGGACTGCCGTTTGGCTGGCTGGACGCCCCGCCGGGCATCAACCGGTTGCTGGGATTACGTCGCCTGCACGCCTGGCTTGACCCCAAAATTGAAACCCACTTTAAGACCGATATGCAGCGCTACGCAGAGTTGTTCTGGCACACCTCATTAAGCGATGCACAGTTTCAAAAGCTGGTGACACCCTGATGAGAATGACTACGCTGAGTGCTCTGATGATCGCAGCCATTGCCGTGTGTGTCATCGTCGCAACGGTTTCAGGTGCATATCGCCTGGATGCCCAGCAGGTGATGAACCTCATTGCTGACCATCCGGGCGTGCCGCCCCAGGACAAAATCGTCTTCTGGCAGATTCGATTGCCACGCATTCTGGCTGCATTGCTGCTGGGCGTGGCACTGGCGGGCGCAGGGACCACTTATCAGGGTATGTTCCGTAACCCACTGGTGTCGCCGGATATTCTCGGCGTGGCAGCCGGGGCGGGTTTAGGGGCCTGTACCGCCATCCTGCTCGGTTTACCGATCCTGTTTATTCAACTGTATGCGTTTGTCGGCGGCCTGTTCGTGGTGGCGGGCGTGTGGCTCATCACCCAGCGGGTAAAACGCCACGATCCGGTACTCACCCTTGTACTGGTCGGCATTGCGCTGGGTACGGTGTGCGGCGCAGGGATTTCGCTCATCAAAACGCTGGCTGACCCGTATACCCAGCTACCGTCGATTACCTTCTGGCTACTCGGTGGTCTGTCGACCATCACCGCCCATGACCTGTGGTTGTCCGCACCGCTGATCGTGGCCGGTTTGGTGCCGCTGTTGCTGCTACGTTGGCGTATGAATTTACTCACCCTCTCGGATGATGAAGCCCGTTCTCTGGGCATCAACGTTTCCCGGCTACGGCTCTGGCTGATTATCTGCGCCACGCTTATCACCGCCTGTACTGTGGCGATTGCCGGAATTATTGGCTGGATTGGGCTGGTGGTGCCACACATTGGCAGACTGCTTTGTGGGAACAACCACCAACGGCTACTGCCTGTTTCAATGGGGATCGGCGCTATTTTACTGCTGCTGACAGATACCCTTGCCCGCACTCTGAGCAGCACGGAAATCCCGCTGGGGATCCTGACCGCGTTTATTGGTGCCCCCTTCTTCCTGTTACTTCTGCTCCGGGGAGGCCGACAATGACGCTGCTGAGCGTACAACATGCATCTCTCGGCTACCATTCCCGGCACCCAGTATTACGCGATGTCTCGTTTAGCGTCGCGCCAGGGTCAATTTGTTGCCTGATTGGCGCCAATGGCAGTGGGAAAACCACGCTGATGCGTACCATTCTTGGCGTTCTTCAACCGCTTGCTGGCCAGATTACGCTTGATGGTATCGCGGTGAATCATCTCAGCGACCGGGAACGCGCCGCCGCCATCGCCTGGGTTCCTCAGGCACATGACGGTGCGTTTGCCTTCACGGCTCTGGACATGGTGATGATGGGACTGGCCCCGCAAATGGCGGCATTTGCCGTTCCCGGCGGCAAAGAACGCGACATCGCCCTTGAACAACTGGACGTGCTGGCAATCCCGCATCTCGCGCCCCGGCGCTGGAACACCCTGAGCGGTGGCGAACGTCAACTGGTGTTGATTGCCCGTGCGCTGGCACAGCGTCCACGTCTTTTACTGCTGGATGAACCTGCTTCCAGCCTCGATTTTGGTCACCAGATCCGACTGCTCGACACCCTGGTCACGCTGAAAAATTCGGGCATGGCGCTGCTTATGTCGACCCACCATCCGTTGCATGCACGGGCCATTGCCGACAGCGTGGTACGCGTCGAGCCAGATGGTCTGGTGTCACAGGGGGGGCCTGAACACCAACTGGCTGCTGAACGTCTGGCCACGCTGTATCGGGTCACGCCCTCACAAATAGCCCATCACCTCTTTGGCTCACACGATTAAGGAATCACGATGCTCATTGACGACATTGATTTTGCTGACCTGTACCGCAAAC
Source organism: Citrobacter sp. wls716 (assembly GCF_005280975.1). Lineage (NCBI taxonomy): Bacteria > Pseudomonadati > Pseudomonadota > Gammaproteobacteria > Enterobacterales > Enterobacteriaceae > Citrobacter > Citrobacter sp. wls716. Next base: position 370,692 of record NZ_SZWX01000021.1, read on the forward strand.
AGTTACTTCAGGCGAAGCGAACCGAGAAAAAACCAGAACACTGGGACAAACGCGCGGAAAAAATGGCAGAAAATTGCGCCTCATTAACCGACAACTACCTGCTCCAGTTATTGAGCAAGATTGACCTGAAAGGTGCTGAATCACTGTTTGATATGGGTTGCGGCCCCGGAACGGTTGCGCTGGCGCTGGCCAAAAAAATGCCGATCGTTTACGGCGTAGACTACAGCCAGGGAATGCTGAGCGTTGCCGCTCGCCGTGCCGGGCAGATGGGCGCGCGCCACGTACAGTGGGTGCAGCGCGCATGGGAAGCGCACTGGGACGACTTGCCCCAGTGTGATATTGCCGTCGCCTCACGTTCAACGCTGGTTGCCGATATGCGTCAGGCTATGACCAAACTGAATAATCAGGCACGGCTGCGGGTTTACACCACCCATCTCGTCAGTTCCTCATTTGTATCGCCCACGATTCAGCGCGCGCTGGGGCGCGAGGTGATTGAGCTTCCCAACTATATCTATGCACTGAATGTTTTGTATCAGATGGGCATTCACGCACATGTTGATTTTATCCGTGGACCAAACTGTCAGCAGGACAACAGCACCTGGACACGTTTTCTGGAGAACGTGCGCTGGAGCATGGGAGAACTGAGCACCGACGAAATTGAGCGTCTGGAGCACTGGTACCATCAGCAGGACCCCGGCACCATCGCTCCCGCCAGTCGCGACTGGGCGCTTATCTGGTGGGACAGCGTACCGCGGGAGGCGCTGCAATGATCTACTTCTCACAGGCGCAAGTCGATGCGCTGCTGCTGGAGGATATTCAGGGCGGCGATTTAACAACCCGCGCGTTGGGTATCGGCGCACAGCCAGGAAGTATGGGTTTTTATCACCGCCAGGGCGGGTGCGTAAGCGGAACTACTGTTGCCAGACAAATGCTGACATCACTGGGTTTGACCGTTACCGACCTTGTGCCCGATGGCGAACGGGCGCGTACCGGACAGTTACTTCTGCGCGCGCACGGTAACGCGGCGGCACTACACCAGGGCTGGAAAGCGGTACAGAACGTGCTGGAGTGGAGTTGCGGTGTCTCACGCTATCTCGACGATATGCTAAGCATCCTGCGTCAGCGCTATCCTGATGGCCAGATTGCCTGCACCCGCAAAACTATCCCAGGCACCCGTATGCTGGCTACCCAGGCGATCCTTGCCGCCGGAGGCATTATCCACCGGGGCGGGTGCGCCGAAACCGTGCTGCTGTTTGCAAATCATCGCCGCTTTCTTGCCGATCCGAACAACTGGGCCGCGGCAATAGCACAACTACGCGCCCATGCGCCAGAAAAAAAGATTGTGGTCGAAGCAGATACCCCCGATGAGGCACTGGCCGCGCTACATGCGGCCCCTGATGTGCTGCAACTCGATAAGTTTACCCCTGAGCAGGCAGCAGGCATCGCTCGCCTGGCACCGTCTCTGGCCCCCCATTGCACGCTGGCGCTGACTGGCGGCATTACCCTCGCCTCACTGGCGAGTTATCTCGACTGTGGCATCAGACTCTTTATCACCTCCGCACCTTACTACGCCCCACCGGCGGATATCAAAGTTAGCCTGAGCCCGGACGCCCACGGCGTATAACATTTATAAATGGACTATAAATAATGAATTTTAACAAAAGTTGTCTTTACACAGCCCTGTCGTTTGCTTTCGCGCAAGGTGCTTTTGCTGGGCAGGAAAGCGAAACCATGACCGTCTGGTCTAGTCCGGCCTCCGCCGCAACCACTACGGTTCTCGGCCAGGAAACGATGCAGCAGTTGGATAAACAAAACGTGGCGCAGGCGCTAAGCGTCGTTCCCGGCGTCGTGCTGCAAAAATCCGGTAACCGTAACGAGCAACAAGTGAAGGTCCGCGGTTTTGACAGTCGTCAGGTCCCGGTCTTTTTCGACGGTGTTCCGGTGTACATCCCCTACGATGGCAACCTTGATTTAGGTCGTTTTCTGACATCCGATATCGCTTCTGTCGAGGTCTCTAAAGGCTACTCATCCTTGCTACAGGGGCCGAACCAGATGGGTGGCGCTATTAACATCACGACCAAGAAGCCCACCAAACCGATTGAGGGCTCTCTGGGCTATCGTCAGGGCTGGAGCCGTAGCAAAGACAATGCCCATGATATGCACGCGTCGTTCGGTGCCAGCAACGATCTCGGATATATCCAGCTCAGCGGTAGCCAGCTAAAACAGGATTTCCTCGGATTACCTCATGGTGTTGATAACCCGGTAGCGGGCAGCAATGGCAAGATGATTAACTCATCAGCCGATGATAAACGCGGCATCGTGAAACTGGGGTTCACGCCACGCGGTGATGATGAGTATGTTCTGACCTACATTAATCAGGACGGCGAAAAAGATAACCCGCCATATGCCGGGACCAGCAGCCAGAAATCACGTTACTGGCAATGGCCGCAATATGATAAAGAAAGTTATTACTATCAGGGCACCACGCATTTGGGCGATCGCTTTACATTGAAAAGCCGCCTGTATCGCGACACCTTTGAAAATACACTGATGATGTACAATTCCCTTGCCGATCTGAAAAATAAGAAAGGCAGCTACAGCCATTATTCTGACTATAGCGACGGCGCAGGTTTGCAGCTTTCCGCTGATATGCGGGAGAACGACCTGCTCTCTTTCGCCGTGAACTGGAAAGACGATGTTCATCGCGAAAAAGGGGCTCCAAATGCCGCTTATGACCGCTACGAAGATCGCACCTGGTCTGTTGCCAGTGAATATCAGTGGGCGGCTGCGGATAATGTCGATGTGGTGGCGGGTATCAGCTACGACTGGCGTGACAGCGTAGAGGGGATGAAGCACGAGAAAAACGGCAGCGTTACCCATTATGATGACAACGATCAGTCCGCCTTTAACTGGCAGGTAATGACCAAATATCACTTTGAAAATTCTGACACATTAGCGCTGTCCTACTCTGACAGAACGCGCTTCCCCACACTGAAAGAGCGCTACACCACGTCAAAACCGGCTTATAACCAGATAGCGCTGGTCAACCCGCAGCTAAAACCGGAACGCGCCCGTAGCGTCGATCTCACGTGGAACGGTTCGTTCACCCAAAACTGGGGATTCGAAGCCAGCGTGTATTACAACCGCATTACCGATGCGATTCTGTCGCACAATATTGATGCCGACACGATTCAGAACCAAAACAGTGGTCGGGTGGATTACACCGGCCTGGATGCCGGCGTCAAAGGTAAGGTCTTTGACATGCTGGATGTGGGACTGAGCTACGGTCTTATCCATGCTGACGTTAAACGCAGCGACATCGGTAAAATTACCGATCTACCGACGCAAACTCTCACCGCCTGGATGACGCTGAAACCGTGGGACCCACTCAGCATTACGCTATCCGAAGAAGCCCGCTCTTCAAGCTATAGCAATTCTGATGGCTCACAAAAAGCGGCCGGATTCGCCATTACCCACCTCCGGGCAGATTACACCATCGGACATGGCTTTAGCGTTAACGCTTCGGTCAACAACCTGTTTGATACACAGTACGTCTACAGCGAAGGGTTTATCGAAGAAGGGCGTAATTACTGGGCGGGGATTGAATACCAGTTCTGACTAAACTACGCAGAGAAACGGCCCCCGCAGGGGCCGTTCAATTAATCTCGTCGTACCAGTCGGAAAACACCCAGTACCACAATCGCGCCGACCACGGCCACCAGGAAGCTGTGGAGATTAAACCCACTGACATCGCCGCCGATACCAAACATCGTTGCCAGCCACCCACCGACCACAGCACCGACAATACCGAGAATGCAGGTCAGAATAAATCCGCCGCCATCACGCCCCGGCATAATCAGCTTGGCGATAACCCCCGCAATCAGACCAAAAATAATCCAGGCAATAATTCCCATTTTCAGGCCCTCTTTCCAGTGAACGCATACGCAAGACATTCTTGCGCCAGCACGTTAAGTATAGGCAAGCCATCGCTACCTGCTGTTTGCACTCAGACTTAATTCATTGGCTTGGGTAAAAAATTTCATCCATTTGTATTAAGTTCCGTCTCGCAATGCCGATAACCCAACGATAAGCCAGGTATCCAGGAGTCATTAGGTGTGAGTAACTACAATGAGCAGTTCCTGAAGCAAAACCCGCTCGCCGTATTAGGGGTACTCCGGGACTTAAATTCACAGCAGGTTCCACTGCGTATCTCCTGGTCAGGAGGTCAGTTCATCAGCAAAATTCTTGCTGTCGGCCCGGACGAATTGATCATGGATTTTGGCAGTCAGGAATATGAAAACCAGGCCGTGCAACGCGCCAGCCAGATCTCAATTATCGCTGAAACGCAGGGTGCCAAGGTGGAGTTTACCCTCCCGCAACTGACAAAAGGCGAGTATCAGCGATTGCCAGCCTTTGTCTCATCGTTGCCACCTTCGCTGTGGTTCGTCCAGCGTCGGGAATACTTCCGCATCGGCGCGCCGTTACACCCGCCCTATCACTGCAAGGCGAAGATGCCGGACAACAGTCTCCTGCATTTTCGCTTATTCGATTTGTCTCTTGGCGGCATGGGCGCGCTATTAGAAGGGACAGCACCGGAGGGGCTGGTCGAAGGCATGCGCTTCTCGCAGGTTGAACTGAATATGGAACAATGGGGGGTGTATCACGTTGATGCCCAGCTCATCTCGATTACCGAGCGAAAAGTGATCGACGGAAAAAATGAGACCATCACCACTCCCCGCCTGAGCTTTCGTTTTCTCAACGTCGGCCCGGCGGTGGAGCGGAATTTACAGCGGATTATTTTTTCACTTGAGCGTGAGGCTCGGGAAAAAACGAATAAAGTGCGCGAGTAATATTACGCGCGTTACATCGCATCCAGCGCTCGCTGAAGCTTCCAGATATAACGTGGAGCCTGCGGCGCTGGATGGTTATCGACAACATGCTCGAAAAACTCATCCGCACTCAGATCGTTGATTTTGCTGATGGCTTTTTTCCTGTCAGAGGAGAACGTCCGCAGCAGCGCCCCGGCACCGTTCGCGTATGACACCACCAGCGCATATTGCATCACCTGTGGGTCTTCAATTCCCGCCAGCGGACCGGTTTCAAGAATGCTCAGATATGCCGCCCCCATGGAGATATTGCGCTCTGGATTTTTCAGCTCACTGGTCGACGGCTCACCGCTCCACCCCATACGACGATAAACATCCCGCCCGGAGGTAGAGGCTTTAAGCTGCATCAGACCGATGGCATTAGATTTACTGACTGCATTGGGGTTCCCCCCTGATTCAATAGCGATAATCGCCGTAATCAATTGTGGGCTAACGCCCCAGGCAGCACCGGCTTTTTCACTGATCGGCATCCATTGCATTGCGCGTTTAACCGGAACTTCTGCATTCCATGGCGGATTTTTGTAATCCTGTTTTGAACTACAGCCCGCGAGTAATACAACCAAAAAAGCAAACCATCTCAATTTCACGTCATCTATCCTTATAGCCGGAACCTGTCGCTGAGGTGACAACGACATACCTACGCGGCATGATATACATTTGGTTTTAGTTGTAGCAAGGAAATGCCATGTCCCGGTTTCACTTAATTGCCCCGTCGGGCTACTGTATTAACCAGCAGGCAGCATTACGTGGGCTTGCGCGTCTTACTGAGGCCGGTCATCAGGTCGATAACACTGCCGTCATTACCCGCCGCTGTCAGCGTTTTGCCGGTACCGAAGCCGAGCGTCTGGCGGATGTGAACTCACTCGTTGAGCTAAAAATGCCTGATACTATTGTGATGGCGGTGCGCGGCGGCTACGGTGCGAGCCGTTTGCTGGCAGATATTGACTGGCAGGCGCTGGCCGTTCGTCAGCAACAAAACCCGTTGCTGCTGTGTGGACACAGCGATTTCACGGCCATTCAGTGTGGTCTGCTGGCTCAGAGTGATGTGATTAGCTTCAGCGGCCCGATGCTGGCGGCTAACTTCGGTGCCGAGGAAATGAACGCCTTTACCGAGCACCATTTTTGGCAGGCTTTGCGCAATGCCGAATTTACCCTCGACTGGCAAGGGCATGGCCCGGATTGCGCTACCGAAGGCACGCTGTGGGGAGGCAATCTGGCAATGCTCATTTCGCTGATGGGAACGCCGTGGATGCCCGCCATTGAGAACGGTATTCTGGTGCTGGAAGACATCAACGAGCACCCGTTTCGCATCGAGCGCATGCTGCTGCAACTTTATCATGCTGGGATCCTCGCCCGCCAGAACGCCATCATTCTCGGCAGTTTTAGCGGCAGTGCGCCTAATGACTATGATGCCGGTTACAGTCTTGATTCAGTTTGTGATTTTCTGCGCGCCAGATTATCCGTTCCACTGTTAGGCGGCCTCGATTTTGGCCACGAACAACGCACCGTCACCTTACCTTTAGGGGCCAAAGCCGTGCTGAAAAATGATAAAAACGGCAGTCAACTCACAATCTCCGGTCATCCGGTGCTTAAATCGTAAAAAAAGCCTGCCTCAGGGCTAAGTAAAACGCTGTTTCTGTCGTTATTATGTTAGGGTTTATTAATACGAAACAGCGTAATTCAGGAGTAACCGAACGTTGGATGCCGCAGCAATCATTAGCCTTTTTATTTTGGGTTCCGTTCTCGTCACCTGCAGTATCTTGCTTAGTTCATTCTCATCACGTCTTGGTATCCCGATTCTGGTGATTTTCCTCGCTATTGGCATGTTAGCGGGCGTGGACGGCGTGGGCGGTATTCCTTTTGATAACTACCCTTTTGCCTACATGGTGAGTAACCTGGCGCTGGCGGTTATTCTGCTCGACGGTGGGATGCGCACCCAGGCCAGCTCATTTCGTGTAGCGCTGGGCCCGGCGTTATCGCTGGCGACCGTGGGTGTGCTGATTACCTCTGGCCTCACCGGCATGATGGCGGCATGGCTGTTTCATCTGGATCTCATTGAAGGGCTGCTGATTGGTGCGATTGTCGGCTCAACCGATGCCGCGGCGGTCTTCTCCCTGCTCGGCGGTAAAGGACTCAACGAACGTGTGGGCTCGACGCTGGAAATTGAGTCAGGTAGCAATGACCCAATGGCCGTATTTCTGACCATTACGCTTATCGAAATGATCCAGAACCACGAGACCGGTTTAAGCTGGATGTTTGCGGTACATATTATCCAGCAGTTTGGCTTAGGTATCGCTATCGGTCTCGGCGGTGGATATCTGCTCCAGCAGATGATTAACCGTATTTCACTGCCTGCCGGGCTTTATCCACTGCTGGCCCTGAGCGGTGGGATCCTGATTTTTGCCCTGACTACCGCGCTGGAAGGCAGTGGTATTCTGGCGGTTTATCTGTGTGGTTTCCTGCTGGGTAATCGCCCGATCCGCAATCGGTTTGGTATTCTGCAAAACTTCGACGGTCTGGCCTGGCTGGCGCAAATCGCCATGTTCCTGGTGCTTGGACTGCTGGTTACGCCGTCCGACCTGCTGCCTATCGCGATTCCGGCGCTGATTTTGTCCGCCTGGATGATTTTCTTCGCGCGTCCGTTGTCAGTGTTCGCCGGATTGCTGCCATTTCGTGGTTTCAATCTGCGTGAGCGCATTTTCATTAGTTGGGTGGGTTTGCGCGGCGCGGTGCCGATCATCCTCGCCGTCTTCCCAATGATGGCGGGCCTGGAAAACGCGCGCCTGTTCTTTAACGTCGCATTCTTTGTGGTACTGATCTCGCTGCTGTTCCAGGGAACGTCGCTGTCGTGGGCCGCCAAAAAAGCCAAAGTGGTGGTCCCGCCCGTTGGCTGGCCGGTTTCTCGTATAGGTCTCGATATTCATCCGGATAATCCCTGGGAGCAGTTTGTTTATCAGCTCAGTGCGGATAAGTGGTGTGTCGGGGCCGCGCTGCGTGACCTGCATATGCCGGAAGAGACGCGAATTGCCGCCCTGTTTCGTGACAACGTGCTGTTTCACCCCTCAGGCAGTACCCGCCTGCGTGAAGGCGATGTACTGTGCGTCATTGGCCGCGAACGCGACCTGCCCGCCTTAGGTAAGCTGTTCAGCCAGTCGCCGCCAGTGTCGTTAGACCAGCGTTTCTTTGGTGATTTTATTCTTGAAGCCAGCGCGAAATATGCCGATGTGGCACTGATTTATGGCCTGGAAGATGGCACCGGGTATCGCGATAAGCAGCAAACGCTGGGTGAAATTGTCCAGCAACTGTTGGGGGCTGCGCCGGTCGTCGGTGACCAGGTGGAATTTGCTGGCATGATCTGGACGGTAGCCGAGAAAGAAGATAATGCCGTGCTGAAAGTGGGTGTCCGTGTGGCAGAAGATGAGGATGAGTAACGCGGATGTTTTTTGCCGGGTGGAGGCTGCGCCTTACCCGGCCTACAAAAGTTACACCGTCACAACCGGTACGCGCAGCGCCAAAGAACACATTAATTCATAACCCACCGTGCCCGCCGCTGTCGCCACATCGTCGATTTTAATCTCTTTACCCCACAGCTCCACTGGCGTCCCGATCCCCGCCTGCGGGCACGGCGTCAGGTCTACCGCCAGCATATCCATGGATACCGTGCCGACCGTCCCGGTACGTACGCCATCCACCAGCACAGGCGTGCCGCTTGGCGCATGGCGCGGATAACCATCGGCATAGCCTGTCGCCACAATGCCAATGCGCTGCTCGCCGCTGGCAGTGTAGCGTCCACCGTAGCCCACCCGATCTCCGGCTTTCAGCGTCTGTATGCCGATTATCTCGCTGCTCAGGGTCATTACTGGTTTCAGGCCGGTATTGGCGATGTCCCGCCATTGCCCCGACGGTGATGCGCCATACAAAATAATACCCGGGCGAACCCAGTCATAATGCGCTTGTGGGTGCCACAGCGTCGCAGCCGAATTCGACAGCGAACGTCGACACTCCAGCCCTTCCGTTGCCTGCGCAATACGCGCCATCGCGTCCTTAATTCCATCCGGATGTTCAGCATCCGCAAAATGTGACATCAGCGTCATTTCACCCACGTTAGGCATTGCCCGTAACTGTTGCCAGACGGTCGCAACGCGCTCTGGTAAGAAACCCAGCCGGTTCATGCCGCTATTCACCTTGAGGTAAATATCCAGCGGCGCGTTCAGGCGGGCATTTTGCAACGCTTTGAGCTGCCAGTTACTGTGGACACAAGTGGTCAGACGATATGTGTCATACACCGTCAGGTCTTCGGCATGGAAAAAACCCTCCAGCATTAAAATCGGTCCTTTCCATCCCCGCTCCCGCAGGGTGATCGCCTCCTCGAGATTGAGCATCGCGAAACCATCGGTCGTTCCCAGTGCATTCCAGACACGTTCTATACCGTGTCCGTAGGCATTGGCTTTTACGACCGACCAGACGCGGGAGTCCGGCGCAGCCTGACGCGTAATGATCAGGTTTTGTTTCAACGCCTGCAGGTCAATGCTGGCCAGTATCGGGCGGGTCATCTCGCGTCCTTATTAGTTATGTACGCCATGTAAATGCCGCGGGCGAGACGGAGTAAATCCCGGACTGTAACGCGCCACGCTCAGATCGTCATAAGGTATGGCAGGCGTGCGACCAGAGAGGATATCGCTCAGCAACTGACCGGATCCACACGCCATCGTCCAGCCCAATGTGCCATGACCCGTATTGAGCAGCAGATTCTTAAAGCGGGTACGCCCCACCACTGGCGTTCCGTCTGGCGTCATCGGGCGTAGCCCGGTCCAGAAGGTCGCCTGTTCCACATGCCCACCGCGCGGAAAGAGATCGCGCACCACCATCTCCAGCGTTTCACGGCGTGGTTGTAGTAGCTCAGTATTAAAACCAACAATCTCTGCCATACCGCCAACACGAATACGCTCATCAAAACGGGTAATGGCGATTTTGTAGGTTTCATCAAGAATAGTTGAAACCGGAGCGCCGTCATCTTCTGCCACCGGAATGGTTAATGAGTAGCCTTTGAGCGGATACACCGGAATATCAACGATCCCTTTGAGCATTGCCGTGGAGTACGAGCCAAAGGCCATAACATAGGCATCGGCTTTGACTATCTCCTCGCCGCACTGAACGCCATAAATCTGCTCGCCATCGCTCAGCAGCTTATCGACCGGAGTGTTAAAACGGAATTTTACCCCCGCCTGCTCGGCCATTTGCGCCAGACGCTGGGTAAACAGCTGACAGTCACCGGTTTCGTCATTCGGTAACCGTAACCCGCCTGTCAGTTTGTGCGCGACCTCTGCCAGCGCAGGTTCGACTTCCGCCAGGCGACTTGCTTCCAGCAGTTGATAGGGTACGCCCGCATCTTCGAGCACGGCGATGTCGCGGGTGGCGTTCTCATATTGTTGAGCGGTACGGAACAGTTGCAGGGTTCCGCCCTGACGTCCTTCATACTCGATACCGGTAGAGGCACGTAACGCTTTCAGGCAATCACGGCTGTATTCCGCCAGGCGCACCATCCGCCCCTTGTTTTCCATGTAGTGGCTGGTGTCGCAGTTGCGCAGCATTTGCCACATCCATTTCAACTGGAACTGCGTTCCGTCGAGGCGTACTGCCAACGGCGCGTGGCGCTGAAACATCCATTTAATCGCTTTTAGCGGTACACCTGGGGCCGCCCACGGCGCGGCATAACCAGGGGAGATTTGCCCGGCGTTCGCCGCACTGGTTTCCAGTGCCGGCCCCGGCTCACGATCGATGACGGTGACATCGTGTCCAGCCTGACTTAAATACCAGGCGCTGGTCACGCCAACGACGCCACTTCCCAGTATGACAACTCGCATAGCCACTCCGTTAACAGTAAAAGAACAATCTTCTAATTACATCTTGATAACTCAGTTGAAAATATTATTCAACATATGGCTTTTTTATGGTGATGTATCTCACACATAGCAGTGATTGCAGGGAAGTCTCTGCTTTGGCATCTCCTGCTGTGCGTTATTTTTATCCAGCATAAAATTTTGTCACCTGGCCGTTTTTCGACGCTTCGCTGACGTGAAATCGCAAAGAAAAAATTTCTCCTGCAGCACGTTTTTTAACACCATGATCTATGCTTGAATTGAGGTACTCCAGACAGAGAGTGCCGCCAACAATGAGGGTGCGCGAATGGCTACGATTGATTCCATGAACAAGGACAGCACACGGTTAAGCGATGGACCCGACTGGACGTTTGATCTGCTGGATGTCTATCTGGCAGAGATAGACCGCGTGGCGAAACTCTACAGGCTGGATACCTACCCGCACCAAATCGAGGTGATCACCTCCGAGCAAATGATGGACGCCTATTCCAGCGTTGGGATGCCGATCAACTATCCGCACTGGTCGTTTGGTAAAAAGTTTATTGAAACCGAACGCTTGTACAAGCATGGTCAGCAGGGGCTGGCCTATGAGATTGTTATTAACTCCAACCCGTGTATCGCGTACCTGATGGAAGAGAACACCATCACCATGCAGGCGCTGGTGATGGCGCATGCCTGCTACGGACACAACTCCTTCTTCAAAAACAACTACCTGTTTCGTAGCTGGACGGATGCCAGTTCCATCGTCGATTACCTAATCTTCGCACGAAACTATATAACCCAGTGTGAAGAACGCTACGGGGTGGATGAAGTCGAAAAGCTCCTCGACTCCTGCCATGCGCTGATGAACTACGGCGTTGACCGTTACAAACGCCCGCAAAAAATCTCCCTACAGGAAGAGAAAGCCCGTCAGAAAAGTCGTGAAGAGTATCTGCAAAGTCAGGTGAATATGTTGTGGCGCACGCTGCCGAAGAAAGAGGAAGAGAAGACGATCTCTACCGCGCGTCGTTATCCTTCTGAGCCGCAGGAAAACCTGCTGTATTTTATGGAGAAAAATGCCCCACTGCTTGAATCCTGGCAGCGAGAGGTCCTGCGTATTGTGCGTAAGGTGAGCCAGTATTTTTATCCGCAGAAACAAACTCAGGTGATGAACGAGGGATGGGCAACCTTCTGGCACTACACCATCCTCAATCACCTTTATGATGAAGGCAAAGTCACCGAGCGCTTTATGCTGGAGTTTCTGCATAGCCATACCAACGTGGTATTCCAGCCACCGTATAACAGTCCATGGTATAGCGGGATAAACCCGTATGCGCTGGGCTTTGCTATGTTCCAGGATATCAAACGTATTTGTCAGTCGCCCACCGAGGAGGACAAATACTGGTTCCCAAATATTGCGGGTTCCGACTGGCTGGAAACGCTGCATTTCGCGATGCGTGATTTTAAAGATGAGAGCTTTATCAGCCAGTTCCTGTCACCAAAAGTGATGCGCGATTTCCGCCTGTTCACGGTGCTGGATGATGACCGCCATAATTACCTGGAAATTTCAGCGATTCACAATGAAGAGGGGTATCGCGAGATCCGTAACAGGCTGTCATCGCAATATAACCTGAGCAATCTGGAGCCGAATATTCAAATCTGGAATGTCGATCTGCGCGGCGACCGTTCACTGACCTTGCGTTATATCCCACATAACCGCGCGCCGTTGGATAAAGGACGCAAAGAGGTGCTTAAGCATGTGCACCGGCTATGGGGTTTTGATGTGATGCTGGAGCAGCAGAATGAAGATGGCAGCGTTGAGCTGCTGGAGCGTTGCCCGCCAAGGATGAACGGCCTGTAACGCTTATTGCCGGAGGCGGTGTAAATACCTTATCCGGCCTACGACGTAGACGCATTGTAGGCCGGATAAGACGCTTTGGCGTCACCATCCGGCATTGCGCGATTAGCGTCCCTGAATAGCTAAATCGCCCGGTAAATTCTTCTGCATACGGTGCCAAATCTCACCACTGTCGTGACCATAGCGGCGCACCGTTTCATAGACCAAATCATGAGCGCCCTGCTCACACAGCTCTGACAGCTTACGGTAGAAGTTCAACGCCAGGCCGCGCGCTTCCGGGTTGGCAAAGTAATGACGGCCAATACGCGTATAAAGTCCTTTCATACCGTTGAGGATCAAACCGTAAATCGGATTGCCCGATGCAAATGCCAGACCACGGAAAATGTTGTAGTCCAGATCGGCAAACGCGTCAGCATGGTCAGCAACCTGATTCGCCGTGGCCAAAACGTCCTGGGCTTTATCAGGATGTTGGCGGAATGCGGTGCGAATAAAGATCGTCGAGATGTTAGTACGCACAGACAGCAGATTATCAATCAACTGCGGAACACTTTCGTGATCGAGACGCGCCAGCGTTTCCAGGATATTCAGTCCGGAGGTTTCCCAAAAGTTATTCACTTTCGTCGGTTTGCCGTGTTGAATGGTCAACCAGCCGTCCCGCGCCAGACGCTGCAAAACTTCGCGTAACGTGGTACGTGTTACTCCAATGAGTTCGGAGAGTTCACGTTCAGCGGGCAAAATAGTGCCAGGTGGGAAGCGGTTATTCCAGATACTCTCAATGATGTACTCTTCCGCGAACCCAGCAGGGCTTTGCGCCTTAATGACCATAGTGATAATTCCATTACACAGCAAAACATAGTTACACACATCATACCAGACGGGTTTCTTAGCTGATAGCTGACGCAACGAAGAAAAAGTGGATCAAGGCTTCATTTTCCAGATAACGCTGATACGCAGTCGGTACGATAAGCCACGTGAAGAGCTTGCCTGCGTTCACTCGTGCCGCTAAGCTTTGCGGTCAAACATAAAAACATGATTTCATTTTTACAGGTAAGGGAAACTGCCATGGAGCTATCATGGGGCCGCGCTATGTGGCGCAACTTTTTAGGCCAGTCGCCGGACTGGTATAAACTTGCACTGCTCGTCTTCTTAATCATTAACCCGCTTATTTTTTTCATCAATCCCTTTATCGCGGGTTGGTTGCTGGTGGCCGAATTCATTTTTACGCTGGCAATGGCGCTTAAGTGTTATCCACTGTTGCCGGGCGGGCTGTTAGCCATCGAAGCTGTCGTCATCGGCATGACCAGCGCCACTCATGTTCGTGAAGAAGTTGCCGCCAACCTTGAAGTGCTCTTGCTGCTGATGTTTATGGTGGCGGGCATCTACTTTATGAAGCAACTGCTGCTGTTTATTTTTACCCGACTGCTGCTCAGTATTCGCTCCAAGATGCTGCTGTCGCTGGCCTTTTGTGTTGCCGCTGCCTTCCTTTCGGCGTTCCTCGACGCATTGACCGTGGTCGCGGTCGTGATCAGCGTGGCGGTCGGTTTTTACGGTATCTACCATCGCGTCGCCTCTTCCCGCCCGGGAGATAACAATTTGCTGGATGACAGCCATATCGACCAGCACAATAAAGTCGTACTGGAGCAGTTCCGCGGTTTTCTGCGCAGCCTGATGATGCACGCGGGAGTCGGCACAGCCTTAGGCGGTGTGATGACCATGGTTGGCGAACCGCAGAACCTGATTATCGCCAAAGCAGCTGGCTGGCATTTTGGTGATTTTTTCCTGCGCATGTCGCCGGTCACCGTCCCGGTGTTGATTTGCGGTCTGCTCACCTGCCTGCTGGTTGAAAAGTTACGTTGGTTTGGCTACGGTGAAACATTGCCGGAAGCTGTCCGTGGCGTTCTGCAACAGTTTGACGATGAAAGCCGGCAACAACGTACCCGCCAGGATAAAATCAAGCTGATTATTCAGGCAGTCATCGGCGTATGGCTGGTCGTCGCCCTCGCGCTGCATCTGGCAGAAGTTGGATTAATTGGCCTGTCGGTGATTATTCTGGCGACTTCGTTAACTGGCGTTACTGACGAACACGCTATTGGTAAAGCCTTCACCGAGTCGCTGCCGTTCACCGCCCTGCTGACCGTGTTCTTCTCTATCGTTGCGGTGATTATCGATCAACAGCTCTTCTCGCCGATTATTCATTTTGTTTTGCAGTCTTCTGAGCATGCACAGCTGACCCTGTTCTATCTTTTCAACGGCCTGCTGTCGTCAATTTCAGACAACGTCTTTGTTGGCACAATTTACATCAACGAAGCGAAAGCGGCGCTGGAGCACGGGACGATTAGCCTGAATCAATATGAACTGTTAGCGGTGGCGATCAATACCGGGACCAACCTGCCTTCCGTGGCCACGCCAAACGGCCAGGCAGCATTCCTGTTCCTGCTGACCTCCGCGCTGGCACCGTTGATTCGCCTTTCTTATGGTCGCATGGTGTGGATGGCTCTGCCGTATACTCTCGTCCTGACGCTCGTCGGTCTGCTTTGCGTAGAGTTCACGCTGGTTCCAGTGACCGAGTGGATGACGCAAACAGGCTGGTTAGCTACACTTTCATAACAATAAACCGGGTAAATCACTGCCCGGTTTGACTTTTTGCATGATAATTATCCGATTACACAATATTTCAATTGCCGCTAGTGGCGCATAAATTGAATTGGTTTAAACTGCGGTCTCTACGCATGTTGCAGGGAAATTATTATGTTGCGATTTTTAAACCAGTGCTCCCGTGGGCGTGGAGCGTGGTTATTGCTGGCGCTAACCGCCCTGGCGTTGGAACTTGTTGCCTTGTGGTTCCAGCATGTCATGCTGCTAAAACCCTGCGTGTTGTGTATTTACGAACGTAGCGCATTATTTGGCGTGATGGGTGCTGGTCTGGTGGGCGCAATTGCCCCAAAAACGCCACTGCGTTATGTGGCAATGCTTATCTGGATTTACAGCGCCTGGCGCGGGCTTCAGTTAGCGTATGAACACACGATGATTCAGCTTCACCCATCACCGTTCATGACCTGTGATTTTGCCGCGCGCTTCCCGAGTTGGTTACCGCTGGATAAATGGCTGCCGCAGGTATTTATGGCATCCGGTGACTGCGCTGAGCGTCAGTGGTCATTTTTAACCCTGGAGATGCCGCAGTGGCTGTTGGGGATTTTTGCCGCGTATCTGGTCGTTGCAGTGTTGGTGCTAATTGCTCAGCCCTTTAAACCGAAAAAACGTGACCTCTTCGGTCGCTAACAGAACGCTCCTTCGGGAGCGTTTTTTTTGCCATAATGTCATTGCTTGCTGGCATCTATAAGATGTATATTAAATACATCTTATAGATGCCATACAAAGGAGATGTCTTATGTCCCATTTACGCATCCCGGCAAACTGGAAAGTTAAACGCTCTACTCCCTTCTTTACGAAAGACAATGTCCCGGCCGCTCTGCTTTCTCACCACAACACAGCAGCCGGCGTTTTTGGACAACTCTGCGTGATGGAAGGCACTGTAACGTATTACGGCTTTGCCAATGAAGACGCAAAAGAACCTGAAGTTAAAGTGGTCATTAATGCCGGACAGTTCGCGACCAGCCCACCGCAGTACTGGCATCGTGTTGAATTAAGCGACGATGCGCAGTTCAACATTAATTTCTGGGTTGAAGATGACAACCATAGTGATGAGATGTATCAGGCGAAAAAGTCTTAATCCTTAACGCCTGTTAATCGATGGGCGGCTTAGTCCGCCCATGAAGGTTTGTTCAGAATATGGTCCTGCCAGTCACGCACTTCTGATTCTTTCACCGCGATATGGCGTACTGAAATACGCTCACCGTGCATTGCCGCCTTTGACCCCGTCAGCAGCGGATGCCACTCCGGCAGCCCTTTACCTTCCGCGAGCAGACGATAGGCGCAGGTCATCGGCAACCATTCAAAAGTCGGCAAATTATCGCGCGTCAGCTTGATGCAGTCAGGCTCGTACTCGAATCGACGTTCGTAATTACGGCACTGACAGGTTTTGATATTGAGTTGCTTACACGCGACGTTGGTAAAGTAGATTTCGTCGGTGTCTTCATCCATCAGCTTATGCAGGCAGCATTGGCCGCACCCATCACATAATGACTCCCACTCGGCATCGGTCATTTCATCAAGGGTTTTACTTTGCCAGAAAGGTATGTCGCTCATCAGGGTATCCGCTATTTCACTAAAGCTGCACCTTATAACCAGTCTGGCACGTTGATGCAAGTTTTGCCGCCCGAAATAGGCGGCAAGCAGAGGTTACAGCACCCGGGTGGTTAGCGTCTGACCATGGAAACTGATAGCCAGCTCATCACCGCTGTGTAACGGCCCAACGCCAGCTGGCGTCCCAGTCAATACCACATCACCGGCTTTAAGCGTGAAAAATCGGCTCATGTAAGCAATCAATGGGACAATATGATGGATCATATCCGCCGTAGTGCCCTGCTGGCGGACTTCGCCATTCACCGTTAATCCGAGCTGAGTATCCTGCGGATCACCGTTAAATTCCGCTACCGGAATAAACCCCGACAGCGGGCAAGAGTTGTCAAAACCCTTCGCTTTTTCCCACGGCTGGCCCGCTTTTTTCATTTTGCCCTGAATATCACGCAGGGTCAGGTCCAGCGCCACACCATAGCCAGCGATGGCTTTGCGCACATGCTCTTCTGTCGCCTGGCGCAGGGTTGCACCGATCAGCACGGCCAGTTCAACTTCGTGATGGACGGAACCCATATCCGCCGGAATGACCAGCGGTTGGCGCAAATCACACAGCGCAGTTTCAGGCTTAATAAACAACACTGGCTCTTCCGGCGTTGCTCCCCCCATCTCTTTAATGTGGTTTGCATAATTGCTACCGACGCAAACCACTTTGCTCACCGGATAATCCAGCAGAGCACCATGCCAGTTGTGATGTTGATACATTACTTTCCCCTAACGTAGTCATAGATTTCAGGTACTGCATCGATGAGACATGCTACTGCCGGATGCAGTTTAACGTTTAGCGTCTGATGTATTTTCTTTTACCGCAGATAAATGCTGTTTGAGTAAATCTTCAGGCGGCGGTGGTATTTGTAAATAATATCCCTGCTCGGTTAGTGCCTGTTTTACTTTTTCAAGATCGGCATTAACCAGTTTTTTACGACCATCAAGCGGTAAAATCATTGCCAGCTTTGGCTGGCCAAACCCTTTCATCAGTTCTTCAGGAACACGCGAGAAATCGTCTTTTTTTTCGACATATAAATAGGTCTGGTCACGTTTGCTGCTTCGGTAGATCACACAAAACATATCTTTTACTCTGAATTCACGGAATGGTGGCTTGCCTCAATATAATACTGACTATAACATGCCTTATAGTCTTCGGAATATCACCCCGCACCGGGGATGATAAATAGCAAATTGAGTAAGGCCAGGATGTCAAACACGCCAATCGAGCTTAAAGGCAGTAGCTTCACCTTATCAGTGGTTCACTTACATGAAGCAGAACCCGAGGTTATTCGTCAGGCGTTGGAAGACAAAATCGCGCAGGCACCTGCTTTTTTAAAACATGCTCCCGTCGTAGTTAACGTGAGTGGTCTTGAAAGTCCGGTAAACTGGTCAGCGCTGCAGAAAGTTGTCGCGTCTACCGGATTGCGCATTATCGGCGTTAGCGGATGCAAAGATGCCAGACTCAAAGCTGAAATCGACGAAATGGGTCTTCCTTTACTGACAGAAGGTAAAGAAAAAGCCATTCGTTCCGCACCTGTTGAAACTCCGGCACCTGCCGTACCGCCACAAAACGTTACTCCCATCACAAAAACACGATTAATAAATGTACCGGTTCGTTCCGGTCAGCGTATTTATGCTCCACAATGTGATCTGATTGTTACAAGTCACGTCAGTGCGGGCGCAGAGCTTATCGCCGATGGCAATATTCACGTTTATGGCATGATGAGAGGCCGTGCGCTGGCGGGCGCAAGCGGCGATCGGGAAGCGCAAATTTTCTGTACCCACCTGACGGCAGAACTGGTGTCTATCGCAGGTGTTTATTGGCTGAGTGATAAAATCCCAGCAGAATTTTATGGCAAAGCGGCACGTCTGCAATTGGCAGAGAACGCTTTGACAGTTCAACCGTTGAATTGATCCCTTTTTAACAAGGAATTTCTATGGCACGCATTATTGTTGTTACTTCGGGTAAAGGGGGCGTTGGCAAAACCACCTCCAGCGCGGCCATCGCTACAGGTTTGGCCCAGAAGGGAAAGAAAACTGTCGTTATTGATTTTGATATCGGCCTGCGTAACCTTGATTTGATTATGGGTTGTGAACGCCGCGTCGTTTATGACTTCGTCAACGTTATTCAGGGCGATGCGTCGTTAAATCAGGCGTTGATCAAAGATAAACGTACCGAAAATCTCTTTATTCTTCCGGCCTCACAGACTCGTGATAAAGACGCACTGACCCGTGAAGGCGTCGCGAAAGTTCTGGACGACCTGAAAACGATGGAATTTGACTTCATCGTCTGCGACTCCCCGGCAGGTATTGAGACCGGCGCGCTGATGGCCCTGTATTTTGCCGACGAAGCCATTATTACCACCAACCCGGAAGTGTCTTCTGTACGTGACTCTGACCGTATTCTGGGTATTCTGGCGTCGAAATCTCGTCGCGCTGAAAATGGCGAAGATCCGATTAAAGAGCATCTGCTGCTTACGCGCTATAACCCTGGCCGCGTAAATAAAGGTGACATGCTCAGCATGGAAGACGTACTGGAAATTCTGCGAATCAAGCTGGTTGGTGTGATTCCTGAAGATCAGTCAGTCCTGCGCGCGTCTAACCAGGGTGAGCCGGTTATTCTCGACATCAATGCTGATGCCGGTAAAGCCTATGCTGATACCGTAGACCGTCTGTTGGGAGAAGAACGTCCTTTCCGCTTCATTGAAGAAGAGAAGAAAGGTTTCCTCAAACGCCTGTTCGGAGGATAAGTTATGGCATTACTGGATTTTTTTCTCTCGCGGAAAAAGAGCACAGCGAACATCGCTAAAGAGCGACTGCAGATTATTGTTGCGGAACGTCGTCGTAGTGACGCAGAGCCACATTATTTACCGCAACTGAGGAAAGATATTCTCGAGGTTATCTGCAAGTATGTACAAATTGATCCTGAAATGGTCACCGTACAGCTTGAACAAAAAGACGGCGATATTTCTATCCTCGAACTTAACGTGACTTTGCCTGAAGCAGAAGAGTCTAAATAGCATCTTTTGTAAATGAGTCATGGTTGAAAAAAGGCAGATTATTCTGCCTTTTTTATTTTTGATCGTAGTCCAGGCTGCGCCCCATTTATTCCAAACTGAACTTCGGGTAGTTCTCAGCAAAATAGCGACGTAAATACTCCACGGTAATACGGATTTTTGCCGATGTCGCCAGACGTGACACATAAACAGCCCAAATATTTGCTGGTTGATAATAGTCAGGCAATATATGAACCAGATGCCCACTGGCGATGTTATCGCAGACATCCCACCATGAACGTAGCGCAATCCCCTGACCATCGACACACCATTGGTGAACAACTTCGCCATGATTGGAGGAGAGCGGCCCCGTCACCTTGATCGAGTGCACGCCCTCTTTATTACGCATTTGCCAGATGCCAAATGGATGATCGCGCTCTTTAATCACCAGGCAGGGCAACGTGGACAGATCGTTCAGTTGCTTCGGTGTACCGTGCTGCGCCACAAACTCAGGCGATGCACACAATACTCGATAATTGGTCGCCAGCTTACGTGCGATCAAATTAGGTGCAATATCATCCCCGATGCGGATATCAAGATCGACACCTTCATTAACCAGATCGACTAACCGATCCTCAACGTCAAACCGCAACTCCAGCTGCGGATACTCTTTTGCCAGCGCTGACAACGCTGGAGCCACTACACGACGACCAAAACCAAAGCTGCTGATAATACGTAACATCCCCTGCGGGATCTGCCGGACATCAGACAGCTCATCCATCATCTGATCCACATCCTGCAGGATCCGCTGAGCCCATTCGTAGATCCGCTCCCCCTCTTCCGTGATGGTTACGCGTCGCGTAGTCCGGTGCAGCAGCACTACATTCAGCGTCTGCTCCAGCAGGGCAACTCGCTTACTGATAAAAGCCGGTGAAACGCCTAGCTCCTCGGCAACGGCGGCAAAACCCGCACGGCGGGCAACCAGCATAAAGACGCGTAAATCATTTAACAACGGCAGATTATTCATGATCTGTGTTTTATGTTTCACCAGTTGGAGGGATTAACTATTAATCAGTCAATTATAGGATAAGGGGAAAGTCAATTTTGATGGCGTACAAGTGAGAGCTGCTATGAAGAAAACCTGTCGTATTGCCGCTATCCCCGGAGATGGCATTGGTAAAGAAGTCCTGCCTGAAGGCATTCATGTGTTACAAGCGGCCGCTGAGCACTGGGGGTTGTCGCTCAGCTTTGAGCAAATGGAATGGGCCAGCTGCGAGTACTATATGCATCACGGCAAGATGATGCCCGATGACTGGCATGAACAGTTGAAATCCTTCGATGCTATCTACTTTGGTGCGGTCGGCTGGCCGGACACTGTCCCGGATCACATCTCACTATGGGGCTCGTTGCTCAAGTTTCGTCGGGAGTTCGATCAATACGTCAACCTGCGTCCGGTACGCCTGTTTCCTGGTGTTCCTTGCCCACTGGCGGGTAAGAAACCTGGCGACATTGATTTCTACGTTGTGCGTGAAAACACCGAAGGCGAGTATTCATCACTGGGTGGGCGCGTAAGCGAGGGTACCGAACATGAAGTGGTCATTCAGGAGTCGGTCTTCACCCGTCGCGGCGTGGATCGTATATTGCGTTACGCTTTCGAGCTGGCGCAAAACCGCCCACGTAAAACCCTGACCTCGGCGACCAAATCCAATGGCCTGGCTATCAGCATGCCTTACTGGGATGAGCGCGTTGAAGCTATGGCGGCTCACTATCCCGAGATCCGTTGGGATAAACAGCATATCGACATTCTGTGCGCCCGCTTTGTGATGCAGCCAGAGCGTTTTGACGTAGTGGTCGCCTCTAACCTGTTTGGCGACATCCTGTCCGATTTGGGACCTGCCTGCACTGGCACGATTGGCATTGCACCTTCGGCAAACTTAAATCCGGAACGAACCTTCCCATCGTTGTTCGAACCGGTCCACGGTTCGGCCCCGGATATCTACGGCAAGAATATTGCTAACCCAATTGCCACCATCTGGGCTGGTGCGATGATGCTGGATTTCCTTGGCAACGGCGATGCGAATTATCAGGCGGCCCACGATGGCATTCTGGCTGCGATTGAACAGGTTATTGCCAGCGGCCCGAAAACGCCGGATATGAAAGGCAATGCCACCACTCAACAGGTAGCTGACGCTATCTGCCGGGCACTGCGTTAGAGGTCAAACCACGAAATATGAGCCGCGTCACTGACGCGGTTTTTTTATGTGTTCTGTACGTCAAATAACCTGCGTGAATTCACCTTTTATTATTTCCGTTCCGTGTTTTATTGCTTCACGCATCAGGCAATTGTTTAATTCATGTAAAGAACAAATAATAAAATTGTTAAATACGAAGCGACAAAATCTTACCCTACAGCATGATAACAACGACAGGCTAATGCCAAACGCGGGCGACTATGCCCAGGAGATCATCCATGTTGAGCAACGTAAAGAAAAAAGATGTGCCACTGATAGCCATCAGCCTGGTGGCTATTCTTTTTATCGCCGCCACACTCAGTTTCTTCCCTCAGCAGTCTGCACAAGTTGCAAATACCATTTTTAACGGCGTAACCCGAATGCTGGGTTCCGCCGTGCAGATCCTGGTCCTCATGGCCATGGGGCTGGTTGTCTGGCTGGCCACCAGCAAATACGGCAATATTCGCCTCGGTGAAGGTAAAGCGGAATACAGTACCCTTTCCTGGCTGTTTATGTTTATTTGCGCTGGATTAGGCTCCTCCACGCTCTACTGGGGGGTTGCTGAATGGGCCTATTACTACCAAACGCCGGGGCTAAACATCGCCCCACAATCACAAAAGGCCCTGGAATTCAGTCTGCCTTACTCCTTTTTCCATTGGGGGATCAGCGCATGGGCGACCTACACGCTGGCCTCGTTAACCATGGCCTACCATTTCCATGTGCGTAAAAATAAAGGCTTGAGCCTGTCCGGGATAATTGCTGCTATCACCGGCGTTCATCCACAGGGCGTATGGGGAAGACTGGTCGATTTGATGTTCCTGATCGCCACCGTCGGCGCGTTAACCATCTCCCTGGTCGTTACCGCTGCAACCTTCACTCGTGGTTTATCAGCACTCACCGGTTTACCGGATAACTTCACGGTGCAAGCCTTTGTGATCCTGTTCTCTGGCGGCATTTTCTGCCTGAGCTCCTGGATTGGCATCAACAATGGTCTGCAACGTCTGAGCAAAATGGTCGGCTGGGGGGCATTTTTACTGCCGTTGGTGGTACTGATTGTCGGCCCAACCGAGTTCATCACCAATAACATCATCAACGCTATTGGCCTGACGACACAAAACTTTTTGCAGATGAGTCTGTTTACCGATCCACTCGGTAACGGTGAGTTTACCCGCAACTGGACGGTGTTCTACTGGCTGTGGTGGATCTCCTACACCCCGGGCGTCGCTATGTTTGTCACGCGCGTATCCCGCGGTCGCAAAATTAAAGAGGTTATCTGGGCATTAATCCTCGGTAGCACCGTTGGCTGCTGGTTCTTCTTCGGGGTGATGGAGAGCTACTCTATCCATCAGTTTGTCAATGGCGTGATTGATATCCCGCAGATCATGTCAACGCAGGGCGGAGAAACGGCTGTGCAGCAGGTACTGATGTCACTGCCTGCCGGGAAGCTGTTCCTGGTCGCGTATCTGGCCATCATGATTATTTTCCTTGCCTCGCATATGGATGCTGTGGCCTACACCATGGCAGCCACCAGCACACGTAATCTACAGGAAGGGGATGATCCTGAACGTGGCTTACGTTTGTTCTGGTGTGTGGTCATCACATTAATTCCATTATCAATTTTATTCACCGGTGCGTCTCTGGAAACAATGAAGACCACGGTGGTACTGACCGCCCTTCCCTTCCTCGCCATCCTGTTGGTAAAGGTCGGCGGTTTTCTTCGCTGGGTACGGCAGGATTATGCCCATGTTCCTGCTCACCAAATTGAAAGTCATCTTCCCGAAGCACCGGGCGACGCGCCTGTCACGCCACCGGCTGGGACACTACTCAAAGGCGGCAATTAAGCGCCAGTCAAAAATCTTCTTACTCACAAATTAAAGGTAATCCAATGAGCAATCTGAGCCCTGAGTTTATTCTGCCGCAAAATTTTTGTGCCAATCCGCAGGACGCCTGGACTATCCCGGCACGGTTCTATACCGACCAGCAGGCTTTTGAACACGAACAAGAGAACGTGTTTGCCAAAAGCTGGATTTGTGTTGCCCACAGCAGCGAACTGGCAAAGCCAAATGACTATGTCACGCGTGAAGTGATTGGTGAGAACATCGTGCTGGTGCGTGGCCGCGATAATGTACTGCGCGCATTCTACAACGTCTGCCCGCATCGTGGTCATCAACTGCTGAGCGGCGAAGGGAAAGCCAAGAACGTGATTACCTGCCCCTACCACGCGTGGGCATTCAAACTTGATGGCAATCTGGCTCATGCCCGTAACTGTGAAAACGTCGCCAACTTTGACAGTGAGAAGGCTCATCTGACACCAGTGCGACTCGAAGAATATGCCGGTTTTGTATTCATCAATATGGACCCGAACGCCGGTAGCGTTGAAGATCAGCTTCCGGGACTGGCAGCCAAAGTCGTCGAGGCCTGCCCTGACGTGCACGATCTGAAACTCGCCGCGCGTTTCACTACCCGCACGCCGGCCAACTGGAAAAATATCGTTGATAACTATCTGGAGTGCTACCACTGCGGTCCGGCCCACCCTGGTTTTTCCGACTCAGTACAGGTTGACCGTTACTGGCATACCATGCACGGCAACTGGACGCTGCAATACGGTTTTGCCAAACCCTCTGAACAGTCGTTTAAGTTCGAAGAAGGTGTTGATGCTGCGTTCCACGGCTTCTGGTTGTGGCCGTGCACCATGCTTAACGTCACGCCAATCAAAGGCATGATGACCGTTATTTATGAATTCCCGGTGGATGCAGAAACCACACTGCAAAACTACGACATCTATTTCACTAATGAAGAGCTGACCGAAGAGCAAAAAGCGCTGATCGAATGGTATCGCAATGTCTTCCGCCCTGAGGATTTACGCCTGGTTGAGAGCGTACAAAAAGGTCTGAAATCACGTGGCTATCGTGGACAGGGACGCATTATGGCGGATACCAGCGGTAGCGGAATCTCCGAACATGGCATTGCCCATTTCCATAACCTGGTCGCTCAGGTGTTTCAGGATTAATCAGTGAAGGAGTTAGTCATGACCGTTTTTCAGACTTCACTTTTTCGCCAGCAGGCGTTTATCGCCGGACTGTGGTGTGATGCCGATGACAGTAACACGTTGTCGGTCAGCAACCCGGCAACAGGGGCCGTTCTGGGACAAATTCCCAACATGGGAACGTCAGAGGCGCAACGCGCCATTGATGCCGCCTCTCAGGCGCTTCCTGCCTGGCGGGCAATGACCGCAGCCCAACGTTCCACGTTGCTTAAAGCCTGGCATCATTTAATTCTCGACAACAAAACGGCGCTGGCGCAAATCATGACCGCCGAGCAGGGCAAACCGCTGGCTGAGGCGGAAGGAGAGATTGTCTATGCCGCGTCGTTTATTGAGTGGTTTGCCGAGCAGGCTAAACGTACTAATGGCGAGATTATCCCCTCGCCTGCGGCGGATAAACGGTTGATGGTTATCCGTCAGGGTATCGGTGTCTGCGCGGCAATAACACCATGGAACTTCCCTGCGGCAATGATCACCCGCAAAGCCGGTCCCGCGCTGGCTGCAGGTTGTACGATGGTAGTAAAACCGGCCAACGAAACACCGTTTACCGCTCTGGCGCTGGCAGAACTTGCACGTCAGGCCGGTATTCCGGCGGGTGTTATCAATGTCGTGACCGGAAAGTCCCGCGAAATTGGAGCATTGTTCACCGCAGACGATCGCGTACGCAAACTGTCGTTTACCGGCTCTACCGAGGTAGGGCGCGTACTGATGCGCCAGTGTTCCGATTCTATCAAAAAGGTCTCACTGGAGCTGGGCGGCAACGCGCCGTTTATCGTATTTGAGGACGCGGATCTCGACAAAGCCGTTGAAGGTGCGCTGGTGGCTAAATTCCGCAATGCCGGACAGACCTGTGTTTGCGTGAACCGTTTTTACATTCATCAGGCTGTTTATGACGCGTTTTGCGAGAAATTCGTGGCCCGGGTCGCCGCTCTGAAAGTCGGCAACGGTGAGCAACCCGGCGTACAAACCGGTCCGCTGATCAATACCGCCGCCGTCGACAAAGTGCAGTCGCTTCTTGATGACGCGCTGACGCGGGGCGCCACGCTGTTAACCGGGGGTCAACGCCATGCTCTGGGAGGGAACTATTTTACGCCCACCGTCATCGGCAACGTGCAGCCGGGCACGCAGTTGCTCCAGGAAGAGATATTCGGACCGGTCGCCGCGCTGGTGAAGTTTGAAGATGAACAGGATGCGATCCGCCAGGCAAATGACACCATTTATGGACTGGCATCCTACTTCTACAGCAATGATGCCGCACGCATCTGGCGTGTTTCAGAGCAACTGGAGTATGGCATGGTCGGTATTAATACCGGACTGATCTCGAATGAAGTCGCCCCTTTCGGTGGTGTGAAGCAATCAGGGCTGGGGCGAGAAGGTTCTGAACACGGTATCGAAGATTACCTGGAGATGAAATATCTCTGCCAGGGGCTGTAACGACAGATTCCGGCGCGCCGGGTAACCCGCGCCGGACAGAATTTTTAGGGAGTGCCGCAATGTCTGAATATCAAATGCGAGAAGTTCAGGTCAGTCAGATTGAAACGATTACCGCGCATGTAAAGCGCTTCACCTTAACGGCTGCCTCAGGCGATCCGTTGCCTGCGTTCCAGGGCGGCAGCCATATCATCGTGCAGATGCGCGATGGCGAAAATCTCTATAGCAACGCGTACTCGCTGATGAGCTCGCCGTTGGATACCCGCACCTGGCAAATCGCTGTGCGCCTGGAGGAGAATTCCAAAGGCGGCTCACGATACCTGCATCAGCAGGTCAAACCCGGCGATACGCTGACGATTTCCACGCCCAATAATCTTTTCGCCCTCGAACCGCAGGCGCAAAAGCATTTGTTAATCGCTGGCGGCATCGGTATTACGCCCTTCCTGTCGCAGATCCCGGAACTCGAAAGCGCCCAGGCACAGTGGCAGCTACATTACTGTTCACCCAGCCCTGAAAACTGCGCGTTTCATGATGAACTGAAACAGCACCGCCAGGCCGATCGCATTCATCTGCACCTTTCGAGTGAAGGCACACGCCTCGACCTGGCACGTCTGCTTGCCGATGTAGAACCCGGCACCCATATTTATACCTGCGGCCCGGCCGTGCTTAACGATGCCGTAAGAAGCGAGGCCGCCCGCCACGGTCTGGATAACAATACGCTGCATTTCGAGCAATTTGCGGTAGAAGATAAAAGCGGTGATGCTTTCACCCTCGTGCTGGCACGTTCCGGACGTGAGTTTGTCGTTCCGCAAGAGATGACGATTCTGCAGGTTATCGAAAATAACAAAGCTGCCAGAGTCGAGTGCCTGTGCCGTGAAGGCGTGTGCGGTACCTGTGAGACGACGATTCTTGAAGGGGAAGCGGATCACCGCGATCAATACTTTAGCGACGACGAAAAAGCCAGCCAGCAGAGCATGCTTATTTGCTGTTCACGTGCCAAAGGCAAACGCCTGGTGCTTGATTTGTAGAATTTAACCGACCGGATAAGCGATGGACTCCCCGGTCGGCCTGCTCGCTTACTGTGGATAGTCCAGCAGCAGCGTCTTGAGGCGGTCGGCCATCAGTTCACCACGCCAACCGGAAATCAGCTCCGGCAGGGACGCCTGCGGCTTTAATTTCCAGTGCCAGTTGAGCAGTTGGTTGATTTGACGACGCGAAGCAAGGAGTTCCACGCTAAGATTCTGCTCCGCACTCACATCGGCCACCAGGGCTTTAATGGCTTTGAATGCCTTGCGATAACCCGGCATATCCATCAGATTCAGCAACGGTTGCGGCAGCGACTCTTCCGGTAAGGCCTGTGCCTTTTCTACCAGGGAGATCAGCGTCTTGCCGTGGAAGCGAATTTCGCTCCCGGAAAGTCCCAGACTATCCAGCTCGCCCAGACTGCCCGGCATATAACGGGCCACCGCCCACAGATGCTCTTCACGCACCACGAAGTTTACCGCCAGATCGCGCTCACGCGCTTTGCGCAACCGCCAGTCGGCAAGCAGTTGCAGACAGGCGAGCTGACGGGTACGCAACTGCCAGGCATTGGTAATTTCTCGCCACGCATCTTCGGGTGCCAGAATTTCCTGACGACGCTGTTGCATCAAACGACATTCGTCCAGCGCAGCGGGCAGCCAGCCGGATGCATCGGTTTCTGCCATCAGTTTTGTGGTGATCGGTAATAAATACCAGACATCTGCCGCCGCATACTCGCACTGCCGCTCAGTCAGCGGTCTGGCCAGCCAGTCGGTACGTGATTCACTTTTATCCAGCACCACCCCGGTGAACTCTTCCACCATCGCAGCAAAGCCCCACGACAGTGGGCGCCCACAAAAGGCGGCCAGAATCTGTGTATCGATCAGTGGTTGCGGGAGCTCACCAAACGTGTTGAGAAACACTTCGAGGTCTTCACTTCCGGCATGCAGGAATTTGGTGATCGCAGTGTTACGCAGGATATCGCGCAGCGGCGACCAGTCGGTGATCCCCTGCGGGTCAATCAGAGCAACGTGTTTGCCATCAAACAGCTGGATCAGTCCCAACTGCGGGTAGTAGGTACGCGTGCGAACAAATTCGGTATCCAGGGCTATCGCCGGAAATTCACGAACGGCTTCGCACAGCGTGGCCAACGCGTCGTCCGTGGTGATCATTTGATAATTCAAATCGTGCTCTCTTAGGTTTTCGCCAAAAAAAACGCCGGATTATCCGGCGCTTTCTGCTGGCTGTCTTAACGCTCAGCCTTTATTGTCCACTTTGCCGCGCGCTTCGTCACGTAATTCTCGTCGCAAAATTTTACCGACGTTAGATTTCGGCAACTCATCACGGAATTCCACCAGCTTCGGTACTTTATAGCCCGTCAGGTGACGACGGCAGAAAGTAACCAGCGCTTCATCGGTTAACGAGGCGTCTTTCTTCACCACAAAAATTTTCACCGCTTCACCGCTGCTGCCTGATGGAACGCCAACGGCAGCCACTTCCTGCACACCTGGATGTTGCATCACCACGTCTTCAATTTCGTTCGGATAGACGTTAAAGCCGGAGACCAGGATCATATCTTTCTTACGATCAACAATACGCAGGAAGCCTTCATCATCCATCACCGCAATATCGCCGGTGTGCAGCCAGCCGTCTTTGACGATTTCGTCTGTGGCGTCTGGTCGCTGCCAGTACCCCAGCATCACCTGCGGACCTTTCACGCACAGTTCGCCCGGTTCTCCCGGTGGCACTTCGTTGTCGTCATCATCCACCAGTTTGACCTCGGTAGACGGAACCGGTAACCCGATACTGCCGCTATGGTAGTCGATATCGTGAGGGTTGACGCTCACCAGCGGAGCGCACTCCGTCAGGCCATAGCCTTCCAGCAGATACTGCCCCGTCAGCTTCACCCAACGTTCCGCTACCGCCTGTTGAACCGGCATCCCGCCGCCTGCAGAAAGGTGCAGTGACGAGAAGTCCAGTTGCTGGAACTCTTTGTTATTCAGCAGCGCGTTAAACAGCGTGTTGACGCCGGTCATCGCGGTGAACGGATATTTCGCCAGCTCTTTTACCAGTCCGGGAATATCGCGCGGGTTGGTAATCAGCAGATTTTGACCGCCCAGCTCAATAAACAGCAGGCAGTTCATCGTCAGCGCAAAAATGTGATACAGCGGTAGAGCTGTTACCACCAACTCTTTGCCCGGATGCAGCAACGGACCATAGGTGGCATTAACCTGCTCCAGGTTAGCCAGCATGTTACGGTGCGTGAGCATTGCGCCTTTCGCCACACCGGTGGTACCACCGGTATACTGCAGGAAAGCCAAATCTTCTGACACGACTTCCGGCTTCACATACTGCATGCGGTAGCCGTTTTGCAGCGCACTGCGAAACGAGATGGCATCCGGCAGGTGATATTTCGGCACCAGACGCTTGATATATTTCACGACGAAGTTAACCAGCGTCCCTTTGGCGGTGGACAACTGATCGCCCATACGCGTCAGGATCACGTGTTGAACTGAGGTCTTATCGACCACTTTCTCCAGCGTGTGAGCAAAGTTAGAGACGATGACGATCGCCGATGCACCGCTATCGTTGAGCTGATGTTCCAGCTCGCGAGGCGTGTACAGCGGGTTCACGTTCACAACTATCATGCCAGCACGTAAAATCCCAAACAGTGCAACGGGATATTGCAACAGGTTGGGCATCATCAGTGCCACGCGATCGCCCTTTTTCAGTCCAAGTCCTTGTTGCAAATAAGCCGCGAATGCCCGACTGCGCTCTTCGAGTTTGCGGAAGGTCATCACCTCCCCCATGTTCATAAACGCGGGTTGATCGGCATACCGTCTTACTGAGTGTTCAAAGAGTTCCACCAGGGATTGATAACGGTCAGGATTGATCTCCGCGGGAACACCAGCGGGATAACGGTTAAGCCAAACCTTTTTCAATACATCACCTCTAAAATGCGTATTCGTCGTCATCACAACCCCAGACAATAAACAAACTGTTAACATAATATTAACTCAGCGTACCAGTTTGTTTATTACACAACGACAAGGTTGCGAAGCACGTCACTATTTATTTTTCTTATATCCACGTTAATGCAGAAACAGCGGACGAGCCGCTGTTTCTTTTATCATTAAAACAAAGAGTTACTCTGTTACTATCGTCTGAACCTGCGCGGGACCGGGATTGTACCATCCCCATCCGCCGTAGCCACCGTAAGGCCAGCCACGCGCACCGTAGAACCAGGGGTCAATCGGCTGCGGAGGCATCACAATTTGCTGAGTAATATGCCAGCGTTTATAACCGGTTACCTGCATCAGCATGAACTTATACGGTGTACTACCAATTTTTCCGTCCACAGTTCCGCTAATGGGTCCGACGACGGTGACCAGTTGACCACGAAAATCTACCGGGTCGAGGAAACCGTTAACATCGGCATAAATTCGCCCGCGTGACGCTTCGCCCAGAATCGGTCGTGCCCCGCTATCGAGCGGCATAGTGGCGATCTCCAGTCGGGATTTCCCCTGCTGGTTTTGAATATCCACCACCTTACCGCCAAAACGTGCTTCTTGTCCGACGTACAACTGCGGCGCATTCATCACCCGCACCAGATCCTGCTGCGGTGTCGGGCTCGAACCTTTAATCGCATCCGGGATGGTGACACAGCCACTTAGCGATAACGCCAATACGCCTGCCAGTACACCTTTCAATAACTGCTTTTGCACCACCATATTGCGACTCCCTTTTCTTAGCCTCTGCCCGGACATGTTCGCGATGCTGTGTATTGACATCAGTGCGAATTTACCAGGGATGTACTACTAAGATTCATTCTTTACCGGGAAGTTTCTTCCACGCCACGGTGTTACGTAAATAAACCGGTTCAGCATGTTCAACCGCCACGGTCTTACCGGCAGCCAGCATTTGCGTGGCGACAGGCAGCATATCTTCTGCCGCAGGAAGCAATACGTCGCCATCGTTCAGCATCAGACCACTATCTTTGCCGAGTTCAGGCCAGGCTGGCCAGCCCGTGCCAACGGTTACCCAGTCGCCAGAAAGCTGCAGCAGGCGATCGTGTACCTGCTCCGGCGTTAACACCGCTTCTGTCTCTTCGCCGTGCCAGATGCCATCTTCATCACGCTGGTATTCAGCCCAGTAGACTTCGCCCATTCGCGCGTCAATCGCCGCCAGTACGCGAGTCGCGCCCGACTTACGCCAGGCGCCCTGCGCCATGGTCGCCAGGGTGGAGACGCCGATCATCGGTAAATTCGCGCCTAACGCCAGCCCCTGGGCAATGCCAATCCCAATACGTACGCCGGTAAAACTACCGGGACCGCGCCCAAATGCCAGGGCGTCAATGTCGGTTAACGTGAGATCGCCAGCGGCCAGGATTTCCTCGACCATCGGTAAAATTCGTTGGGTATGTTCTCGTGGGCAAAGCTCGAAGTGAGCCTTGATAGTACCGTCATTCCACAGGGCAACAGAGCACGCCTCTGTGGCGGTATCGATAGCCAGAATTCGCATGGGTATTTGTGATCAGATCAATAAATTTGGCGCGCATCTTACCACACTCCGTAACAAATTACTCAGCCGATGGTATAGCAAGAAAGCGAACAGCACGCGCAATATCACGCGTGCGTGGCGCAGGCGGAAGGCTTGCCAGGAAGGTCGCGCCATAAGGCCGCATCACCAGACGGTTATCACAAATCACCAGCACACCGCGGTCGTCAGCATCACGGATCAGTCGCCCTACCCCCTGTTTCAGCGTGATAACCGCATCCGGCAACTGGACGTCTTCAAACGGATCGCCGCCGCGCAGGCGGCAGTCCTCCATTCGCGCTTTTAACAGCGGGTCATCCGGCGAGGTAAACGGCAGTTTGTCGATAATGACCAGCGACAGCGTATCACCGCGCACGTCCACGCCTTCCCAGAAGCTGCTGGTGGCAACCAGTAGCGCATTACCTGCGCTGACAAACTGCTGTAACAGTTGCCCTTTACTGGTTTCGCCCTGCAACAGAACGGGAAGCGTCATGGTGGCGCGGAATTGTTCCGCCAGATCGCGCATCATCGCGTGCGAAGTGCACAGCATAAAGCAGCGACCGTTGTTCGCTTCGATAATGGGACGCAGCATGGAAGCCAACTGCCGCGCAGCCCCCGGCTGGTTGGTTTGCGGGAGATTACGCGGCACGCACAGCAGCGCCTGACGGGTGTAATCAAATGGACTCGGCAGTAGCATCGACTCGGCATCGTCAATACCCAGCCGCGCGGTGAAATGATGGAGGTCATCGTTTACCGACAGCGTCGCGGAGGTAAAAATCCAGCAGCCCGGCTTTTGTTCCATCACTTCTTTGAATTTATCCGCCACAGTGAGCGGCGTCAGCGCGAGCGTAAAATGGCGGGAGGTGCATTCATACCAGTAGCTGAAGCCTGGCTGGTTGATCTCTTTCAGACGCTTCAGGCGCGCACGGTAAAGCGTGGCACGTTCAAACGCAGCATCCAGCAAGGCAGAACGGCCGAGAGACAGCTTCGCCACGTCATAACAGAGCTCAAGTGTGTCATCGAGCAGCAAAAACGCGCGCTGCACACGTTGGTCAGCCAACAACTCTCGTAGGTTTCCACGATAGCCGGGCTCGCCGAGCTGTAGGCGAAAGTCCTGCGCGCTTTGCGCCAGCCGGTCCGCGCATTTTTGCAACTGCTGGGTGTCTTTCAGCTCGGTGCGATAGGCAATGGTGATGTCTTTTGCCAGATCCAGCAGTTGGCGACTGGAAAGCGATTGACCAAAGTACTGGCTGGCGATATCCGGTAGCTGATGGGCTTCATCGAAGATCATCACGTCTGCCTCGGGGATTAATTCACCAAATCCACTCTCTTTCACCACCATATCAGCGAGAAACAGATGATGGTTCACCACGACGACATCCGCTTCCATCGCCTTCTTGCGCGCTTTAACGACAAAGCACTCTTTATACAGCGGGCAGTCGCTGCCAAGGCAATTATCGTTTGTGCTGGTTACCAGCGGCCAGGCCTGAGAGTCTTCCGCCACGCTGACGCAGGTGCTGATGTCGCCATCAAGCGTTTGATTTGACCATGAGCGCAGCAGTATGACATCGCTTAACGTTTGTACCGGTAGATCACCACCCGCCAGCGCCTGCTGTTCGAGGCGTTCCAGACACAGGTAGTTGGAGCGCCCTTTTAGCAACGCCAGCTTACCGGTGAATTTCAGTGCTTTGGCAACGGTGGGAAGATCGCGACTGTAGAGCTGATCCTGCAACGCTTTCGATCCCGTCGACACAATCACTTTCTTTCCAGCGCGAAGCGCTGGGGCGAGGTAAGCGTACGTTTTACCTGTGCCAGTGCCGGCTTCTACAACAAGCGGTTGTGATTTTTCAATGGCATGACTGACAGCAATCGCCATCTGTCGCTGTGGTTCACGCGGTTTAAAACCCGGTATCGCTTTAGCCAATTGACCGTCTGCTGCAAAATCGTCCGTCACACTGCCCCCTGTTCATTTGAACAGGGATTATGTCAGGCCAGCGGGTCTTTCGCCAGTTGAAGAGGTGACGCGGGCGCAACATTATGGCAGTCTTGGCGCAATCTGAAGCCCATGAAGAAAAATGTAAATAAGGAATGATTTATGACGATTGTGCGCATTGATGCTGAAGCTCGTTGGTCTGACGTGGTTATCCACAACAACACGCTGTATTACACCGGCGTGCCGGAAAATCTGGATGCAGACGCTTTTGAGCAAACGGCAAATACGCTGGCGCAAATTGATGCGGTGCTGGAAAAACAGGGTAGCGACAAGTCACGAATCCTTGATGCCACCCTTTTTCTGGCGGACAAAAGTGATTTTGCCGCCATGAACAAAGCCTGGGATGCGTGGGTCGTTGCCGGTCACGCGCCAGTACGTTGTACCGTTCAGGCCGGATTGATGAACCCGAAATACAAAGTCGAGATCAAGATTATCGCTGCGGTTTAAGCGGCGCTACTCGTCTTCATCTTCAAAACGCGCCACGATCCGTTCACCGGTATGGCTGGCGCGTAGCTCTTCAGCAACCAGAGCAATCGCCTGTCCGCTGCTCATCCCCTGCGACATCAGTTCCTGAATCCGCTCTACTGCTTTTTGCTGCTGCTCATGACTGAGTGAAGGTAAACCTGCAAACATTGTTAACTCCTGCTAAATTGTCTGCGCTAATTATTTCATGCTACCGGGCAGTTAGCCAGTAGAGTAGCAACGAGTCAGGACTGATGAAGACGTTATCTCCCGCAGTAATCACATTGCCCTGGTGTCAGGACGCCGCTGAACGCTATTTTTCGACCTTAAGCCATCTGCCCTGGGCGATGCTGTTGCATTCAGGTCATGCCGATCATCCGCATAACCGTTTTGATATTCTGGTCGCCGACCCTGTAGCGACCCTGGTTACGCGTGCACAGGAGACTATGGTCAAGGACAGGCAAGGCATTTTGCGCACGCTTGATGACCCGATGAAAGTATTATATTCAACGCTAACCGCTCAGGCTATTCAGCCTGATTATCATCCCGACCTCCCGTTCCAGGGCGGCGCACTGGGTTTGTTTGGCTACGATCTGGGCCGCCGCTTTGAATCGCTGCCAAATATTGCCGAACGCGATATCGCCCTGCCGGATATGGGCGTCGGTATCTATGACTGGGCGTTGATTGTCGATCACCAGCTACAGACTGTATCACTGCTTAGCCATAGCGATGTGCATGCCCGTCTGGCGTGGCTCGAAAATCAACTGCCGCCGGTACGCGAGCCATTTACATTAACGTCGGCATGGCACTCGAATATGAGCCGTGAGCAATACGGCGAAAAATTTCGTCAGGTGCAGCACTATTTGCACAGCGGCGACTGCTATCAGGTCAACCTGGCCCAACGTTTTCAGGCGCAATATCAGGGAGATGAATGGCAAGCGTTTGTGCAGCTCAATCGCGCTAACCGCGCGCCATTCAGTGCGTTTATACGCCTGGAAGACGGCGCAATCCTCAGTCTGTCACCGGAACGCTTTATTCAACTGGAAGATCAGCATATCCAGACACGCCCCATCAAAGGTACGCTACCCAGACTGGACGATCCTGATGCCGATCGCCAGCAAGCCGACAAGCTGGCAAATTCGCCAAAGGATCGGGCGGAAAACCTGATGATCGTCGATTTGATGCGTAACGATATTGGCCGCGTTGCTGTACCGGGTTCGGTAAAGGTTCCGGAGCTGTTTGTGGTTGAACCGTTCCCTGCCGTTCATCATTTGGTCAGCACCATTACCGCACGTCTGCCAGAGTCATTACACGCCGCCGATCTGCTGCGTGCCGCCTTCCCTGGTGGCTCCATCACCGGCGCGCCAAAAGTGCGGGCGATGGAAATTATCGACGAACTGGAGCCGCAAAGACGCAACGCCTGGTGCGGCAGCATTGGTTATCTGAGCTTTTGCGGCAATATGGATACCAGCATCACCATTCGCACACTGACAGCCACAAACGGACAAATTTATTGCTCCGCTGGCGGTGGCATTGTTGCAGACAGTCAGGAAGACGCGGAGTATCAGGAAACGTTTGATAAAGTGAATCGTATTTTGCACCAACTGGAGAACTGACACGTGGAATACAGCAGCCTGACGCTTGATGATTTTTTATCGCGCTTCCAACTCCTGCGCCCGCAGGTCAATCATGCCGCGTTAAACCAGCGCCAGGCCGCCGTACTGATCCCTGTCGTACGCCGTGCGCAGCCGGGATTGCTGTTAACCCAGCGATCCGTTCATCTGCGCAAGCACGCCGGACAGGTCGCCTTTCCCGGCGGCGCGGTGGACAGCAGCGATGCTTCATTGATTGCCGCCGCCCTTCGCGAAGCGCAGGAAGAAGTGGCGATCCCACCTTCTTGCGTTGAGGTGATTGGCGTGCTGCCACCGGTCGACAGCGTTACCGGATTTCAGGTCACGCCAGTGGTAGGTATTATCCCGCCAAATTTACCGTATCGCGCCAGTGAGGATGAAGTGTCTGCAGTGTTCGAAATGCCGCTGGCGCAGGCCCTGCATTTAGGTCGCTATCATCCTTTGGATATCTACCGTCGCGGTGATTCACATCGTGTATGGCTTTCCTGGTATGAGCACTATTTCGTCTGGGGAATGACCGCCGGAATAATTCGTGAGCTGGCGCTGCAAATTGGCGTCAAGCCCTGACTATACTTATCTTTACGCACGCCATAGACAACTTGAAACTCAGGTCACAACATTAGTAAAACCGCGGTTATCTATTAGTTTAATTCATGTGAATAGTTAAGCCGATCGCCGCGTTCCCTCTTACACTATGCGCAGTTATAACATCGTTACTGGAAAGCCCAGTCGCCCTGTAGGAGTATTATCGTGATTAGTCTATTCGACATGTTTAAGGTGGGGATTGGTCCCTCATCTTCCCATACCGTAGGGCCTATGAAGGCGGGTAAACAGTTCGTCGATGACCTGGTCGAAAAAGGATTACTGGACAGCGTTACTCGTGTCGCCGTCGACGTGTATGGTTCACTGTCGCTCACGGGTAAAGGTCACCACACCGATATCGCCATTATTATGGGTCTGGCGGGCAATGAGCCTGCTACCGTGGATATTGACAGCATCCCCGGATTTATCCGCGACGTAGAAACGCGTGGCCGCCTGCTGCTTGCGCAGGGGCAGCACGAAGTGGATTTCCCGCAGAATGACGGCATGCGTTTTCACAACGGCAACCTGCCGCTGCATGAAAACGGGATGCAGATCCATGCGTACAATGGCGAAACCGTCATTTACAGCAAAACGTACTATTCCATTGGCGGTGGGTTCATCGTTGATGAAGAACATTTTGGTCAGGATGCAACGAATGAGGTCAGCGTACCTTATCCGTTCAAATCCGCCACTGAAATGCTGGAATACTGCAACAGCACCGGTTTGTCTCTCTCTGGCATGGTGATGCAGAACGAACTTGCGCTGCACAGTAAAAAAGAGATTGAAGAGTACTTTGGCAACGTCTGGCAGACCATGCAGGCTTGTATCGATCGTGGGATGAACACCGAAGGCGTGCTGCCGGGTCCGCTGCGCGTTCCTCGCCGTGCCTCCGCCCTGCGTCGTATGCTGGTTTCCAGCGACAAGCTCTCCAACGATCCGATGAACGTGATCGACTGGGTGAACATGTTCGCGCTGGCGGTTAACGAAGAAAACGCCGCGGGTGGTCGCGTTGTAACCGCGCCAACCAACGGTGCCTGCGGGATCGTGCCTGCAGTACTGGCCTATTACGATCATTTCATCGAGTCCGTCAGCCCGGATATCTACACCCGTTATTTCCTGGCGGCGGGGGCAATTGGTGCGTTGTACAAGATGAACGCCTCTATCTCTGGCGCCGAAGTAGGCTGTCAGGGTGAAGTCGGTGTGGCATGTTCCATGGCTGCTGCAGGTCTGGCTGAGCTACTGGGCGCGAGCCCTGAGCAAGTGTGTGTTGCTGCCGAGATCGGTATGGAGCACAACCTGGGCTTAACCTGCGATCCGGTTGCCGGACAGGTGCAGGTTCCGTGCATCGAACGTAACGCTATTGCGTCCGTGAAGGCGATTAACGCCGCACGTATGGCGATGCGCCGCACCAGCGCGCCACGCGTCTCGCTGGATAAAGTCATTGAGACCATGTACGAAACAGGTAAAGACATGAACGCCAAATACCGCGAAACGTCACGCGGTGGTTTGGCAATCAAAGTTCAATGTGACTAATACTTAATTTTCGCCCATCTGCGACGGATGGGCGAATTTGCCCCTTCTCGCTCGTCTACTGTAATTTTCCCCACTACACTTGCTCTGTTGCTGTTGGCTTCTGTGACCAACGGCTTATCGGGCGGCCCGCATGCAAACAGCACAACGGATCATTCAAAACTATCGCCGTAATCGCTTAATCGTCTGCACAATATGTGCACTACTGACGCTCATCCTCACATTAACGGTCCGATTTATTTCGGAGCGTAATATAAATCACCGTTACACCGTCACCTTTGCTAATCATGCCGTAGAGGCACTGGATGATGTGCTGCTCCCACTGCAGGCCGGGCGCGATATACTGCTCCCGTTGATTGGTCTTCCCTGCTCTGTGGCGCGTTTACCTTTGAGCAAGCATGCTGCCAGGCTACAAACAGTGCGCTCTATCAGTCTGATTCAGGGGGGGATTCTTTATTGCTCCAGTATCTTTGGCTATCGCAATGTGCCTATCCGCCAAATTCAACCTGAATTACCGAGCCAGGAGGCGCAACTGCTGTTGTCCACCGACCATTCGCTGATTAAAGGTAGTCCCATTCTGACGCAGTGGTATCCGGCCTCCGCGGATGGCGAAAATGGGGTGCTGGAAATCGTCAATATTGATTTATTATCGACCATGCTGCTGGAACCCCAGCCACCGCAAATCACCAACGCCAGTTTAACCGTCGGCAACCGCCACCTGCTCTACGGACAAGGTGTTGTCGAGACCTTGCCTGCACTGAACGATGAAAAACGTTATCAGCTTTCATCGCAACATTTTCCCTTCACGATCAGCGTCACCGGCCCTGGCGCCAGTGAATTGGCGATAAAACATCTGCCGACACAACTGCCGCTGGCGGTGATCCTGAGCCTGTTGGTGGGATACCTTGCCTGGCTGGCAACCGCCAGCAGAATGAGTTTTTCCTGGGAGATTAATCTGGCTCTCGCGGCACACGAGTTCGAGTTGTTTTGTCAGCCACTGCTGAACGCGCAGACCCAGCAATGTATGGGTGTAGAAATTCTGTTGCGCTGGAACAACCCACGTCAGGGCTGGATTTCGCCGGAAGTGTTTATTCCTATCGCCGAAGAGCACAACCTGATTGTCCCTCTTACCCGTCATGTCATCGCAGAAACCATTCAGCAACGACACGTTTTTCCGATGAGTAGCCAGTTTCATATCGGTATCAATGTTGCCGCCAGCCATTTCCGCCACGGTACGCTGTTAAAAGACCTTAATCAGTACTGGTTCAGCCAGCATCCCATCCAGCAACTTGTTATAGAACTGACCGAACGCGATGCCTTACTGGATGTGGATTATCGGATCGTCC
This sequence comes from Citrobacter sp. wls716, assembly GCF_005280975.1. Lineage (NCBI taxonomy): Bacteria > Pseudomonadati > Pseudomonadota > Gammaproteobacteria > Enterobacterales > Enterobacteriaceae > Citrobacter > Citrobacter sp. wls716. The sequence goes on from NZ_SZWX01000021.1 coordinate 410,337, forward strand.
GCGAGTTGAATCGCCTCGGCGTTAAGCTGGCGATTGACGATTTTGGTACCGGAAACAGCTCGCTTTCCTGGCTGGAAAAATTGCGCCCGGATGTGCTGAAAATTGATAAATCATTTACTTCGGCGATCGGAACCGACGCCGTGAATTCAACCGTCACAGACATCATTATCGCGCTGGGAAAAAGGCTGAATATCGAACTGGTGGCTGAAGGCGTAGAAACGCAGGCACAGGCGCAGCATTTACGCCGTCATGGCGTACATATCTTGCAGGGTTTTTTGTATGCCAAGCCGATGCCGCTTCGTGATTTTCCCAAATGGCTGGCGGGCAGCACGCCGCCACCCGCCAGGCATAACGGGCACCATATCATGCCCATTATGCCATTTCGCTAACCCCGTTTACTCGTCTTCGTCGTGAGCGGGTTGTTCTTTAACAATGCGAACTAAATCCACACGATAGTCATTAGCTTCGACAATCGTAATGCTCAGCGGTGCAACCTCAATAACATCACCTACACGCGGGATGTGACCGTTAGCCGCAATCACCAGCCCTGCTACGGTAGCGATGTCTTCGTCCTCATCCACCAGCGTATCCACGTCCAGCGCCTGTTGCAGCGCGTGCAGATCGGTTCCCCCTTTCACCAACCAGCCACCGGCGTCAGCAATGATTTCAGGGGTTTCGTCGGCATCCGGGAATTCACCTGCGATCGCTTCTAATACGTCCAGCGGTGTTACCAGCCCCTGCACCACACCAAATTCGTTAGTGACGATGACAAAGCTACCGCGGGCACGACGCAGCACGCCTAGCAGATTAATCGGGTCGAGCGTTTCCGGGACGACAATTGCCGGCGAGGCAGACGCAATCGCTGCAACATCCACACCGTCTTCCAGCGCCACCAGCAGCTCTTTAGCACGCACGATACCGATAATTTCATCAAGTTCACCGCGACACACCGGGAACAGGCTGTGTGGAGAAGAAAGCAACTGTTCGCGAATTTCCGCTACGCTCAGATCGGCGTCGACCCAACTAATTTCACCACGAGGTGTCATGATGCCGCGTAATGAACGGGATGCCAGTGAGAGAACACCGTTGATCATATAGCGTTCTTCTTCCACAAACGCGCCTTCCGGGACCGGAACAGGAACCGGATTGTCGGATTCCATCTGCACGCTGGCCTGACGTTTACCCCCCATCAGACGCAAGATTGCATCCGCAGTCCGCGCACGCAGCGGCAGAGTCGACTGGTGGCGAATAAAGTTACGACGGGCAATCTGGTTAAACAGTTCGATGATAATTGAGAAGCCAATCGCCGCATACAGATAGCCTTTCGGAATGTGGAAGCCAAACCCTTCGGCAACCAGGCTCAAACCGATCATCAGCAGGAAGCTCAGACACAGCACCACCACCGTCGGATGTTGGTTCACAAATCGCGTCAGCGGCTTCGATGCCAGCAGCATCACCGCCATCGCAATAACCACCGCCGCCATCATCACCGGCAGATGGTTGACCATACCGACTGCAGTAATGACCGCATCCAGTGAGAACACCGCATCGAGGATAACAATCTGCGTCACCACGACCCAGAAGCTCGCATAGCCTTTTGACTGCCCGGTATCATGTTCACGGTTTTCCAGCCGCTCATGCAGCTCTGTCGTAGCCTTGAACAAGAGGAAGATACCCCCCAGCAGCATAATCAGATCTCGCCCGGAAAACGCGTAGTCCATGACCGTAAACAGCGGTTTTGTCAGCGTCACCATCCACGAAATCACGGACAACAAGCCCAGACGCATAATCAGCGCCAGTGACAAACCAATGAGGCGCGCTTTATCTCGCTGTTTCGGTGGCAGCTTATCGGCAAGAATTGCAATGAAGACCAGGTTATCGATACCCAGAACAATTTCGAGAACAACAAGCGTGAGCAAACCCACCCAAATCTGCGGGTCCATTAAGAGTTCCATGACAAGCTCCTGCTTAAGGAATGATCAAACTGCGCCCTGAACATCTCAGGCGTTAAAGCAATATGCAGATAAAGTTTGTGGCAAAAAGTGCCAAACTGACAGGCTTGATACGGCCTAAAGGTGAAATGACGTCGGTGACGATCCATATGGTGGGCTACTGCCCTATACTCCTGAGTAATTAAACAGATGCTAAACATAACAGAGACAACCGGTTTTTAGCAAAGATTTACCTTCCTTTGCAATAAGTTGTTTCGGAGATATTTCACCCTTCGAAATTTCTTCTGATCGGAAGTTAAATTACGGATCTTCATCACATAAAATATTTTTTTCGATATCTAAAATAATTCACGAAAATCATAGGTTTTTCTTTGTAACCCTTATCTGAATCGATTCGATTGCGGACGAGCGATTCAAAATGCATCTTCACGTTGATGTGTTAACGATAATAAAGGAGGTAGCAAGTGACCATTGCTATTGTAATAGGCACACATGGTTGGGCTGCAGAGCAGTTACTTAAAACAGCAGAGATGTTGTTAGGCGAGCAGGAAAACGTCGGCTGGATCGATTTCGTTCCAGGCGAAAATGCCGAAACGCTGATTGAAAAGTATAACGCTCAGTTGGCAAAACTGGATACCAGTAAAGGCGTGCTGTTTCTCGTTGACACATGGGGAGGCAGCCCGTTTAACGCTGCGAGCCGCATTGTTGTCGATAAAGAGCATTATGAAGTTATCGCAGGCGTGAACATTCCCATGCTGGTAGAAACCTTCATGGCGCGTGACGACAACCCCAGCTTCGATGAATTAGTCGCACTGGCGGTTGAAACGGGTAGCGAAGGCGTAAAAGCGCTGAAAGCAAAACCTGTTGAAAAAGCCGCACCTGCCCCCGTCGCAGCACCTAAGGCAGCGGCACCCGCGAAACCGATGGGCCCGAACGACTATATGCAGATCGGCCTCGCACGTATCGATGACCGTTTAATCCATGGTCAGGTGGCAACTCGCTGGACCAAAGAAACCAACGTAACGCGCATTATCGTCGTCAGTGATGAAGTTGCTGCTGACACCGTGCGTAAGACGTTGCTGACTCAGGTCGCACCGCCAGGCGTTACCGCACATGTGGTTGATGTCGCGAAAATGATCCGCGTCTATAACAACCCGAAATACGCCGGTGAACGTGTAATGCTGCTGTTCACCAACCCGACCGATGTAGAACGCATCGTTGAAGGTGGCGTAAAAATTACCTCTGTTAACATTGGCGGCATGGCATTCCGCCAGGGGAAAACGCAGGTAAACAACGCGATTTCGGTGGATGAAAAAGACATCGAAGCCTTCAAGAAACTCAACGAACGCGGTATTGAGCTCGAAGCCCGTAAGGTTTCTACCGATCAGAAACTGAAAATGATGGATTTGATTGCCAAGGCGAAATAACCACCTGGCATTTACTTAGTTTTCACACTTAAGTCTGTATAGCAATAGGAGAAGTACAATGGAGATTACCACTCTTCAGATTGTGCTGGTGTTCATCGTCGCATGTATCGCGGGTATGGAGTCGGTACTCGATGAATTTCAGTTCCACCGTCCATTGGTGGCCTGTACGCTGATTGGTGCCGTTCTCGGGGATATGAAAACCGGTATTATCATCGGTGGTACCCTGGAAATGATCGCTCTGGGCTGGATGAACATCGGTGCTGCGGTTGCGCCTGATGCTGCACTGGCTTCCATTATCTCTACCGTTCTGGTTATTGCGGGTCACCAAAGTATCGGTGCAGGTATCGCGCTGGCGATACCACTGGCAGCAGCAGGCCAGGTTCTGACCATTATCGTTCGTACCATCACCGTAGCATTCCAGCACGCGGCGGATAAGGCGGCCGAAAACGGCAACCTGACGGCGCTCTCCTGGCTGCACGTTTCCTCCCTGTTCCTGCAGGCTATGCGTATCGCTATCCCGGCGGTAATCGTAGCGATTTCTGTCGGTACCAGTGAAGTTCAGAGCATGCTTAATGCCATTCCGGAAGTCGTGACCGGCGGCCTGAACATCGCAGGCGGTATGATCGTGGTGGTTGGTTATGCGATGGTCATCAACATGATGCGCGCAGGCTACCTGATGCCATTCTTCTACCTCGGCTTCGTCACCGCGGCATTTACTAACTTCAACCTGGTTGCTCTGGGTGTGATTGGCGCAGTAATGGCGATCCTCTACATTCAGCTGAGCCCGAAATATAACCGCGTAGCCGGTGCGCCTGCTGCGGCGGCTGGCAATAACGATCTCGATAACGAACTGGACTAGCAGGTGAGCGAAATGGTTGATATGACTAAAACTACCACCGAGAAAAAACTCACTCCGAGTGACATTCGTGGCGTGTTCATTCGTTCTAACCTGTTTCAGGGTTCATGGAACTTCGAACGTATGCAGGCGCTGGGCTTCTGTTTCTCCATGGTACCGGCTATTCGCCGCTTGTATCCGGAAAACAACGACGCCCGTAAGCAAGCTATCAAGCGTCACCTGGAATTCTTTAACACCCATCCCTATGTAGCGGCACCGGTTCTGGGCGTTACACTGGCAATGGAAGAACAGCGTGCGAATGGCGCAGAGATTGACGATGGTGCTATCAACGGTATCAAAGTTGGTCTGATGGGACCGCTGGCAGGCGTGGGCGACCCGATTTTCTGGGGTACCGTACGCCCGGTATTCGCCGCGCTGGGTGCAGGTATCGCGATGAGCGGTAGCCTGCTTGGGCCACTGCTGTTCTTTATCCTGTTCAACCTGGTACGTCTGGCAACCCGTTACTACGGCGTGGCATACGGCTACCGTAAAGGCGTAGATATCGTTAAAGATATGGGCGGCGGCTTCCTGCAGAAACTGACTGAGGGAGCGTCAATCCTCGGCCTGTTTGTCATGGGGGCCTTGGTTAACAAGTGGACGCACGTGAATATCCCACTGGTGGTCTCCACCATCACCGGTCAGGATGGCCAAACGCGCGTGACCACTGTGCAGACAATCCTTGATCAGCTGATGCCGGGCCTGGTTCCTCTGCTACTGACCTTCGCCTGTATGTGGCTTCTGCGTAAGAAAGTGAACCCACTGTGGATCATCGTTGGCTTTTTCGTCATCGGTATCGCGGGCTACGCTGTCGGCCTGCTCGGCCTGTAAGACTGTTGTACATCACCGGGGGCTTGCCCCCGGTTTTTCTATTTAGAGGGTTGAGGATTCATGACTATCACGGACCTGGTGCTGGTTCTATTTATCTTTTCGCTGCTGGCGTATGCCATTTACGATCAGTTCATCATGCCCCGCCGTAATGGCCCCACTCTACTTACTGTTGCCCTGCTTCCACGCAGTCGAGTCGACAGCGTTATCTTCATCGGTTTGATTGTTATTCTGATCTACAACAACATCACCAGCCACGGCGCGCAATTTACCACATGGTTATTATGTGCACTGGTGTTAATGGGGTTGTATCTGTTCTGGATCCGTACGCCTAAAATTATTTTCAAACAAAAAGGTTTTTTCTTCGCCAATGTCTGGATTGAATATGACCGGATTAAAGAGATGAATTTATCAGAAGACGGTGTGCTGGTGATGCAATTAGAGCAAAGACGATTGCTTATTCGCGTACGAAATATAGACGACCTGGAGAAGATATATAAACTTCTCATTTCAAACCAATAAGTTACAAATATAGCCCGAACTATGTTTTTTATATCTCAGTGAAAAACAAACATAGCTAAGGCTATATTTCTCCGCCCATATGTTATTTAATTTAACGTTTTATCTATAAATAAATCTAAATGAAAATTGTTTTCATTTAGAAGTCAAATAATATTTCTGCGTTTCTTGTTTTATATTCCAAAAATATGTTAAGGTTGCGCCCGTCGTTGGGGAGTAGCCGATTTCCAGACTCCGGAAATGTACGTGTCAACATACTCGTTGAAAAACGTGGCACGTACGGACTGAACATCACGTTTAGTCAGGCGAGACCATAGGCACATCAACTGCAATGCATATTTGAATGGCTCTGTATAGACAATGGGTCCGCTCAGTGTGCATGGTTACTGGGGGCAGTGATGTGTTTTATGGAATACCCCGGTCAGGACGCTGTTATGAATATCACCGCAACTGTTCTTCTCGCTTTCGGCATGTCGATGGATGCTTTCGCAGCATCAATTGGCAAAGGCGCCACCTTACATAAACCTAAATTCTCTGAAGCTCTGCGTACCGGCCTTATCTTTGGCGCAGTCGAGACCCTTACGCCACTGATTGGCTGGGGAATGGGGATGCTTGCCAGCAAATTCGTGCTGGAGTGGAACCACTGGATCGCCTTCATTTTGCTGATCTTTTTAGGCGGCCGAATGATAATCGAAGGCTTTCGTGACAACGATGATGAAGATGAAGAGCCGCAGCGCCGCCACGGTTTCTGGCTGCTGGTCACCACTGCCATTGCGACCAGTCTCGACGCGATGGCCGTCGGGGTGGGTCTGGCCTTCCTGCAGGTCAACATTATTGCCACTGCGCTGGCCATTGGCTGCGCCACGTTAATTATGTCCACGCTTGGCATGATGATCGGTCGTTTTATTGGCCCGATGTTGGGCAAGCGAGCTGAAATTCTGGGTGGGGTGGTGCTGATTGGTATCGGTGCCCAGATCCTCTGGGCACACTTCCACGGTTAATTCAGACGCTGCCAGATATGAATACTAAAGTCAGTCTGGCAGTCAAACTTCGTTTTCCCCGCTAACGTTTCCCACACTTCCGGCTTTGCCCGCCAGGCGAACGGCGTCATTTGCAGTAACGCAACGGCCTCGCTGCCCTGAAGCTGCATCTGATATCCCAGCGCAATACTCTGTTGCAGAACAAAACCGTCCAGTTGCTCAGTATGGGGCGCATGCAAACGCACCTCATCATAAATCAGCCCTTTCAGTTCCATTAAATGACGCGGTCCCGGCGTGGCAGTGATCACCCATCCACCCGGTTTAACCACGCGAGCCAGCTCTTGCGCTTTACAGGGCGCATAGATCCGGATGATGGCATCCATTGACTCGTCTGCGAACGGCAGACGATGGCTGGAGGCAACGCAAAAGGTCACCTGCGGATAGCGTCTGGCTGCGGCTTTAATTGCCACTTTGGAGACGTCAAGACCAAAGGTTGTACAGCCCGCCAGCACATCGGCAAACGCGTGAGTGTAGTACCCTTCCCCACAGCCGATATCCAGGATCGTCGCATCGTCTGAAATCAGCCTCTGCTTGAGCGCATCCACAATCGCATCGCGTAGCGGCTGATAGTGACCAGCATCAAGAAATGCCCGGCGCGCCTGCATCATTTCCGCACTGTCACCCGGATCGCGAGACCGCTTATGCTGAACAGGCATCAGGTTAACATATCCCTCTTTCGCCACATCAAACTGGTGTCGCTCCGGGCAGACAAAACTGTTATTCGCTTGAGTAAGAGGCTGGTGGCAAAGAGGACAGGAAAACGACATGACAACTCCGGCAGGTGGCTTAAGGGCGCAAGTGTAACGCGAATTGCGCCCTGGGAAAATAACTTACAGCGACGGCGAGGATACGCTGCTGCCGTGCATCACCAGCAGATGATCGGAGTCAGCAGGCATGCCGTCCGGTTTGACGTTTTCCAGACGCAGAACATCGCCCATAATCTGGCTGAAGACCGGCGCGGAGACGGCTCCCCCATAGTAAGCACCGTTTTGCGGGTTATTAATCACCACGACCAGCGCGAATTTTGGATCGCTCGCTGGCGCAACCCCTGCCGTATAAGCCACGTATTTATCGACATATTTACCGTCATCACCAATTTTCTTTGCCGTCCCGGTTTTCACCGCAACACGGTAATCCCTCACCGCAGCCTTGGTCCCACCGCCGCCGGGTAGCGCGACGCTTTCCATCATATGTTCAACCTGATGCACCAACGCCTCCGGCATCACCCGCGTACCTATCACTGGCGGATCGATACGCGTAATAGAAAGGGGGCGGTAAATACCAAAACTGCCGATGGTGGCATAGACATGCGCCAACTGGAGCGGCGTCACCATTAACCCGTAACCGAATGCAAAGGTCGCCCGGTCCAGATCGCTCCAGTAACGTCGCTGAGGCATTAAACCGCTACTTTCTCCGGTTAGCCCCAGCCCGGTTGGGTCGCCAAAACCAAAGCGTTTATAGGTATCCAGCAGTTTCTGTACCGGCATTGCCAGCGAAAGGTGCGACACACCGGTATCGCTTGATTTCTGCAAAATACCGGTAAGCGATAGCTCCGGGTAAAATCCGACATCGCGGATGCGATGTCCATCGAGATTAAAAGGATGGGTATCAATGACGCTATCAGGCTGCACAATCCCTTGCTGCAGAGCAGTCATGATCACCAGCGGTTTAACGGTTGAACCGGGTTCAAAGGTGTCGCTAATTGCACGGTTGCGAAAATCATCCAGCACCGCGCCATCACGGTTATTGGGATTGAAGTCGGGAAAGCTTGCCATCGACAGGATTTCGCCGGTGGCAATATTGACCAGCACCGCGGCTCCAGATTCCGCTTTATTCCATGTTACGGCATTATCCAGCGCATCTTCAGTCACCGTCTGCAAGCGCTCATCAATACTGAGCTGCAATTCGTGCGCGGGGACCGGCATCACTTCCGTGATATTTTCAATCACATGCCCGAACTTGTCTTTGCGCACAAGGCGAGAGCCGGGTTTACCCATCAACTGGCTGTTGAAACTTTTCTCCAGGCCTTCAATACCTTGTCCATCAATGTTTGTAAAGCCGATAAGATTTGCCGCCACATGACCTGCGGGATAGAAACGGCGGGATTCTTCGCGCAGATTAATCCCCGGGAGATTAAGATCATCGACCCACTGCGCCTGCTGAGGAGAGATCTGGCGCGCCAGATAAATAAAGCGGCCAGCTGGATTGCTGTTAACACGTTCAGCCAGCGTGCTGAGTGAAATATGCAGGGTCTTCGCCAATGCCTGCCAGCGTTCGTTATAGCCAACGCCACCTTTGCTGACAATCGTCTTCGGATCGGCCCAAACTGCATTCACCGGCACGCTTACTGCGAGAGGACGTCCTTCTCTGTCGGTAATCATCCCACGCGGTGAGGCGATTGTGACTTCACGTAACGAACGCATATCCTCCTGCTTGACCAGGCTCGTTGGGGTGACAATTTGTAACCACGCAACCCGACCAAGCAACAATCCCAGACTCAACAGTATTGCCACACAAAGCAGGGCAAAACGTACGGGAGTAAAATTGCGCGCATCGCCGTCGTTTTTCTTTTTCACCGGGGCTCCAGCAAGATAGTTTTTCAGGTGACTGATTTAACGGGAATTGCCGGGAGAAAGCGGGAAAAACAATGCTACGAACATCGCGCCTTTGCAACAAAGCGCTAATGGAGAGGCATTCAGAAATATTTTGACGTAATTTGAATTAAAAAGCCCCGCATAAGCGAGGCTTTATATCTGAATTGGTTGCGCCTGAGCGCTTCAAATCAGTGGTATCGATCAGATAGCTGTTACGTTAACAGCAGCCGGACCTTTCTGGCCGTCCTGAATTTCGAACTCAACGTTCTGGCCTTCAGCCAGAGTTTTGAAGCCGTTACCCTGGATAGCGGAGAAGTGTACGAACACATCTTTGCTGCCATCAGCCGGGGTAATGAAACCAAAACCTTTAGACTCGTTGAACCACTTAACTTGACCTTTAATCTTTGCCATTTGCAAAATTCCTTAGAGTATTTTCTTCGCCCGCAGGCATAACATAGATAAAACTGAGACATTACTGCTTGAGGCACTAATATAAGGTTCGGCAGAGAAGCGGTATTCAACGTCAACGTGTTTACTCAGGACTTCTTTACTGAAAATGCCACACATAAACAGAACTGTACCTCGTTTAACCCAAACCGTGTTATCACATACAACGTTAATAATGGCAAGCCATTTTTAAACGTGTCTCGATCGGTCGCACAAATCCCACAGTTCATCAAACAACAACTGCACAGTTATGCGCCAGGCCGAGTAGAGATATATCCTCGCCTCTCTCCCCTTGCCCCGGCTGGCCTGCGCCGTAGCAGGGACTTTTCTACCATAGCTCATCAGGTTCAACTGTTCCAGATTATCTGTCACAGCCTCTGCCAGATATCATTTTTTATGCTTAGTAATGCATAAAATATCACAAGCGTAAAAATGAGACCGGCATTCTGGTTTTGCACCAAAATAATGAAAGAATGATGACAATGCACAAAAAAAGTAAGAGAAACGTTTCGCTGATAATAAAACGATCGGTATCACAAAAATGACACAATCATATTATTAATCTATGGATAATTATATTTATGTCAAACCAGAGATAAGATATTAATTGGTCAGAGCATCTGGAAAAACGCAGGTTCCACGTGTGTCGGCGCAGTAATTGCCGGATTGTTGCAGAAGAAAATAATCTGATGTCGTTGACGACAGGATGAAGCATCTGAGAATAGCATCTACAGACTCTCACCCTGTCTTTCTGTTTACTACCGTTCGGCTACCAGACGAATGATGTCATCATCTTCATCCTGAGTTTGCACCGCGGTAGGCTCTTCTGCTTTTTCCGGTTCGTTAGCTTCACAAAGACGACGGAGCAATGCGTTCTGTCGTTTTTGCTGCTCCAACAACGCCTCAAGCAGTTCAATCTGCTCGTTAGTACGCGAACTTGCCCGATTGATGAAAAACCACAATACAAGCCCGATTACCAGAACCACCACCGATACCACTAAAGACGCAAAACTCAACGCGCCAGAATTCAAAACTTCGTTCATTTCACCACCTCAATGTAGACAGCGTAGTTTACCATTGCCGCACAAGAAGGTAATCAACTGTTACTGAAATGCGCTTACCAGGGAATAAATTTATTGATGGCGCAAATTCCGCTGAAAAATTGTACGTCCTGATCGCACATGATGTTGAACACCTGAGCCCACATCAGTATGCATACCAGCACGACAACTATCAGGACCACCCATCGAATTTTTTTCACTCCAACTCCACTCTCCGAATCTACAACCTATGTTGATAAATTATCATGAGTTACCTAAACCCTAAGTTAACTGTAACGGCATTAAATGTTTTTAGGAATGATTCACTTGTTTCATCCCATGTACAGGCTAATCTAATAATAACGAGAAAAGATAAGAGGTTGTAATGCGTTTGATTATCCGCGCTATTGTATTGCTCGCTCTGGTTTGGATCGGTTTATTACTGAGTGGCTACGGCGTTTTGATAGGAAGTAAGGAGACTGCGGCAGGTCTGGGCCTGCAATGTCAATATCTGACCGCCCGCGGGACCAGCACCGCGCAATACGTCCATACCAACAGCGGCATCATTGGCCTGTCAGATTGCCCCCTGTTGAGGAAAAGCACCGTCGTTATCGATAATGGTTAATATAGCAGCAAAAAATCAGTACGTTATTCGCTCCGGCGACGACGGCAGATCGTAAAAAACCCGATACGCCGTATCGGGTTTTCTGCGTATCGCAACACGTCAAAATTAGAACGGGTAATCGTTATAACCCATTTGCTCTGAAATCTTACGCGCTGCGGTGTGCAGCATTTCGACATATTCGTGCAAACGTTCTTCAGAAAAACGCAGCGTCGGGAATGAGATGCTCAGACCCGCAATGACCACGCCGAAACGATCAAACACCGGTACCCCGATACAGCGCAGTCCTTCTTCCTGCTCTTCGTTGTCTTCGCCATAGCCCTGCTCACGGACTTTATCGAGTAATACCAGCAATTCATCAGTGTTAGTGATTGTCCGATCTGTACTGCGTTTGTACTCAATACCATCCAGAATTTGCTTCACTTCATCGCGGTCGCGCCATGCCAGCAGCACTTTACCAATGGCGGTGCTGTACAGCGGATTACGACGACCCACGCGGGAATACATGCGCAAATTGTACATCGAGTCGATTTTATGGATGTAGACAATGCTGTCTTCATCCAGCGCACCGAGGTGTACTGTTTCCTTGGTCAGACGTGAAAGTTCGCGCATCTGGATGTCAGCGCTACGGATCAGATCAACGTTCTGTAATGCACGCGCACCCAGTTCAAATAATTTCAGGGTCAGGGAATACTTCTCAGACTCGCCTTCTTGTGCCACATAACCCAGCGTTTTCATGGTCTGCAAAAAGCGATAAACGGTGCTTTTTGACATCATGACGCGTTGTGACAATTCGGTAATACCAATTTCGCGCTCTTCACCCAGCGCCTGCAGGATGCCAAAAACCTTCAGCACGGAAGATACAGAATCGGGTTGTTTATCCAGATCTGCGATAGCCATTTACCACCTCATTGCGAGTGTTTTATAAAAATCAGAACCGGTTTTTATTATAATTTCACGTACCTGCCGTCGCAATCTGTCTTTGCTCACTTAGTTACAAATCTGCGACCTAACGCCTGAATATCAATGCTAAAATTATTATTCTCATCATAATTTCCGACAAAATTGACTTCCTATGGAAAAAATTCAGGCCGATGGCCTGCCATTGCCCCAGCGATATGGTGCAATTTTAACCATTGTTATTGGCATCTCTATGGCAGTACTGGACGGCGCAATTGCTAACGTTGCCCTGCCGACGATTGCCACCGATCTTCAGGCCTCCGCGGCCAGTTCAATCTGGGTCGTTAACGCCTACCAAATTGCGATTGTCGTATCACTCCTGTCACTCTCATTTCTGGGTGATATGTTTGGCTACCGACGCATATACAAGTGCGGACTGGTGGTATTTCTGCTCGCATCACTTTTCTGTGCCCTCTCCGATTCGCTGCACATGCTAACACTGGCGCGTGTGGCTCAGGGTTTCGGCGGAGCGGCATTGATGAGCGTGAATACAGCACTCATTCGCCTGATTTATCCGCAGCGTCAGCTTGGACGAGGCATGGGAATCAACTCCTTTATCGTGGCGGTTTCCTCAGCAGCAGGCCCGACGATTGCGGCAGCGATCCTGTCAATTGCCTCGTGGAAATGGTTGTTTCTGATTAACGTGCCATTGGGTATTATCGCGTTACTGCTGGCCATGCGCTTCCTGCCACCTAATACACCGCGTAGCAATAAGCCACGTTTTGATCTGCCCAGCGCGGTGATGAATGCGCTAACGTTTGGCTTGCTAATCACCGCACTTAGCGGTTTTGCACAAGGGCAATCGCTTAAGTTAATTGGTGCTGAGCTCGTAGGGCTCATCGTGGTCGGTTTCTTCTTTATCCGCCGTCAGCTCGCGCTACCGGTACCATTATTACCGGTTGACCTGCTGCGCATTCCGCTGTTTTCACTCTCGATTTGCACGTCAATCTGTTCATTTAGCGCACAAATGCTGGCGATGGTTTCCCTGCCCTTCTTTCTACAAACTGTGCTCGGTCGTAACGAAGTAGAAACGGGCCTGCTATTGACCCCATGGCCGCTGGCAACCATGGTGATGGCGCCACTGGCCGGGTATCTTATCGAACGCGTCCACGCGGGGTTATTGGGTGCGCTGGGTATGGTCGTGATGGCAAGCGGGTTGTTTTCGCTGGTGCTGCTGCCCGCTTCGCCCTCCGATTATAATATCATCTGGCCGATGATATTGTGCGGCGCAGGCTTTGGTCTATTCCAGTCACCGAATAACCACACCATTATCACCTCTGCGCCGCGTGAGCGCAGCGGCGGGGCGAGCGGTATGCTGGGAACGGCGCGCCTGTTAGGGCAAAGTACCGGCGCAGCGCTGGTGGCATTGATGCTCAATCAGTTTGGCGATAATGGAACACATATATCTCTGATAACTGCGGGTGTACTGGCAACGGTTGCTGCCATAGTGAGCGGCCTGCGTATCACGCAGCCGCGTGCATAAACGCCAGGCCCGGCAACACTTCGCCGGGCCTGGCGTCATTTATTATTCGCGTAACGATTCCGATGTCACCACTCCGGCTGGTACATAGGATTGGACGGATCGTCGGTATCTCCCATTATACAATCTGAAAAAAACTCCAGACTAAATCCTGAAGTGGCTAACTGCATCAATTTACGCTGCTCATCCGTTAAATTCGCTGTTGGGTCGAGTTCTTCTGCTGAAACAGCATCATCTGCAGAAACTGGCGTTGAGCTGATGGTCATGTCGCTCATGATAAATACCTATTTCAGGAACTCTTTTTGGGTTTCCAGTAGAGCTTCTATCGTCGACGACAATACCTTGGTCAGGTTATTGAAGATGGTATTAGCCTGGCTTAATTTTTCTGACATAACTTGTGACTGACTTTCTACTGTACTGGACATCGTGTTCATCGAGTTTTCCCACTCGTTAAACATACCGCTGCTGATAGTGACAGCTGCGCTGTTAGTATAATCCCAATCTGCACCTGTAGAAATACACACGTCAGTGCGTTCAGAGCTATTACCCATTTTATAAGATTCAGCCTGAATAACCAGAGGCTCTGTGACATGCACCGTAGAGCCGTTACTTAAGCCGTCCTCAGGTGAAGGTGTCAGTAAGCTTGTTGGGATTAAAAGGTAGTCAGATGGATCAGAACCACCTCTATCTTTTATAATCACGGCTGTATAACCTTCAGGTACATACCATCCCGCAATATCCAAGAGAACTGGATTTACATACGTTAAGTCCTCAGCTGTTGGCATCATATAATAATACTTTTCAGTTGTGTCACCACCAGAGTAATGCTCATAATCATACGAATTCTTCGTATCGCCATAATACCGCTCGTCGGCAATCAGTTGTTGCGGTAGCAACGAGCTTGCAGGTGGATTTGTTGGTGCCCCAATATTGAATGGGTTGTCTTTACCGATTGTACCGTTTCCATATAAACCTACTGTAGAATCTATTGCGTCACGAATCGGTTGTAGATCAGGGTAGACATACAGGCTATAAGTGCCATCGGCTTCCATCACCAAATAAAGCCGACAGTCCTCTTCTGGTGGTTCATTAAGATTAGCAACCGAATCAACCATCGTAATATTATCTATATCATCTCCAGGGTTACCTGTATTCATTTTCCCATCAGATCCTGCCTCTTCATGCGTTGCAATAACAAGCTGATCGGTTAACTCCAGTTGTGTAGCCCAATAATAGACTCCCTGGGCATCTAATCCGCGGATAGCCACAGGTCCGCGTTCAGGATAGGGGCCGGAAGTCGTTTCAGGGTTAATGGGCGTCAGGTTGATATTACCGTTGGCATCATATATCCCCCACCCATCAATTATGGCATTGAGTTCCTCCATTACACTGCTCATCTCAATTTTCATTTTATCGTCGCTATTGGAGACAAATGCCACCATCCGCGCTTTAAAGCTGTTAACATCATTGAGAAATTCAACGCTTTGATTAGCAAGATCGGTATATACATCCATATAATCCGTTTGCAGCCCAGCAAGCTCAGTACTAACATCCGCATAAATTTCCCAGTCACTCTCGGGATAATTCACCCCATTGCCATGATCGTTATCATTTGACCAGATAGAGGTGCTGAAATCGATATCATCATCAATCTTGCCATCACCGTCCTTATCCATGTTTTTGTCGAAAGTGATGTCCCAGAGTGCCCCCCCAGCAGCGGAGTCCTCTAAAGATTCTCCCACGCTCTTTTCGCTTGAAACACCAGTGCTCATGAACCGAGAGAGAGACGATTTCAATACGGCCTGTGCAGGAGCCGTATCGATAAGGATCCCTTTGTTGAGCAGCTGATGATACTGTTCAGAATAGACTGCCAGTTTTTCTGTCAATATATCAATTACCTGCTGGCGTCGCGTACCCGTTTCTGCAGTGTTGGCAGTTGTCGAAGCTTGTACCACCTCAGGCGATGAAGAAACCGCATCCGTGGTTGTACATAGAGTTGAAAATGAAATTTGTCCTGCTGTTGTGATACTTGTAGACATCGTATCTTTCCCTGAAAGGTGTGCAACGTTTTAGCTACCTGACATCCCGGCAAGCGTATCCTGAGATTGCACATAATGAAGCAATTGTATGTTGCTGGTAATTGCAAGTTTCTGCATCGCGTTGTGCTTATGTACCGCAACCGTACAGACTGAACGCTTGAGAAGGTTTGCAATCTCCTTTACCCGCATGCCTCGTGCATACAAGCGAATAATTTCGAGTTCTCTCGAAGTTAACTGGGACTGCTGTTGAGCATAACCAGTAGTTATATCCGTCTGTTGGATCCGCGGAGAAGAATAAAAGCGCTTTGCCACCAAATCAGATAATGCTTTTGGCAGACAACGTTCCAAATCATCTTTCTTGCTGATTAACGCGTGTACCCCTGACGCCCGGAGACGGCGGAGCGTGGGAGTAAACGTGTAGTTTTCACTTACCAGCGCAATCAGCTTGAGTTCCGGTGCTACCTTTTGAATTCTCGAGATATAGTGACTGGCATCATTATTATTTTGACAGTCAAAAGATACATCAACAATCAACACTAAATTTTTATCATCGCACTTGCCTGATAACGCGTGAATCAATTCATTTCGCGAATGAGTTACAAATGCAATATCCGCATACCCGGCAAGTAAGCTGCGTAATCCTGTAATAACAATCGGTTCATCACTGGCAACCGCAACGGAGAGTCGGGAATGTAGGAATTTATGGGACATACTCGATTCCTTCTTATGCAAACGCTAATCAATCCTTAATTAGCTAAAAATAAATTATTTACGATAATTTCATGCAGGGCAACGCAACTCAAATTATTTATTCTAACTTTAGAATTAAAAACACATTAAATCATTTCATTAATGAATAGCTTTATACTCATTTATCACATTTTTAATATATTTATGTGTCTCATTAAACGGAGGGATTTGATTGTTATACTTTGAAACGTTCCCCTCTCCCGCATTATATGCGGCCAGAACCAGTTCGGGATTACTTCTATAGCGTTTCGTCAATTCCGAGAGCAAATAAGTGCCAAGATGAATATTCATCTCAGGATCAGATAATCTATGCTTTTCGAGAGAATAGCCCAATGCTAAAGACAGGCGATTCGCTGTATCAGGCATCAATTGCATTAAACCCACAGCGCCTTTTGCCGAGATAATGTCCGGATTAAATCCAGACTCAACGGCCATAACCGCCTTAACGAGATACGGATCGACACCATACTGCCTGGCATAGTGGCCGATAACCTTATCGTAACGACCATTTGCCATCTGTGTCGTAAACTGACGCCGCGGTGAGGAACGTGATATGCGAATGGCGGAATTGGCTTTCGTGGCCTGCCAGCGTTGCACGGCATCATTTTTAGCGATAGCGCAACGCCGCCCCTTGTTTGATGTTCGTTGCTGTTCGACATACATGATTCCCTGAGCATCTTCATAACACCACTGCGCTGCCATCGCAGGAGGCATGCAACAACACAGTAAAACAAATATACTATGGCGCATTTCCATCCCCTTCCTTGTTTGTTTCCGCATTTTCTTTATCGCATTTAACATCAACCGCCATCTCTCCTGGCACGTCATTCTGAGGAATATCATCTTTCCATGCTTGTTCCATCTGCTCTAGCCAGGTCAGTAAGCGCATTATTTCATCAATACTGCTGCTATCAATAAAAGTATAAATTTTTGCCGTCTTAAAAATTCTTCGTGCCAGCGAAATATTGCGAATAACAGGGATATTGTTTTTTTCCGCGAAAGCAATAACCGCAACAGCACGAGAGTTTTTCTCGACAACTGAAATAAAAGGCAAGCCAATTACCGTGGGATTAAAATAAATTCCCAATGCGATATGCGTCGGGTTAGCCAACACCATTTTTGAAGTCAATATATTTGCTTTAGTCTGTTCAGAAAGCAATTCACGATGCAACTGCTTACGCGCGCTTTTAATGTGTTGATCACCTTCATTATTTTTATACTCTTGCTTTATTTCTTGTTTGGTCATCATCAAATCTTTAATATATAAATAAAAATCAACCAAAGCATCAAACGCCATAATAATTAAAAACGGCAACAAGGTATAACAAAAAAGCAATGGCATCAGCCCACGCCACACATTAATAAAATGCTGGATCCCGCCAGTCGGTATAGTAAATAATCGAGCATGATATTTTATAATAAAAACACTAAACCCAGTGAGTGCCATCCCAAGATACAAAATAGCTTTTACACTGTCTTTCAGCCCCCTGATACTGAATATTTCTTTAAATCCTTTTATTGGATTAATAGCATTCAGATCCAATCGAATCGCCTCCGACGCCATTTTAAAACGTGTTTGTATCAATGTCATCAGTGCCGAAGTGAAAACAGAAATCAGGGCAATACCAGAGATAATTTTAAACGCTGTTGTAAATACCAGTCGCGCATATTCTCCCGTTGATAGCATGAAACCACTACTGACGAATAAATCGAAATAAAATGTCAACTCCCTCGCATTGATGGTCATCCATACAAAAGATGAGACCGCAATTAACGTAAGTAGCCCTACAAAATCTCGGCTAAGAAACATCTGTCCCTTTTTAGCAGAATCCTCTTTCTTCTTATGTGTTGGCTGTTCTGTTTTTTCTTCACTCATTATACTTAACTCTTCGGTAAAAAATCACTCAGTCGTAATCCTGCCAACTGGGTGATAAGTAATGGTGTTAAATAAATCAACAGAACAAAAATGGCGATAACACTCTTTAACGTTAATGCGACAGAAAAAGCATTCAATTGTGATGCGAAACGTGAAAGTAAACCAAGCGCGCATTCTGTGACAAATAAAGCGACGACGACAGGCCCTACCAAAATTAAAGCCTTCAGCATTAACTCATTAACAAGATGAACCACTTGCAATGCTAATGCTTTATCAAAGTGAAAGGATTGTGCTACCGGAAATATTTGATAACTTTTTTTTATCGCCTCACAAAGCGTAACCATTCCGCCACTTAGCATAAAAGTCGCGCCGTAGAAATAGTTCATAAAACTGGCGAAAACAGAAGTTTCAACCCCTATACCTGGATTCATAGTACTACTAATAGTTGCTCCGCGTTGGTTGTCAATGACCTCACCTACCACCAAAGCAATCCAGAATGGCACTGACAGGCAAATACCGCATAGTAAACCAATAATCGCTTCCCGAACGATAATCACCATTGGTGCCGCTGCCGGCGCCAGTGGAAACTGTACACTCAGCAGAGGCAAAAAACCAAGAAGCATAAAGCACGTAATCACATTTTTGGCTAACATGCCCCCTAGCACCTGGCTGTTAAACCAGGGTAAGAAAAATGTTATTGGCAGAAGTCTGGCCATCCCGATAACAATCAACAGGATATATTCATGGTAGAGCACATAAACATTCATAGGCGACTCATTAGGGTATCTGGAATGCCAGGGCCAACACTTCGGCAGAGAAATTTTTCAGGCTGGAAACAAACCAGGGCGCAGTCATAAAAAGCGCGGCACATACTGCCAGCAATTTAATACCAAATGGCAAGGTCTGTTCCTGAATATGAGTAATTGCCTGAAGAATGGCCACAACTATCCCCACCACCGTTGCGACAATAACCGGAACTGAAGATAATATTAAGACCATATATAGTGCTTTATTGCCTATATAAAAGATACCATCCATTGTTATCCCGCCGTTTTCCATAAGGCTGCGTACTGCATGACCATGCCGGTCGCAATCTTAGACCAGCCATCAATGGCAACAAAAAGTACCAATTTTATTGGTAATGATATTGTTACAGGACTCATCATCATCATGCCGAGAGCCAGTAATACGTTGGAAACTAACAGATCCACTACAATAAAAGGAAGATAAACATAGAAGCCTAAAACAAAGGCGCTTTTTATTTCACTCAGCGAATAAGCCGCTAACAGCGTAAATAACGAGCTATTTTCAACTGTTGGTTTAACCCCAACAACCTGATGATCATCCGTTACGGGATATTGCTGCTGATAGATATTACTAAAAAATGTAAGGAGTTCTTTATCAGAAAATCGGTATAAATAATTTTTATACCCAGAAATGCCGTTATCGATGAAGTTTTGCACTGATTCAACATTGTCGAAAGAGACACCTTCCTGGCGATAATATTCATAGCCCTGCAGGGCAACTGGCGACATGACAAAAGCAGTTAATAGTAGTGAGATACCATTCAAGGTCATATTGGATGGCGCCTGCTGTAAGCCTATGGCGTTGCGTATCAATGAAAAAACAATAGAGAATTTAATAAAACACGTTCCGCCCGCAATGAAAAATGGCAAAAGTGTCGCAAGACTCAGAATCCCTACCAGACCAATGCTGTTATAATCCGTCATAATTTCATCTCACAATGTGTTGTAAACTTCCTCTATTTCCACCGCCAGGCGATCATTCAGTAAAACAAGTTCTCCCTTTGCTAACTTTTGTCCCTGAACCCGGAGTTCAACATCAACTTTATTGTCTCCCAGACCAATCAGGGCATCTAATACATCGCCGGTTTGTATTTTACTAATTTCTGCTAATGTCATGGTTGTTTCACTGAGTACAAACTCAATGTTTAGTTTGAGTCCATCTGCCGCCCATAACTTATCAACAAGAGCATTATTTATTTGACTATCCATAATATCCTCACTTACAGTAAAACTGTGTTGTTCATATTGGATCGCACAATATTCTATGTTTCCGACATAAAGGTAAATCTGAACATTTGTAATCCACAAGGCATCACCAATGGCCAAATTTTCGATATCACTCACAGGTAACGATGTGAATCCGAGAGATACTTTGATGGGACAAAGCAAATGCTGGCAATCGTTTACTGTTTCCGTATCCAGCACATCTAATGAGGTTAGAGATGTTTTTGGAAACCAAACAAAACCGGCATCATCACCGGCACTGTAGAATTTTTCATGCAGAGGAATCTGACATTCTGGGTCCTCAATAAGAACTTCAGCAATAGGTGCTGAAAACCACTCAGTCCCCAAGGAGAGATTAAATAACAGCTCACCGTACAATGTAGAAATAAATTTGTTTCCCATCGCCTGAACAGAAAATCGAGCATCCTGCATGCCATATTTCTGCAAAAGCGTTTCTGCAGAGACAAAAAAACATATCTCCGTTCCGGCGTGAACACCGCTACAGCGAATGAATGCTCCCTGCATTCGTTTCTGATTTGTCAGCAAAGCGATAGAATTGCGTGCGCAGTACTGCATGATCAGGTTTTCTGTGACATCCAGGTGCCGTAAACACGAAAGAATGGTATTCACGTCTCCTCCTCTTCGTCATTTAAAACATCCTGATTTGCCTCATTCTGCTGCTGTGAGTTTTGCTTATTCTGTAGATAGTCATTCGCCGTCGACACGGCACCATCTACACGCAATCCGTGCAAAGGATATTGCTGTTGGAAATTTACTAGCTGTTGTTCAGTTTCAATGTCCGATGGCATAATTTGTATTTGCGTATCAGATTTATTCTGTGCGTGTTCTATGCGTACCTGGGCCGTTTGTTGAGTAGGAAAGGTCCAGCTCACTTCGGTCACATTCGATTTCGTGTTTACTGCAAGCGCTACATCTTTGGCAGACTTTAATTGCTGCTGATTAACTGTCTCCTTTCCGCGTTCTCCAGATAATAGCTTTTCCGTTACCCATCCAGATTCAACGATAGCCTTGTCAGGGACTGGCATTGCAGACAGAACTGTTACCTCTGAAGATTCATTTTTTTTCTTATCAGATTTCTGAGTATTCTCATGATGTTGCGGAACCGCTGCGGTAAAAATTGCTGCCGCTCCACTGTGGATCAGGGCTTCTTCCTTTAATCGCCCTACATCAACGCTGGCATGTTGGCTAATATTCCCGGCGGAAATACGTGTCGGCACATTAGATACAGACTTATTGCCCGTACTATTCGTTTGTAGCTGCTGCACGAATCTGGCCGACAGAGACGATGATAGCGCTTCCCCAGCTAATATTACCGATACCGCAATCTGATCAGTTTGCTCGGTGCCCTTATCTCCTTTTTTCTCATCTTTGTTACCGTCAAAAGCCTCAATCTTAGTATTCTTTTTCCACTTGGTATCAGTATCATTCAATAATTTCTGAATAATACAATCAATAGATTGCACAATGTCACAAGAACCTATGTTTTCTGATAAATACGCTTCTACTGATGATGATTTTATATTTTCCATGCAATACATTCCTCTATAGAATATTCTTCCAGAGCAATTTTTTTGACACTACGCAGGCGTTTAACTTTTTGTTGGCATAAAGACCACTTACGCTTTTTTCGTTCATAGCTGGCGCGTAATTGCAACAGACGCGACTTTTCATCTTCTTGTTCATGCTGACTTGCAATTAATTCATCTTTTTCCGAATCCAGACGATATAAAACTGAGAGCAGCAATGATTCTTTTCTTTTAATAGCATATATATTGTCTTTCGTTACTTCACTTTCGGTAACTCCATGCCATAAGGTGATGATACAGTCATTAGTCTCCTTATGACCTTCAGCATTAGCAATCAGCAAATTTTTTAATCGTTCAATTTCGCGTTCAATACGTGTCACTTTCAGAACAAGGCTATCGCAGTACGTTGAATACAGATTTTCCATACTTTTATATGGCATACAGTGACTCCAACATTTGTGTAAATGATGTTTTATCTTCCATCTTTTGCTGGAGAAAATTCTTTATAATGTCAGTTTTCCCAACAATTTTATCTGTGGCTGGATTTTCACCTGGTTGGTATTCACCTAATTCAATCATCAGCTTCAACTCGTCCAGTTTTGACAAGTAATTTCGAAATAAAGATGCAGCTTCACACTGCTCATCAGATGATACTGCACGCGTTACACGACTGACGCTACGTAATACGTCAATTGCCGGATAATGCCCTGTACCAGCCAGTTTTCTGGAAAGATAAATATGCCCATCAAGAATCGAGCGCACTTCATCACCGATGGGGTCTACTTCCTCTTCTTCTTCAAGCAGTACCGTATAGAACGCTGTAATGCTGCCGAATTGAGTTTTACCACTTCTTTCCAGGATTCGTGGCAAATTATCAAAAACAGATGATGGGTAACCGCGTCTTGCAGGCATTTCTCCAGCGGAAAGCGCGACGTCACGAAGCGCACGGGCATAGCGTGTCATTGAATCAATCATCAGCACAACATTCTTGCCGGCGTCACGAAAATATTCAGCAATAGTGGTGGCAATAAGCGCTGCATTCCGCCTTTCGACAGCGGGCCGATCAGAAGTAGAATAGACGACAATAATTTTATCACGCTTATCCTCCGGGATCCCTTCAGCTAAAAACTCGGTGACCTCCCTGCCTCGTTCACCAACCAGTCCAATAACGTAAACATCTGCAGATGAATGGCTAATGATCATTGTCATTAAGGACGTTTTTCCGGCCCCAGCCCCAGCAAAGATCCCTACACGTTGACCTATACCGCAAGTTAATAACCCGTCGATAGCTCTGACACCTGTCGCAAATAAGCTATCGATTGGCCGCCGCTCACTGTAATCTGGCGGAGATTGCATAATGGTTCGAAACATCGGTAAAGATGCGTTGGCAGGGGGTGGTGACGCAAAACGTTCACAAATCTCGCCTTGTGCATTAATAACTGTACCCAGCGTGTCCATCGATACTGAAAGAGAAAAAGCAGTACCGTCCGGAACAATAATATTGGAACATGAAATACCATCAGACCCGCCCAGCAGGCACAGCACAGCATTGCCCTGGCTAAAACCGATAGTCTCTGCTTGTCCAATGACACGAGGATCGCTCAGAGAGCGATAAATACGACATCGTTCCCCAATAAAAGTATGGCGCAACGGTGCAGTAATGATCGTCCCCTGAATCGATGTTATCCTGGCGTTACAATCAAAAATATCACTAAGCAAGATTTCCTGCATTATTTTAGCGCCTGGCTAAATTCATCTACACGCTCATAAAACTGGTTCAATACATCCGCCAATGACTCACCTTGTTCAATTACATTTTCACTTAAAAATACTCTTAAAACAAAATTTCCATCATCTTCAACTAGCTGTAGCTGGCCTGTAATACTCCAGTCACAAGTTGCAACCAATGATTCGATAAGTTGTGGAGCAGCATTTAATAAGGCATGGCTATCATATTTTGCAACAGCACTCCAAAGAACCACAACACCGTTAACAGTACTAAACATAATTGACGGTTTTTCACCAAAACTAAGCTCGATTGTGGAATGATGATCTATATCAGAGATCAACGATGGATCGCATCCCATTACCTCAAGCGCCTGTTTGAGAATATCTACAATTTTTGAAACATCCATTTAATTAATCCACCATTTTGATTACGTTAACTTTAACACTTTCTGATATTTCGCCAAATGAAATGACATCCAGATCAGTAAATTGCGACATTATCAAACGTTTAGTATAGCGTCTGATATCAACTGCAGTTAGAAATACAACATCCTTTCGTGAAAGGTTCAATAAATGATGCTCAAACCTGTCAATAACAAACTCATTATCTGCCGGTTCCATATTAATAAATGATCCAGAAGCAGATGTTTTAATTCCCTTACGGATTTTATTTTCAATCTCAGGTGATAACACCATAACTGACAATACATTTTCAGTAGAAAACTTATCTGAAATATAGCGAGCTAACGCACTGCGCACATGCTCTACCAACTGGATCGTATCTCTCTCTTTCCCGCCCCACATCGCCAACGCTTCCAGCACTGCTTTCATATTTCTTACTGAAATACGTTCACTTAACAAACGCTGTAAGACTTCAGATACTCGCTGGACAGTACAATGCCTGTAAGTTTCCTTTAATAACTCAGGATACTGGCGTTCAAATTTATCCATAATATTTTTGGTTTCCTGGATACCAAACAGCTCAGGGATCTGTGCGGTCACCAGCAACTGAAAAGAAAGCATCATTTCATCTTCTGCCGAACGCAACGTAAATCCCAAAGATGAACATAACTCCTGGCTCTGTTCGGCGACCCAGTATTCTTTTTCATTTCCATATTCAGTGGTGATTACATCAATGCCGGGTAAATCAATAATACCGTCAAGATTCAAAAGTTTGAAATGCCCAAAGTTAATAGGAAATACACCTGCAGTAACTTCATTGATCAGGACAACAACATGGTTCAACTGTACGTTTGGGCTCATTACCACACTGACTTTCGGGAGTTCAATGCC
The DNA here is from genome assembly GCF_005280975.1 of Citrobacter sp. wls716. Classification (NCBI taxonomy): domain Bacteria; kingdom Pseudomonadati; phylum Pseudomonadota; class Gammaproteobacteria; order Enterobacterales; family Enterobacteriaceae; genus Citrobacter; species Citrobacter sp. wls716. The sequence continues at coordinate 435,401 of NZ_SZWX01000021.1, forward strand.
ATAGTTAAGGTAAAAATCCTGTGAAAAACGCATGCCAAAATGTTCAAGATCCAGATTGTTAAAATCTTGCTCTGGAAGCATTACCATCAACGGTACAGTTTCAGGTATAATACTTGCTGTGGGTAAAAGAGTATTTCCTTCACTACCAAAACTTCCCCCTGAATTCGTTTTTATACTCCCCGAAGACGTTGCCTGCTTTTTAGCTTTCATCATACGATTAATATAAACTGCAAGAATAATACCAGCTATAAACATAAAAATTATCAATGGAAATCCCGGAAGACAACCAATTAAAATGGCTACAATTACCGTAACAATCAAAACAAAATCACGCTGGAAAATCTGATCAATGATATTGTTACCCAGATTTTTTCCATCCTCACTAACCCTTGTTACCACAAAGCCGGTACCAATGGAAATAAGCAAAGCCGGAATCTGAGCGACCAAGGCATCACCAATTGTTAAAATCGTATAGACATCGGTAGCCCCACTAAAGGACATACCATGACGCCCCATGCCAATAGATACGCCACCAATGAAATTGACAAAGATAATCACAATGCTGGCAATTGCATCACCCTTGATAAATTTCATTGTGCCATCTAATGCACCATACAGTTGGCTCTCCTTTTCCAGCATGGAGCGTCGCCGTTGGGCATCATCAGCATCAATATTTCCCGCTCGCAGGTCGGCATCAATACTCATCTGTTTACCGGGCATGGCGTCCAGAGAAAAACGTGCACTAACTTCTGCGACACGCTCTGAACCTTTTGTTATAACAATAAATTGAAAAAGTGTAACAATTGAAAAAATGATAAAACCAACAATAATATCCCCAGCAATAACGAAGTTACCAAATGTTGTAATAATGTGTCCTGCATCAGCTTGCACCAGTATCATACGGCTGGTACTGATAGATAACGCAAGACGAAAGAGCGTTGTAATGAGCAAAAGTGAAGGCAATGCAGAAAATTCCAACACTTTCTGTATATAAAATGTGCCAATAAAAATTAAAATAGAAAATGTAATATTAAAAGCTAATAGTACATCAATAAGCCATGTTGGTAGTGGTATAATCAACATGGCTAATATTAATATCATCAACACAACCAAAAATAATTCTGGTCTCTGCGCTATTTTTTGCCACATATGTATCTCAGACTACGCTATAATGTTAATTACACTCTATATACTTTATAAATCTCTCGTATATAAGAGCTATATCTATTTTTTTCTGCAATACACAATAATAGACTTTATTGTGATGCGATAGAACTTGCTCATTGTGACTAAGCATTTCACTGTTATTATATATCCATGCAGAAAGATCGATCACACCTATGGGCATTTCCACCATTACAAAGTACCATACTCCATATCGACAGCAGCGGAATAAACTTCCCTTGAATGTAACAGAGATTTCTTCTCCGGCTAGCAAATTGCATACCTCATCTTCCAGTCCGCTATTAACCATATGTCCTTCTGATATGAGTAAAACGAGAAAACCCGTCGATAATCATTGCAAGAGTATTCTCAACACTCATTTTCATTTTTTCAGCATCTGCCAGATCATCTGCAAAGATCCCGAATGGAAGTGGCTTAATAGCAGAATAAATTTGTTGGACAAAGTTGGTTTTATTGCTACCTGCATAATATTTCATACAGTTGTTAATCAGTTCAATCGTTAAATTCTTAGTTTCATCAGGTTGCAAAACAATATGAAAGAAGAAATCAAGCAATCTGGAATCTCTTTCATTTGTTGATGGAATATACTCACCTTCATTCATCTTCGACATAAACATCTTATCGGCAGAACGAAGTATATTCATTCTAAAATTTGCTTCAAGCAAAGTGCCAAATTCAAGTGCGCTGCATGAAGGGTCGTAACTATTAATATCACAATGCAGTGCCTGGGAATAGTAATCCAGCACAGCGTAGCGATTTTCAATGCCAAATTTCTCAATCGACATCTGGTATATTTCTAGTGGATCAAGGTCCTGCGTAAGAAACCCCTCATAAGCTTTACGCAATGACTGTTCGTTTTGTTTTAGTTGCAAACTAAATTTTCTTGCTGTATTTGCACTGTTAATGCCTGCTTTTATCTTTTTCCTGTCAGGTCCCTTCTTTAGATTTTCAAGAGCAGACTCCAGAATATCCAAAGAAATATCAGGCAACTCATCATTTTCTTTTTTCTTCTTTTTCATCAAGATAAACGCGTGAAGAAGTAAAGCAATTTCTGTCGGGTCGGCGAATAACTGATGCAGATAATTTAATAATTGTTTTGCCGTCATTGCTCCGCCTTTGGCAAAATCATTGATTTTCATCACACAGTTTGGCGTTTTCTCCTTTATTGAGGCTTCACACTCTTCAGCAATGCTTTCTGGTGATGAAGGTTTTGCCTTCGCCGCACGATTATTCTGCAGAAAAGAACTCAATAACGCTGACATATCATCGGCCATAGTCATCGCAACTGAAAAAGAACCTTTCTCCACCTTCACTTCAGCATCATCCTGCATCTTAACAAGGACGTTGCTTAAATCGCCAATCCCTCCCGCACTTCGGACACTGGCCATTGGCAAAGATTCTAATGCCATATTCTACCCCTGATGAGTTGGTGTTATAAAAGCATCTTGATTAATTTTTTGCGTCTTATTCTGATAATTTTTAATGGCATCCCATCCATCATTAATGTAACCATCAAGCGCATCTTTGTGGCTAAAATCATCTTCTAGTATCCTGGGCTGAATCAAAAAGAGTCTTACCGCCTTCGAGGAATTGTTTGTCTTTGTTTTAAATAAATTACCGATAAATGGAATATCGCCAAGCAATGGGATTTTAGTAACACCATCAGACAACTGATCGCGTGTATAGCCACCAATTAAAAGATTCTGACCGGCAGTCACCCGAGCCATGGTGCTGATAGCAGTATTTCCCACAACCGGTAACTGATCTACCGTTGCAGTATCACCTTGATCATCTTCCACAGTATTTCCATCTGTAATGTCAATATTCATCTCAACGAGTTTATTATCATCTGAAATCATTGGAATAACGTTGATGGAAGTACCATAGGTTACTGTCTGGAGCGAAACTTCTCTTTCCCCCATCAATTTGACATAAAAACTACGCGAATTATCAAAGATAGCCGGAATATTATCCTGAGCCAGGATGATGGGGCGTGATACAATATTCGCCTTATTCCTCTGACTTAACGCATTAACGGTTGCCAAAAACATATCACTTTGCGAGCTTGTTAAGATACTTGTGGCATTAAAAAATGTCTGGATGCTCGAACCGACTTTATATTGCCCTTGCCAATTTACGCCTATTTGTTCTAAATCATCCTTATTAATATCAATAATCCAAAGTGAAAACTCGACTTGTTTACGAGGAACATCAAGGCGTGCAATAAGATCTTTTATCATGTTAACTTGATCTTGCGTGCCTTTAATAAGCAAACTATTACGACCTGAAAATGGCAATACTTTAATTTCACTGCCAGAAATTCTGCCATTATCGTTAAATTCTGCACGCACGCCAAATTCAGATTCTTCGAGAATCTCTGTTTCAGCTGTAGACTCTGGCTTAATTTGCTTTTTGACTGCAACATTACTTTTTCCTTGAACTCCATTATCGGAAAACAAGTTGTTGATTGTGGTGGCAATACCTTGCATCGTTTTCGTTTGCCCGCGATAGCTATAAGTACGATCATCCACGAACACATGCCGGAGTTTTACTGTATCAATGACTAATTCGCTGTTAGATGATGAATATCCCTCTCCCATAAAACCAGCTATACCAACCACGATTTCAATATATTTTGGTGGCCCTGAGATATAAAGTGTATTGGATGGCATATTCATTTTAAGTGGATATCGAGAATCATACATACCATTGCTGTGCAAGAAATCCTCCAGATCTCTATAGCTTCTGGCTGGAAAATGAATGATTGCAGTTTTAGCTTCTGAGGCTTCATATATATAATATATTGAACCATCAAAGTACCAAATTAACCCTAAGTCATGCGTAATGCGCTCGACCATTTCCATTGGTCTGTTAAGATCGAAACGGCCTGTCACCGAATATTTTTTTGCGCGTGAGCTTACAATAAATGGTTTATTAGTTTGTGATGATATCGCTTTAAAAACAAAATCAACGCTCTTATTATTGGCAGTAAAACTGTTAATTGGTGCTGTTAAATTGACATCGTTACTGGGGATCGATTGGCGAATGCCATTACTTTCCAAATTATCCTCAACAGCATAAACCGCTCCACTATAGCTTAGTACACCCAATACAATGAGTGTACTTAAATTTTTTATTGCGGCTTCAGTCCCGAAAAACATTGATATATCCATCCATGAAAGACATGAGAAATTCCATATTCGAGCATTCAAGTGGAAACAAACAAACCCAGCCGTCGTTAATACCAATTCCACACGCAAAAAATTGATTCAATTTCATCACTAACATTGAGAGAACGGCATACTTATCAATAAAATATTCGTCGGTTAGCTGGAACAACACATACTGTTCAGAATGGCAGATACTATAATTTTTCATTTATCTTCCTCAATGAGGACGGTGTCATACCGAAAGAGGATAAGATAACCTGGTTCAAATGAGACTGTGAGCTAAATCCATTGCTCATTGCTATATGAGTAAGGCTTTCTTTTGTCTCTACAATATCCAGCATTGTTTTTGTCAATCGCCATGCCTGCATTCTGGTTTTTACTGTATCACCGAAATATAGTTGTGTTTTTTTTCTGAAATTCGAGTATGACAAACCGTAACGTTCACTCAAGTTAGTAACATTGCTAATATCATTATTGATATAATTTCCTATAAGATAGTTTGCGATCATATAAGACTCTTGCTGTCGTATAAATTCACATAATGAAGCAAAGTCAAAATCTTCAATTCTTTGAATATATCTAATAATAAATAATTGTTCTAGTTCTGAATATCTTAAGCATATATTGCCATTATGCTTATGTTGAGTATCAGAATTCCAGTACGTATTTATGTCAGAAAAAACCTGATACGCAGCATCAAGAAATGCAAGCAATTCAGAAAAATACCCTACATTTACAGTACCCGTTAAAATCCGTGACTGCTGGTGATAATCTCTGATCTGGCGGCCATAGACTAAATGCTGTGAAAATCTTCCCTGTTCGCCAATCGTCCAGATATGGTTTTCACACCGCACATTCCCTGGGCATTGATTCAATTTATTTTCAGTGTTTAGTGAAACGCATAGCAAAAATTTTTCAGATAACTGTCTGCGGCTAATTTTATTCCCTGGATACCATTTAATTCCTTTAACATTCATGGCCTACATCCGTTTTATTCAAAACTCTGGTTGGCAGAAATTGTCATACTTCCACTATCGTTAACATCAGCCATCATTGCCACGGTGTCCGTTACACAGATTTTTAAGAAATGTTCCAGATTTTGGTCAGCGCTATTGATCGTTAAGGTTTTTGACTGAAGATTCCATTGAATTTCAGCATCTGGATGTTGAGCCTCGGCAAGATACTGCGTTGCACAGTATACAAGCTGTTGCCTGAATAAACGCGTAGAATGCGTAATATGTCCATCAGGCACCAATGCGATGTCTCTTTCTAACGGTTTTTTAACTGTGCAGCCGAACAGCACAGTTGATAAAATCATTACAGCAATAAATGATAAAGGCCCCTTATACATATAATGTTTATTCATATTTAAATTCCCTTCCTTGGGAGAAAACGCCTCTGCCGTTTTGCTATTGAATGCCCCTTTAATCATCAGGAACCTTAGCTTTGACATAGGCTAGTGTCTTTCATAAGAAAATTACATAAATTTTTATTTATTTTTTCTATTTTCTTTTTTGTTGAATAAATAAATGTTTATTCTTTTCATTTTTTATATCCCCTAGACTACTTAGGAGCATAGTAACTTTGTTTTTGTACGGGATTTTTATGGAAGAGAATTCGCAGCGTGCAGGTATGGATTGCCTGCCCCACTATGTCATGAAGGTGCTTTCTGGCTCGATGTATGGAGTAGACATTCCATTACCTCACAGCGAAAACGTGCATGTCCGCTTCATGTCACAGGAACAGTTATTAACTGCGGAACAAAGTGAACAGCAGTCTATTTTTAGCAGCGTCAACACTGTTGTCGTCCCAGCCCCCACAGACCAGAGCACCTGCTTTCTGTTGTCGTTTATAACTTCTGCTGAAAATGAAACAGTGGCTGTATCTTGCCAGGTACTGTCCCTCGCCGGAGAAGACCCCCTTTCTTCGGAAAATGGCGGAGAGACTTCAGTTCGAGCTTTAAACCTGAACAACCCAGTTAAGATTGGCCTGATAACTATTGCCTTAAAAATCAAGGGTGAATACTGGAATCAGGCCGTTGTAAACTATTCCAGAGAGCCGCTTTCTTCTCTGAATCAGGATGAAAGCATTACCGATCCTTCATTTGCTAAAGTATCAACCGATAGATCATATTTTCGTCGCCAACTTTATTGGCTGATTTTTCTCAGCACCGTTATCCTTTCTGTCGCCGCCACTTCTTTCATCGGTTATTACGCTAAGGTGGATAACAGTGCTTCCGTACTGTCTTTATTGTCTCCTGTTGATCCTGATATCGTTAAACTTAAGGATGGCAGTATTTATGTCATTGTGAGGAACGATACCGACGCCGGCTGGGGCTGGCAGGAACTCAATAAAAGTAATATTAATACAGAAAAAATTCACATTGTATCTCTTGAATCGGCTCGCCTTGATCTTTCAGCAATGCTCCACGAACTGAAGATCCCATTCCATAAAATTGAACTCGCTGATTCTTCAACTTTAGCAATAATATTTAGTACAGAACGTTGTACTAAAGATACGTGCAACAAACCCTTTAACACGTTGATTGGTAAAGATTATCCGTGGATAAAAAATACAGTCATTGGTTCATTTGCCGATCAAGAAATCATTGCATCTGCTAAGCATAAACTCAATGAATTAGGATTTCAGTTTACAACAGACATTACACCTTTAAGAGCGAATTTTATTATTCATGGTGTTATCGATAGGGAACAGTATTCTGTTATCCAGAATTCGATAGACAGTTTTAGACAAAGGTTTGGCGGTGAATATGTTCAGTTTGATTTTGGACTGGACGAACCGGGGTTACGGCCATTGACCTATCGGAACGGTGATGACAGTTATGCCATCATGTCTGATTACCACTGGCTTTATCCCTATTAAATTAAATGGAATAAGAGGCAATTAGAATGGTCACATTTGATAATAAATCGCATGATGCAAGTACTGTAACCGACCTGGAGTTTGGGTCGGGATATATTAGCAATATGGCTTTAGGATTTGAGCAAGGTACACAAGACCTCAGACAATCGCTGGATGATGCATTAACGGTTTTACAAAAGGATCCAAGTAACCCCGCTAATCTGGCGGCATACCAATCTGCATTATCTGAGTATACTCTTTATAAAAATGCGCAATCGAACGTTGTTAAATCATTCCGTGATATTGACCAGGGCATTATTGCTAACTTTAAGTAAAAATGATGTGCGGCAAGGTAGGTCCACTGCTTTTGCCGCTATCGATTTATCCTAAGGACAGGGAGTACTAACGTGAGCATGTCTATTAATCAGATATCATTGCAGTCATTACAGACACCCACTTTTTCAGAATCACAACCCTCTTTAGTCACGGGTGATTTGGTTGATCTGGATACACGATTAGCTGAAGAAGTCTCCAGACTGGCAGCAGGTACCCAGGTTGAAAAAGACAGAATTACCGCCGCATTGAATAACCCAGCTGTCACTTCCGACCCTGAGCAACTCGTAATATGGCAAAACAAGCTGAGCGCTTATACTATAGATACCAGTTTATATAGCACGCTGGCTCGTAAGGGTGTTTCCGCAATCGAAACATTAATAAAAACATGATGAAATCATTGAATATAAAGACTGCGCTGATACTACTTATGTTTCTACTTTGCGGATGTAATGAAAAATTAGCTGACCAATTATCTGAAAGGCAAGCTAACGAAATAATTACACTTCTGGAGTCGAATAATATCAATGCTTTCAAGGTTGACGGTGGCAAAGGAAAATATTCCATTCAGGTTTCCTCAGAAAGCCTGGCTTCCGCGACGGTATTACTGACTGCTTATAACCTTCCATCTGCTGAGGATATTGAAATATCGCAACAATTTCCTGCGGATGCTATGGTGTCGACCCCCCTTGGTGAAAAAGCACGACTGATCTCAGCTATTGAACAGAGACTGGGTCAGTCACTACAAGAACTGGAGCATATTACCAGCGCCCGAGTGCACTTGAGTTATCCTGGTATTAGCCCTGAAAATAATGATTCATCTTCAATGGTGGCATCAGTATTGATAACCTATCAGGGAACAATTGATGAGGCAGCATATTCAGATAAGATACGCCTATTTATAAAGAACGGATTGCAGGATATGCACTATGAAAATATATCTGTGGTTATGTTCCGCCAATCCGCGCCGCTTAAGTTAGTGAGTATCAGACCTTCACATCCGCTATGGGGATACACCGTTATCATTGCATGTTCAGTTCTACTATTATTTCTGATTTTGCTAGGTGTGTTCTGGCCCCGTATATCTCAGCGTTTTATTTCTAAGAAAGAGACAGAGTAATCAATCACAATATTTCATTAGCGACGATGTCTTTTCGTCGCTAATTATTGGATAAGCTATGAATGAGATAATTATGCTTAGCAAAATTGTGCTAATGCCGGCTGACTGGGCAAATATTACCAGAGTAGCTAAATTGCGCAATGTGCCACGTACTATTGTAAACAGACTTCTGTTGCCACATAACACTATTGATATTGACCTATTACAACTCTCTGAACAAAATATGTTTTTTATTTCTCGCTGGGACAAAATCTATAGTGCAGCGATAATGGCCGCATCACGGCAACTGGCTCCTATGTTCGTGCGGTTTCCCGCCGCCCTCACGCTTTTAACGGCCAAACAGCGCGCTTTCCTTTATATTCCCTGGTTTTCATCTTTACCCATAAACGAGGAATATCGCCAACCTGATCTCGTTATGCTTGAACAGTATGCATGCACATTGTTGATAAAAGCAATGCACAATCGATTTCCCCCTCCTCTTGTCCCTCTACTGGCCTTATTTTTCTCTGATGAATGTCAAGAGCCAGATATCAGAGATGACCAAATCTATTCTGAAGAATACTTTCTTTTTTTGCAGGCCTTAGAATATGCTTAGACAAATATCACTTCCGAAGCAGTATCATTTGCCAGATACCCCACTTATCAAAGCGAAATGGCTGAATTCAGCGACCAGTGCATCCAGACTTGAGCTGCTTGCCAGAAAGCATGCTCAACATATTCTCCGTGATGCAAGAAACGAGGCTGATGAATTGCGTTCTCTTGCCTGGATAGAAGGTTATACTCAGGGAATACAGAAGGCATCACAAACTGTAGTCGATTACGTCAGCAATGTTGAATCTGCAACATCACAGTTGTTGCAACGTTCGCAACTGCAACTGGAGAAACAGTTGCAGCAATTATTTGCCAGTGAGGCCGGTATAGAAAATATACTCGCACTTTTAGCTCATTATCTATCACGTGATGCTATTACGGACTACAAAGCTATCGTTTCATTCCCTGCTTATGCCATTCGCTCAGCCAAATCCATCAGTGACCATTTTAAGCAGTCCGGAATTGATGTTGAACTTCGAACATGTCAAGCTGAAGAGTTACGGGTAGAATACGGACAGGAAATATGGTGCTGTAATTTTCAGCGCCAGCCATCCCAGCTGGCTAAATTAGCTATTGCCGCCTCTTTTGCTACGCTGAATATTTCTGAACGCCTTGAAGAATATCGTCAGCAGGCAGTAGAGTCTGTTTTGGAATAATCGATTTAGCTCTCTGATTTTTAAGCACGTATAACGGCCCGAAACATATCGGGCCTTTTTTATATTTCGGTTAGCAATCAGGCTTTCAGATTGCTACTGACTGTAGAAACCAGATCTGCTGACGAGTGGCGTACATCAGCCATCAGAGAAAGAAGACTACTCATCACTTGCGCCGCTTTTTGAGCTGTTTCTTTGCTCATCTCCATAGTTTGATCCATCATTTTACTACTTGCCTGCAGGGATGTCTGCTCGGCTTCAGAATTTTTCGTCTCCATACCAAACGAGCCTTGTTCTGCCTCAGAAAGACCTCGTCCCAATCCCATAGCCCCTTGGCTGAAAGCAGAAGCGTGCGCCTGATTTTTTAAGAAACCCGTCCCAATCCCCACTCCCGAAGCAACCATCTGAGTAGTACCGCTAGTAATACCCGATGACAAAGCCAATATCCCCTGCTCGCGTAATTCATCTGCCGCAGCATTGGTGAAATCCTGACTGATGACACCGAGCTCACCGGACATCTTATAACCCGCAATTGAAGATTCATTTTCTGATTCTATCATGGCAATCAACAGCGTTAGCAGCGAACTGGCTTTTGGCATTGATACTGTTATCACATTACCTGTGCTGGTATCGCTGCTGCCTAAACCACTATGTAACTGACTAAGAAGTTGCTGAGCCTCATTACGTACTGCGGCTTTGTCTTCTTTAGTCCCGCCCACACCTTTGTAGCCATCGCTAACCAATTTCACTAACGTCTGGTAGACCTGCGTATCGTTAACGTTCTGCGTAGTTTCCGTCAGAACAATATCCGTATTATCACCAGCATTAAGATATATATTGCCCGTTACTACTGATTTAATCGATCCAACCATGCTATTTATCTCCGTTTCTATGATAATTACGCACGGGTATGTGCCAGAATTTGCTTACCCGCCTGCATAGACATACCCGTTGCTTCCGTTTCATTTTTAATAATCGCGGTCATGGTTTTCATCGTGTTACTGTAGTTGTCCACGATCATATCCATAAATCTCTTTACAAAATCATTATCTTTCATAATTTCGATCAGCTTCGCTGAAATATTATCGCGTTGTTGTTCATAAACACCGCTGGTAATTGAATAAGCGCCATTATTAATGCCGCTGGCTGCTAGCGAAGTTCTGAATGTATGTTTAGACACAATTTTTACAATGCGTCCAGCACCTGATTCTCCGTGATTTGACAAGCCTCGCAACACCGAGTTTGTCATATTGCTTGCGAATTTATTACCCAATAATTTTGCCCCGCCCCCCAGCACTACCATAGCGGCAATCGTTGTTAATAACATCGTTATTGATGCAAGAATAGAGGCAACAAGCTCATCCGCTCCCATAACTTCAAACATTTTAGCAAATTCGCTCACAACGGCATTCATCGCTTTAGCCATAAAGGACTCACCCGTTGCCGCTTTCGTAATTTGATCCGATATCATAAGGGCCGTGCTGGCAACAAACAAAATTGCCATAACACCACCGGTAAATAGTGCTGAAATGGCACCGGCTATCATCGTCACACACATAATTACTTTACTGATAGCACCAAAAATCTTATGCATCCTTTTTTGTTTTTCCGCGATTTTATCTGATTTCTCAGTTTCCTTTGCCAGTTCAGCCTGTTTGGCTGACTGCTGACTTTTTGCCAGCTCCATATTCGTCTTTAAGGTTTCTTCGTTACATTTACCTAAAATAGTCACTAACTGTGCCATCATAAGGTCAACTGAATTAATCCCACCGGTATCACTGGCGTTGTTAACTTTACTGGTGTTGTTCATGTTCTGAATTTTAGCCGTCAGGGTGTTTAAGCGATCCTCCGCCGCAGCTGACGTCTGATTTGCCGCCACCAGCACTTGCTGCTTTTGCTCCATATTTGCGGTGGCAGATTTTACCGCCTCTCGCGCATTGTCTCTGGTATTCAGCGCCGTTTGGTACCCCTCCGAAGCCTTATCCACAGCCTGTTGCGCTTTCTTCACGCGGTCCTGGGCCTCGCTCAATTCATTGGGATCAATGGTAAAGCCCTTGACCGCCACCTGATAAATCCTCTCAGCATCTTCTTTCGCGTCAGCAAGCTCGCTATTTGCAGACTTCAGGGTCTGATCGGCACTTTCCAGCGCCTTTTCAGCTGCAGTCAACTTACTGTCAGCCTTTTCTTTCTCCCTTGCGGCCTCAGTGTAATCTGAGTTTGCCTGTGTAACTGCCTGCTGTGCATTCTCAACATCTTGTGAAGCCTGATTAAGTGCTGCGGAGGATCCTTTTCCCATCAACTGTGTCGCCGTAGCGCGAAACAGCTGCCCTACCACAGCTGAATCACCCAGTTTTACCGCTAACGTGGCCAAAACAACGGCGAGGGAATAGGTCGATGATTGTGCGCTCCCTCCAGGCATCGCACTATTGGTCTCACCTGACTGCGATTCAGCTTGCAGGGATGATCGCAGCGTCACACTTTCAGGGGAACGCAACGTTGGTTTCCATGATTCACTGGTCATAACCGATTTCTCTGCGCGCGTAACCAATTTTTCCTGGACTATTTTCTGCGCCGCATTTCCATCGCTGCTGCTTGTAGAACTAATGTCCTTTTTCGCGGTAGTTGCTCTTTCGACATCACCTTCACTGGTTACCTGCTGGGTAACCAGCGTGACAGGCTTATTTGTTATTCCGTACATGGTTATGATCCTCATCACTGTCGTTAATCTTTGTTAGCGCTTTAAGATACACTTCGGCACGCTTGACCAGCTCAGGATCCTTTTCGTGAGCCACGACCTCTTCAAATGAGTCGCGTGCTTTCGAATAGTTATGCAAGTGCATATAGCATTGCCCTGCTTCAAAAATGGCGCGCAGATTGTCATCATCAAGCGCATAGGCAATTGCATAGATATCCAGTGCATGTTTGTAGTCCTGCTTTAGCTGATAAACGGCGGCCAGGCCAAATGCGTAATCAGGATTATAGAAGTCATACATCATTAAAAATTTAAAAAAGTGCTCCGCTTTATCAATTTCTCCTTTTTGGTAATACTCGTATGCACAGGCGTAGAAACCGTTCATCAGGCTATCTGGAATGCCATACAGCTGTTTGCGGGTAGCGCCAGACTCAAATAAATCTTCAATAAACTGTTCGCGATTTTCTGCAGAGATCTTGCTGAGAAGATCCTCCATCAACACATCATTTTCATTGTCCATAATAAATTTAGATCCATACAAATAATAGATAATTGTTTTCCTATAATTATCACCGCATTTATTGTTGAAATAAATAAATAAAAATTTAGAAGATTAGCGCTCAGGTTGCCAAATAAAAAATTGAGGCACTTTTTGAAAGAAATCCGTCAACAGTGACGCCATCATACACGTGAAACTTGATGATTAACAAAATCATATGGAGATGTATATGCCAAGTGTAGTTAAAACATACTCACACAATGTTTATAGCCATTATAAAAGTGATTTATACAGGCAAAGAGAAGTTAAGAACCATAATTTACTGTCCGCATGTTTATCAGCTATCGCTAATGTCCCTAAAAATATTAGCATTAGCAAAACCCTTCAAAAAACAACAGCAGACTTGGCGCGTAGTAATGCTAATCGTGTAGATATTCCGATACATTCGTTCAATAATAGAGGTATCATGACTCTAAATGAAAATCGTGTAAAATTGGAGGTAAACACAGCCTCAAATATGAATAGAGCCATAATAACCTTTGAAAATCGATACAAAACTGATTCTCTTAGCGGGAAAAATTTAGAGGCTTATAATGTTCTAAAAGACAAAATAAAGGAATTTAAAACCAATTTTTTTGCTCAGGTCTAAAATGGTAAAGCAGTTATTAACTGCGTAGAAACCTGTGCAGAAATGGTCGATGCTGATACAATAAATCCTGTTTTCAATGCAATGCTTAATAAATATACTAAATTGAATGAGTCACCGGTCAGACAGACTACAAATCTTGATGTTGATACAATCAGGACCTCTTTAACTAACATATTGAACACCGAATATAGTACATCTGACATTAATATGGCAATTAGTGAGCAAGGTAATGCAGCAGGCCAAATTATCAAAAGATTTCTGTCGTCCTCTCGATCAGTGCATATCAGTGACGCTAGCATCGCCAGGCTTGAGCAACCTGCTTTTAATGAATATATGAATCAACGGCTTCAGGAGTTACCAGTAAATGACCGCGAGCTGACATTATCCTTATATAAGGCTTTCACTACAAACTTAAATAAGAATATTTTTTTTGATAAGGATTTTGCTTCTACTTTTTTCGGACAGGCTATTATAGTTGCAAATGATTTTGTAAAATCCTGTCATACTGAGACGGGCAGTTTTAAGGGGGAGGGCCGCGATAATTCAGTTAGAGTGGCTATTAATTCCACATATGAAAAATTTATTGCATACGTTAAAACCACCTTCCCTGAAATTAATCCATCTGCATAGCATTTTCCTCGGGATATGACCATACTCCCACTATCGGCGGTAGTTTGGGGCTAATAAATAAAGGGTCACGATGTGACCCTTTTATCAATACAGGTAACTTACTTCAGGTATTCCCCACTGCGCAGCGCTTCAATACGTTTGTCCAAAGGGGGGTGAGTCATAAACAGCTCACTCAACGATTTGGATTTACCGTTGATGCAGAACGCCATCATGCTGGTCGCTTCCTGCGGCTCATAACTGGTTTTCAGACGCTGCAATGCGGCAATCATCTTCTCACGACCAACCAGCTTTGCAGAACCTGCATCCGCATGGAATTCACGATGGCGTGAGAACCACATGGTAATAATGCTCGCCAGAATACCGAACACCAGCTCCAGCACTGTCGCCACCGCAAAATAGATTAATGGATTACCGTTGCTTTCCTCACCTTCATCGCGGTTACCGCCCATAAACCCAGCGGCAATCTGCGCCAGAATACGCGAGATAAAGATAACAAAGGTGTTCACCACACCCTGAATTAACGTCATGGTCACCATATCGCCATTGGCAATGTGGCTGATCTCATGCGCGATAACGGCTTCGGCTTCATCAGGGCTCATGTTTTGCAACAGGCCGGTACTCACAGCCACCAGCGAAGCATCCCGGCGTGCACCGGTAGCAAACGCGTTAATATCAGGCGCGTGGTAGATTGCAACCTGCGGCATAGCGATCCCGGCCTGGCGGGCCTGATTCGCGACTGTATTCATCAGCCAGCGTTCTCTTTCATTACGCGGCTGCTCAATAACTTCCCCGCCAACGGACTTTAACGCCATCCATTTGGACATCAGCAGCGAAATGAAGGAACCACCAAAACCAAACAGCAGTGCCATGATCAACAAGCCTTGAACGCTGCTTGACTGGATCCCTGTCAGGCTCAATACCAGCCCGAAAACGACCATCACAGCCAGGTTCGTCAGCAGGAAGAGCGCGATTCGCATCATAATTTTCTTTTAACCTCAATTTAACAAAACGCACTATGCGATTACCCATATCGTATGGGTCTTACGGCTATTTTCAAGCATCCATAGGTGCTAAGTCACCAGAAAGACACAACTTTACATTTTATCGTATCAGACTGACGTCTTCATGCGTTTGTTAAAAAAACAGGCACAATTTCTTGTGCCTGTATGAGGTTATTGAGTGGTTGCGGGCTGTTCCGCTGGCTTCTCTTTCTCAAGATGCGCCAGGTCGAGCGCGATTTTTACCGTTTCATCCAGGTACGGATCCGGCTCCTGGTAATCCTTCGGCAGATCGTCCAGTTTCTTCAATGGTGGTTTGCCTTCACGTTTAAACCGATCGTTGATACGCGCCAGACGCATTGCGTCATCTTCGTTATTCTCTTTCTCGCGCTGAGCGTAATTGAGAGAAGCGATGTTGCGCTTATCCTTCATCGCATTGAAACGCGCAATGTCCTTCATGATGTACTGGAACTCAGGATCGTTCGCAATACGTGCATTGTGCTCTTTCAGCAATTCAGGTCCGAACGGCGTCAGATTATCTGACTTAGTGTAGGTTGCAGCATCAATGCTGTCCCACGGCAGCGCGTTATCTTCGAACTTCTCACCGGTTTCGGTTTCTTCATTACCTGTCGGCATGATGATATCCGGCGTTACGCCCTTACGCTGCGTACTGCCACCATTAACGCGGTAGAACTTTTGAATGGTGTACTGAACAGAACCCAGCGCCGGCCATTCCGGACGCAGCATCTGATCGTAAATACGGTTCAGAGAGCGATACTGCTGTACGGTACCCTTACCAAACGTCGGTTCACCGACAATCAGTGCACGGCCGTAATCCTGCATTGCCGCAGCGAAAATCTCTGATGCCGAAGCACTGAAGCGGTCAACCAGTACCACCAGCGGACCTTTGTAGTAAACAACGCCATCAGTATCGCTGTCTTCGCGCACCTTGCCGTTGTTATCACGAACCTGAACCACCGGACCAGAAGGGATAAACAGACCGGAAAGCGAGACCGCTTCGGTCAGTGCGCCACCACCATTGGTACGCAGGTCGATAATCACGCTGCTGACATTCTGTTTTTCCAGTTTCTGCAGCTGAACTTTGACGTCATCCGTCAGGCCAACATAGAAACCAGGAATATCCAGTACGCCGACTTTTTCTTTACCAACGGTTTTCACCGACATTTTAACAGCGCGGTCTTCGAGACGAATGCGTTCACGCGTTAACGTGACGATGCGCGTCTTGGTTCCCTTACCGGCAGGCAGGATTTCGAGGCGAACTTTACTGCCTTTTGGTCCTTTGATCAGCGCGACAACATCATCCAGACGCCAGCCAATCACGTCGACCATACCTTTTCCGGTCTGGCCTACGCCGACAATACGGTCGCCAACACTTATCGCTTTGCTCTTGGCTGCCGGGCCGCCCGCAACCATGGAGTTAATGACGGTGTAGTCATCATCCATTTGCAGCACTGCGCCAATACCTTCAAGAGACAAGCTCATTTCCGTATTGAACTGTTCGGTATTGCGTGGAGAAAGATAGTTAGTATGCGGGTCGATTTCACGGGCAAAAGCCGTCATCGCCAGAGAAAACACATCTTCGCTATTGGTCTGCGCCAGACGGCGAATCGCAAACTTGTAGCGGCGCGTCAGCGTTTCGCGAATTTCAGCGTCGGTTTTACCGGTCAGCTTCAGGCTGAGTTCGTCAAATTTAACCTTGCCGTCCCACAACGCGTTAAGCTCTGCTTCACTTTTCGGCCACGGAGCTTTACTCCGGTCGAGGTTAAAGTTGTCGTTACCGGTGAAATCCATTGGACGTGCCAGTACGCCTAATGCGTACTGATAACGTTCAAACCGGCGCTTTTGCGCCAGATTATAGAGATCGTAAAAGACATCCAGCTTACCGCTACGCAGTTCATCACCGAGGACCGTTTTCTTTTTTGCAAACTGTTCGATATCGCTCGCCAACAGCACGTTGTGGCTGTAGTCGAGCAGATTCAAATAGCGGTCAAAAATTTTCGCCGAAAACGCCTGATCCAGATCGAACTGGCGATAGTGTGAACGCGTAAAACGCGATGTCACACGTTCGCTTACCGTCGCATGCTGGGTTTCTTCCTTTAAAACGGGGATTTGATCGGCACGCGTGATGTCTTCCACAGCGAGTGCCTGGCCTGCAAATGCAAGCAGACCAGCTAACGCAGTAAGCCTAAAAAAAGTGTTCATGCCAGGCCTGGCCTCCGTTTCAGAACACCAGGTGTTCTGCGCGTACAATCAAAGACATACCCGAATTCAGCTGTACACGGACGCCATCTTTGGTGATTTCTAATACGGTGGCATCCATCGCATTATTACCTGCTTTCACCTTCAGAGACTGCCCTACCGTCAGCACTGAAATATCAGATACCGGGGTATGCTGTTCTTCACGAGGAGCACGCGGTGCTTTTGCTGCTGGTTTTTCAGCGCGAGGTTTACGCTCTGCGCCTTCCTTACGACGCGGAGCAGGACGCGGCTTGCGCTCGCGACGCGGTGCGTCTTCTTTTTCACCAGCAGCAGCGGCCGCTTCGCGTTTTTTCGCCTGTTGCTCTGCACGTTGCGCCTGAACGCGGGCTTTAGCTTCTTCCAGCTGTTTGCGCGCATGTTCAACGTGCTGCTCATCCAGCTCACCACAAGGGTTGCCGTCAAGATCGACACGCGTTGCGCCCAATTTAACGCCATACAGATAGCGCCAGCTTGAAGTATAGAGACGTAAGGCAGAGCGGAGCTGTGTTTTACTGAGGTTCATTTCGCCCTCAACACGCTCTACCAGATCCTGAAAAATGCCAATTTTCAGTGGGCGCGCTTCGCCTTCCGCACTAAAACACTGCGGGAAGCGTTCGGCCAGAAACGCGATGACTTCTTTACTGCTATTCAACTTAGGTTGATTTTCCATGAAATTTCCTGATTACAACGGACGTAGCCAACAAGCGCAGGCATGAACAGGCGTCATTATAATGACGTCATCAGTAATTGCTACGTTATCCGTTGATTATCCTGCGACGGTCGCAAAGAATTTTTTGTAATCCGTCGTTGCAAGCACGGTTTCAAGCTGTGCCACAAGCGTCCGCAGACCCTGTTCATCTTCTTCTGTAAAGCGACCAAACGCTGTGCTATCAATGTCCAGCACGCCGATAGTTTGATTCTCAACCGTAATCGGCAGAACGATTTCCGCATTGCTGGCGGCATCGCAAGCGATATGGCCATCAAAGGCATGCACGTCCTCTATACGCTGAACCTGGTTCTGCGCCACCGCAGTACCGCACACGCCGCGCCCTACCGGGATGCGTACGCAGGCGATTTTCCCCTGGAAGGGACCGAGCACCAGCGTAGTGTTCTCAAGCAGGTAAAAACCTGCCCAGTTCACTTCTGCAAGACGTTCGTACAATAACGCGCTGGTATTCGCCAACGTTGCCAGAAAACTGGTTTCACCTGCCATTAATGCCTGAAAATCACGGTTCAGATCCGTGTATAGCTCTATTTTGTTCATTATGTAATCACTTAGTTGTCTTACTTAAAACTGCAGCCTACTAAAATAAACATTAAATGCGTAAATGCTCAAGATCATTCCCATCATGGGTTAAGATAACATTACTTCAACACTTGATTCGCGATACATGGCCCTTACTCATCCACGCATCACGCCGACTAAAAAAATAGCGATCAGATCCATTGGTGAAGCGCTACCCCGTGCGCATTACCAACGATGCCCTGAATGTGACCTGCTGTTTAGCTTGCCGAAAATGCGTTCGCACCAAAGTGCATTCTGCCCACGCTGTCAGGCCAAAATTCGTGACGGCCGTGACTGGTCGTTAACGCGACTGGCAGCAATGGCTTTCACCATGCTGTTACTGATGCCCTTTGCGTGGGGAGAGCCGCTGCTGCACATCTATCTATTAGGCATACGCATTGACGCGAATGTAGTACAGGGCATCTGGCAGATGACCCGGCAAGGCGATCCGCTGACCGCATCCTTCGTGATGTTTTGCGTCATTGGCGCTCCCGTAATACTCGTTTCATCAATCGCTTATTTATGGTTTGGCAATATTCTCGGTATGAACCTGCGCCCAGTATTATTGATGCTGGAAAGGCTTAAAGAGTGGGTCATGCTTGATATCTATCTTGTCGGTATCGGCGTCGCCTCGATCAAAGTGCAGGACTACGCTTTTCTGCTGCCTGGAGTGGGACTCTATGCTTTTATTGCGCTGGTGATCCTGAGCATTTTGACGCTGTCGCACCTCAATGTTGAGCAATTATGGGAACGCTTTTATCCACAAAGGCCCGCACGCCGCCCCGACGGACAGCTTCGTGTTTGCCTCGGTTGTCACTTTACAGGTTATCCTGATGCCCGAGGCCGCTGTCCCCGTTGCCATATTCCATTACGCTGGCGCAGAAATCAGAGCATCCAAAAGTGCTGGGCAGCTCTGCTGGCCTCGATTGTCCTGTTGCTGCCTGCTAATCTGCTGCCCATCTCGGTAATTTATGTTAACGGTGCCCGCCAGGAAGACACTATCCTGACAGGCATCATGTCCCTGGCGAACAGCAACGTTGGTGTAGCAGCCATTGTTTTTATCGCCAGTATCCTGGTGCCCTTCACCAAAGTGATTGTGATGTTTACGTTGTTGTTCAGTATCCAGTTTAAATGTGAACAAGGGTTGCGCACCCGCATCCTGCTACTCCGTATGGTGACCTGGATTGGTCGCTGGTCGATGCTGGACTTGTTTGTTATCGCCTTAACCATGTCGCTGATAAATCGCGATCAGATACTTGCTTTTACTATGGGACCGGCTGCGTTTTATTTCGGTGCAGCGGTAATATTGACTATTCTTGCAGTGGAATGGCTGGACAGCCGCTTACTTTGGGATGCACATGAGTCAGGAAACGCCCGCTTCGCAGATTGAAGCGCAGATTAAAACAAAACGCCGTATCTCTCCGTTCTGGCTGCTGCCGTTCATCGCACTGATGATTGCAGGATGGCTCATCTGGGGCAGCTATGAAGATCGTGGCAATACCGTGACCATCGACTTTATGTCCGCGGACGGTATTGTCCCAGGACGCACGCCCGTGCGCTATCAGGGTGTCGAAGTTGGCACGGTGCAGGATATCAGCCTGAGTAAAGATCTGCGCAAAATTGAAGTTCGAGTCAGCATTAAGTCCACCATGAAAGATGCCCTGCGCAAAGACACACAATTCTGGCTGGTCACGCCGAAGGCATCACTGGCGGGCGTTTCTGGCCTCGATGCACTGGTTGGCGGGAACTATATCGGGATGATGCCGGGCACCGGCGAGCCGGAAGATCATTTCGTCGCGCTCGACACGCAGCCAAAATATCGGCTGAATAATGGCGATTTGATGTTGCACCTGCAAGCATCCGACCTCGGTTCTCTCAACAGCGGTTCGTTGGTTTATTTCCGCAAGATCCCGGTAGGCCGGGTCTATGACTACACCATCAACCCCAATCATCAGGGTGTAACCATCGATGTACTGATTGAGCGCCGCTTTACCAATCTGGTGAAAAAAGGCAGTCGTTTCTGGAATGTGTCTGGCGTGAATGCGGATGTCAGCCTGAGCGGCGCAAAGGTAAAACTGGAAAGTCTGGCCGCGCTGGTCAATGGCGCCATAGCCTTTGACTCCCCAGAAGATTCACAACCTGCCGCCGCCGACGACACGTTTGGGTTATATCAGGATCTCGCCCACAGCCAACGTGGCGTGATCGTCAAACTGGAACTACCCAGCGGCGATGGCCTGAAGGCTGGATCAACCCCGCTGATGTATCAGGGCCTGGAAGTCGGTCAACTGACCCGGCTGGATTTGAATCCAGGCGGTAAAGTCACTGGTGAAATGACCGTCGACCCCAGCGTTGTAACGCTGCTGCGCGACGGCACGCGCATTGAGTTACAAAGCCCCAAATTATCATTAAACGATATGAGCCTGAGCTCGCTGTTAACAGGGAAAACGTTTGAACTGGTGCCCGGCGAAGGCGAGCCACGTAGCCAGTTTGTGGTGATCCCCGGTGAACAGTCCCTGCTTCATGATCCCGGCGTTATGACACTTACACTGACCGCCCCGGAAAGTTACGGCATCGATGCTGGCCAGCCGCTGATCCTTCATGGCGTGCAGGTCGGTCAGGTTATCGAACGTAAGCTATCAAGCGATGGCGTTTCATTTATCGTGGCTATCGAGCCGCAGCATCGTGCACTGGTGCAAGGTGACAGCAAATTCGTGGTTAATAGTCGAGTGGATGTCAAAGTGGGCATTGATGGCGTTGAGTTCCTTGGCGCCAGCGCCAGCGAATGGATAAGCGGCGGTATTCGCATTTTGCCTGGTACCAAAGGTGAAATGAAAAAAAGCTATCCACTGTATGCAAACCTCGAAAAAGCAATTGAGAACAGCCTGAGCGATCTGCCCACCACCACCGTCAGCCTGAGCGCCGAGACACTACCGGATGTGCAGGCCGGGTCAGTGGTGCTATACCGTAAATTCGACGTCGGTGAAGTCATTAGCGTACGCCCTCGTGCCGACGCGTTTGATATCGATCTGCATATCAAACCGGAATACCGCAATCTGTTAACCAGCAACAGCGTGTTCTGGGCTGAAGGTGGCGCAAAAGTTCAGCTTAACGGCAGCGGCCTGACCGTACAGGCATCTCCCCTGTCGCGGGCGCTAAAAGGGGCGATTAGCTTCGATAACCTGAGCGGTGCCAGCGCCAGCCAGCGCAAAGGCGACAAGCGTATTTTGTACGCGTCAGAGACCGCTGCACGTGCGGTAGGTGGACAGATTACTCTGCACGCATTCGACGCTGGGAAACTCGCCGCAGGGATGCCAATTCGCTACCTGGGGATTGATATTGGTCAGATCCAGACCCTTGAACTGCTCACCAGCCGTAACGAAGTGCAAGCCAAAGCGGTGTTGTATCCGGAATACGTGCAGACCTTCGCGCGAAGCGGTACACGATTCTCGGTAATTACCCCGCAAATTTCGGCGGCAGGTGTAGAGCATCTGGATACTATCTTACAGCCATACATTAACGTGGAACCAGGGCGCGGTAACCCGCGCCGTGATTTTGAACTGCAGGAAGCGACGATTACTGATTCACGCTACCTTGATGGTCTGAGTATTGTGGTAGAAGCGCCAGAAGCAGGATCACTCAATATCGGTACTCCGGTTCTGTTCAGAGGTATTGAAGTGGGGACCGTCACGGGTCTGACGCTGGGTTCACTGTCCGATCGCGTGATGGTGGCCATGCGCATCAGTCAGCGCTACCAGCACCTGGTGCGCAATAACTCCGTGTTCTGGCTGGCATCTGGATACAATCTCGATTTCGGCCTCACCGGCGGCGTCGTGAAGACAGGTACCTTCAATCAATTCATTCGCGGTGGTATCGCGTTTGCCACCCCACCAGGTACGCCACTGGCACCGAAAGCGCAGGCGGGTAAACACTTCCTGCTACTGGAGAGTGAGCCGAAAGAATGGCGTCAGTGGGGAACCGCCCTGCCACGCTAATCTTTTCCCTGCTCCGGCGTACTCGCGCCGGAGCGGTTAGCCTCGTCATACTTCAAGTAGGCGCATAGTTGTCCTGCAACTCGAATTATTGAGGGTATATGCTACACTGCGCACCTGTTTTTTTGCCGGTGGTACCAAGTGGCTTATTTTCCTGACGCCTTTCTGACACAAATGCGTGAAGCAATGCCTTCCACGCTCTCTTTTGAAGATTTTCTCGCAGCCTGCCAGCGTCCATTACGCCGCAGTATCCGCATCAATACGCTGAAAATCTCCGTTGCTGATTTTCTCGACTTAACCGCGCCTTATGACTGGTCACTCACTCCGGTTCCCTGGTGTGCTGAAGGCTTTTGGATTGAGCGCAACGATGAAGAGTCTGTACCGCTCGGCAGCACCGCAGAACATTTAAGCGGTCTGTTTTATATTCAGGAAGCCAGCTCAATGCTGCCAGTCGCCGCGTTGTTTGCCGAAGGTAATACTCCGCAACGTGTCATGGATGTTGCGGCAGCCCCCGGATCTAAAACCACGCAAATTGCCGCAAAAATGAATAATCAGGGCGCGATTCTGGCGAATGAGTTTTCCGCCAGTCGCGTCAAAGTTCTGCATGCCAATATCAGCCGTTGCGGGATAGCCAATGTCGCGCTCACCCATTTTGACGGCCGGGTATTTGGCGCAGCGTTGCCTGAATCCTTCGATGCCATTTTGCTGGACGCCCCATGTTCCGGCGAAGGCGTGATGCGTAAAGACCCCGATGCGCTAAAAAACTGGTCGCCAGAAAGTAATCTGGAAATAGCCGCAACTCAGCGCGAACTGCTCGACAGCGCCTTTCACGCTCTGCGCCCCGGCGGCACGTTGGTTTACTCGACCTGTACGCTTAACCGTGACGAAAATGAAAACGTCATGCAGTGGTTGATTGAGACTTACCCGGACGCCGTCGAGTTTCTTCCTCTGGGTGATTTATTTCCGGAGGCCGGACGCGCCCTGACACCTGAGGGATTCCTGCACGTGTTCCCACAAATTTATGACTGTGAAGGATTCTTTGTCGCGCGTTTGCGAAAAACAGCCCCTATCCCTGCACTGCCTGCGCCGAAATATAAGGTGGGAAATTTCCCCTTCAGCCCGCTGAAAAGCCGGGAAGCCGCACAAATCACCCAGGCTGCTACCGCCTGTGGATTGCAATGGCAAGACAATCTGCGCCTTTGGCAGCGTGATAAAGAAATTTGGTTATTCCCGACAGACATTGAACAGCTGATTGGTAAAGTCCGTTTTTCCCGCCTCGGGATTAAACTCGCTGAAACCCACAATAAGGGTTACCGCTGGCAGCATGAGGCAGTTATCGCCCTTGCTAACCCAGAACATCACAATGCGTTTGAACTGACGCTTGAAGAAGCGGAAGAGTGGTATCGCGGCAGAGATGTCTACCCGCAAACCTCACCAACAACCGACGATGTACTGGTCACGTTCCAGCATCAGCCGATTGGACTGGCAAAACGTATTGGATCACGGTTGAAGAACAGTTATCCACGCGATCTTGTCCGGGATGGAAAACTCTTTACAGGATAACGCACGTTTTTACTGGCGCTTTTGCCCACGTTGACTACGCTGAAAAATGGGCGGCTTAACTGGTCGTACCACAACCCGCAAATCAACGGAGAGCACGATGATGAAAACCAGTGTGCGCATTGGCGCTTTTGAAATCGACGACGCCGAGTTACATGGCGAATCGCCGGGGAACCGAACGTTAACCATTCCTTGTAAATCCGATCCGGATTTATGTATGCAACTGGACGCCTGGGATGCCGACACCAGCGTCCCGGCCCTTCTCAATGGAGAACATTCCGTTCTATTCCGCGAGCACTACGATCGTAAGTCAGATGCCTGGGTCATGCGCTTTGCCTGATTCAAAAAGAACCCGTCGCCAGACGGGTTATTTATTGGCGTTAAAACAATTGAATCTAAGTACGCAGGCGGAGAAGAAAGCGATGGTTCCCCCCGCAGCCAGCACGCTATAAGCGAGTTCCCAGCTTTGCGTTGAATCCATCACCACACCAAATGTTAAAGGCGCAAGAGACCCCACGCCAAATCCAAGCAGCGACCGCAATCCCATCACACTCCCCAGCTTTGCCTGAGGCACATTATCGGCAATCGCGGCAGATAAGACGCCTGAATCACCAAGAATGAAGAAACTCCCCATAAACGCGAACAATAATGTCCACCCCGCCCCCCAGGAAACCGATAATCCCATCAGGAGTGAACTCAACGCACCGGCAGCGCCCATAAAAATCAACACCGATGCGCGATTAAAATAATCGGAGATTGCCCCTACAATCAGCGTCGAGAACATCCCCGATAAATGTACAGCACAGGCGACGATCAACCCGGTGGCCATCGGCTCCATCTGCCAGGCTTGCAGCGCATTCGTCACCAGGCTGGGGGTCCATGCCCAGCTCCCCAGTAACTCCCAGCAATGCGCAATATAACCTACCATCAGCAGTATCGCGCCGACCGACAGAACATGGCTCTTTGCCGATCCCCCCTGCTTCTGCGTCCTGTACATGTCTTCCTGATAGCCGGATAACGCCACTGAACCGGATACCGCGCCAACCAATGCGCCTGCGGCACATAAAGAGAACGCAAAGGAAGCTCCCCAGCGCAATGCTCCCCAGGCGGAGATAAATACAGACAGCAGGTAGCCAAACGAACCTGCGGCCAGGATCATCCCAACGGCAAGTCCACGTTTGGGCACGCTGTTCATGCCCATAGCCAACATCATCGCTGGCGTGTAGGCCCCACCCTGGGTCAATCCGACAAAGGCCATCATGACCAGAGCGGAGGAATAAGAGCGGGCAAAACAGGCAAAAAGCAATAAAGCGAGCACACCGAACCACGAGAAAATGAGATACACCTTGCGAGCCCCCAGATAGTCGCACAGCCAGGAGGCAGCAAATAAGGCGCAGGCGTTTGAAATACTAAATACCGTCTGTATTGTTCCCGCAGCGGCGGCGTCTATATGCCACTCTTCACGTATTACCGGAAGTGCACCAGCAAAAGCCATTGTCCCCAGGCATGTCCCCGCCCGTCCAAGGCAAAACAAATTGAATGCTTTCACTAAAATTGCCTTCAGAAAAAGTGAATATCGATAATGAACCAGAGCGTTACGGGCCATGTTATGAGCAAGGGGAAGAGGCTGACAAACGATCTTTATTGCGTCAATTGGTTGAGTTAGACTCAACCAATGACACGATTACTCTCGCTCCCCCATTTGCCGGCATTCGAAGCTGCTGCGCGTAGAAGCAGCTTCAGTGCGGCAGCTGATGAACTGTTTATCACCACAGGAGCAGTCAGCCGACATATCCGCGCACTGGAAGCACAACTGGGCGTACAACTGTTTTATCGTGCACACAAATCTGTCAGGCTGACGAGTGCCGGCGAGACCTTTTCCCGCGTCGCAACACGGTTACTCGATGAACTTGCGCAGGCAGAAAAAGAGGTCAGCGCTAACACCTTTTCGGGAAGGTTAACCATCCAGTGCCTGCCCACATTCGCCATGCACTGGCTAATGCCAAGACTGGCTGAGCTGAATGAAATCCACCCTGAACTCACCGTCGATGTCACCACCAGCATTGGTCCCGTTAGCTTCGCTTCTCCCTTTGATGTCGCGATTCGCCGGGATCCGGCACATTTTTCCGGGCTTAAACCTGTTCCATTTCTTCGGGAATCAAGCCTGCTGGTTTGTAGCCAGCAGTACCTGCACAGCCGACCTCTGGTCTCGCCAGATCAACTGGACGATCATATAAAAATTCAAATTCGTGCGCGTAACGATCTCTGGAAACGCTGGCATAGCCATTTCCCAAATGATCATCAAGAAAGTAACCAGATTATCACGCTGGATCATACATTTGCGGCAATGCAGGCGGCTGAAGATGGCTTGGGTTTGGCCGTAATGCCCTATTTATTCTGTGAAAAACACCTGAAAACAGGAAGGCTGGTTGCGCCATTTGGCGATTTGACTATCGATACCGGAACCTATTCTCTGCTGTGGAATGACAGGCAAGATGGGGCCGTAAGAAAATTTACCCACTGGTTGCAATCTTTCGAACTGCCCGGTGAAACGTACCTGCCCTTCACGAATGAGTACACAGTGACGCGTTAACTTATTTCTCCCCGCCCCATTAACTGCAATTTCTTCTACACTATTGATACGGCAATACAATTTGAGGATGGAATGTTCACGCTGATTCTTTTTGTTTGCTACCTGGATGGCGGTTGTGAAGATATCGTGGTTGATGTCTACAATACAGAACGGCAGTGCTTAATTTCGATGGACGATCAGCGCATTCGCAACGGCGGATGCTTGCCGGCCGAAGACTATATCGACAGCTTCTGGCGTCCTGCTCAGGAATATAGTGATTTCTAATTATTGTAACTGCACCAACGTTAGCTCACCGCCAAATACCGCGCCGGTATCAATATAGTGCAGATTATCGCGATCAAGCCGATGGCGCAGGGGAGTATGGCCAAACCAAAAGTGATCTGCGCCATGAATTCCACTGCCTTTATTCATTAATCGCGCACGATCCCACAACACCCGTTGCAAATCGACCTCTTTTCGCCACAGATAAATATCATCCGGGTAATCGGCATGGGCAATCACGTGTACGCCATTCTGACAATGCAGTTCCAGAATCCACGGTAATTGCTGACAGGCTTCAAGAGCAAATCTTGCCGCGGGTTGTGCTGCCTGCGCAAACCACGAGCCCCCATTCATAAACCACAGCTGCAGATCCCCCGTTACCAGCGCATCCAACGCCATCTGCTCGTGATTCCCCCTGACCGCTATCATCCAGTTTCGGCGAAGCAACTGTAGACAGCGCAGACTATCAGGCCCACGATCGGTAACATCGCCGACAGAAACCAATAGATCGCGCCACGGATCAAACCGACACTGGCGCAGTTTATCCATCAGCATAGAAAAACAGCCGTGAAGATCTCCCACGACCCAGATGTGACGCCAGTTTGTTCCTTCGACCCTCTGGTAGACGTTGTCAGACAGCCCCATATGACCTTCTACTCTCGGATATTGCCTGCCTATAACTTTAGCAATAGCGGCATGAAACGAGGAGTAAACCGCATACGACACGCGATGATTTGCGCAGGGTACGATTTGACATCACTACAAACTCTCTGCTGTCGATGTCATGCAGCCCAGAATAACTATGCTGTGGATGCTACCCACAATTCGCCTTTGCGATAGGGTTTCTTCACGTTTTAATAGTGTTACTATTATTCTGCCTGGTTGATCCGTTATTTCACTGATAGATCAACGGGTTTCAGTGGCTTCCGCAGTTCAGTATCATGAAAATCTTTATATCGTGGTTCGAGACGGGCAGATTCTGAAAGAATAACTCGATTATCCCGAAAGCTCAGATGGTCACTATCAAATAACTTATGAAAATCAGCAGCAAGTGCAATGCCATTTTCTACACTCGGTAAGCCTTTATTGGCATGGCTAATTATGTGGCAAGCTTCAACTGCCAAAGTACTGCCGGTAATTGCGCATTTATTGTCCCAATTCGACATCACCGCTTTACGAAATTTTGCCTGCTCCCGGCGAATTTTAACCATGCGTAGACCGTCTTCCCTGCGAGCATATGTCCCCATTTGATAATCAGGTATTGCAATCAATAAACTGAGAACCGACACAATTTCTTCGCACAAAGGCGCTTCAAATGAAGCTCCCTGATGACAAAAATGTCGTTTAAAATTAGTCCATTCCTCTTTTCGCTTGCTGGGAGGGAGTTGTTCACCAACGAGCAATTCATCCACCGGAAGGAAAGTATCAAGAGTGGATAGGTCTTTCAGTTGAACTCGATATGGATAAGCGTTGTTTGGGTCCACAAAAGTATCAATAATTTCGAATAAGCCACACAACTGGAAGTCTCGCTTTCCAGAGAGTTTTTGAATAACAAAAAGGCGGTCACCAGGGGTCACTTGACGGGTTTTCCATTCCTGCCCAACCCCATACCCATTACTGTAGTCAAAATCTTTTGTATTTTTGGGTCCATGGTAAGCATAGAAATATTTCATCTTTTATTCCTTTTGAAATGCCAATAAAGAGTAATATCGACAATCCCACGATAAAACTTAACGTATAAATGCGGTACTGTGGACTGCTGCTGGTGGCCGTCAACACCAGGGACATATCGACTGTTCTGGAAGGTTACGTACTCTGTCTGCAGGAAAGCATGGTCTCAAGTCTTCGCGCCAGAAAAGAGAACACAGAGGTTTTTGCTCAGAGACTGCTGGGGCATAAAAATTTAACAATGACCCAAAAATACCTGGACGCACGCGGTGCAGAATATGTTATGGTTTAGACAGGATATGGAAATTTCGAGTAATTTTCGTGGGATTTCGTGAAAGCACAGAAAAAACCCAACGAAAACAAGCACATAAAAAGAGACCGAATACGATTCCTGTATTCGGTCCAGGGAAATGGCTCTTGGGAGAGAGCCGTGCGCTAAAAGTTGGCATTAATGCAGGCTAAGTTACCCTGCCATTTAAGAATAGATGACAGCGCCAGGTTTTCCAGTCCGCGACTAAAGTGGTCTGAAAAAAAGGGAGATTGTCACTCGCTACAATGTAAAAACCGCAAGTTCTCCTGTGAGATCCTTGCGGTTTTTTATTGGAAATCAGAGCACTACATCTGACAATTAACAGAGTTTTTCTGCGCGCTCGATAAACGGAGCAAGGCTCATTTTTTCGCCCGGTTTCGCCGGATCATCAATCTGGATAACGTCGATCGGTTTTGCCGTGGTTTTACCGCTCTCAACCTGCTGTCTGGCAACATCATTCAGCGGGTATTGCACCAGCGTGCTGGGATTGATGACATACAGCGCGTTGCCCGGACGGCAGGTCAGCATCACCTCTTCCCGATTAAACGCCCACTTATCTTTGCCAACCTCAAAACGGCTGACGGTAATGACCTGCGGCGCAGCCAGCGCGGCTCCGGAGCTTGCCAGGAGTAATAAAGAGATAATGATTTTTTTCATGCGTTTCGCCAGTCCATCAATCAGAAAGGTTCAAGGGTTGCGAACAGGCTGACAATTGCCAGCACAACAGCGCCTATACCCCATTCCAGCTTCGTCATCCAAATAAAATAGAGGGTCATGCAGCGGTTATCCTGCCGCATGCGTGGTACCAGAACATACCGATTCACCAGCGCAATCGCCACCATTAGCATGACCAGGGCACCTTTTAACAAAAGCAGCCGCCCGTAAGCCATGTGCCAGGGAACAGAAAAACCGACAATAAACAGCGCATTCATAATACCAGTAAGTAAAACACCAATAACAAAAAGATGCCCGTAGCGGGAGAAACGCATCATGGTGCTGATTGCCTGTTCTCGCCAGCGGCCATGCGCCATTCGCATACAGTAAAGTACGGGTAGCAGGCCACCGAACCAGGCGGCGGCGCATATCAGATGCAAGGCATGGTTAACCTGCTGGATTGCCCCAGTAATACCACTATGCAGCGTCGCATGCCCGACGCCAGCCAGCAAAATAAACTGCGCAATCGTCAGCATTAACAGCCGTCGCGGCATGCTACGCGGTACGATAATAACCACCACCAGAGTGACCAGCGCGAGGATAATCTGCCATAACCAGACGCCGCCAAACTGCGTTTGCAACACCGCGCCCCATACATCTGTAGAGATAACATCCCGCCAGCCTGAGCCCATTAACCCACCCTGGATCGCCAGCATCAGCGTCGCGCTGATAAAGCTCCACGTTGCGGCATGCCGTTGCAGACGCAAAAAACGACGCATCATTAAACGACGAACCGAAACGGGAGCCAGCCATGCGCCGTAAAGCGCACAACCAAACACCAGCATCAAAGTGGTAAAATGGATAAACCGTAATGCAACCCAGGTAAATGCCAGCATCGGTTATTTCACGCTAAAGCTATATTGTCCTTTCGTCTTGTGCCCATCCACTGACACAACGTGCCAATCGACCGTATATTTTCCTGTTTCCAGTGACTGAACGAGCGGAATAATCAGTTGCGTTTTATCCTGCTCATTACGCGTTGCCTTGCCCGTTTTGATCAGCTCTTTGTTTGGACCTGTCAGCGTTGCACCGCTAAATCCTGGTTCCACGCCTTCAGAGAAATTCAGCGTCAACGCCTGAGGAGATGTCGTAACCTCAGCATTAGCTGCCGGATTTTGTTTTGTCAGATGAGCATGCGCCAGGGCGGCGGGCGTTGCCAGCACGCTGGCGAGTACGATGAGAGCGCTGCGAAGCATAGATGCAGATGAAGCCATTTCAACTATTCCTTTTTGTTATGTCTAATCTATAGAGAATAACCTTCTACAATGATCGAGTCGAGAATCATCATTTCAGGCTTGCCATTAATGCACACTCTTAGTAACTTTTGCGCGCTAATGGAGAGATGAGGAAAAACGTATGAATATTAATCTGGCCAAACTTGAGCAAGCAGAAATGGATAAGGTTAACGTCGATCTCGCTGCGGCAGGTGTCGCATTTAAAGAGCGCTACAACATGCCTGTCGTTGCTGAAGTAGTCGAGCGTGAACAGCCTGCACATTTACGCGACTGGTTCCGTGAACGCCTGATCGCGCACCGTTTAGCTTCTGTTTCCCTGTCACGTTTACCTTACGAGCCTAAAGTTAAATAAACCTTATATTAAGTTACAATTCCTTACATGATGCCTGCTACAGTATAAGTACATTCTTAATCTACTATTTAAGGATGGTTGTAGACACTATGAAAAGGAAATCATTATGTCACACTGGAAAATTGCTGCAGCGCAGTACGAACCACTTCAACGATCATTAAGCGAACACGTCGCCCATCATTTGCAGTTCATTCAGGCAGCGGCTAAATGCCAATGCGAATTGTTGGTTTTTCCATCATTGTCCCTGTTGGGATGTGTGGACGAAGACGACGCTCTCCCAGCCCCACCTGATGAAGAGTTATTGCAACCCCTCGCCCACGCTGCGGCCACGTATCGTATGACCATCATTGCCGGGTTGTCGGTAGAGCATCACGATCGCTTTGTGAAGGGAATAGCGCTTTTCTCTCCCTGGATGACCTCGCCGTTAATGTTTCATCAAAGCCATGGCGCCTGTATCGCCAGGCAACAAAATGCCATCAGCGTTGTCGACAGTCAGCCGGAAGGTATTGATATCGACCCGACATTTTCGCTGTTCACAACCTGTCAGTCCGTCAGCGAACCAGAACTGCTCTCTTCCGCTTCGCGCCTGCAAAGTTTTTCACATAAATTCGCCATTGCGGTGCTGATGGCCAATGCACGTGGCAGCAGCGCGTTGTGGGATGAAGGGGGTCGGTTAATTGTACGCGCAGACAGCGGTTCGTTACTGTTAACCGGACAACGCACGCCACGGGGTTGGCAAGGTGATATCATTCCATTACGCTAGTCGTTTTGGTCTGGAGCCCGGCATGTTGCGCATAATAGATACAGAAACCTGTGGTCTGCAGGGAGGCATTGTTGAGATTGCGTCTGTCGATGTCGTTGACGGAACGATCGTCAATCCCATGAGCCATCTGGTGCGTCCTGACCGTCCCATCAGTCCACAAGCCATGGCTATCCATCACATCACTGAAGCGATGGTAGCGGATAAACCGTGGATTGAAGATGTCATCCCGCACTATTACGGCAGCGAGTGGTACGTGGCGCATAACGCCAGTTTTGATCGGCGTGTGCTGCCCGAAATGCCAGGAGAATGGATTTGCACCATGAAGCTTTCCCGCCGTCTGTGGCCGGGGATCAAATACAGCAATATGGCGCTCTATAAATCCCGCAAGCTGAGCGTCCAGACGCCGTCTGGTCTGCACCACCACCGCGCGCTTTATGACTGCTACATCACAGCGGCACTGCTGATCGACATTATGAAGACGTCCGGCTGGACCCCGGAGCAAATGGCCGATGTCACCGGTCGTCCTGCGTTGCTAACCACATTTACCTTCGGAAAATACCGCGGGAAACCGGTATCTGAAGTCGCTGAACGCGATCCGGGCTATTTGCGCTGGCTGTTTAACAACCTTGACAATATGAGCCCGGAATTGCGCCTAACGCTGAAACACTATCTGGATAACGCCTGAGTTTACGCTTGTCCAGGCAGTGTGCCCTGCGCCAGCCCAATCAAAAACGCGTATTCCAGGGCCACACCTTCGTAAGATTTATAACGTCCGGATTTACCGCCGTGCCCGGAATCCATATCCGTGCAGAGTAACAGCAGATGGTCGTCCGTTTTCAGCTCACGCAGTTTTGCCACCCACTTTGCCGGTTCCCAGTATTGCACCTGGGAGTCGTGCAAGCCCGTTGTCACCAGCAGATGCGGATAAGCCTGCGCGGTAACATTGTCATACGGACTGTAGCTTTTCATGTAGGTGTAATACTCTTCCTCCTGCGGATTACCCCACTCTTCAAACTCACCGGTCGTCAGTGGAATTGACTCATCCAGCATTGTGGTCAGCACATCGACAAATGGCACCTGTGCAATGACGCCATGAAACAGTTCGGGGCGCTCATTGATGGCAACACCCATTAACATTCCTCCGGCGCTTCCTCCCATGCCATAACATAGCGAAGGCGCGCCATAGCCCATTTTTAGCAGTGCATCGCAGACGTCGAGATAATCATTGAAGGTATTTTTCTTATGCAGAAACTTACCGTCTTCGTACCACTGTTGCCCTAACTCACCGCCGCCACGGACATGGGCAATGGCATAAACAAAGCCGCGCTCCAGCAGGCTCAAGCGGCTGCTGCTGAAATCGGCGTCCATGCTGGCGCCATACGAGCCATAGCCGTAAACCAGTAACGGATTTTTTCCTTTCAGGAAGTACTTTTGATGGTAAACCAGCGAAACCGGAACCTCGGTACCATCCCGCGCGGTGATCCATACGTGTTCGCTGCGGTAGTTCGCCGCATCAAATCCGGGAACCTCCGTCTGCTTGAGCACGCGACGCTCTCCGGTGTCCATATCCAGTTCAAACAGCGTATCCGGGGTGGTCATGGAGGAATAGCCATAACGCAGGCGCGAGGTCTCCGGCTCAGGGTTATAGGCAAGCCATGTCACATACGCCGGATCGTCAAAGGCGATACCGACCACTTCGCGCGTTTTACGATTGATCTGACGCAGACTGGTTAAGCCCCGCTGGCGCTCTTCCACCACCAGCCAGTCTGTGAACAGCGTAAAGCCCTCCAGCATCACGTTGTCACGCGGAGGGATCAGCGTCTCCCAGACTTGCTCATCACGAACACGGGTACGGTACAGGCCGAAATTTTTCCCCTGACGGTTGGAGCGCAGATAAAAATTGTGCTGATAGTGATCGAGACTGTATTCGTGGTCTTTGCGTCGCGCTAAAAAGACCAGTGGCTCTGCATCAGCCAGTTCTGCATCAATGAGCAGAACCTCACTGGTGGTTGCACTCGCAATATGAATAACAACATAGTGCTGTGAGGTGGTTTTATGCAGACTGACATAAAACATATCATCGGCTTCTTCATATACCAGCTCATCCAGTGATGATGGCGAGCCTACGGTATGCCGCCAGACCTGATACGGCAGCAATGTGGTTTCATGCTTGCGGACATAATAGAAAGTCTGCGAGTCGTTGGCCCAGACTAATTCCGGCTCGACGTTTTCAAGTACCTCCGGGTACCAGTTACCCGTTTGTAAGTTGCGAAAACGCACGCCATATTGCCGGCGGGACAGATAATCCTCAGCCAGCGCCATAATGGTGTTATCCGGGGATATCGCCAGTCCTCCCAGCGTATAAAACTCACTGTGGGCCGCGCGCTGGTTACCATCCAACAAGGTGTCCCATTCATCCCACTCTTCACTGAAGGCAGACTGACGTTGATAAATGGCATATTCGCACCCCGGTTCATAGAGATGGCGATAGCGGTACCCATTTTTCACATACGGTGCAGACACATCCTGAGGGGGAATACGGTCGATAATCTCT
The DNA here is from genome assembly GCF_005280975.1 of Citrobacter sp. wls716. Classification (NCBI taxonomy): domain Bacteria; kingdom Pseudomonadati; phylum Pseudomonadota; class Gammaproteobacteria; order Enterobacterales; family Enterobacteriaceae; genus Citrobacter; species Citrobacter sp. wls716. Next base: position 470,326 of record NZ_SZWX01000021.1, read on the forward strand.
TTCAGAACACGATCCTGCAAAGCTTGCTGCGAAGCCATCACCTGGCGGCCATATGCATTTTCTTGTTGCAGGTAATTCAGTACTTCTGGTTGCGAGCGGGTGTCATCTCGCAACCAGTAATAATTATCAACGCGGGTGTCGCCATGCTGCGTCATGGCGTGGGGAATACGAGGAGCTTTAGGTAGCATGTCATTGTTCTTTTGCTTAATCATCCTATAAGGGTGGCAAAAGTCAGCAATGATGCAAGCGAAACATGCGCCTTGGCGGTAACTATTTAACCCGGCAGGGCCTGTTTTTGTTCCTTAAGATCCTGCTCAATCCCTTCACGAACATCCTGCGGGATCTTCAACGCATCACCCAATGCATTCAGATAACTGCGTTCCATAAAGTGGTCGATATCAATCGCCGCACAGCTCAGGAAGTAAATTTCTAGCGCTTCTTCTTCGTTACGGATCCCCTGAGCCAGACGCTGAGGATCGAGTGGTTGTTCAATCGCACGTTCAATCAGAATGCGGCCCTGCTCTTCCACGCCCGCTTCACGGAGCTGCTGCTCAATAGCGCTACGTTCTTTGGCATCAATATGGCCATCGCTTTTCGCCGCAAAAACCAGCGCCAGAATCAGGCGTTCGGTTCGCTCATCCAGCGGTGAGCTTTGTGCACCAAACTGCGGCTCATCCTGATGCGCTGCGCGAACTTTATCCTTGTACTTGTTCCATAACACAGTCCCGGCAACCGCACCGCCGCCCACCAGAAGCGCGCTGGTGCCGTATTTACTCAGTAATTTACGAGAAGATTTGTTGGCAACCAGTAATCCTGCCAGACCGCCTAACGCGCCTGGAACGAGAAGTTTACTCAGCCCTTGCTCGCCAGAAGATGACGCAGATGATGCTTTTTGCCCAAGAAGAGATTGTAGTTGATTTAGCCAGTTAGCCATTTTGCCCCTCAAGTACAGACGAATAATCATCAAAGCGTACCCGAGGGGATGTCAGGAAGTGTTCAGGTCATCAAAAGATGTGCAAATACCTCCGTTACTGCGGCTGATACTCCGCCGTTCCGGCTTTGCAGTCGACTTTTACCTGATAGTGAATATCCGCACTTTTACCGCGAACAGTCAGGGGTACTGACCATTTCCCGTCTTTGCCCGTAATATCGGGCGTGTTTACCCAGGCGACCGGATCGGCTTGCCCGACGCGCTTTTGATCGTCAGCCCAGCGCGCGATGCGATTTTGTTGATAATCACGTTTCACGCTCGCCGCAATACCGTTAGCGTCCAGTCCCTCACACTTGGGGAACTGGACGTTTTTGCTTTCCATATTTGCCGCAAATACAGATACGCTGGCAGACAGCAGCAGCAGGCTCAATAACGTTCTTTTTTTATACATTCTTTTCTCCTTAATCTCCCCTTCGTCATTCAGATTGCCTGTAGCAACGGGAAATAACGTCAGGGATTGCACAATGATTCAGGGAAAAGCATGGTACAAAATATCAGGAGCGCAAGTCGCTTCAGGCCGCCTGGGTATCATCCTCAGCGTGCGCGTCGTTGTCGACCACCTGTGGAGAAGGCAGCTTGCCGTTTTTGAGGATGGCGCTTAGCACATCTTTTTGCTCAGCCAGCCACAGGGAAAGCGCTTCGCGCTGCTCGTCTTCAAGCGCTACCGGCGATTGCTCCAGCCATGTATCGAGCAAATCCGCTGTATCCAGCATTTTGTCATACGCATCGGCTTCCTTTTTGCTGGTAAACGACATTTTTTCCTCACCTTCCCGAATGACTACGTATTTAACTTCAACCGCCATTTTGCAGTCTCTTAAATTAACTGTATTTATGTACAGTATATTCTTTTTAAGCCCTGAAATCAACCTGGTAATAAAGACAGACGCAAACGTTTCCGTATATACTGCGCCCAGATAAAACAGGGGATTAATTTATGACGTTATTAGGCACAGCGCTGCGTCCAGCAGCAACGCGAGTGATGTTATTAGGTTCGGGAGAACTGGGTAAAGAAGTGGCAATTGAATGTCAACGCCTGGGTGTGGAAGTCATTGCCGTGGATCGTTACCCCGACGCGCCAGCCATGCACGTTGCCCATCGCTCATACGTTATCAACATGCTGGATGGCGAAGCATTACGCCAGCTCGTCGAGCGTGAAAAACCACATTATATCGTGCCGGAAATTGAGGCGATCGCCACGGATATGCTGGTAAAACTGGAGCAGGAAGGCCAGCGTGTTGTGCCATGTGCAAGAGCAACGCAACTGACCATGAACCGGGAAGGGATCCGTCGCCTCGCCGCCGAAGAATTGTCTCTACCGACCTCTTCTTACCGCTTTGCTGACAGTGAAGTCCGCTTTCGCGAAGCCGTCGCTGAAATCGGCTATCCCTGCATCGTGAAACCGGTAATGAGTTCGTCCGGTAAAGGACAAAGCTTTATCCGTTCAGCCGATCAGCTCGCTGCAGCCTGGGACTATGCTCAACAGGGCGGTCGGGCTGGTGCCGGACGCGTTATCGTCGAAGGCGTAGTGAATTTTGATTTTGAAATCACACTGCTTACCGTCAGCGCCATTGACGGCGTACATTTTTGCGCACCGGTTGGACATCGCCAGGAAGACGGCGACTATCGTGAATCCTGGCAGCCGCAGCAGATGAGTGAACTGGCACTGGCGCGCGCGCAGGAGATTGCCCGTAAGGTGGTGCTGGCGCTGGGAGGCCACGGACTGTTTGGGGTCGAACTGTTTGTCTGCGGTGATGAAGTGATTTTCAGCGAAGTCTCCCCTCGCCCTCACGACACGGGTATGGTGACGCTGATTTCTCAGGATCTGTCCGAGTTTGCCCTGCACGTGCGTGCATTCCTTGGTCTTCCCGTTGGCGCAATCCGCCAGTATGGGCCGTCAGCATCAGCGGTGATCCTGCCGCAGCTAAGCAGCCAAAACGTTACCTTTGATAATGTGGATGCTGCCGTTGGCGCGGGTTTGCAGATACGTCTGTTTGGTAAACCCGAAATCGACGGTACGCGTCGTTTAGGGGTCGTACTGGCAACTGCAGAAAGTGTTGAAGAAGCTGTTGATCGCGCAAAAAACGCGGCTTCACAGGTAAAAGTGACAGGTTAAAACCGGAGCCGTAGACCGGATGAGGCAGTAAAACCCCATCCGGCAAAGCCCGATATCGGCGCTAACGCCTCTTATCGGGCCTTCGGTTTACACGTTGATAGCTTACTGCTTCGCGCCTTCAACCGCTTCGCGAGCCAGTTTGGTGATACGATCGTAATCACCCGCTTCCAGCGCATCCGCCGGAACCAGCCAGGAACCGCCGATGCACAGCACGCTTTTCAGTGCCAGGTAGTCGCGGTAATTCGCTGGAGAGATACCACCGGTTGGGCAGAAACGGACCTGTGAGAACGGACCCGCAATCGCCTGCAGCGCTTTCGTACCACCGTTAGCTTCCGCAGGGAAGAATTTGAACTCTTTCAAACCGTAGTCCATACCCAGCATCAGTTCAGAAACGGTGCTGATACCCGGGATCAACGGAATAGTGCCTTCAGTTGCGGCTTTCAGCAGCGGCTCGGTCAGACCCGGGCTGATGGCGAACTGTGCACCCGCTTCGGTGACTTCAGCCAGCTGTTGTGGATTCAGTACGGTACCCGCACCAACGATAGCATCCGGAACTTCTTTGGCGATCGCGCGAATGGCATCCATCGCACATGCGGTACGTAACGTCACTTCCAGAACGCGCACGCCCCCTGCAACTAACGCTTTTGCCATCGGCACAGCGTGTTCCAATTTGTTAACCACAATAACCGGTACAACCGGGCCAGTGGTCAGGATTGCTTCTGCACTTGTCTTCCAGTTTTTCATCAGAGTTTTCTCTCGCCTGATTACAAATTAAGTCTTAAAAAGTGATACAGGTTGCGCCCTGCTCCGCACCGGACAGCTTTTCACGCAACGCGCTGAACATTTCACGCCCGGTACCCACGCGCGAAGCGCTAAGGTCAGGGATGTGAGGCTGACGGGAAGCAAGTTCCTCTTCATCAACCAGCAGCGTTAATTCACCTGTCTGTCCATTCACACGAATGATGTCGCCATCGCGCACTTTCGCCAGCAGCCCGCCATCGTAAGCTTCTGGAGTTACATGGATTGCTGAAGGCACTTTACCTGAAGCACCTGAAAGTCGTCCATCGGTAACTAACGCAATTTTGAAACAACGGTCCAATAATACACCAAGTGGCGGCATGAGTTTATGTAATTCTGGCATTCCGTTCGCTTTTGGTCCCTGATGGCGCACAACGACCACACAATCCCGGTCAAGCAGACCCGCATCAAACGCCGGTAACACATCATGTTGACTTTCGAAGACCACGGCAGGCGCTTCAATCACCTGATTTTCAACTGGAACAGCTGAGGTTTTCATCACCGCACGCCCCAGGTTACCACTCAGTACTTTAGTGCCGCCGTGATGGGAGAATGGCTGATCAAAGGCGGCAATCACATTGCTGTCCAGTGATTTTTCCGCACCTTCGCGCCAGTCCAGTTCACCATTGTTGAGCCACGGCTCCAGGGTGTAGCGCGATAAACCGAATCCAGCGACAGTGTTCACATCTTCATGTAACAGACCCGCATTCAGCAGTTCACGCATTAATACAGGCACACCGCCAGCAGCCTGGAAATGGTTAATGTCTGCCGGGCCATTCGGGTACAGACGCGCCATCAGCGGCACGATATCGGATAGATCGGAGAAGTCGTCCCAGTTAATCAGAATACCGGCTGCGCGCGCCATGGCTACCAGGTGCATCGTATGGTTGGTTGAACCGCCGGTCGCCAGCAGTGCCACAATACCGTTCACAACCACTTTTTCATCGATCATTTTCCCGATCGGCATCCACTCATTACCGTTACCGGTCAGACGTGTTACCTGACGGGCCGCCGCTGCGGTCAATGCTTCACGCAGTGGTGCATCCGGGTGAACAAAAGAGGAGCCTGGCAACTGCATGCCCATGAACTCCACTACCATCTGGTTGGTGTTAGCGGTGCCGTAGAACGTACAGGTACCCGGCGCATGATAAGACGCAGCCTCGGATTCGAGCAGTGCCATACGATCCACTTTGCCTTCGGCATACAGTTGACGAATACGCACTTTCTCTTTGTTCGCCAGACCACTCGTCATCGGGCCTGAAGGGATGAAGATTGAAGGCAGATGACCGAAGGAAAGCGCCGCCATGACCAGGCCCGGGACAATCTTGTCACATACACCGAGGAACAACGCACCGTCGAACATATTGTGTGAGAGCCCCACAGCCGCTGACATCGCAATGACTTCACGACTTAGCAGAGAAAGCTCCATACCGTCCTGGCCCTGGGTCACACCGTCGCACATCGCAGGTACGCCACCAGCAACCTGGCCCACCGCATTGGCTTCATGTAGTGCTTTGCGAATGATGGCCGGATAGTGTTCATACGGCTGGTGTGCGGAAAGCATGTCGTTATAGGAGGTAATGATCGCGATATTGTTACGCAACATGCTTTTGAGCGAGGCTTTATCCTCCGGCTGACAGGCGGCAAAACCATGCGCCAGATTGCCGCATGCCAGCTGTGAGCGATGGACGGTAGTCGTTTTAGCCTGTTCGATTCGAGCGAGGTAGGCGGAACGCGTGTCCCGGGAACGTTCGACGATACGTTGTGTTACGCGTAACAAATTCGGATTCATAGAGGCTCCTAAAATTTATCTGTCAGAGCGGTTGGGTAAACAATGTATTCAGCATTACTAAATATAGCTGAATCGCTTGTTAGCCGTTGCTCAGGGGCAAAATCGTTTCAGGCAGTGTAATAAAAAAAACCTCGCGGGTGAATCCACGCGAGGTTTAAAAGTGCAAAAATTATTCTACAATCTGTGTTAGATCATGTTACCGGTAAAATAACACCTAATGGCTAGATGATCTTTTACTCGAATTCGTTCCAGGAACGACCGTCACGGGTAATCATGGCCACAGACGCAACCGGTCCCCAGGTTCCTGCCTGATAAGGCTTCGGCGACTCGTTATCCATCGCCCAGGCTTCAGTAATTGAATCCACCCACTTCCAGGCCTCTTCGACTTCATCGCGACGCACAAACAGAGCCTGAATACCGCGCATGGTTTCCAACAGCAGGCGCTCATAGGCGTCGGCCAGGTGCGTTTGGTTGAAGGTTTCTGAGTAGCTCAGATCCAGCTTAGTGATCTGCAGATTATGTTTGTGGTCCAGACCCGGCACTTTGTTCAGTACCTGGATATCAACCCCTTCATCAGGCTGCAAACGAATAGTCAACTTGTTCTGCGGCAGATCCTGCCAGGATTCTTTAAACAGATTCAGCTCAGGTGTTTTGAAGTAAACCACCACTTCAGAGCACTTGGTTGGTAAACGTTTACCGGTACGCAGGTAGAACGGTACACCCGTCCAACGCCAGTTATCGATATCGACGCGGATCGCCACAAACGTTTCCGTATTGCTGCTCTTATTCGCGCCCTCTTCTTCCAGGTAACCCGGTACCTTTTTACCCTGGGCAAAACCAGTGGTGTACTGGCCGCGAACCGTTTTTTCACGCACGTTCGAGCGATCGATGCGACGCAGCGATTTCAGGACCTTCACTTTCTCATCGCGAATGCTGTCGGCGCTCAGATCAGCCGGAGGGGACATTGCGATCATGCAGAGGATTTGCAGCAAGTGGTTCTGGATCATATCGCGCATTTGACCGGCCTGGTCAAAATAGCCCCAGCGGCCTTCAATACCGACCTCTTCAGCCACGGTAATTTCTACGTGATCGATAGTGCGGTTATCCCAGTTGTTCACAAACAGGGAATTGGCAAAACGCAGTGCCAACAGGTTCAGGACCGTCTCTTTCCCGAGATAGTGGTCAATACGATAAACCTGGCACTCTTCGAAGTACTCGCCAACCTGATCGTTGATTTCACGGGATGTCGCCAGAGACGTGCCCAGCGGTTTTTCCATCACCACGCGAGCGGGTTTAGCATTCAGCTTTGCTTCACCCAAGCCTTTGCAGATCGCGCCAAAGGTGCTTGGCGGCATAGCGAAATAGTTAATCGTGGTACGTGATTTTTGATCCAGCATCTCGCCCAGACGGCTAAATGCGGCGGTGTCATTGACGTCCAGGTTACAAAACTCCAGACGGCCACTGAGAGTTTCCCATAAACTTTCATCAATTTTTTCTTTCATGAAAGTTTCGAGCGCTTCGCGTACAACCTTGGTATAGGCAGCTTTGTCCCAATCAGCACGCCCTACCCCAATGATGCGGGTATCCGGGTTAATCTGACCGGCCTTTTCCAGTTGATACAGGGAAGGCAGCAATTTCCGTCGCGCCAGGTCGCCCTTCGCACCGAAAATGACCAGGTCACATGCCTGGGCTGTTTGCGTTACCGCCATGTCATTCTCCTCAATTAAGTGCCTGGTGCTTTTGCCAGACACTGGTTGTAATTTTATTACAGTGCACTGTACTGCTTTTACGTGAATCCGGAAACCGTAAACGCTTATCCAGCCGTGCTGTTACCGCGAACAGCCGCTTTATTGGCGTATAACCCATCAAAATGGATAAAAAAGTCGTATTTTTCGTACCCATGACGAAGTATGAAAATCCGACTCCGATCATGTAATGAAAAAAAACAACAACTATTCTGTCCATTTTGCCCCGTTGATGCATTAGCAGGGGTAATATCTATACACTAAATTGTGTATCGGTTTCCCCGTATCGCTGAAATCGTTTTTGCCCATGACCCATGAGTCTACCTACATCATGAATATGCTGGAAAAAATCCAGTTAAAACTGGAACATTTGAGCAAGTCAGAGCGTAAAGTCGCCGACATTATTCTTGCCTCTCCCGAGCGGGCAATCCATTCAAGTATCGCCGCACTTGCTGTAGAAGCGAATGTCAGCGAGCCAACGGTGAACCGTTTCTGTCGCAGCATGGACACCCGCGGCTTTCCTGATTTTAAACTGCATCTGGCGCAAAGTCTGGCAAATGGTACCCCTTATGTTAATCGCAATGTAGATGAGGATGACAGCGTTGAATCTTACACGGGGAAAATCTTCGAGTCAGCGATGGCAAGCCTCGACCACGTTCGCCAGTCGCTGGATAACGCGGCGGTAAACCGGGCAGTAGATTTATTAACCCAGGCGAAGAAAATTGCCTTCTTTGGTTTAGGTTCTTCCGCCGCGGTAGCACATGACGCGATGAATAAATTTTTCCGCTTTAACGTTCCGGTTATCTATTCCGACGACATCGTACTGCAACGCATGAGCTGTATGAATTGTAGTGATGACGATGTCATTGTGCTCATTTCACACACCGGAAGAACCAAAAGTCTGGTTGAACTGGCGCAGTTAGCGCGGGAAAACGATGCCATGGTGATTGCCCTGACATCTCCTGGTACTCCGCTGGCACGTGAAGCAACGCTGGCAATTACCCTCGATGTACCGGAAGATACTGACATTTATATGCCTATGGTCTCTCGACTTGCTCAACTTACCGTGATAGATGTGCTGGCTACGGGATTTACTTTGCGCCGTGGGGCAAAATTTAGAGATAACTTGAAGCGTGTCAAGGAAGCGCTCAAGGAATCGCGTTTTGATAAAGAATTACTCATCAAGAGTGATGACCGCTAAAAGCAATAACAATGTTCTACCCTTTTATCATCCGGGTCGTTCATTTTACCGTTTATGTTCGAGAACGGCCGGATTAATGTTCACGCAACACCAAGTTGTTTCAGTCAACGGAGTATTACATGTCCAGAAGGCTTCGCAGAACCAAAATCGTTACCACCTTAGGCCCGGCAACTGACCGCGATAACAACCTTGAAAAAATTATCGCCGCTGGGGCGAACGTTGTACGTATGAACTTTTCGCACGGCTCTCCAGAAGATCACAAATTGCGGGCGGATAAAGTCCGTGAAATTGCCGCCAAACTGGGACGTCATGTAGCTATTTTGGGTGACCTGCAGGGACCTAAAATCCGCGTATCGACCTTTAAAGAAGGTAAAGTATTTCTCAATGTTGGCGACAAATTCCTGTTAGACGCCAACCTCGGTAAAGGTGAAGGCGACAAAGAAAAAGTCGGCATCGATTACAAAGGCCTGCCTGCTGACGTTGTACCGGGCGATATCCTGCTGCTGGATGATGGTCGCGTACAGCTCAAAGTGCTGGAAGTTCAGGGTATGAAAGTCTTCACCGAAGTCACTGTCGGTGGCCCGCTCTCCAACAACAAAGGCATCAACAAACTTGGCGGTGGCCTTTCTGCTGAAGCTCTGACGGAAAAAGACAAAGCAGACATCATTACTGCAGCGCAAATCAGCGTTGACTATCTGGCGGTTTCTTTCCCTCGCTGTGGCGAAGATCTGAATTATGCCCGCCGCCTGGCGCGCGATGCTGGCTGCGATGCGAAAATTGTTGCCAAGGTAGAGCGTGCTGAAGCCGTCTGCGACCAGAATGCGATGGATGACATCATCCTTGCCTCTGACGTGGTAATGGTCGCGCGTGGTGACCTGGGCGTGGAAATCGGTGACCCGGAGCTGGTTGGTATTCAGAAAGCGTTGATCCGTCGCGCACGTCAGCTGAACCGTGCGGTTATTACCGCAACGCAGATGATGGAATCAATGATCACTAACCCAATGCCGACGCGTGCGGAAGTCATGGACGTGGCAAACGCCGTGCTGGATGGGACTGATGCCGTCATGCTGTCTGCCGAAACTGCGGCAGGCCAGTACCCGGCGGAAACCGTCGCAGCTATGGCTCGCGTATGTCTGGGTGCAGAGAAAATCCCAAGCATCAACGTTTCTAAACACCGTCTCGACGTACAGTTTGATAATGTCGAAGAAGCTATCGCCATGTCAGCGATGTATGCCGCGAACCATCTGAAAGGCGTTACCGCTATCATCGCCATGACCGAGTCCGGTCGTACTGCGCTGATGACATCACGCATCAGTTCTGGCCTGCCAATTTTCGCGATGTCTCGTCATGAGCGTACGCTGAATCTGACCTCTCTGTATCGTGGCGTTACGCCGGTCCACTTTGACAGCGAAACTGACGGTGTAGTAGCTGCCAACGAAGCGGTCAATCTGCTGCGCGACAAAGGCTACCTGGTGTCAGGCGATCTGGTGATTGTGACCCAGGGTGATGTCATGAGCACCATCGGCTCCACCAACACCACACGTATTCTGACTGTAGAATAACGACTCTGCTGACTGCCTGATATTACTCGCTTATCAGGCGCACAGGTCGCCTGATACAAAAAAGCCTCTCGAACGAGAGGCTTTTTTTATTTCTTCGGATAGAGATCTTTGCGCTTATAGGGCTCAATCTCGCCGGGTTTGCGGGTCTTTAGCAGTTTCAGAATCCAGGTGTATTGTTCAAGATGTGGGGTGACAAAAATCTCCACTTCTTCATTCATCCGTCTGGCAATTGTATGGTCATCGGCCGTCAGAATGTCATCCATGGGGGGGCGTACCTGAATCGTCAGGCGATGCGTTTTACCATCGTACACCGGGAATAGCGGTATTACGCGTGCATGACAAACCTTCATCAGGCGGCCAATCGCCGGTAACGTTGCCTTATAGGTCGCGAAGAAATCGACAAACTCGCTGTGCTCCGGGCCGTGGTCCTGATCCGGTAAGTAATATCCCCAGTATCCCTGCCGTACCGACTGAATAAAAGGTTTAATACCGTCGTTACGTGCATGTAAACGACCGCCGAAACGTCGACGTACCGTATTCCAGACATAGTCAAATACCGGATTGCCCTGGTTATGGAACATCGCTGCCATTTTCTGGCCTTGAGATGCCATCAGCATTGCCGGAATATCAACACCCCAGCCGTGAGGGACGAGAAAAATCACCTTTTCCTCATTACGTCGCATCTCATCGATAATTTCCAGGCCCTGCCAGTCAACGCGGTGCTGAATTTTCTCCGGGCCACGCATGGCTAATTCTGCCATCATAACCATCGCCTGAGGCGCAGTCGCAAACATCTCATCAACGATGGCCTCACGCTCGGCTTCGCTGCGCTCCGGAAAACAGAGGGATAAATTGATAAGCGCTCTACGACGCGAACTTTTCCCCAGTCGTCCGGCAAGCCGCCCCAGTTTCGCCAGAACGGGATCGCGAAATGACGCGGGCGTTAATGCAATCCCTGCAATCGCTGCCACGCCAAGCCAGGCGCCCCAGTAGCGCGGGTGACGGAATGATTTTTGAAACTCAGGGATATACTCAATACTCTTTTTTTTCGTTTCCATGCTCTTCCAGTATCGGGGGCCGCGAAAAAGTAAATCTGCTGATAGTGTAGCGGCGCACCGTGTCCCGTACAAAATAAAAAAAGCCGGCACGCTTAGCGTACCGGCTCTGTCAGTGTATTTATTAATCGAAGCGTAACTGAGGCAGAACCTCTTTCACCTGTGCCAGGTACTCGGTACGATCCGAACCGCTCAGCCCTTCCGTACGCGGCAGTTTTGCCGTCAACGGGTTCACAGCCTGCTGGTTGACCCATACTTCGTAGTGCAGGTGCGGGCCCGTAGAACGCCCGGTGTTACCTGACAGCGCAATGCGATCGCCACGTTTCACTTTTTGCCCCGGTTTAACCAGCAGCTTACGCAGGTGCATGTAACGGGTGGTGTAAGTACGACCGTGACGAACAGCAACATAGTATCCGGCCGCGCCACTCCGTTTCGCGACAACCACCTCACCATCACCGACTGACAGCACTGGCGTACCTTGCGGCATCGCAAAGTCGACACCTTTGTGCGGTGCAACGCGCCCGGTTACCGGATTCAGGCGACGTGGATTGAAATTTGACGAAATACGGAACTGCTTCGCCGTAGGGAAACGCATAAACCCTTTAGCAAGCCCGGTCCCGTTACGGTCATAGAATTTACCGTCTTCAGCACGGATCGCGTAATAATCCTTGCCTTCAGAGCGCAAACGAACGCCCAGCAGTTGGCTTTGTTCGCGTTTACCGTCCAGCATCTCGCGAGACATCAAAACGGAGAACTCATCGCCTTTCTTCAGCTTGCGAAAGTCCATCTGCCATTGCATCGCTTTAATCACTGCGCTGATTTCAGAGCTGGTGAGGCCGGCATCTCTTGCACTGGCGACGAAACTACCGCCCACCGTACCGTTGATTCGGCTGTTGACCCAGTCGCCCTGCTGCATTTCGCTGCTCATTTTGAAACCCGTTGCTGTACGATCATAAGTACGGGTTTCACGGCGGGAGACTTCCCAGGTCAGGCGCTGCAAATCACCTTCCGAAGACAGTGTCCAGGAAAGTTGCTGGCCAATTTTCAGATTACGTAGATCTTTATCAGATGCGGCAAGCTGGCTGATATCGCCCATATCAATGCCGTACTGGTTCAGAATACTGCTCAGCGTATCGCCGGTAGAGACAACATACTCGTGAACCCCGGCCTCGCCAGAGGTCTTGTCATCAAGTTCGTCCTGAGGGATAGCTTCATCTTCCTGAGCGGCTTGATCGATAGGTTCGCTGGCCTCTGGCAACAGTGAACGTATCTCGCTTTTTTCCAGCTCAATGGTTTTAACGATGGGTGCAGAGTCGGGATGGTATACATAAGGCCGCCAGACTGCGACGGCCAATGTCAGAACAGTAAGCGACCCCAACATAACACGATGGGGTCGCGGCAAATTATTAAACGCCAGAGCGACAGAGCGGGCTATCTGTTGCACGTATTCACTTCCTCATTAATCTCCTTTCAGGCAGCTCGCATACTGGTTGGCTAATTGGTTCAGAAACGCTGAATAGCTTGTTTTACCCAGTTTGATATTCGTTCCGAGGGGATCCAACGTTCCCATTCGAACGGATGTCCCTCTCGCTACGGCTTCAACGACCGCTGGCCTGAACTGTGGCTCAGCAAAAACGCAGGTTGCTTTTTGCTCAACCAACTGTGTTCTTATTTCATGTAAACGCTGCGCACCAGGTTGAATCTCAGGGTTCACGGTAAAGTGACCAAGCGGTGTTAGCCCGTAGTGTTTTTCGTAGTAGCCATAGGCGTCATGAAAAACGAAATACCCTTTACCCTTGAGCGGTGCGAGCTCGTTACCTACCTGCTTATCGGTTGCGGCTAATTGTGCCTCAAAATCCTTCAGGTTGGCGTCAAGTTTGGCTCGACTTTGCGGCATAAGTTCCACTAATTTATCATGGATTGCAACCGCTGAGGCCCGCGCTATCTCTGGGGAAAGCCAAAGATGCATGTTGTAATCACCATGATGGTGATGCTCGTCACTTTTTTCGCCGTGAGCGTCGTTATGCCCATGATCGTCATCATCATCGTCAGCGCCTTTCATGAGTAACGGTTTCACGTCATTGAGCTGCGCAATCGTTACCTGTTTTGCGTTAGGAATATTCTTGACTGACTTTTCCATAAACGCCTCCATTTCCGGACCTATCCAAACAACTAAGTCCGCGTTCTGTAAGCGTTTTACGTCTGAAGGACGCAGCGAATAATCGTGTTCGGAAGCCCCGTCAGGCAACAGAACCTGGGTGTCTGTAACCCCATCTGCAATCGCTGAAGCAATAAAGCCCAACGGCTTAAGTGACGCCACTACAGCAGCATTTGCTGCCTGAGTTGCACTACCCCAAAGAGCAGCGGATAATGCTGCGAAAAGAAGCGTATTTTTATGTAACATAATGCGACCAATCATCGTAACGAATGTGAGAAATGTGATATTATAACATTCTATAACTTCTGCAAGACTAAAATTGATATGACGACTTTGGTTTCACTGGAAAATGTCTCGGTCTCTTATGGTCAACGCCGCGTCCTTTCTGACGTATCGCTTGAACTTCGACCCGGCAAAATTTTAACGCTTCTTGGCCCGAATGGGGCCGGAAAGTCTACGCTGGTGCGCGTTGTATTGGGGCTGGTAGCGGCTGATGAAGGGGTTATCAAGCGCAACGGGCATTTGCGGATTGGCTATGTACCGCAAAAACTCTACCTCGATACAACACTTCCGCTGACGGTGAGTCGCTTTTTGCGCTTACGTCCTGGCACAAAGAAAACCGACATTCTCCCTGCGCTGAAGCGTGTTCAGGCCGGGCATCTGATGGATGCGCCGATGCAAAAACTGTCCGGCGGGGAAACACAGCGTGTCTTGCTGGCCCGTGCGTTGCTAAATAAACCGCAGCTCCTGGTGCTCGATGAACCGACTCAGGGCGTGGATGTGAATGGTCAGGTTGCACTGTACGATCTTATCGATCAGTTGCGACGTGAGCTGGATTGCGCCGTGCTGATGGTATCCCATGACCTGCATCTGGTCATGGCAAAAACCGACGAAGTCTTGTGTCTGAACCACCACATTTGCTGCTCCGGCACGCCAGAGGTGGTTTCTATGCACCCTGAATTCATTTCTATGTTCGGGCAACGCGGCGCTGAACAACTCGGAATTTACCGTCACAACCATAATCATCGCCACGATTTACAGGGTCGCATTGTTTTACGCCGGGGAAATGGTCACTCATGATTGAATTATTATTACCCGGTTGGTTAGCCGGGATCATGCTGGCCTGTGCTGCTGGCCCGCTTGGCTCGTTTGTAGTCTGGCGTCGAATGTCTTATTTCGGCGATACGCTGGCTCATGCGTCGCTGCTGGGGGTCGCCTTTGGCCTGCTGCTGGATGTAAACCCTTTCTATGCGGTTATCGCCGTCACCCTGTTGCTGGCCGCAGGCCTGGTATGGCTGGAGAAACGCCCGCATCTCGCGATTGATACCCTGCTCGGTATTATGGCGCACAGTGCGCTGTCATTAGGGCTGGTTGTTGTTAGCCTGATGTCGAATATTCGTGTGGATTTGATGGCCTATCTGTTTGGCGATCTGCTCGCCGTCACCCCAGAAGATCTGGTGGCCATTGCCATTGGCGTGGTTATCGTTCTGGCGATTTTGTTCTGGCAGTGGCGTAACCTGCTGTCGATGACTATCAGCCCGGATCTGGCCTTTGTTGATGGCGTGAAGCTGCAACGTGTCAAGCTATTGCTGATGCTGGTCACAGCACTCACTATTGGTGTGGCGATGAAATTCGTCGGGGCACTGATTATCACCTCACTGCTGATAATTCCTGCGGCTACCGCACGTCGTTTCGCCCGTACACCCGAACAGATGGCCGGTGTTGCCGTGGGCGTTGGGATGATAGCGGTTACAGGCGGGCTGACCTTCTCAGCGTTCTATGATACGCCAGCAGGGCCATCCGTGGTGCTTTGTGCTGCACTGCTGTTTATCTTCAGTATGATGAAGAAGCAAGCGAGCTGAGTGGTATTTCGCCGGATGGCGGTTTCACCTAATCCTGCCTACATCATACCGTAGGCCTGATTAGCGTAGCGCCATCCGGCATTATTGGGGCTTAAGGCATTGCCGGCGGCGTGATCCCGAAATGGTTCCAGGCCCGTACCGTTGCCATTCTTCCGCGCGGCGTACGCTGCAGAAAACCTTGCTGAATCAGATACGGTTCCAGCACGTCCTCAATGGTTTCACGTTCTTCGCCGATTGCCGCCGCCAGGTTATCCAGTCCTACCGGACCACCGAAGAATTTATCGATAACCGCCAGCAGCAGCTTACGGTCCATATAATCGAAGCCTTCCGCATCCACATTGAGCATATCCAGTGCCTGGGCGGCGATATCCGCCGAGATGGTGCCGTCATGCTTCACTTCAGCAAAATCGCGTACCCGACGCAATAAACGGTTGGCAATACGCGGCGTACCACGTGCCCGCCGCGCCACTTCCAGCGCGCCTTCATCACTCATCTCCAGCCCCATAAAGCGGGCACTGCGTCCAACAATATGCTGCAGGTCAGCCACCTGATAGAACTCCAGGCGCTGCACAATCCCAAAGCGATCACGCAGTGGAGACGTTAACGACCCCGCGCGGGTTGTTGCGCCGATTAGCGTAAACGGCGGCAGATCGATTTTAATTGAACGCGCAGCCGGGCCTTCGCCAATCATGATATCCAGCTGATAGTCTTCCATTGCCGGATACAACACTTCTTCCACCACCGGTGACAGACGATGGATTTCATCGATAAACAACACATCGTGTGGTTCAAGGTTGGTGAGCATTGCCGCCAGATCGCCTGCTTTTTCCAGTACCGGACCGGACGTGGTGCGCAGATTAACGCCCATTTCATTGGCGACAATATTGGCAAGCGTGGTTTTACCAAGACCCGGAGGACCGAAAATCAGCAGGTGATCGAGAGCGTCCCCACGCAGCTTCGCCGCCTGGATAAAAATCTCCATTTGCGAACGGACCTGAGGCTGGCCAATATACTCTTCCAGCAATTTAGGGCGGATCGCACGATCCACCAGGTCTTCAGGGGTCGTGCTGACAGCCGAAATCAGGCGATCTGCTTCAATCATCCTTTACCTCACAATGCCGCGCGAAGCGCTTCACGAATCAGGGTTTCACTGCTGGCATCAGGGCGGGCAATTTTGCTCACCATGCGGCTAGCTTCTTGTGGTTTATAGCCCAACGCCACCAGCGCAGCAACCGCTTCCTGCTCGGCGTCGTCCGTTGTCGGACTGGCCGGAGAGGTCAGAACCAGATCCGCCGCCGGGGTAAAGAGGTCACCATGCAGGCCTTTAAAGCGGTCTTTCATTTCAACAATCAAACGCTCTGCGGTTTTCTTACCAATGCCCGGTAATTTCACTAACGCGCCAAGCTCTTCGCGCTCAACGGCATTGACAAACTGCTGCGCAGACATACCGGAGAGGATCGCCAGCGCCAGCTTCGGCCCCACACCGTTGGTTTTAATTAGCTCTTTAAACAGCGTGCGCTCTTGCTTATTGTTAAAGCCATACAGCAGCTGTGCGTCTTCGCGCACCACAAAATGCGTGAAGATGATCGCTTCCTGCCCGGCTTCCGGCAGCTCGTAGAAACAGGTCATCGGCATATGCACTTCATAGCCTACCCCACCCGTTTCCAGAAGGACCAGCGGGGGTTGTTTTTCAATAATGATGCCTCTGAGTCTGCCTATCACGTGACGCTCCTGCGTTAAGGGCTAAAAGGTAATGCGCTATCATAAAAAAAGGCTGGATAGATATCCAGCCTCATTTGTCACTAACGTAACCTACCGCGCGCTAAATTCAACCTCGACTCACTCATTTGCATGGCGTTCTGGCTGACATGGCAGTGGGTAATGGCAATCGCCAGCGCATCCGCAGCATCCGCCTGAGGGTTAGCCGGGAGTTTGAGCAGCGTACGCACCATGTGTTGTACCTGGCTTTTTTCCGCGCTGCCGATACCGACGACGGTTTGTTTAACCTGTCGGGCAGCATACTCAAACACCGGAAGATCCTGATTGGTCGCAGCAACAATCGCCACGCCGCGCGCCTGCCCCAGCTTAAGCGCCGAATCGGCATTTTTCGCCATAAAGACCTGCTCGATGGCAAAATAATCCGGCTGGAACTGGGTGATGATTTCCGTCACCCCCGCGTATATCAATTTCAGGCGTGACGGGAGATCGTCAACTTTGGTGCGAATACAACCACTGCCGAGATAGGTCAACTGTCTGCCGACCTGACGGATTACGCCATAACCGGTAATGCGCGACCCCGGATCAATGCCGAGAATGATAGACATCACGCATCTCCTGTTATTTTATGGCTTAACCACATCATTCTAACGTAGCTGCAACCTCATCGGAGATTTCGCCGTTGTGGTAAACTTCCTGCACGTCATCGCAATCTTCCAGCATATCGATCAGACGCATCAGTTTCGGCGCTGTTTCTGCATCCATATCCGCTTTGGTGGATGGGATCATAGAAACTTCAGCCGCGTCCGCTTTCAGACCTGCCGCTTCCAGTGCATCACGAACTTTACCCATCTCTTCCCACGCGGTGTAAACGTCAATCGCGCCGTCGTCGAAGGTTACAACGTCTTCAGCACCGGCTTCCAGTGCCGCTTCCATGATTGCGTCTTCGTTGCCTTGCTCAAAGGAGATCACGCCTTTCTTGCTGAACAGGTATGCGACAGAACCGTCGGTACCGAGGTTGCCGCCTGTTTTCGTGAACGCGTGACGCACTTCCGCAACGGTACGGTTACGGTTGTCAGACAGACATTCAATCATAACGGCTGTACCGCCAGGACCGTAACCTTCATAGATGATGGTTTCCATGTTGGAATCTTCATCACCACCCACACCGCGCGCGATTGCACGGTTCAGAGTGTCACGTGTCATGTTGTTTGCCAGCGCTTTATCAACCGCTGCGCGCAGACGCGGGTTAGCATCTGGATCGCCACCACCCAATTTAGCCGCCGTCACCAGCTCACGAATGATTTTGGTGAAGATCTTACCGCGCTTAGCATCCTGCGCTGCTTTACGATGTCTGGTGTTGGCCCATTTACTATGACCTGCCATAAATAATCTCTCCAAAAAGCGCGCCTTCTCAGGCGACGTTAATTACAAACTCTTCAATCGCCTGCCGGTTACTCCACGACTTGGTTAACTGTGCCGCCTCATGCGCATTAACCCAACGGTAGGTCAAATGTTCGGTGAACACGATCTCTCGTTCAGTGGGCAGTGCCAGGCAAAACCAGGACTCCGTATTACGTACAATTCCTGGCGCATAGCGATGACGTAAATGACTAAAAATCTCAAACTCCACCGTGCGCTGGCAGTCAATTAAGGTCAGTTGCTCACGCGCAACATCAATGGCGACCTCTTCCTTTACTTCGCGCAGGGCGGCTTGCGACGCGGTTTCACCTTCTTCAAGGCTGCCGGTGACCGACTGCCAAAAATCAGGGTCGTCGCGTCGCTGTAACATCAGCACTCTCCCGGTGTCCTTTGCATAAATCACGACTAACACAGAGACAGGCTGTTTATATGCCATATCAGTTATTCTCGGCCTTCTTAACAACCTGAATGCTCAGTTCCGCCAGCGCAGCTTCATTGGCCAGGCTCGGCGCTTCGGTCATCAGACACGCGGCAGCCGTCGTTTTCGGGAAAGCAATAACGTCACGGATGTTATCAGTACCGGTCAGCAGCATGGTCAGACGATCCAGACCAAACGCCAGGCCCGCGTGCGGCGGTGTACCGTATTTTAACGCATCCAACAGGAAGCCGAATTTCTCGCGCTGCTCTTGTTCGTTGATACCCAGAATACCGAATACGGTCTGCTGCATATCACCGTTATGGATACGTACAGAACCGCCGCCTACTTCGTAGCCGTTGATAACCATATCGTACGCATTGGCAACCGCATCTTCCGGCGCGGCTTTCAGCTCAGCTGCCGTCATGTCTTTCGGCGAGGTGAACGGGTGGTGCATCGCGGTCAGACCGCCTTCACCATCGTCTTCAAACATTGGGAAGTCGATAACCCACAACGGCGCCCATTTGGATTCGTCGGTCAGGTTCAGGTCTTTACCCAGTTTCAGGCGCAGAGCGCCCATCGCGTCGGCAACCACTTTCTTGTTGTCGGCGCCGAAGAAGATCATATCACCGTCTTGCGCGCCAGTACGTTCCAGAATGGCTTCAATGATTTCAGCATTCAGGAACTTGGCCACCGGGCTGGTTACCCCTTCCAGACCTTTCGCACGCTCAGTGACTTTAATGTATGCCAAACCTTTCGCGCCGTAGATCTTAATGAAGTTACCGTAATCGTCGATCTGCTTACGGCTAAGTGCAGCGCCGCCAGGTACGCGCAGAGCCGCTACACGCCCTTTCGCATCGTTAGCCGGACCAGAGAACACGGCGAATTCAACAGATTTCAGCAAATCAGCAACGTCCACCAGCTCCATCGGGTTACGCAGATCCGGCTTATCGGAACCGTAACGACGCTCAGCTTCGGCAAAGGTCATGATCGGGAAATCACCCAGATCCACACCTTTTACTTCCAGCCACAGATTACGCACCAGCGCTTCCATCACTTCACGCACTTGCGGTGCGGTCATGAAGGAGGTCTCAACATCGATCTGAGTAAATTCAGGCTGGCGGTCAGCACGTAAGTCTTCGTCACGGAAGCATTTTACAATCTGGTAGTAGCGGTCGAAGCCAGACATCATCAGCAGCTGTTTGAACAACTGAGGAGACTGTGGCAGCGCGTAGAATTTACCTTTATGTACGCGAGACGGTACCAGGTAGTCACGCGCACCTTCTGGCGTCGCTTTCGTCAGCATCGGCGTTTCGATGTCGAGGAAGCCATGGTCGTCCATGAAACGACGCACCAGGCTGGTAATTTTGGCACGCGTTTTCAGGCGCTGCGCCATTTCAGGGCGACGCAGATCGAGATAGCGGTACTTCAGACGAGCTTCTTCAGTATTTACGTGGTTAGAGTCGAGCGGCAGTGAATCTGAACGGTTGATAATGACCAGATCGGAGGCCAGCACTTCAATTTCGCCAGTCGCCATATCAGCGTTGACGTTTTTCGCGTCACGCGCACGCACGGTGCCCGTTACCTGAATGCAGAACTCATTACGCAGTTCGGAGGCCAGCTTTAATGCGTCCGCACGGTCCGGATCGAAAAATACCTGCACGATACCTTCGCGGTCGCGCATATCGATAAAGATCAGGCTACCAAGATCACGACGACGGTTGACCCAACCACACAGAGTCACCTGCTGCCCCTCGTGGGACAGACGTAGCTGTCCGCAATATTCTGTACGCATGAGATATCCCTTAACTTTGCCGCAGGCGGATTGTCATCTGCCCGGCAGATGACGAAGTCGCAGCTTTAGCTGAATGTCACAACTGAATGAAAAAAGGCGGCTATTATACTGGAAATTCTGCCGCACGATAAGAGCCTACTGGGATAGACTCTCAGTCCGGTACTGACTGTACGCGTGTTTCCTAAGCGGGTATTGCGTAATCTCACAAAAAATAACAAAAATTGTCACCCCTTTCACACAGATTCGCGATTAAGGTGTAACGGAAATCTTTTTTTACTGGAGTCACCATGCTGGAACTGAACGCAAAAACAACCGCTCTTGTCGTCATCGATCTACAGGAAGGGATCCTGCCTTTCGCGGGTGGGCCTCATTCGGCAAACGACGTCGTCGCCCGCGCGGCACAACTGGCGGAAAAATTCCGTACTAACGGTTCACCAGTGGTGATGGTTCGCGTCGGCTGGTCTGCGGATTATGCCGACGCGCTAAAACAACCGGTTGATGCCCAAGCGCCAGCCAAAGCATTACCCGACAACTGGTGGGAATACCCGCAAGCGCTGGGAAAGTGTGCGACAGACCTGGAGGTCACCAAGCGCCAGTGGGGAGCATTCTACGGTACTGACCTGGAACTGCAATTGCGCCGTCGTGGTATCGACACCATCGTCCTTTGCGGGATCTCCACCAATATCGGCGTCGAATCCACCGCGCGTAACGCCTGGGAGTTGGGTTTTAATCTGATCATTGCAGAAAATGCCTGTAGCGCCGCCAGCACTGAGCAACATCAGGGCAGCATGACGCATATTTTCCCACGTATTGCCCGTGTCCGTCGCGTGGACGAGATCCTGCAAGCGTTATGATCTATATCGGCTTACCCCAGTGGTCGCACCCAAAGTGGGTGCGTCTGGGGATCACCAGTCTGGAAGAATATGCCCGCCACTTTAACTGTGTGGAAGGCAACACCACGCTGTACGCCCTGCCAAAAGCCGAGATTGTTGCGCGCTGGCAGGCACAGACCACCGATGCGTTTCGATTTTGTTTTAAGTTTCCGGCCACCATTTCACATCAGGCTGCGCTGCGTAATTGTGATGACCTGGTACAGGAATTTTTCGCGCGCATGTCGCCACTGGATGCCCGTATCGGACAATACTGGTTGCAGCTACCTGCCACGTTCGGCCCGCGTGACCTCCCTGCCCTGTGGCAATTCCTCGATGCCCTCCCTAAAACGTTTACCTACGGTGTCGAGGTTCGTCATCCGGATTTCTTTGCGAAAGGTGAATCAGAGATCCGGCTCAATCGGGGTCTGCATGAACGCGGAATTAATCGGGTCATTTTAGACAGCCGTCCGGTCCATGCCGCGATCCCACACACGGAAGCGATACGCGATGCTCAACGTAAGAAACCTAAGGTCCCGGTGCATGCGGTGGTGACGGCAACCCACCCGATGGTCCGTTTTATCGGTAGCGATGATATGGCTCAGAACCGGGCATTTTTCGCCGCCTGGCTGGCAAAGTTGCCACTCTGGCAACAGACCAGCACGCCATACCTGTTTTTGCACACGCCGGATATCGCACAGGCTCCTGAGCTGGTAGACACGCTATGGGCAGATTTACGTAGTGCCCTGCCAGAGATCGGATCAGCACCGTCGATTCCACAGCAATCTTCTCTTTTCTGAAAATGCCACCTATCATAGTCAATGCCAGCAGCCATTTTAAAAGGGAGTTTGTATGGTAAGCGCGCTTTATGCCGTCCTGGGTGCGTTATTGTTAATAAAGTTCTCCTTTGACGTCGTTCGCCTGCGCATGCAATATCGCGTTGCCTATGGTGATGGCGGCTTTAGTGAGCTGCAAAGCGCTATCCGCATTCACGGTAATGCGGTGGAATATATTCCCGTTGCATTAGTGCTGCTGTTATTTATGGAAATGAACGGCGCAGAAACGTGGATGGTGCATCTTTGCGGGCTGATGTTGATTGCCGGGCGACTGATGCATTATTACGGATTCCACCACCGTCTTTTCCGCTGGCGCCGTTCCGGCATGAGCGCCACCTGGTGTTCACTGTTGCTAATGGTGCTGGCGAATCTTTGGTATATGCCCTGGGAGTTGGTTTTCTCCCTGCATTAGCGCACAATACGCCACTTTATTTTTCCCGGATTTTTACGTTATGTCTCACCGCGACACGCTTTTTTCTGCGCCTATCGCCAGTCTGGGTGACTGGACCTTTGATGAACGGGTAGCTGAAGTCTTCCCGGATATGATCCAGCGTTCCGTTCCTGGTTATTCCAATATCATTTCGATGATTGGCATGCTGGCCGAACGTTTCGTGCAACCCAACACGCAGGTCTACGATCTGGGCTGTTCTCTGGGCGCGGCGACGCTCTCGGTACGTCGCAATATCCATCATGAGAATTGCAAAATTATTGCCGTCGATAACTCCCCGGCCATGGTTGAGCGCTGTCGTCGTCATATCGATGCCTATAAAGCCCCCACGCCTGTTGACGTGGTCGAAGGCGATATTCGCAACATAACTATCGAAAACGCCTCGATGGTGGTGCTGAATTTTACCCTGCAATTCCTTGAACCACCCGAGCGCCAGGCATTGTTGGATAAGATTTATCAGGGGTTAAACCCCGGCGGCGCGTTGGTGCTGTCAGAGAAGTTCAGCTTCGAAGATACCAAAGTTGGCGAGCTGCTGTTCAATATGCACCACGACTTCAAACGCGCCAATGGCTACAGCGAACTGGAAATCAGCCAGAAGCGCAGCATGCTGGAAAATGTGATGCTAACTGACTCTGTTGAAACGCACAAAGCGCGTCTGCACCAGGCAGGTTTTGAGCACAGCGAATTATGGTTCCAGTGCTTCAACTTTGGTTCTCTGGTGGCATTGAAAGCTGAGGCTAGCGCATGATCGACTTTGGTAACTTTTATCAGCTGATTGCCAAAAATCATCTTTCCCATTGGCTGGAAACGCTGCCAGCGCAAATCGCGACCTGGCAGCGCGATCAACACGGCTTGTTTAAGCAGTGGTCGAATGCCGTGGAGTTTCTGCCGGAACTGACGCCACATCGTCTGGATTTACTGCATAGCGTGACTGCCGAAAGCGAGGAGCCGCTCAGTGAAGGGCAGATCAAACGGATTGATACGCTGATGCGTCATCTCATGCCGTGGCGCAAAGGTCCATATTCGCTGTACGGCGTCAATATTGATACCGAATGGCGTTCCGACTGGAAGTGGGATCGCGTTCTGCCGCATTTGTCTGACCTCACCGGACGTACCATTCTTGATGTTGGCTGCGGCAGCGGATACCACATGTGGCGCATGATTGGCGCGGGGGCGCATCTGGCGGTTGGCATTGATCCTACGCAGCTGTTCCTGTGTCAGTTTGAAGCGGTACGTAAACTGCTGGGTAACGATCAGCGCGCGCATCTGCTGCCGCTGGGTATTGAGCAGCTTCCGGCGCTCAACGCCTTTGATACCGTATTCTCTATGGGCGTGCTTTATCACCGCCGCTCACCGCTGGAACATCTCTGGCAGTTGAAAGATCAACTGGTAAAAGACGGAGAGCTGGTGCTGGAAACGCTGGTGGTCGAAGGTGATGAAAATACCGTTCTGGTACCAGGCGATCGCTACGCGCAAATGCGTAACGTCTACTTTATTCCATCCGCACTGGCGCTTAAAAACTGGCTGGAAAAATGCGGATTTGTCGATGTTCGTATCGCCGACGTGTGTGTGACCACTACCGAAGAACAACGTCGCACCGAATGGATGATAACCGAATCTCTGGCCGACTTCCTTGACCCGAACGACCACAGCAAGACGGTGGAGGGCTACCCCGCCCCACTGCGCGCGGTATTGATTGCACGTAAACCGTAATGGATTGCCGGAGCACCGTTTCTCCAAAATAGTTCAAGTTGCAGCAAGGCGGCAACGTAGCAAATCCCCGGGAGCGTAGATAACTACGTGACCGGGGTGAGCAAGGCGGCCAACGCTGCTGCGGCTTGAAATATGAAGGAGAAAAAAAGGCCCCTGTTGAATTGGCAGGGGCCTGGTACGAGCAAGCATCATATTGGGCGACATGATGCAACGGTAAAAATCAGCTGGCCTGGTGGTGCGCAATGATTGCCTTCATTTCAGCAACCGCCGCCCCGTCAACCGCATAGCGGGAATATTCATCCGCCTGCGTATCCGAAGACATCGACAACCCCGAATTGCGATACCGCATGGGTGAAGCCAGCCATACTCCGGCAGAACTGTGGACTTCCTGCACTCCAGCGTTGAGGAACAGGGATAAATTCGCGGCGCGAACCCCCGCTCCGGCCATAATGATTGGAGCATCCACCTGCTCAATAAGTTCCATTATTTTTGTTAAACCTTGCGCTGCATCTGATTTTTGCCCGGAAGTTAGTACTCTGGCGACGCCTAAATCGGACAATTTATTCAGCGCATTTAATGGGTTGGCGCACATATCGAAGGCCCGATGAAACGTGACATTTAGCGGGCCCGCAGCAACCATTATTTTTTCCATACGTGGCATATCGACATTCCCGTCCACATCGAGAATGCCGGTCACCAGCCCTGAAAAACCTAAATCTCTGACCATCGCGATATCATCAAGCATCGCGGCAAATTCACCGTCGGTGTAACAAAAATCGCCCCCACGCGGACGGATAATGGGATTAACGGGAATAGAGACATGCTGGCGTACAGAGCGCAACACCCCCAGCGACGGCGTTAAGCCTCCTTCTTTGGGCGCCGAGCACAGTTCAATACGATCCGCGCCGTTTTGCTGCGCCGTGCGCGCGCACTCCATGCTGTAACAGCAGATTTCCAGCAATGTCATATTTACTCCTGTTGCTCGCTTGCGACAATCGCTTCAATTGACCACGGATGAAATTTGAGGGTGACGCTGCCATCACTGACCGCCAGTGTCGGATTCGGTAAACGCTCACGCTCTCCTTTTGGCGAGCTGGTTTTCACGAAAATCCCCGGCTGACTCAATCCTTCATCAGAAAGCAGCGCCAGCGCTCGCGCATTCAACGTCTCCACGTCACCCGGCAGAACTATTTCAACATGCTCCCAGCCTTCATGCGGATAGCGTTTTTCGCCCGGCCATGGCAGCTCTACGATGGTAAATTGCCAGTGTTGCACACAAACGGGTTCATCAAGCTTGAACAGGCAAATCGGTCGGCCATTAATGATATTTTCTGACAACAGTTCGCCACACTGTTCAAATCCCCGACGCCAGCGCTCTGCGGTGGTATTTTGATGACAGCGCAGAGAAATGTGATCGGCTTCAAGCGATGAGACATCCAGCCCAAGGCGAGTGGAAAGATCCGTTAACGCCTGAATGAAATGCGGTAAATCTGCGGAAATATCATGCAGTTCTGCAACTGTTTGCCAGTTCGCCATAATGAAAGCTCATATCCATGTTCAAAGCGGCTAATTTACCCTGTTGCGCAGCCCCAACCAACTGCTGATTTTCTTAAGCGCGATATGAATAATTATACGTAATAACAATGTTTATATTTCAGGCTGCTGGCGGTACTCGCAATGCTGACGGCAACGGGCATTTGCAGTATACTCCCGCCCTTAATTCTTAAACTGGTGCGGTCAATTTTAAGCCGCTTCATAAATGTAAGGTATTCCGGTGAATATT
Organism: Citrobacter sp. wls716; assembly: GCF_005280975.1. Lineage (NCBI taxonomy): Bacteria > Pseudomonadati > Pseudomonadota > Gammaproteobacteria > Enterobacterales > Enterobacteriaceae > Citrobacter > Citrobacter sp. wls716. Next base: position 496,600 of record NZ_SZWX01000021.1, read on the forward strand.
CAGGCTCTTCTCTCAGAAAAAGTCAGTCAGGCCATGATTGCTGCAGGCGCGCCTGCAGATTGCGAACCGCAGGTTCGTCAGTCAGCAAAAGTACAGTTCGGCGACTATCAGGCTAACGGCATGATGGCTGTCGCGAAAAAACTGGGTATGGCGCCGCGACAACTGGCTGAGCAGGTGCTGACTCATCTGGATCTCAACGGGATCGCCAGCAAAGTTGAAATTGCGGGCCCGGGCTTTATTAACATTTTTCTCGATCCGGCATTTCTGGCGCAGCATGTTCAGCAGGCGCTGACCTCCGATCGTCTGGGCGTTACCCAACCGGCTAAACAAACCGTTGTGGTTGACTACTCCGCACCTAACGTCGCGAAAGAAATGCACGTGGGTCACCTGCGCTCCACCATCATCGGCGACGCTGCGGTACGTACGCTGGAGTTCCTTGGTCACAATGTTATCCGCGCTAACCACGTCGGCGACTGGGGCACTCAGTTCGGTATGCTCATCGCATGGCTGGAAAAACAGCAGCAGGAAAATGCCGGTGAGATGGCGCTGGCCGATCTGGAAGGTTTCTACCGTGATGCGAAAAAACATTACGACGAAGATGAAGCCTTCGCCGAGCGCGCCCGTAGCTATGTTGTGAAGCTGCAGGGCGGCGACGAATATTTCCGCGAGATGTGGCGCAAGCTCGTCGACATCACTATGTCGCAGAACCAGTTAACCTATGACCGTCTGAACGTGACTCTGACCCGTGACGACGTGATGGGCGAAAGCCTGTACAACCCGATGCTGCCGGGCATTGTGGCCGATCTCAAAGCGAAAGGTCTGGCTGTTGAAAGCGAAGGCGCTACCGTCGTATTCCTTGATGAGTATAAGAACAAGGAAGGCGAACCGATGGGCGTTATCATTCAGAAGAAAGATGGCGGCTATCTCTACACCACGACCGATATTGCCTGCGCCAAGTATCGTTACGAAACGCTGCACGCCGACCGCGTCCTCTATTACATCGACTCCCGTCAGCATCAGCATTTAATGCAGGCCTGGACCATCGTGCGTAAAGCCGGTTATGTGCCGGACTCCGTACCGCTGGAACACCATATGTTCGGTATGATGCTGGGTAAAGACGGTAAGCCGTTCAAAACGCGTGCGGGCGGCACGGTAAAACTGGCCGATCTGCTGGATGAAGCGCTGGAGCGCGCACGTCGTCTGGTGGCCGAGAAGAACCCGGACATGCCTGCTGATGAGCTGGAAAAACTGGCGAATGCCGTTGGTATCGGCGCGGTGAAATATGCGGATCTGTCGAAAAACCGTACCACCGACTATATCTTCGACTGGGACAACATGCTGGCGTTCGAAGGCAATACCGCGCCGTACATGCAGTATGCTTACACCCGCGTACTGTCCGTATTCCGTAAAGCGGATATCGACGAAAGCGCGCTGGCCAGCGCGCAGGTGATTATCAACGAAGATCGCGAAGCTCAGTTGGCCGCCCGCCTGCTACAGTTTGAAGAAACGCTGACAGTTGTTGCACGTGAAGGTACACCGCACGTGATGTGCGCTTATCTGTACGACGTTGCCGGCCTGTTCTCTGGCTTCTACGAACACTGCCCGATCCTCAGCGCTGAAAACGAAGAAATTCGTAACAGCCGCCTGAAACTGGCACAGCTGACGGCGAAAACCCTGAAGCTGGGTCTGGATACGCTGGGTATCGAAACCGTAGAACGCATGTAATCACCTCGAGTGATGTGAAAGCCTGCGCTATGTCGCGGGCTTTTTTATTTTCCCGAATGACCTCCCTCGTAGGCCTGATAAGCGAAGCGCCATCAGGCGGTCAGGCGCACCTTGCCGGATGGCGGCGTAAACGCCTTATCCGGCCTACGAGAAACGACTACGTTCACTGTAATTTGTAACAACTCACAAGGAATGACACATTTCCGTAGAGGGATGGAACATTTTTTGCCTGTCATCCCGTTTACACCTCCGTATCATTAGGCGGCGAATTAATCGGGTACGGGTCAATGACATTCAGAGATTTTGAGGCGGAAGAAAAACTTTTCCAGCGGCGTGTAATGGTGGCCTTTGGCCTGGTCGTCATCTGTTTTGGCATCCTGATTTATAACCTCTACAACTTACAAATCCGTCAACACCAGTATTACACCACCCGATCGGATGCAAACGACATCAAAATGCTGCCCGTCGCCCCAACGCGCGGTATCATTTATGATCGCAACGGTATCCCGCTGGTACGAAATGTCACCTGGTACGACATTTCTGTTACGCCTTATAAAATCAGCGATATGGACGCCCTGCTGAAACAACTCACGCCGATTGTTGACCTCACGCCAGATGATATTGACCAGTTTCGCCATGAACTGAAGGCCAGTAGCCGCTATCGGCCGGTAGTACTTAAAAATGCGCTGACCGATGTAGAAATTGCCCGTTTTTCTGTGAACCAGTTCCATTTCAGCGGCGTGACCATCAATAGCTACGAAGATCGCCAGTATCCTTATGGGGCGGCACTGGCACATGTACTTGGCTACGTATCAAAAATCAACGATAGCGATCTGAAAGCACTGGATAAAAAAGGACTGGCAGAGAACTACGCCGCCGATCACAACATCGGTAAACAGGGCATTGAGCACTACTACGAGAATGATCTGCACGGCAAAACGGGTTATCAGGAAGTGGAAGTTGATAATCACGGGCGTATTGTACGTTTGATTAAAGACGTTCCCCCTGTCGCCGGCAAAGATATCCATCTGACGCTGGATTTACACTTGCAGGAATACATTGAAAGCCTGCTGGTGGGCCAACGCGCCGCGGTGTTGGTGGAAGATCCCCATGATGGCTCCGTGCTGGCAATGGTCTCAAACCCCAGCTACGATCCGAACCCGTTTGTCAAAGGCATCAGCTACCAGGATTACAACACGCTGTTGCAGGATAAAGACCTGCCATTAATTAACCGCGTCACCCAGGGGTTATATCCTCCTGCCTCAACGGTAAAACCGTACATGGCGATGTCAGCGTTACTGGACGGCGTGATCACGCCGCAGACCAGCTTCTTCGGCGCGCCCACCTGGACGCTCCCCGGCACCGAGCGACATTACCGGGACTGGAAGAAAACCGGTCACGGTATGCTGGATGTCACCAAAGCGATTGAAGAGTCTGCCGACACGTTCTTTTATCAGGTGGCGTATATGATGGGAATTGACCGCATTAACAGCATGCTTAGCCAGTTTGGCTACGGCAAACCGACCGGCATCGATCTTGATGAAGAGTACAACGGCCTGCTGCCAAGCCGCGACTGGAAACAACGGGTGCATAAAAAAGCCTGGTACCAGGGAGACACCATTTCGGTCGGCATCGGCCAGGGCTACTGGATTGCCACGCCAATTCAGATGGTAAAAGCGATGGTCGCACTGATTAACAACGGGAAAGTTATTGCCCCTCACCTGCTACAGGATGAAGAAAGCGGCAAATCAATCACCCACTATCAGGCACCGGAGGCACCCACACAAATTGCTTCTGCTTCATCACCCTATTGGGGACTGGTGCGTCAGGCGATGTTCGGCATGGCGAATGCACCAAACGGTACCGGGTATAAATTTTTCCATACGGCACCTTATGGCATCGCAGCCAAAAGTGGGACATCACAGGTCTTTAGTCTGAAAGAAAACCAGACTTACAATGCGAAGATGATCCCCATACGACTGCGTGACCATGTGTTCTATACCGCATTTGCGCCGTATAAGAATCCAAAAGTCGCCATCGCATTGATTCTGGAAAACGGCGGCAGCGACGGGGTTACCGCCGCGCCAGTCATGCGTCAAATCATGGACCATCTGTTTACGCCGCAGGACAACAGCGGGCAACCCGATGCCGCAGAACAACCAGGCCCGGTCAGCACGGCGTCAGCGAACGACACGATTAATAGTACTTACGCAAGTATTCGGTAAGGCACAGCATTGCCATTGCCTGCCCGTAAGGCATAGAGGTGAGTGGGATGTTGTGGTAGAAATCGAGATCGTGCCCCATGCCGGTGCCAAACGAGGTTTGTAGCAACTCCCCTTCAGGGGAAATGTGTTGCACAATACCTCTGATAGCTTTCTCCGCCACCCCCGCATATTCCTGCCCGACATAGCGTTTACGCACCGCTTTGAGAATACCGTAAGCGAATCCAGCCGTTGCGGAGGCTTCCAGATATGACTGAGGATCGTCCAGTAAGGTGTGCCACAACCCGCTCTCATCCTGACATTCCGCCAGAGCTGCAATTTGCGCATTGAGAACCTGCACCAGATAACGGTGAACGGCACTGTTTGCCGGCAAATCGATAAGTTCAAGTAAGTCCGGGATCACCATCGTAAGCCAACTATTACCACGCGCCCAACGGGCGTTTGCGAAGTTATGCCGTCCCACATAGCTCCAGCCGTGGAACCACAGCCCCGTTTTCTTATCCATCAGATTTTGTACATGCAGCAGAAACTGATATGTGGCCTCTTCGATATACGCTGGACGATTGAGCAACTTGCCAATTTTCGCCAGCGGCAGCACCGTCATCATCAGCGTGTCATCCCACATCTGTTGATGATTTTCTTCTGCCAGCGTGATGTGTTGCATACCGCCAAACTCGGTGCGGGGCATATCATGCATTGCCCACTCCGCCCAGCTGTCGAGCCACGGCAGGTACGCCGGATTACGCGTTTCTTCATAGCGATATGCCAGCGTTAAAAACGGGGCCATGGTGTTAACGTTTTTGGTTGTTGCGCCTTCCGCAAAGCGTTCGGCAAACCAGCCGTCGATGATATCGCGCATCGTTGCATCGCCAGTTTGCTGATAATACTGATACATTCCGTATAGGCCAACGCCGTGCGTCCACTCCCATCCGGCCCAGCCTTTGGTATCAATAACACGTCCGTCATCCAGCCGCAGCAAGAACTCGCCCGTTTCATCATGAATATTGACCAGGTTATGCGTCACCTTTTTAATGAGCGTTTTTAATTCATCCCTGGCAATAAAATGTTCTGGTTGACGCAACAATGGACTGTGTTTAACCGGGTAAACAATCATTTCCTTAACCTCTGTCAGTGTCGAATTCAATGCTGCACCCTGTTCCAGTTTCGGCGCGGCAGGTTTATTACAATTCGGATAACCCTGTGTGTTGTTACCCTAAAGTACTTCGTAAACATTGGGTATCATTACCGGGCCACAGTAAAAGCTAACCGCAGGGGAAACCTTTTTGTTTCTGCCAGGGGTTTTTGCGAAATGGCAATAGCACAAAGAGTCCGATAACACAGGTCACTGATTTTATAAAACAGCGTTTCTTTTTAATCGGGATGGTTGATCAGAACTGCGAGGTGGCCAGCAGTTTCGCCTGCTGGCCGACGTAAAGAAGGGAATTAACGGTAGTTCACAATCACCTGATTGCTCTGAACCTGCAAGGCAGGGAGCAGGCGACCGCCACCAGGCACTTCCCAGACGAAGTGCATTGGTTCAATTGCAGGGACATTATTAAAGCCATTGGTGGTACCGCTTTGTCCATCCAGTTCGACACAACGGGATTGAGAGCATAAGCGCACACGTAACCCCGCAGGCGTAGGACCATTTAATTCATAGCGCCAGGCGACCAGCGTCATCAGACCGGAAACGGGCTGGCTGGGAACCAAAGGCGAAGATGAAGCCGACTCCCCACGATAATTTAAGGTAATCCCCATACCACTTGCCTGCCATGTCCCTTCCCCGGCGGCCTGTGCCGCCAGTGGAAAAAGCAACAGCCAAAGAAATGTACGCATTATTTACCTCCAATGGTCGCGGTCATACGGATATGGCGGTTATCGGAAAGCTCCATATTCGACAACACCACCAACTGCGGAATACTGCGGCGTAAAAAACGCGCAAGGAGAGGTCGCAGCGCATGATTCACCAGCAATACTGGCGGCGCACCCAACATTTCCTGACGCGACAGTGCTTCCTGCGTCTGTGCCAGCAACCGGTCTGCCAGACCAGGTTCAAGGCCCCCACCGCCCTGTAACGCCTGCAACAACAGACGCTCAAGCGGTGTATCAAGTCCGATAACCTGAACTTCCTCGTTACCCGGGAACCACTGCTGAGTAATCGCCCGTCCAAGCGCCACACGCACCACTGCGGTAAGTTCATGCGGATCATTCTGTAACGGGGCATGTTCCGCCAACGTTTCAAGAATGGTGCGCATATCACGAATAGGGACTTTTTCATCCAACAGGTTCTGCAACACTTTGTGCAGTGTGGTCAGTGTGACCACACCCGGCACCAGATCTTCTGTCAGTTTTGGCATTTCTTGTGAAACTCGATCCAATAACTGTTGCGCCTCCTGGCGACCAAAAAGCTCTGCGGCAAACTGACCAATCAGATGGTTCAGATGTGTGGCAACGACCGTACTGGCTTCGACAACGGTGAAGCCCTGAATTTGCGCCTGCTCTTTTAGCGCGCTTTCAATCCAGATAGCATCCAGACCAAAAGCAGGATCAACTGTTTTCTCCCCTGGCAGCGATCCGGCCGCGGTACCTGGGTTGATAGCCAGCCAGCGCCCAGGGTAAGCATCACCACTACCAATCTCGACCCCTTTCATCAGAATACGATAGCGGGCAGGTTGCAGATCCATATTGTCGCGAATGTGTACCACTGGCGGCAGGAACCCCATATCCTGGGCAAATTTCTTACGAATGCTGCGAATACGCCCCAGCAATTCGCCGTCCTGTTGGAAGTCCACCATCGGAATCAGGCGATACCCAACCTCCATTCCCAGCGTGTCTTCCAACTGAACATCACTCCACGTAGCTTCCACCACCGAGTTGTTTTCCGGCATTTTCACCGGCTGAGCTTCTTCTGGCGCTTTTTGCTCGCGTCCGCGCATCCACCAGGCCAGCCCCAGCAATGCCGCGGTAAACATCAGAAACACCAGGTTTGGCATTCCCGGTACCAGCCCCAGTAAACCGAGGACCGCCGCACTAAGCAGCATAACGCTTGGGTTGCTGAACAACTGGGTGACCATCTGCTCACCCACGTCCTGATCGGTACTCACGCGAGTTACGATAACCCCCGCCGCCGTTGAGATAACCAACGCAGGGATCTGGGCTACCAGCCCGTCACCGATGGTCAGCAGGGTATAGCTTTCTGCCGCACTGCCCATGCTCATACCGTGCTGCAACACCCCAACCAGCAAACCGCCCACCACGTTGATGACCATGATCAGAATACCGGCGATGGCATCCCCACGAACAAATTTACTCGCACCGTCCATGGAGCCGTAAAAATCGGCTTCCTGTGTCACTTCAGAACGGCGTTTTTTGGCTTCATCTTCACCAATCAATCCCGCATTCAGATCGGCGTCAATCGCCATCTGTTTACCCGGCATCCCGTCCAGCACGAAGCGCGCACCCACTTCCGCGATACGTCCCGCACCTTTGGTGATAACCATAAAGTTAATGATGACGAGAATGACGAAGACCACGATACCGATGGCAAAGTTACCGCCGACCAGGAAGTGACCAAAGGCTTCCACTACCTTACCTGCCGCCGCGGCACCGGTATGTCCTTCCATCAAAATGATACGCGTTGACGCGACGTTCAGTGCCAGGCGCAACAAAGTGGTGAACAGCAGAATCGTTGGGAATGCGGCGAATTCAAGCGTGCGCTGAGTGAACATCGCCACCAACAGCACCATGATCGACAGCGCAATGTTAAAGGTGAACAGTAAATCGAGGATGAAGGCCGGAAGCGGCAACACCATCATCGACAGGATCAGCAGAATGAGGATCGGCCCGGCAAGAATTTGCCATTGCGTGGATTTCAGGTTGCCGGGCAGACGCAGCATCGCGACCAGATTAGCCATCAGTATTCTTCTCGTTCATAAAATCCAGTGCTTCAGGCACCGGAAGGTTTCCAGGTTGTGGTGGCGGTGTGCCGCCAGCCAGACGCCAGCGTTTTAGCTGCCATACCCATGCCAACACTTCGGCAACGGCGGCATACAATTGGCCAGGTATTTGCTGACCGATCTCAGCATGGCGATATAACGCACGCGCCAGCGGCGGAGCTTCTAACGTTGGGACACGGTGCTCCGCGCCAATCTCTCGAATACGCAATGCCACCAGCCCGGCCCCTTTAGCCACAACTTTTGGCGCGCTCATTTTGTTTTCGTCGTACTGCAAGGCAACCGAATAGTGCGTAGGGTTGGTCACAATAACATCCGCCTTCGGCACATCCGCCATCATGCGGCGCTGCGCGGCCGCACGCTGCATCTGGCGAATTTTGCCCTTAACGTGCGGGTCACCTTCGCTTTCTTTAAATTCGTCACGGATATCCTGACGCGACATCCGCAGTTTTTTCACGTGGCTATAAATCTGGAAAAAGACGTCAAACCCCACCATCGGGATGACGCCAAGCACCACCAGTAATGCGCACATACCGACTAAATCCAGCGCATTACCCATCGCCGTAATCGGGGATTCGGCCATCAGGCGCATCATCTCCGGCCAGTTGTGCCAGAGATAGAAGCCCGCTACGCTACCCACCAACGTGGATTTTAATATGGCTTTGAGCAGCTCCGCCCCGGTTTGCGCCGAGAACATACGCTTAATACCTGGTAACGGATTCAGCTTTGAGAATTTGGGTTGCAGCGATTTACCACTGAAGATCAAGCCGCCAAGCATCACCGGGGAGATCAATGCCACCAGCACAACCCCGGTAATCAGCGGCAACAACGCAATCATGGCGTCTTTAATCAACAAAATGATTTGACTCAGGATCAGGTTTGGGTCGTTGACCATACTGTGGTCAAAACGTAATCCGGCCGACAGCATACCGGCCAGTCTGCGGGCAAGCGACTCCCCACCAATCCAGATGATGCACACGCCCACCAGCAAAATAAGCAGTGAGGTTAGCTCCTTGGATCGGGGTATCTGCCCTTCTTCCCGTGCTTTTTCAAGTCGGTGGGGTGTGGGGGCTTCTGTTTTGTCGTCGTCGCTTTCTTCTGCCACGCATCAGACCCTGGATAGAGATATAGGCGTGAATGATGCCAGAACAGCCATGCAACAATGGGAAGAGTAAGCGGTAAAAAAGACGGGATTTATGGCTTTAACGCCAATTGCCGATGAATAACATGTAAGCCGGATGAGAAGTTTCCTTCCGCATCCGGCAAATACACATCAGAAACCGAGGCTATCCAGCAGGTCGTCGACCTGATCCTGGCTTGCCACTACGCCGGCTTTAGAAGTGTCAACCTGCGGACCGTTCAGCAAGCTTTCGTTCTCGCGTTTTGGACGAGCGCCCTGTTCCGGAATGTTTTCCAGCAGCACCATCAGCAGTTGACGCTCAATCTCCTGGATAACATCCATCATGCGCTTGATAACCTGACCGGTGAGATCCTGGAAATCCTGCGCCATCATGATGTCCAGCAATTGGGCATTGGTAAAGCTGGTATGACCGGGGACATCACCAAGGAACTGGCGGGTATCAGTGACCAGTTCACGGGCATCGGACAGTTCAATCGGATTTTCGAACCATTCATCCCAGCGTTTGGTCAGGTCTTTTGCCCCTTTTTCCATGGCATCCTGATGCGGCTGTGAAGCTTCTACGCTGTTCAGCGCACGCTCTGCCGCCTGTGCAGTCATTTGTACAACGTAGTCCAGGCGATCGCGCGCGTCAGGAATGGCTTCCGCCGCTTCGGCAATGGCCTGATCCAGCCCCAGTTCACGCAGGCTGTCGCGCAGCATTCGGGTCAAACTACCGATGCGCGCAATGATGTCCCCTGCCGAGTGTTCGTCAACAGGTTTAATTTGTGGTTGCATCATCATCACATCCTCACATGCCCAGTTTCTCAAAGATCTTATTGAGTTTTTCTTCCAGCGTCGCCGCGGTGAACGGTTTTACAACATAACCACTGGCACCCGCTTGTGCTGCCGCAATAATGTTTTCTTTCTTCGCTTCTGCCGTCACCATCAGCACCGGCAGGGCAGACATACTGCCGTCAGCACGAATGGTTTTCAGCAGTTCAAGACCGTCCATGTTAGGCATGTTCCAGTCGGAAATCACAAATCCGAATCCCCCTGCCTGCAGTTTGTTCAACGCGTCTACGCCATCTTCAGCTTCTTCAACGTTGTTAAAACCCAGTTCTTTCAGTAGGTTACGCACAATGCGACGCATGGTGGAAAAGTCATCCACAACCAAAAACCTAAGCTCTTTATCCGCCATAAAAATAAACTCCTGATTCAAATACGTATTGCCTGTCCGGCACTGATTTTCGCCAGCATTTGCTGGCTTACCTGGCTAAGATCGACCACTTCGCTTACGCCACCCATATTGATGGCCTCGCGCGGCATGCCGAACACCACACAACTTGCTTCGTTTTGCGCGATGGTCCAGGCGCCAGCCTGGTTCATCGCTAACATTCCGGCGGCCCCATCGTTGCCCATACCTGTCAGGATCACCCCGACGGCATTGCGCCCCGCATGTTTCGCCACCGAATGGAACAGCACATCCACTGAAGGCCGATGCCGGTTAACCGGCGGGCCATCATGAATTTTGATCTGGTAGTTCGCCCCGCTACGCGCCAGTTCCATATGCTTGTCGCCAGGCGCGATATACGCATGCCCAGGAAGCACACGTTCTCCGTCTTCAGCCTCTTTCACGGTTATCTGACACAGTTTGTTCAGACGTTCGGCGAACGAACGGGTAAATCCTGGCGGCATATGCTGGGTAATAAGAATACCGGGACTTGAAAGCGGCAATGGCTGGAGTACATGACGAATTGCCTCTGTTCCTCCGGTTGATGCGCCGATAACCAGCAGTTTTTCCGAACTGAGTAACGGTCCTGCTTTCAAGGTCGCTGGCGCTGCCGTGGGTTTGTGGGCGGCCAGTTTTGCGCGCGATGCAGTGCGGATTTTCTCCGCAATCATCTCGCTATACGCCAGCATTCCTTCGCGGATCCCCAACTGAGGTTTGGTGACAAAGTCAATTGCCCCCAACTCCAGGGCCCGCAGCGTGACCTCAGACCCTTTGCCAGTCAGTGAAGAGACCATCACCACGGGCATCGGACGCAGACGCATCAACTTTTCAAGAAAATCGAGGCCGTCCATGCGCGGCATTTCAACATCCAGCGTCAGAACGTCGGGATTAAATTTTTTGATGAGATCCCGCGCAACCAAAGGATCAGGTGCCGTCGCAACCATCTCCATATCGCTGTGGCTGTTAATAATCTCGGTCATGATTTGACGCATCAATGCAGAATCATCAACCGACAATACCCTGATTTTACTCATGCTTTATCCTTACCTAGCGCATACACCGTCTGCCCGCGCAGGCTAAACTCGCGCACGAGGTTGCTAAAGTTTTCTGAATGACCTGCAAACAGCAGTCCGTCAGGTTTAAGGAGTGGAACAAAACGGTGCAAAATGTCCTGCTGAGTCGTTTTGTCAAAATAGATCATGACGTTACGACAGAATATGGCGTCGAACGGGCCTGGCACGTTGTATTTTTTGTCCAGTAAATTCACGCTGGAAAACTCAACATGGCTTGCCAGTTCCTGCCGTACGCGCACCAGCCCTTCATGAGGCCCGGTACCACGCATGAAATAACGTTGCAGCTGTTGTGGCGACAACGTCTTTAGCTCGTCAAGACGGTAAATACCGCTTCTTGCCTTTTCCAACACCTCAGTATCAATGTCGCTCGCAAAAACACGCCAGCGACCCGGCGCCATACCCAGGGTATCGGCCAGCGTAATCGCAATACTGTAAGGTTCTTCTCCGGTAGACGCTGCCGCGCTCCAGACGCGATATTCACCGCTGTGTCGACGGGCGTGGTCAGACAGCACAGGAAAGTGATGCCCTTCGCGAAAAAAAGCGGTCAGATTGGTGGTCAGGGAGTTAATAAAAGCCTGCCACTCAGCACTGTTCTGGTTGGCTTCCAGCATACTGAGATAGCGACCAAAATCATCCAGTCCCAGGGTACGCAACCGGCGAACCAGGCGGTTATAGACCATGTCCCGCTTGTGGTCGGCCAGCACGATCCCCGCGCGCTGGTAGATTAATTGACATATCCGACGAAAATGCGCGTCAGACAGCGCGAGGCGCTGTGTCATCTGTAACAATAATGACGTTTGCCCGGAGGGCAGAGATGATGTCATAGCGCCTTCTCAATCACATTCAGGATACAACGGGCACAACCTGCGGCTGTGCCAATTCTTGTTGTGTTACGGTTTGTTCTTCAATTTTAAAAAACGCGACACAGGCGGAAAGATTATCTGCCTGGGTAGCTAACTGCTCAGTGGCGGCTGCCGCTTCTTCCACCAGCCCGGCGTTCTGCTGTGTGACAGAATCCATCTGGCTGACGGCTTGCGCCACCTGCTCAATGCCTCTGCGTTGTTCATCGGAGGCCGAGGCAATCTCCCCCATGATGTCGTTAACCCGGGTAACCGAGCTAACAATCTCTATCATCGTGCGCGCCGCCATATCCACCAGTTGCGATCCCTGGTGAACGCGGGTGACGGACTCTTCGATCAGTCCTTTAATTTCTTTCGCTGCCTGTGCGCTACGGCTTGCCAGATTACGGACCTCTCCGGCGACCACGGCGAAACCGCGCCCCTGCTCACCGGCACGGGCAGCTTCTACCGCAGCGTTTAACGCCAGGATGTTGGTCTGGAAGGCGATGCTGTCAATCACACTGGTGATGTCACCTATCTTCTGCGAGCTGGCAGAAATCTCATGCATAGTGCTGGCAACCTTAGCCGTCTGTTCCCCTCCTTTATGCGCCGTGTCGGCCGCACTTTTGGCAATGCCTGAGGCTTGTCGCGCGTTATCCGCATTTTGCCCCACGGTAGCGGTAAGCTGTTCCATACTGGCTGCCGTTTGCGCCAGCGATGCCGCCTGCTGTTCAGTTCGCGAGGACAGGTCGTTATTACCCATCGCGATTTCCGAGATCCCGGTATGCATTGCCGAGCTCCCCTGGCGTACCTCACTGACCGTCTCACGCAGTGCCTGTTGCATCGCTTTCAGGCTGGCAAAAATGGCTGAAATCTCATTACGCCCATAAACCGCTATCGGTCGCGCCAAATTACCCGCCGCAATACTGTCGAAATGGCTACCGATGATAGCCAGCGGCTGTACAATCATTTTGCGCGACCAGTACAGCGCTGCAGTCGTTAATAGCGCCGCCAGTACCAGCACGGTGGCGAAAATCACCCCGGACATATGGTAACTACGCTGGCTGTGATCCTCTGCTTTTTGCAATACCTGGTTGATGTTGTTTTGCCACGCCGTAAAGTTTGCATCAAAGGCATCCTGTGAAGCCTGCACCGGGGCGGTCAAAAAATCTGACAGCTGATTATTTTCCAGCCAGGTTGCCTGGTGAACCAGATCGCTATGCCATTGACTGAAACTTTTCTCGGTTGCGCTTTGCAGCGCCTTCCCCTCTTCTGCCGTCTCTGTCGTCGCCATAAAGCGTTTAAATATCGATTCGGACTGGGCCAGGCTGTCCTGTGCAATCGTCATCAGCGCTTTGATATCCTCTGGCGGATAGCTCAGAGCCGTCAACGTGCCTGCTTTATTAAGCGCAGTACTGGCCTGTAATAACACAGCGCGGGTTTGCGCCAGCGCAGCGCGTTGCTGATTACTCTGTTCGACCTGATTCAAGTTCTGAAAACCATCCCGAAATGCCCAGAAGGACAAGCCATTACTGCCAATCTGCAAAACACCGCAGAGGATTAAAATCAAAAACAGCGTGGTCGAAATTCGAATACGATTAAACATCAACGCTCCCATCAGGCGGCGCAGGCCGCGGTTTAGCTGTCAGTCAAAATGTTTCCCAATGCGTATCTTGTTCGGTGGCTAGCTGGCGCGGTTGTGACGCCGGAGTCGCTGTCGCAGGTAGTCGTGTATCTCGTGTCTTTGATGATGAAGGACGTGACGCGAGGCGGAATGTCGACACCGACTGGGTCAGGCGACTGGCCTGCTCCTCAAGTGCGGCAGCGGCAGCGGCCGACTCCTGCACCAGCGAGGCGTTCTGTTGCGTAACCCGGTCCATTTCAGACACGGCGAGCGCAACCTGATCTATCCCTCGACTTTGTTCATCGGATGCCGAGGCGATTTCCCCCATGATGTCAGTCACACGCGTGACCGCATTAACGATGTCATGCATGGTTTCCCCGGCGCTTTCTACCAATACAGAACCGGTATCAACCCGCGATACAGAATCCTCAATTAGCGCTTTAATCTCTTTTGCTGCCTGCGCACTGCGGCTCGCCAGGTTACGCACTTCACCGGCAACGACGGCAAAACCACGGCCTTGTTCACCGGCACGCGCAGCTTCTACCGCCGCATTCAGCGCAAGAATGTTTGTCTGGAATGCAATGCCATCAATAACGCTAATAATGTCGGCAATTTTCTTCGAACTATCGGCGATTTCGTGCATGGTATTCACCACGCTATCAACCACTTTGCCGCCATGTTGCGCGGTATCGGAGGCGCTTTTCGCCAGTTGCGAGGCCTGACGCGCATTGTCCGCATTTTGCTTCACGGTAGCCGTCAACTGTTCCATGCTGGCTGCTGTTTCTTCCAGCGCGGAAGCCTGTTGTTCAGTACGGGATGAAAGATCGGTGTTACCGCTGGCAATTTCACTGGTACCGGAATAAATCGCATCCGAACCTTCGCGCACCAGGGTTACCGTTTCGGTTAGCGAACGCTGCATATGATCGACCGTGCTGGCCAGCTCGCCAATTTCATTACGACCGCTGACAGCCAGAGTTGCGGTTAAGTTACCGCTGGCAATTTCACGGATATGCGCAATGACGCGAGACAAAGGGTTTAGCAAGGCATGACGAATGCCATACCACACCACCACCAGAATCAGTACCAGAACTACAGCCAGAATGCCGAGTTGCCATTGGGCAAAATGGTAATCGCTTGCACTTTGATCAAAGGCCTGGCGGTAGAGTTTCTCGCTAACATCTGCATATTTACCTAACGCTGCGCCGAGGGCATTTTGCATGCCCTGAGTTGGCTGTGCGAAATAGGCATCCATGTTGCCGTTTTCAAGGAACTGGATGAGCTCCACCAGGGCCGCATGGTACTGCTGATATTTTTCATCGACGTTACCACTGGCATCCGTCATATCAGGCAACGGCGTGATTTTTTTGAAATTAGCGTAATGCGCTTCGGCTTGCGCCAATGACGCTTTCGCATTCTTCAGCAGATCGTTTTTCGCGCTGCTTTGCTGGTTGGACGCATCCATCATCATGCGCGCAGAGGAACGACTCAAATTGATGCGTGTTTGCAGCATCAGATCCCATGTTGAGGTGAGTTCGCTTTGCTGCTGTCGAAGATCGTTAGAAATAACAAAACTTTGCTGATTCTGCTGCAATGAAGAAAACAACAGACCACCGGAAACAAGCTGTAGCAGTGCGAAAACCCCCAGCACCATCATCAGCATTGTGACAACGCGGATACGGTTAAACATAAGGCACCTTCCTGAAAACGAGTTATCAACATTATCGGCATTCACTGAGATAACTTTACGTTTGCAAAAAGGAAATCCATCAGGAAAGCAAGGCCCGGTGGGTGGAGGGAAAGCCGGAGGCACAGAAACCACAACCCATTTACATAAAAACATCATAATTATCATGCAAATAACATTTTCAACTCGCCTGATTTTGCCGCTATTTGTATTCTCCGCCCCTTTTTCGTGTGACTCCGATCACATAATCACTCGCCAAATACCACAACAAAATGGATAAAAAATTAAAAAAAGTTGTATCTGCTTACGCTTTAATCCAATTTATATGATGAATATTTCGTTACCACTTAATAAGTATAAAAAATGAGTAACAGAACAATAAATGTTAAATCCTTACTGAGGGCTTTTTAGTGGCAAATGCAAACAAACTCACGTTGTTTATTGTGATCTTCATGCTGGCGGGGATCCTGTCGGGTGCGGTGATCCACTCTTATGCCTCCCCCGGCGTCGTTACCGCCTGGGCCGATAATATTACGCTGCTCACCGACATCTTTTTGCGCCTGATTAAGATGGTAATTGCACCTTTAGTATTCAGTACCCTGACCGTGGGTATTATGCGCCTGGGCGAAACCTCAACCATCGGGCGCGTGGGCGGCAAAGCGATGATCTGGTTTATCAGCTCTTCTATTCTGTCTATTCTGGTCGGCCTGTTTGTGGTCTCCCTCGAACAACCCGGCAGCGGTCTGAACCTGGCGATCCCGCTGGAAGCCACTGATACCGGCCTGGCCGTTGGTGGTATGAGCCTGAAAGGTTTTCTGACGCATACCATTCCCACCAGCATCGCCGAAGCGATGGCGAATAATGAGATCCTGCAAATCGTCGTATTCTCGATGTTCTTCGGAATCGGTGGTGCTTCGCTCGGCGAAAAATTTAACGCACCGCTGGTTGCTGCGCTGGATGTGGTCTCCCACATTATGCTGAAGGTGACCGGCTACGTGATGTATGTTGCGCCGCTGGCTATTTTTGCCGCTATCTCTTCCGTTATCTCCACCCAGGGCCTGGGGATCCTGCTCAACTACGCATCGTTCATTGGTGGTTATTATGTGGCGATTTTGCTGACCTGTCTGGTCCTGCTGGCCGTGGGTTATATGATGCTGAAAAAAGAGGTATTCCGCCTGGTCAGTATGCTCAAAGACCCGGTTCTGGTTGCCTTCACCACCAGCAGCTCCGAAGCCGCTTATCCGAAAACGCTGGAGCAATTAACCAAATTTGGTTGCTCGCCCAATATCGTGTCATTTGTACTGCCTATCGGTTATTCGTTTAACCTGGTGGGTTCCATGGTCTACTGCTCGTTCGCCTCCATGTTTATCGCACAGGCTTATAACATCCACCTTTCCTTCGCGGAAATTACCGTGCTGATGCTGACATTGATGCTGGCGTCAAAAGGGATAGCCGGTGTGCCGCGTTCAGCGCTGGTGGTGCTGGCGGCAACCATCCCAAGCTTTAATATTCCGGTTGCCGGAATTCTGCTACTGATGGGTATTGACCACTTCCTGGATATGGGACGTTCAGCAATCAACGTATTAGGTAACGGGATTGCAACGGCGATGCTGGCACAGGATGAAGGTTTACTGGAAGAAAGCGAGTCTTCAGAAAACATCACAGAAGAGATTAAGGCTTAACTTTTTTAAGACAAGAGCGAGCTAAGTAAACAAGAGCAGCAAATCAACAAAGATTACCCCAGCCACAGGCTGGGGTATTTCAACAACACCTGGATGATAATTTACATCAATTACCAGCTGTAACGTACGAGCAAACTACCGCTGAGATCGCCATAGTCATTACGTCCTTTTTGACCCGCCACTTGTCCAGTGATACTCCACTGGCTATTCAGATTCGCCTGGATACCCACTTTCATCTCGGCGCGATCTGCCGGAAGATCCTGCTTCACCTCAGCACCATCAAATGCTACGCCAACATCATCGCTGGTGTGTAACCAGTTTACCTCCGCAAACGGCTGGATAACCGACGTCGTATTCTTGTGCAGCTTGCCATCTACCCGCAGTCCGAGGCGCGTGGTCCAGCTGTCACCGTTTTGTCCGTCAATACGCGTTCCATTCTGCACAACCGCGTCCGCTTTATATTGCTGCCATGTCACCTGAGCCTGTGGCGTCAGGCTGACAGTATTCAGGTTTTCAAGTCCGATGTCGTACCGATAGCCCGTTTCCAAGGAGGCCGCGCTGGCCGCCGAATCATAATCTGTTGACCCGACATCGCCGTTATCGACGCTGTTATTGTAGAGGCCGTACTGGTACCAGCTATCCACATACAGCCCGCTGTGATTCTTCGCATCCGCAAACCAGGTGGCATAAGCGCCGAGATTATAACCGGCTACGTTACCACTGGCAGAGAACCGGCTCCCATCAGCACCACGGTTGCCTGTACTGTCCGTGTCGGCGTTAATGTAACTCACCATCAGTCCCGCCTTCAGGCTCTGCTCGCCATTATCCCAGCTAAGCACATCACCACCGATTTGCAGTTGCGAGTAAGTGTTGTCAATATCCACATGACCGTCTGCCGCTGTTGACGACGCATCACCTGCTTTAAAGCGCATCCACATACTGCCATCATCGGTACGTAATTGACTCCCTTCGCGGTCGTAAAGGGTCTGCATTTGCAGATTACGCGCCATCCACTGGTTGCCCAGATAAGCGCCAATATCAGCCCGATATTGCGGATCTACCGGTTTACTATCACCACCATCGTCCGGGTATACCGGCGTAACATCACCGCCATCGTCCGGGTATACCGGCGTAACATCGTCGCCATCATCCGGGTCTACCGGTGTAACATCGTCGCCATCATCCGGATCTACCGGCGGGACAGCCTGCGAACGCAAATACCAGTCACCGCCGTCTTCATACAATCGGTATTCATACAAACCTGTCTGCACCTGATTACCCTGAGTAAAAACGCCATCAGACTGACCGCCGACATCAATCACTTCAATACCTTTTGTTGTTAACGCCCCTTCCCCCCCGATGTTATTGACATAGAGCGTCGTGCTACCGGATGTATCACCAGTGATAATCACTTTATCCGTCGGTGAATTGTCATCCCCTAACTGCGTGTTCAGATAAAGATGACTGTTATCGCCATGATAATTCCCATTAATCGTCAGCGTTTTAAATTGTCCGTTCTGTGAAGGAGTATCAAATACAATATCTCCGGCATTATTTAATTGAGTTAAAGAAGAATCACCGGTAATTGTCCATTGCGTCTGTTCAGCCAGTGAGAGATTCAGCGAGGAGTCTACCGTCGGATCGGTGTTAACAAACGTCGCCCCCACCAACCGCGAACCAGACGCCATATCCAGTGAAATACTGCCTTCACCCGCGCTAATGATATCGCCCGTAATATCCATTACACCTGAACCGGTCACGGTCCCGCCGGGTAAGAGATTTCCCGCACTGTCGGTAACAACAGGAACAAGAATAGCGACACCATCCTGGGTTTTAATGGTAGTGTCACCGGTCAGCGATATTGCCCCGCCCTGCTGAACCACCGCGCCATAACCATTTGCCCCACTCGCTGTCACATCAATGGTCAGGTTTTCACCATTAATTATTCCCGGACGGTTTAAATTATTACTTCCTATCGCCCAAAGCCCGTAAGGGTTATTTTGCCCGCTCATGAGAATATCGGTATTCGCGATATTAACCGTTGCGCCGTAGAACTGGGATGACACGCCGTAACCATCGATCGCGTAAATAACATTTCGATTGTCGGCATCCCCTTTAAAATCAAGAGTACTCCCGGAGGTCGCAGCGATACCGCTGGTCGCAGAGCCCGACATGGCAGAACTTCTGCCGTCAACAACGCTGCCTGCGCCAATCATCACATCGCCCCCCTGCGCAATGATGCCCACAGACTGAGCGGTATTGACGGTAAGCGCGTCCGCGTGGAATTCGCCCCCCGTCACCCAGAGGGTCGTCGCCCCTCCGGCTGCGCTTATGATGCTGTTTTGGCCTAAATCCATAAAACCTGTGCTCATTGATATTGCACTTACCTGCGTCCCAGTCACATCAATCGTCAGATTATCAGCAATAAATTCAGAACCTTTTGCCGCGGGGTTTATCGTTACTCCAGCCCCATCATAGAACCCGGTGATTGAGATGGTCGATCCGCTGCCCAAATCAATGCGTGATCCGGCCCCATTAATAGCGATGCCACGCGTGGTACACCCCCCTGTACGGCAATCCAGAGTCGTACTGATATTAATATCCATATTATTGGCGATTAACGTAGCATCGGGCCCCATAACGTAGATGCCTTCAGCAAGATCGGAGGCACCATTGATGGTTACTCTGCTGTTATCTCCCAAATCAACATGATTATTTTTACCCAGCTTTAAACCTGTCACAGAACCATAATCTGTTGCCAGTCCTGTTGCAGTGACAGTGAGTTGATCGGCATCTAATACGCCATCAGTACCTATCTCAATACCGGTTGCAATATTATTGCCCTCTACAACCACCTGGCTATTTTTACCTAAATCAATTTTAGCATTACCCGTACTTTGAATCCCCCACGCAGTGTTATCTATACTTGTAGCATGGATAAAACCATTATCCATGGTGAAAGTACCACTACCGCCTAATAAATAGACACCGCGGGCATCACCTATCCCACCAATACTATAATCAGTTTCAGTTATGGCTGTAATAGAACTTCCACTACCAAGATCGGCGTTACTGTCTTTGCCTATATTTTTAAATCCATAAACATTATTTTTACCCGAAACATCAATATTAATACCGGATGCTGTTACTTCTGTACCCGGGTTATTACCTGAAATCAAAATTCCGGTGGTATTTTTACTTGAATTTTGTGTGCCATCCGTATCGACGACATGGATTTCGGTATTCGTGCCTAAATCATTTTTGGTGCCATTATCCAGTGAAACCCCGGTAGACAAAGTTTCACCCGATACGTTGATAGTTGCTTTTCCTTTAATCTGTAAGCCATCACCGCCGGTAGTGATGCTCTCAACACCCGTGGTATTTGTTTGTCCACTCGCCGTAACGACTTCATTATCATTCAAAATAATTGATGCACCGTTTTGTGGGCCTAACCCGGTAGCATTGACAGCAGCACTGCATATTAATGTTGCCAGACCTGTTACCCTGATGCTATTACGCATTCCATTATTACCGCGGGAAAACTCACCAGCGACCACAAACATATTACGCGCCGTACTCCAGACTATATTATATATAGCATTCACATTTAGTTCCCTCTACGCCAATAGAAAAAATCAGGAGGCACAACTTCATTACATATTCATTAGCAATATAAATTATTCCAAAAGATAAATTATTTATATATTGCACTTGTAGATTGTATTATATGTACCCACAAACGACAGATACTATAAAGATTCGCCAGTTTTAATTAAAGAAAAAAATAAAAATAAACCAAGTGAATAAGATAAATATAAACATTCAAAATCAAAATAAAACAACCATTATTACCTGGCTTCCCTACACATAAAATTAAAAGCAAAACGCCCTCCATATTGTGGAGGGCGTTTAATAACTGCCAGCTAAATATTACAAAGAATGATAATATTGACTACTTTTATGCCATATGCGAAGCCGCGATATCCAATAGCGCCATCTCTTCGCTGTTCAGCAATTTCTCAATGTTAACCAGAATCAGCATCCGGTCTCCCAACGCGCCCAGTCCCGTCAGATATTCCGTTGACAGCGTAACCGCGAATTCCGGTGCCGGTCGGATTTGATCGGTCGTCAGCGACAGCACATCGGATACGCCATCCACGACAATCCCAACCACCCGTTGTCCCAGATTCAGCACAATCACCACGGTGTTCTCGTTGTAATCCACATCGCTCTGGCTGAATTTCACACGCAGATCAACAATCGGCACAATCACGCCGCGCAGGTTAGTCACACCTTTAATAAAGGCTGGCGTATTGGCAATACGCGTAACCTGATCGTAGCCGCGGATTTCCTGCACTTTCAGGATATCGATACCGTACTCTTCATCCCCCAGCGTAAACACGAGGAATTCCTGACCTGACGGTTCGCCGGCCAGTTTAGTTACATTACTCATACCGGTCATATTCTTCCCTTTCTTACTCAATCAGGCGGCTGTGATTGCCACACGTTGTTCGCGGTTTAACCCCTGCAATGCAGAGACATCGACAATCAGCGCGACGCTACCGTCGCCGAGGATCGTTGCTGCGGAAATGCCTGGCACTTTGCGGTAGTTGCTCTCCAGGTTTTTTACCACCACCTGGTGTTGACCAATTAGCTGATCGACCAGCAACGCGTAGCGACGCCCTGCACTTTGTAAAATCACTACAATACCCTGAGTTGCTTCGGTTTTTGCACCTTCAACTTCAAAGACTTTCCACAACTCAACCAGCGGTAAATACTCACCACGCACTTCCAGAACGCGCTCTCCGCCGGCCAGCGGATGGAGATCTTCTTCACGAGGTTGCAGAGATTCCATCACCGCATTCAGCGGCAGGATAAACACTTCATCGGCTACACGAACGGACATGCCATCAAGGATAGCGAGCGTCAGCGGCAGTAAGATACGGATGGTTGTGCCCTGACCCTGTTTTGACTGGATCTCAACATGACCGCCCATCTCCTGGATATTTCGCTTCACCACATCCATACCGACACCGCGCCCGGAAACATCCGTCACCTGCTCGGCGGTCGAGAATCCCGGGGCGAAGATCAGCATGCCGACTTCGTCATCGCTCATATTTTCGTGGATCGGCATCCCCTGGGAAATAGCCTTCGCCAGGATACGTTCGCGGTTCAGACCCGCGCCATCATCGGTCACTTCGATACAAATATTCCCGCCCTGGTGTTCGGCAGAAAGTGTCAGATTACCAATCGGGCTTTTCCCGGATTCGATGCGTTTTTCCGGCAATTCAATACCGTGATCGAGGCTGTTACGTACCAGGTGCGTCAATGGATCAATGATGCGTTCAATCAGGCTCTTATCGAGTTCGGTTGAGCTCCCCACCTGCGTCAGTTCGACCTGTTTACCCAGCTTACCGGCCAGATCGCGCACCAGACGTGGGAAACGGCTGAACACATACTCCATTGGCATCATACGAATCGACATCACCGACTCTTGTAAGTCGCGGGCGTTACGTTGTAACTGACCCATGCTGGTGATGAGATCGCCATGATTGACGGGATCCAGTTCATTAGAGCGCTGAGCCAGCATTGACTGTGTGATGACCAGTTCACCCACCAGGTTAATCAGCTGATCGACCTTCTCAACCGCCACGCGGATGCTGCTCGACTCGCTGGCGCGGGCTGGTTTCTCACGCTCTGCTCGTCCATGCGGCGCTTCGTTGGCGGTCGCTTTGGCCACCGGCGCAGGCGCAGCAATCGGTAGCGGCTGTGGTTCGACGACATCCGCGACAGCTGGCGTTTCTGCAACAGTCGGCGCGACAGTGATAGTTTCGAACTCAATCTGATCCGCTTCAATGACGAAGCAGAGCACAGCAATAATGTCATCTTCAGCGAGGCTACCGTCGATCGTTGCCGACAGCGTATCGGCACCTTTGACCACATCGCTTAAGGTCGCCAGATTCCCCAGTTCCTCTTCCAGTAAATCGACTTCACTGGCTTTCAGGCGCGAGAGAATGATCCGCTTTTTGATCTCTTCAGTGACAGGGGCGGCTTGTGCAACCACCTCGTCTGGTATCGCCGTGCTATCAACAACGCTCAGTTTGGCGCTATTGACCACCGCGGGCGCGGTTTCACCTTTTGCTTCGAGCGCTAACTGTCGTAACGCATTACAAATGTACTCAAAGCTGGCGGCATCCGGCTCCTCTGAGTTTTTATAGGCGTCGAGCTGTTCCTGCATAATATCTTTCGTTTCCAAAAACAGGTTGATAATGTCGGCATTGAGCTGCATCTCGCCACGCCGCGCTTCATCCAGCAGGTTTTCCATCAGATGGGTCGTTTCCTGCAAAATGGTAAAGCCGAAAGTGCCCGCCCCGCCTTTAATCGAGTGCGCTGCACGAAAAATGGCATTCAGCTGTTCGGAGTCCGGGGCTTCAGGCACCAAATCCAGCAGGTGTTGCTCCATGTCAGCCAACAGTTCGTCAGCTTCATCAAAAAATGTCTGATAAAAATCGCTAATATCCATGCTCACGCTATCACCTCGGATTGGCTGGTGGCGATGTGGGAACGCTTGCCGGCGGCATCGCCACTGGCTGTTGTAAGACACTTACCGGCTCATTCTGGCTTTCAGCGTTTTCATGCAAAATGGCCTCTTCGGCCTGCTTATTCAGAACCAGCAGGCTTATACGGCGGTTGATGGCGTCCTCGGGACCGCGATCGCTCAGACGCATCGTGGCGGCCATACCTACCACCCGTAATACTTTTCCATCATCCAGTCCGCCGCTGACCAACTCGCGACGCGATGCATTGGCGCGATCGGCAGACAGTTCCCAGTTGCTATATCCCTTCTCACCGTTGGCATAGGGATAATCATCCGTATGACCAGAAAGACTGATACGGTTTGGGATCCCATTCAGCACCGGCGCAATCGCCCGCAAAATATCACGCATGTAAGGTTCAACCTCTGCGCTTCCGGTTTTAAACATCGGGCGGTTCTGACTGTCGATAATCTGTATCCGCAGCCCTTCCTGGACCAAATCAATTTTCAGATGTGGGCGTAGTGCACGCAGCTTAGGATCGGATTCAATCAGTTGATCAAGATCGCCACGTAGCTTGCTCAAGCGACTTTGCTCCATGCGCTTTCTCAGATCATCAATGTTGGGCTGCTTATTCACTTCCCCCTGCTGCTGGGTGTAATCATCACCCCCACCAGGAATTGGACTTTGGCTATTCGAGATCCGATTTCCGCCCGTCACCGCAGTGGCCAGCGGAGTACGGAAATATTCGGCAATTTGAATCAGTTCTTTAGGGCTGGAGATGGAAATAAGCCACATCACCAGAAAGAAGGCCATCATCGCGGTCATAAAATCGGCGTAGGCAATTTTCCACGAACCATGCGCCCCACCACCGTGATTTTTATGTTTGCGTCGCTTTACGACGATAATGGGATGGGCCTGATTTTTCATGCGTCCTCGGTCGTCTGCTGCGCTGCTGGATTCCTCACCGCACGAACATGCTCTTCCAGTTCGATAAACGAAGGACGTTCGCTGGAATAGAGCGTCTTACGACCAAACTCGACCGCAATCGGTGGCGCGTAGCCATTCAGATTGGAGAGCAGAGTTATCTTCACACACTGCATCATCTTGGTGGTTTCAGCACTCTTCTGTCGCAAGACGCTGGCGAGTGGGGAAATAAATCCATAGGCCAGTAAAATACCGAGGAATGTCCCTACCATCGCATGCGCAATCAATGAACCCAGTTCAGCCGCCGGACGGTCAGCAGAAGCCAGAGCGTGAACAACCCCCATAACGGCTGCCACGATCCCGAACGCCGGTAATGAGTCACCGACCATCGCCAGGCTATTGGCCGGGACTTCAGCTTCACTTTCGTGAGTCTCAATTTCTTCGTCCATCAACGCTTCAATTTCAAACGTGTTCATGTTGCCGCTGATAATCAGACGCAGATAATCAACAATAAAATCAAGCATCACCGCATCCGCAAGAATGCGTGGATAGCTGGCGAAGATTTCACTCTCTTTGGGGTTTTCGATATCGCGCTCAAGCGAAAACATGCCCTGCTGACGTGACTTGGCCATCAGGCGATACAGTAGCGCCAGCAGATCCATATACATCGCTTTGGTGTATTTTGAACGACGGAAAAGCATCGGGATCGCTTTCATCGTCCCCTTGATGGCTTTTCCGTTGTTGCCAACGATGAATGCCCCGATACCTGCGCCACCGATGATCACCAGCTCAGCCGGTTGATAGAGTGCCCCAAGGTGTCCGCCGGTCATCATGTAACCGCCGAAAACTGTACCAATAACAACCAGGTAACCTAATAAGATAAGCACGACATCATCCTTTCGCAATTGACTATGACAGGATGCGCAGTCGGGCAGTTAACTCATGGTCAGGACAAAAAAAAGCAGCGGTAATCGCTTACCGCTGCTGGAGTGTTTATCCACACCGTTTCAGTTAAACAGCCTGTTCGATCTGTTCATCCAGCAGTTGTGGAATAATATCGGCAGCATTCTGGGAAAGTTTACGTCTTTTTACGGCTCGCGATGGCGGCTGACATAAACTGCAGGCAAAGCTACCTGCGGGTTGGTGCGCGTGGGTAATAAAATTTCCGCCGCAGCAGTTACAGGCGGACAATTCAAGCAAACCACTGTCAACAAAACGGACAAGGGTCCACGCACGAGTAAGCGCCAACAACGGCCCTTCTTCTGGTTGCGGGCACTGCTCAAGATATAACCGATACGCTTTAATCACGGCATCCACGCCGCTGCACAAACCGGTTTTAAGCAGAAATTGCCATGCATTACAAAACATCGATGCATGAATATTTTGTTCCCACGTCATAAACCAGTCGGTGGAAAACGGAAGCATCCCTTTTGGCGGAGGACTACCGCGTAATTCTTTGTACAGCTTGATGAGTCGGCCACGGCTTAATTGCGTTTCGCTTTCCAGCATTTGCAAACGGGCGCCCAATGTGATTAATTCCATCGCTAACTGGATATCACGCGCTTCCTGAACAATGCTTTTTTCGCTCATCATCAAGCCCTTTTCTTACGCGCTGCGTCATCGATGTCGTTAAGCAGGCGTGTTGAAAGCATAATACCGGTATGAATTTGCTGAAGATCGTCAACGCGGGAATCTTGCGTCAAACGCGTTACAGTCTGATGATCGTCGAAACGGAAATGGCATACCAGTTGATTGGTTTCAGCCAATTTGACCATTTGAGGAAGTGTTAATGTTGCCAATGTATCTGCCATCTCCTCGCTGATACCCAAGCGGAACATTGCAGACGCTTTGTCCTGAACGATCAAACGCTGTGCTAGCAATAAATACGACAAATTGATGTCATAAATGTGTTTCAGCAACTCGGATGTATGCATTATTTGCATCCATAATAACCAACATTATTTTCATGCGGCAGAACCGCACCCCGTGATGTCGCCGGGAAGGCCCGGTAAAAAAAAAGCAAAAGGTCAAATACATAGCAACGTGATGGCGCTTACGCGTTGTCTAAACATTCCTTTCGTAGAATGCCGCGTCCCTTACAAGCTCACATCATTTCTTACAAATGTCTAAGATTTTTCCTAATTCGACGCAACTCTACCCGCCACCCGTTACACATACAACGTAGCCATGCTGCGAATTTAAAGAATATGTGACGCAGATCACATAATCAAGCTAAACACTTAACATAAATCCATCAGCACAGCTTTTATTTTGGCTATTTTTTAAACCACCATTATCTTTTTCGATTCCAGCCATACGAATAATCTTGCAATAAAAGCGAATAGTATTCTGTTTACGAACGTTAATATCACGCGCAGAAATAGCGAGCTGGATCACAGATTTAATATGAAATGACATTTCAGTTAAACTCTTTATAAACAAAGACTTAAATATTAAGACTGATTAATTAATACCGGGCTGTGATAACCGTTTAAATGTTAATTGATGTATACTTTTTATTAACAAATTGTTTTTATTAGAGATGAGTTTAACTTAAATCATCAGAACAGATTTGCAGCTTATATGAAGTGATTATTCTATTTATAAGAATAATTAATGAATAATCATGATGACATTCACACAATTACCGTACGAAACGTAGCAGTATGGCGTTATACGATCAAAACTGAAAAGTTCTCTCATAATTCATGAACAAAAGGAGCGAGTTATGAGCTATGCGCACATTCTTGTCGCTGTTGCCGCCACCCCCGAAAGCCACCAACTGTTAGCAAAGGCTGTTTCAATCGCTCGCCCTGTCAACGCCCGCATTAGTCTGATAACCCTGGTTTCAGACCCCGAACTGTATAACCAGTTTGCTGCTCCAATGCTGGAAGATCTGCGGGAAGTCATGCAAGAAGAGACCCATAATTTTATCGATCAGTTAAGCAAAGAGGCGCAGTACCCCATTGAGCACACGTTTATTACCTATGGGACATTGAACGAACACATTCTGGATGTATGCCGCAAACACGCGGTTGATCTGGTGATTTATGGCAACCATAACCACAGTTTCTTTTCGCGAGCCTCCTGCTCAGCGAAAAGCGTGGTCAGCGCAAGCCAGGTTGATGTGTTGCTGGTACCGCTTGCCGGCGATTAATCACGCCTGTTTGCTGCAGGCTGTCTGCGGGTCAGGCGACAGGTTTTCCATATGACGCGATGCGACGTTCTTCAGATCGCAAATAAATCGTGCTTGCCAGTTGTTGATATCATTTTTAACGATGGTCTGCAGCATTGCCGCATGACGGGAAATGCGCTCGGCAAGCGACATCGTCAGAGCCTGGTTTAATGCGCCTGCAACATCATCCCGATCATAAGGGTTTACAATGAGTGCAGAAGTCAACTCATTCGCAGCCCCGGCAAACTGCGAGAGCACCAGGACGCCGGGGTTGGCAGGGTCCTGTGCGGCGACATACTCCTTTGCCACCAGATTCATGCCATCGCGTAGTGGCGTCACCAGTCCAACATCTGAGTAACGGAAGACCTTCATCAGTAATTTACGGTCAAAATACTGATTCAGGTAGTACAGCGGCGTCCAGCCCAGTTGCCCGTATTTACCATTGATCCGCCCGGCCTCGGTCTCTAACTGGTGACGAATATCCTGATAAGCCTGTACCTCCTCACGCGAGGTCGGTGCTATCTGCGTATAACGAATCTTACCGTGATGCTGGGGAAACTGTTCCAACAGCGCCTCATAGGCCTGAAAGCGCTCCGGCAGGCCTTTGGAGTAATCCAGCCGCTCAACAGAGAAGATATTTTTCACATTTTTAAGTTCTGCTTTTAACTGCGCCAGTTTCGGCGGTAGCGATCCTGATGCTTGCCGTGCAATCTCCTCAGGTGCAATACCAATAGGATAAACTTCCGTGCGGAACGCTTTCCCCCAGGCCAGATGCTGTTTCTCGCGGAGCGTAGTTACCTGAGTTTGCGCCGTCAGACAGTCAAGAAAGGCCTGGCGATCGTTGTCGGTTTGAAAGCCCAATAAATCAAAGTCGCACAGTTGCTCAAGCAACGCCTGATGTGGCGGCAACGCATTGAAAATTTCGGGTGTCGGAAAAGGAATATGCAGAAAAAAACCGATGCGATTATTCACACCACGTTTGCGTAGCTCGCAGGCAAAGGGTAACAAGTGATAATCGTGGACCCAGATGATATCGTCATCGCTAAGCAGTGGCAGCAGCTTATCAACCAGTAAGGCATTAACCCGCTGGTAGCCTTCCCAGGCACTACGCTGAAACTGTACCAGGTCCAGTCGATAATGGAACGCGGGCCATAACACGGCATTCGAAAACTGGCAGTAATACTCCTCGTAATCCTGTTCACTCAGATTAAACGATGCCCAGGTGATGTTGCCACGGGTCACCTTTTTTAACGGTTGTTCCTCATTGCCTGTATCACCGCTCCAGCCGAACCACAGGCCGCCAGCCGCCTTCAGTGCGCCCAGCACACCTACAGCAAGACCGCCAGCACTGCCTTTGTCATCCGGGGAGGCGATGCGGTTAGATACTACGACTAAACGACTCATAGCCACCTCTCCTGTCATTCGTTGCTTCTTGTTCCTGCTGCGGACAGTTGATTTGTTCCAGCCAATGCCAGACGTTCCTGACAGCAGCCAGACGCCATGTCGCCTGAGTCTCCCCGCTACCCACTTTTACCGAGATACCGCCGGCGCGATTGACCACGACAAAACCTGTTTCATCGGTCAGATCATCACCAACAAAAACAGGGGTCCGTCCGACAAACGGCGCTTCCTGCATAAATGCCGCAATTGCATCTCCTTTATTGGTGTCCTGTGATTTGATTTCCACAACACACTTCCCGGGCTGCAATGCCAATTGCGGCCAGATATGGGTAATACGTTCAGCCAACGCCAGCAGCGCGGCCTCATGCTCAGGCGCCTGCCGGTAATGCAGAGCGAAAGCCATGCCTTTAGTTTCAAGCGTCGTCCCCGGTAACGTCGCCAGCGCCGCATGCAATAACGCCCCCGCTTCGCGCTCGACCACCGCAGGCAGACGCACAATATGGGTTTGACCATTGATGTCACGGCGTTCTGCCCCATGCACCCCGGCGAGCGGGAAACGATAAGGGGTGGTGAGTGCGTCAAGCTCTGCCATTGAGCGCCCTGAAATCAATGCCAGAGCACCCGCATTTTGCGTGGCCAGGCGATGTAATAACTGCAGAATTGCCTGTGGAACAACGACCTGGTCAGGATGCGGTTTGATTTCAGCCAGTGTTCCATCGAGATCGAAAAAATAAGCACAGTTTGTGGGATGCTCAGGGGGTAAGGTTAGCGATGCTGTCACCCGATTCTCCTCCTCGTCATGGTCTGTACGCCGCGCGGATCGCGCCGTATATAGGATGTATGACGGGTATAAGTATAGACAGTGTGACCGTGCTCGCCATTTAGAAAAACAATCGCCAGCCGGGTAGCGGCTGGCGATTGGCGGAAGCTAGACTAAAAAGTTGGGATTTAAATCATCAAACAGTACGCTTAGCTTTTTGTTTGTAGCGGTCGAAGATCACCGCCGCCAGCAGGATCAAACCTCGTACCACATACTGTGCGAATGGAGAGATATTCAGCAGGTTCATCGCGTTCTCGACCGTCCCCAGAATCAACACCCCTGCGACGACATATGAGATTTTTCCGATACCGCCTTTGAGCGAAACGCCCCCTAACACACAGGCAGAAATTACGATCAGCTCATAGCCGATAGAGGTCATTGGCTGGCCGCTGGTCATACGTGATGCCAGGATAATCCCCGCCACGGCGGATACCAGACCGGAGAGAATAAAGATAATAATCTTAGTGCGAACGACCGGCACCCCAGCCAGACGAGCCGCTTCCTCATTGCCCCCAATCGCCAGCGTATTACGACCAAACGTGGTTTTATTCAACAGCAGGCCAAAAATAATAAAACAGCCCACGGTTAACCAGATCGGTGCCGGCAGTCCTAACCAGTTGGCATAGCCAAGCGTAAAGAAGCGCTCGTCTTCGATTCCCACAGCTTTACCGTCGGAGATAATGTAGGCCAGACCACGAACAATTTGCATGGTGGCGAGCGTCGTGATCAACGCGTTAATTTTTAAGCGTGCAATCACGAAACCATTCACCAGACCGCACAGAACGCCGAGCAACAACCCTGCCGCCACGCCAATCCACAGGCTTTCGGTCATATTAATGACCACTGCCGTCGTCACCCCTGCGCAGGCAATAACGGACGCTACCGAGAGGTCAAAATCGCCGGATGCCAGGCAAAATAACATCCCGCACGCAACCATACCCGACATAGATACCGCCAGTCCCAACCCCTTCATGTTGATGAACGTCGCAAAGTTTGGCACAAAAATAGCGCAAACCAGGAACAACACGGCAAACACCACCAGCATCCCGTACTGATCCCAAATTCGGCCAAGATTTAGCGCCGACTTCGCAGCGCCTGAACCCGATGTAGAAACGGAAGACATCATATTCTCCTTATTCAGGCGACTGCCTGGCTGACTTTAGGCATAGCAAGGCTCAACGCCTGGCGTTCATCCGCCTGTTCATGAAGTAATTCACCTGCGATCTCACCTTCTCTCATCACCACAATGCGGTCGGCGACACCAAGAACTTCCGGCAGGTCACTGGAGGCAAACAGCACGGCAACACCGCGCGCAGCCAGGGCATAAATCACGTTATAAATTTCATGTTTCGCTCCAACATCAATGCCGCGGGTGGGCTCATCCAGCAAAATCACTTTCATCTCTTCCGATAACCAACGCCCCAGAATGGCCTTTTGCTGATTACCGCCAGAGAGGTTCATGATCAGTTGCTCTGCACCCGGCGTTTTAATGTTGAGTGAACGGATATGATGGTCAGCATTGGTCTCTTCCCAGCCGTTGTTGATCAGACATCCCCCCGTAACATGTTTACGGCGCGCGCTAATGTTGATGTTGTTGCGTACCGAATGAACCGGGATGATCCCTTCGGCTTTGCGATCCTCCGGACACAGCATCATGCCTGCTTCAATAGCGTGACTGGGTTTGCGGATGTCTATCGCTTGTTCGTCAATAAACACCTGGCCTTGTGTGATACGCGTCCCGCCAAACAGACCTTTCATTAATTCGCTACGTCCGGCACCAACCAGGCCGAACAGTCCGACGATTTCGCCGCTACGCACCGATAAGCTGATCGGAGTGCGCACGCCTGGCGCTTTTACCTCATGCAGACGCAGACGCTCCGCGCCATAAGGTCTGGCTTTCCAGCCATAGATGTCCCCAAGATCACGCCCCACCATCGCCTGTACCAGTGCGTCGTGATCAACCTGCTGCATATCCGTAAACGTTTTGACGTACTGGCCATCCTTAAACACCGTTATGGCATCGCTGAGGGCGAAAATCTCCTCCATGCGGTGCGAAACGTACAGAATGATGCGGCCCTCATTGCGTAGCTCACGAATTACGCGAAACAGATTGTCAATCTCCCTGGCGGAAAGAGAGCTGGTGGGTTCATCAAAAGCGATAATCTTGGCATTACGCGCCAGCGCCTTAGCAATCTCCACCATTTGCCACTGACCGATGGAGAGATACTTCAACGGAATATCAGGATCGATATCCATTCCCAGATGCTTTAACTGCAGCCCCGCCTCGTAGTTCAACAACGAGCGGTTCACAATCCCACCCTTATGCGGAAGCTGGCCTAAGTAGATGTTCTCGGCGACGGTCATTTCCGGCACCAGATGCAATTCCTGGTAAATAATGGCGACACCGGCATTCAGCGCAGTGGTTGTGTCCGCAAACGAAACCTCCTGTCCGCGGATCGCTATAGATCCCGTGGTTGGCGCGTAGTTACCGCTGAGAATTTTTAATAATGTTGATTTCCCGGCACCATTTTCACCCATCAGTGCATGCACCTGACCGGCATAGCAGTCGAAACTAATATCCGTCAGCGCTTTTACGCCAGGGAAGGTTTTGCCGATGCCGTGAAATGAGAGATACGGGGTAGACTGTTGCATAACGTCTCCGTGGATCTAAACGGTTGCCTGATGGCGGCGTAGCCTTATCCGGCCTACGAAGGGCGTTATTTGTAGACCGGATAAGATCGTTTTACGGCAGTTGAGTTATTTGCCGCCTAAGCCTTTTTTCGCCAGTTCTTCTTTGAAGTTGTCGCGAGTAATCAACACCACATCGGTAACTTCAGTAAACACTGGCGGTTCTGCGCCTTTGGTGACCCAGTTGTAGAGCATTTCACTGGATTTATAACCGTGAACGTCCGGGCTAGGCAGCAGTGAACCGTAGAATCCGGTGGCTTCCGCTTTGGAGAGTTCGCTAATTGCATCAACACCGTTAATACCGATACCAATCACGTTTGCAGCTTTAAACCCCTGCCCTTCGGTAGCACGCACGCCACCCAGCACAGTGTTGTCGTTCATACCGACAATCAGCCAGTGTTTAACTTCAGGATGCTGCACCAGCATGGAGTTTGCGGCGTCGAATGCGCCCGGGATATCATTCGATTTGGTTGGGACCTGGTAGATCTGTTTTTCCGGGAAGCCTGCAGCTTTAAGCGCTTCCATCGAACCCGATGTACGACGGCGCGCGGTATCCAGTTCGTTTGCGGTAATCGCCATTACAGCGGAAGATTTCACATCCCAGCCACGTTTCTGCATTTCTTTGTACAGTTCCTGGCCCTGGCGTTCACCAATTTTGGTTGCTGCCATCATCACCAATGGCACAGTATCCATCGGCTTACCTTTCGCATTGGCGAACTGATCGTCAACCGCGATGACTTTCATGTCATAGCCACGCGCCTTTGCCATAATAGCAGGCCCAAGTTTTGGGTCCGGCGTACAAATTACAAATCCTTTTGCCCCGCTTGCCGCCAGGCTGTCGATAGCATTCAGGGTTTTCTCGCCGTCTGGAACGGCAATTTTAATCACCTCAAACCCAAGGTCTTTACCGGCTTTATCAGCAAACTTCCACTCTGTCTGGAACCAGGGCTCTTCCGGTTGTTTGACCAGGAAACCGAGCTTCATGGATTCAGCGATAGCGGATTGTGACATAATGGCAGCCAGACCAATGGCCGCCAGCGCTTTAGTGAATTTGTGCATGGTTAACTCCAGCTTTAACGTTCTTTTATGTAGGGTAAAATCAAACGATTTTTTGTAATCCGGACGTAAAACAAGGCATTACCTTTTATTGATAAGATCAATGCCAGTGCTGAGAGTATTTTTAGCGGGAAATTGATTCTCCATAAGAGAGCGGCATCACACCCTGGAATTACAGTAGTTGCGTACATAAATTCAGCGGGAAATGACATAAAAAAACTCAATTTTCAGAATAGGGAAAATGAGAAATAGCAGATTAATCCATAACATCAGCCAGTGAATCCTTGTTCCCGAATATCGAAACATCCGGGAGTCCAATGATTACCAGGGGTAATAAATATGGTCAGCGTGATCGCGAACAGGGATATCGTCTTCTAACAGACGCGCAGAAAGCGTAAACGCAAAATCAAAAATATGGCCCAGCCCTTTGCCACTGATAAGATTGCCATCTTCAACAACAGGCGCATCGACATACTCGCCGTCGGTGATGGTTTGCCACAGCTCACCTGAACACACGTAGCGCCGTCCTTTCAGCAACCCATTACCCGCCAGCACCCGCGCGGCTGCCGAACAAACCGGGCAAATCAGTTTTCCTGCATCGTCATGACGAGCGACAAACTGGACGACTGCAGCGCTGGCGGCAAGATTTACGCTACCCTGTGGTCCCCCTGGCAACACGATCGCGTCGTAGAAGGCATCCCGACGGGCCTCCAGCGTACTGTCGGTCACCATCGGCACGTCATGATAGCTCACCACCGCACGAGACTCAGCGCAGGCCAGCGTCTCAACCTCAATTTGCAGGCGACGTAGAATATCAATAGTAACAATAGCTTCAGCCTCTTCAAAACCGGGTGCCAGCAACACCGCCACCTTCTTCATATACAACTCCTCGATTTATCCACCGATATCCAACAACAAATGCCGAATAATTCATTCCGTTAAATTTATTAAAACTGATCTGGCGCAAGAAATTAGGTTGCAGATAATTTCCAGACACATCACTTCACCGGGAAGTTCACATCAAAACCAGCGGTGATAATCACCAGACGTCATAGAATACCGCGGCCTGAAATTTAATTTTGAGACTTGAAACAGCATTTCACTTTCTTTATTTTACATAAATACATTATAAATCAGATAATTATATTCATATTTCTTATATACACAAACGGCATGGCTAAGCATATTGTTATGCCAATATGTAAAAAAACATAAATAGGTGGTTTTAAGGATTTTCTTGATACCAGGCACGCGCTATGCTGATTCACGATCGGAAGCGGATATAATTCGCGATCATCTAAAGGACCGGCGGAACGGATTTATTCTGCTAACAGTATTACTCGTACGTAGATGTGAAGTGCAACGGCAGCCCGTTGTACTGGCGTTGGTGACGTACTTCTCTTTTCTGGAAATAAGGATATTGATATGGCTGCAGTTGGAATTGTGCACAAACTCAACACGCAAATGAACCTTGAGTTTTACGCATCGAATCTCTACCTTCACCTCAGTGAATGGTGCTACGAACACAGCCTGACAGGCACCGCGACGTTTCTGCGCACTCAGGCGCAGGGTAACGTGACGCAAATGATGCGTATGTTTAATTTTATGAAAAACGCAGGGGCTAACCCCATCGTCAAAGCCATCGATGTTCCCGGTGATGACCTAACGTCCCTTGAAGAGCTGTTTCAGAAAACGCTGGAAGATTATCAGCAGCGTTCTCGTACGCTGTCACGTCTGACGGATGAAGCAGAAGCGTTGAACGACGCACCAACCGTTGATTTTCTTCATGATCTGGAAAAAGAACAGCAGCAGGATGGCGTGCTGCTACAAACGATTCTTGATGAAGTTCGTAGCGCTAAACGTGCTGGGCTGTGTATGGCGCAAACGGATAAGCATTTGCTAAACGTCGTAAACTACCAACATCACTGAAGTCCGATCGCGACAAATCTGCGCCTCCCGTTCTGAGAGGCGTAAAAAAACCTTTCTAAAACCTGAAACAACGGTTTATTTTAGTGAGACTCATTCTGCGGAGTGAATTTCAGCTCGATCAACGCAACCGCTTTTTGAATTGCGCGCATCGTAACGGGATCAGCGCCCGCGGGATGACTGGAAAAGTCGATGCTTTTCAGTTGACTGGACATTTTTTCCCGAACTTCTACCGGGGCAATAACATCAATAACATCCAGAATTTGCTTGATAACCAACTGGCAGGCAACAACGTCCGAGAGCAGTTCCTGATCGGCATTCAGTGTTTGGGACATAGTGAGCTCCTTATAGAAAGGTCGTCATAGTACCTATTCAGCGCTCGAAACGGTAGCGGTGCAAGCAGTACAACCGCGCTGAAAATAAAAAAACAGACCCAGTTAATTTCGTTTGAGATGGCAAGCACAACATGAGTGAACATTTAGCGGTTGAGAATAAGCGGGGTCTTTCTCCGGCTGCACTACTGGTCGCCGGGGCCTTCTTTATGGAGTTCATCGATGGCACGGTGATTGCGACGGCCCTACCCGATATGGCAAAAAGTTTCGGCGTGCAGGCCGTTGATCTGAACATCGGCATCAGTGCTTATCTGATCACGCTGGCGGTTCTCATCCCTGCCAGTGGCTGGATTGCCGATCGTTTTGGTGCCCGAAAAGTGTTTACCCTGGCACTGGCGATCTTTACCTTCGCCTCAGTCTTATGCGGACTCGCCACCAGCATTGAAGGCTTTGTGGCAATGCGCATTTTACAGGGTGTCGGGGGGGCACTGATGGTGCCGGTCGGCCGCCTCGCCGTTCTGCGTACCACGCCTAAACACCAGTTAATCACCGCAATCGCCACCCTGACCTGGCCTGCCCTAGTGGCCCCAATAATTGGCCCCCCCCTGGGCGGATTTATTACCAGTTACGCCAACTGGCGCTGGATCTTCTTCATTAATGTGCCGCTGGGGTTGCTGGCGATTGCGCTGGCGCTGCGTTTTATCCCGGATATTCATGATGACGAGCGACGCCCGTTCGATTTTCCCGGTTTTATTGCCACATCGGTCGCGATGGTCAGTCTGGTATATGCGATGGAACTGCTGGGAACCCAACAGCCGCAGGGCTGGTTAACCGCGGGACTTCTGGCACTTGGAATAGCCACGTTCCTGTTTGCCCTGCATCATTTTCGCCAATCCGCATGGCCGATGATTCGTCTGGATGCCATGCGCGTGCCTACATTTCGTGTCACGATGTACGGAGGCTCGCTGTTTCGTGCCTCTATCAGCGCGGTACCCTTTCTGTTGCCACTGATGTTTCAGGTTGGGTTTGGTATGAATGCTTTCCATGCCGGTTCGCTGGTGTTGGCCGTGTTTGTTGGCAACCTAACGATTAAACCCGCTACTACGCCGTTAATACGCTGGTTAGGCTTTAAAAAGCTGCTGTTGATAAACGGTGCGCTTAATGTGCTGGCGCTATTGGCGTGTGCGCTGATCACGCCGCAAACTCCCGTCTGGGTAATATTACTGGTGCTGTATCTGGGCGGCGTTTTTCGCTCAATTCAGTTTACCGGTGTCAGCACGTTGGCATTTGCGGATGTTCCTGCATCGCAGATGAGCTATGCCAATACGCTGTTTAGTACAGCGACGCAACTGGCTGTTGGATTAGGGATTTCGTTGGCGGCTATCGGGATCCGTATCGGGGATCAAGTGAGTGAATGGTTGTCACTGGGTGCGATACCCGGCATCAGTTTCCGGCTGGCATTCGTCGCTATCGCCATGATTTGCCTGATAGGAATGGTTGATACCCTGCGCCTTACCCGCGATGCGGGAAGCGCAGTGTCAAATAAGCGTCGATAAGCCCGATAGTTCGCGCCATCGGGCCAACCGGGTTTAGCCAATAACTTCACGGACAAAGGCTTCGATCGCTTTATCCTGACAGTTTTCAAAGAAACACTGCTGGAAACGTGGGCCTGAAACGGCGGTTTTCACCAGTTCAGGATCAATAGCGCGCAGGGTATCAAGATAATTTTCTTTTACTACTGCCGCTTTCACCTGGTTTAAAATCCCCGCATTACGCACCTGCGGGTCTTTCCGCTCCGGCGGATAACCTTCACCATTACGACCGGTAAACGCTTTTTCAAACATATACCGGACGTTCAGTTCAGCCCCCCAGCCAAACCCTTTCGCAAAGGCCAGCGAGAGCGCATTACCGTTGTTGATCTGCGCAAACAGGAACGCATCCGCGGGATCAAGGCAGTAGCCACACACCACGCCCGGGTGAATATTCAGTGACATCATGGCCCCCTGACCCGTACCGCAGCCCGTGACAACGAAATCAACCGCTTTTGAATTGAGCAGAATGCTGGCCATAATCCCTAAATGGATGTAAGTCAGATGGTGATCATTTTCGTCGCTCATCCCGACGTTGAACACCGGAAAACCCTTTTCATCCGCGACAGACTTAAGCTCATGGTGAATGATCGCGTTTTTGCTTGCCTGGCTGTTTTCCATCATCAATGCAATTTTCATTGTGTATTCTCCTGAATGCGTCGCGGGGGGCCCGCCGTAAGTCATGACATTTCAGCCACATTACTATTTAGCAAATCAGCTTTCAAATTTTATGAAATTAAGTTTCATAAAATATCGAGATGCTCACGGTTTTTACGCCAGCCTTCAGAATTGACTCATAAACAGGGGGTCGTTGCGATTAATCACAGGTGATCTTCTGGCTATTCAGGCCATTGATTAGCCGTGATGTATGTCAGGATAGCGTATCACCGATTTTTCAGAGCGATTTCATGAAGACCTTTATTCTTGCCCTCTTACCGCTCATGCTGACGGGATGCACCATCACCAGACAGGCTCAGGTCAGCGAAGCCAGCAGCATTACCGGCGTGGTTCGCCTGACTTACAACCAGGCCATGCTACAAACAGCACGTACCGACGACTATGTTGCTCAGGGAACGGCGACAAAAGCATGTCAGCGCATGGGTTATGCCAGTGCAGTCGGATTTGGCCAGCCGGTTGCGACCTGCAGCGTTTATGCGGGTTCTCTGTGTTTGAATACCAAAATCACGCTGTCCTGGCAGTGTCACGGTGTTGCCGTACCACAAACTTCCACTTTCCATTATTAATCATTCCGACCAGCACATCTGCTGGTCATCTATTCTATTTTTATTTATATCATCAATTTAATAGCGTTAATGCGTTTTATTCCCATTCGCATTTTTAATAAATAAATTTATTATTTTACCTTTTGCAAATAATTAAATAACAAATTATAGTGGCGCCACGTCAATATATAATAACGTTCGTGGAGCAGAACCATGCTGAAAACAGAAATGATCGACAAACTGAATGAGCAAATGAATCTTGAATTATATTCATCCCTGCTCTACCAACAGATGAGTGCGTGGTGCAGCTATCACAGCTTCGAAGGTGCCGCCGCGTTTCTGCGTCGCCACGCCCAGGAAGAAATGACGCACATGCAGCGTCTGTTCGATTACCTGACGGATACCGGCAGCCTGCCGCGTATTAATACTGTTTCTTCACCGTTTGCAGAATATGCGTCCCTGGATGAGCTGTTCCGTGTAACCTATGAGCACGAACAATTGATCACGCAGAAAATTAATGAACTGGCGCATGCGGCAATGACCCACCAGGATTATCCGACCTTTAATTTCCTGCAATGGTATGTTGCTGAGCAGCACGAAGAAGAGAAGTTATTTAAATCTGTCATCGATAAGTTATCGCTGGCCGGTAAAAGTGGCGAAGGTCTTTATTTCATCGATAAAGAACTGGCAACCCTTGATACACAGAATTAATGTTGTTGGGTAACGGTGGCTGTTTGCCACCGTTATTCGAGAATCTTAGTGACGGCAGATCTTGCTTTCATGCGTAGAGAAGCCGTCTTCTTTGGCAATAAACTTCCCCTTCGCCGCTAAAAACGCGACCAGCTCACCCGCCGTCATGCCTTCTGCTGAACAGGTGTGAAAACGTGCCTGCTCACCAAAACGCGCGGTAATTGCCGCCTCAAGGCTGGCATGTGAATACTGCTCACCAGATTCAATCATCATGTTGAGCACCTCGTGACCGTGAATAGATTCCATACTACCTCCTCAATAAAGCCCGTAGCCTAATGTGAACCGTACAACGCTGCTTTGCGCTAACGCAGGTTTATGCGGGCAGAGAGCAGATAAATATCATTTTTAATACATCTTAAGCCCCAAACATCTGTAAACATTAATATACAGCATTTGTAACGGTGATTTGACGAAAATAGCGTTATGCCTTAACCTTCGCCGCAGATATAACCGTTGATTATCTCTGGGACAGAGGAAAGCGTGAAAAACAGAACCCTGGGTAGTATTTTTATCGTGGCGGGAACCACGATTGGTGCCGGTATGTTGGCAATGCCGCTGGCGGCGGCAGGCGTGGGGTTTAGCGTCACGCTGGTGTTGTTGGTTGGGTTATGGGCCCTGATGTGCTACACCGCGCTGTTGCTACTTGAAGTGTACCAGCATGTACCGGCAGACACCGGGCTTGGCACACTGGCAAAACGCTATCTGGGTCGATACGGGCAGTGGGTAACGGGCTTTAGCATGATGTTCTTGATGTATGCCCTGACCGCCGCCTACATCAGTGGTGCAGGCGAGCTGCTGGCCTCCAGCATCAGCGACTGGACCGGAACCAGCATCTCGCCCACCACAGGCGTATTGCTGTTCACCTTTGTTGCCGGTGGCGTGGTATGCGTCGGGACTTCACTGGTTGATTTATTCAATCGTCTGTTGTTCAGCGCCAAAATCATCTTCCTGGTGGTAATGCTCGCGCTGTTGATGCCGCATATTCATAAGGTGAACTTGCTTACCCTGCCGCTTCAACAAGGCCTGGCGCTTTCCGCGATCCCGGTTATTTTTACCTCATTTGGTTTTCACGGTAGCGTGCCCAGCATCGTCAGCTATATGAACGGCAACATCCGTAAACTGCGCTGGGTGTTTATCAGCGGTAGCGCCATCCCGTTAGTAGCCTATATTTTCTGGCAACTGGCCACGCTCGGTAGCATTAACTCGTCAACATTTATGGGACTTTTAGCCAATCACGCTGGCTTAAACGGTTTGTTACAGGCATTACGTGAAGTCGTGGCTTCGCCGCACGTCGAACTGGCTGTGCATCTGTTTGCCGACCTCGCACTGGCAACCTCTTTCCTCGGTGTCGCACTGGGGTTATTTGATTACCTGGCAGATCTCTTTCAACGCCGTAATAGTGTGGCCGGCAGAATGCAAACTGGCGTCGTGACGTTCCTGCCACCGCTGGCATTTGCTCTTTTCTATCCACGGGGTTTTGTCATGGCGCTGGGATATGCAGGCGTTGCTCTGGCCGTTTTGGCTCTGTTGATCCCCTCCATGCTGGCCTGGCGGAGCAGAAAGCACAATCCACAGGCAAACTACCGCGTAGTGGGTGGCACGCCAGCGCTGGCGCTGGTCTTTATTTGCGGTATCGTGGTGATAGCAGTGCAGTTTTCTATTGCCGCAGGATTACTACCAGAAGTGGGTTAAAACAAAGGGGCTTTCGCCCCTTTCTGTTAATGCAAACAGCACTGCTTATATTTCTTGCCGCTGCCGCAGGGACAAGGGTCATTGCGCCCTACTTTGGCATCCACTTTCACCGGTACTTTGACTGGCGTTTCCTGAGGATGCGCCATCCAGTAAGCATGCAGGTCCAGCGCAGCCAGGCGGATGGCATCGACGCTCTCTTCAAACGCTTCAGGTGTCAATTTCTCAACCACCGCAAAGTTCTCTTCCGTACCGTGCAGCGCAATAGCCTCAAGTGCTGGTTTTAACGTGTCCGGTAACGCGGACCAGTCTGACAGTGCAACGCCGCGCATATAACCAAAGCA
The DNA here is from genome assembly GCF_005280975.1 of Citrobacter sp. wls716. Lineage (NCBI taxonomy): Bacteria > Pseudomonadati > Pseudomonadota > Gammaproteobacteria > Enterobacterales > Enterobacteriaceae > Citrobacter > Citrobacter sp. wls716. Next base: position 538,206 of record NZ_SZWX01000021.1, read on the forward strand.
CCACTCTTCAACGATAGTCAGCTCATGCTCTTCAATTTCACGCAGGCCGAACAGCGGTTCAAACTGCTCCGGGAACTCATCCAGACGATCGGCCGTATCCGCCATATGCTGGAACGCCAGATTCATAAAACGCGCCATTTCTTTTTCGGAGGACCAGCGCGGAACATACTGTGCACCGCCCCAGATAGCGACCAGCCACTGCTCCGGCTCGATCTCATACGGTGAACTGAGCACCGCCGTCAGTAAGCCATCCAGCTCTGACACATCCAGAATAGACTTGTCCGTATTGTACTTAGTCAGCACATCATCCAGCCATTCCAGCTCGCTCTCGTTTAGTGGTCCCGTTTTCATAACGCTTTTCCTTAGTAAAAATTCTTGCCTGTGATTATCTTACATGGCTGGTGGGATAGCAGATCCAAATGGGCATGAGCGGCTTACAGGTACCGCCAATTCAGGTTAACAGGAAACGAGGGGAATTCCGGTAGTTAACGCACAAAAGGGAGCATCAGCCGCGGGGCATCATACGCGGAAAACAGAACAAAACCACCCGAAGGTGGTTTATTGTGGCTCAATACGGTTCAACGTTGCGGTATATCCCGTTTTCGCCACCGCGTTAAGTAGCGTATCGGTAGAAAATCCCTCCGGGACGATAGCCTCTGCCTGCCGGGTCTTGAGCGAAGATTTGGCTTTAATCACCCCATCAGTTTCACGTAACGCCTGATTGACCGAAATGACACATAACGAGCAGGTCATATTTTGGATATCCAGCACCACTTTCTGATTGGCAGCCTGAGTCCACAATGGCAACAGCAAACATGCGATTAACGTAATAATCTTCACTCAAACACCTCATAAAACCAGGCCACGATCGTGGGGTAAAACAACACGGGCAGAATCAGCGCCAACGCACACCAGTAAAGAACGCGCGCTTGCTTCAGGGACAGCCATCCGGAACACCATAGCTTTTTAGAAAAGTAGAGTCGCCAGAAAACGCGTAATAATAGCCCTAAGGACAGCAACATCAGAGGAACGCGCAGAAACTCAAACTGAGTGAACACGGCAAAGCTCGCCGCCGAAATACCAAACAGCAGATACAGCAGCGGTCCGACGCAACATAAGCCAGCCGTGACGGCAGCCGCGGCGGCCGTCAGCAGGGTCAATCCCGCCCCTTTAGCGTTGTTCTGTTGCGACATAGTGGTAAGAGAACGCTTTCGGGTCATAGAAATTGATGGGGTCACCGTCTACTTCAGCATAAGGATAACCAAAGTTGTTCATCGCTCCCTGCTCAGTAGCCGGGTACAGTTCAAAGTCACGACCATAGTTGAAGCCAACCCAGTTCATTTCCCAGTTGCCAAACAGATAGGTATTCACTGCCTGGACGTCCGCATCCTGATGCGTTTTTTTCTCCGCCAGACGCATTTTGGTTACATCGGCCGGATCGCAAGGTAACCAACCGTAACCCGCCAGGTAGAACTCCGCACGGCAGTGCTGTCCCCCGCTAACATCAGCAACACCTGCACTGTCGGCTTTGCCAAATGCGCTTTTTGAGTAGCGCTCCAGCTTGTTTGCTTTCCCCAGACGAATCCCGAACAATTCACGTGCAGGAATGCCGCTGGCTCGGGCCAGGGCGACAAAAACTGAGCTCATGTCGGTGCATTTGCCCTTGAGCTTTCCGCTTTTCAAAATCTCCGCGACATCCCCGGTTCCGCAGCCGATAACGTCATTATCACGCTCCATATGACTGCTCACCCACTCGTATATCAGGCGAGCTTTTTTCAGCGGATCTTGTTCATTACCGGTAATTTTACGCGCCGTTTCCAGGACCTGCCCATCAATCGGTGTGTGCGTTGTTGGCAGCAGATACGGTTTTACATCCAGCGGATACGTAATCTGTTCCGGTGCTTGCCAGTTTTTTAGCGCGTCATGTTGCAGTGGTTCCCAATCGGCTGTCTCAATGTCGAGATCAACCTTGATCAGCAGTTCTCCCTGCGAGTCAGGCCAACTGGCAAACAACGTTTTCGCGCCATAAGCATTGTTGGTTGTGACGTACGCCTGTTTATAATTGCCGCTAAAAGCAAGATTCGTCATTTGCTGGAATGCGGTATCGACCGGCAAAGGGATCCACAACTTCACGACACCATTCGACCCCTTTGGTGGGTTGAGCTTATACGTTTGCGATAGCACAAAGCGCCGACGTGCCACAGGCACGATTGCAGGCTCAGCAGCCTGGACCGTGCGGCTAACAATCGAAGGGCCGACTATACCGGCGGCGGAAAGGAGAACGCTATTTTTGAGAAATTGTCGACGTTGCATTGCTATCTGTCCATGTTATGAGAGTTGAGCGGCGGCTGAATAACAAACCGTAGGCGATCATCACAGCAGACAGACGCTTCCATAAAAAGGCGAGTCGATGGAGGTTATTCATCAATAACAGACCTGTTAACTGTGAATGAAATAAGAAACTACGTGGTCGCCATTAAGCCACTTACCGGCGAGAAAGTACAGTAATGGCGGCATGAAGATCCCTCATTCTCATTAAGGAAAGACCGCCGAAAACCTGTCTATATTTAAACGCAGGCACTTCCACATGTAGTCCTCCGCTTTCATGTTTCATACACTGAGGGGAAGTCAAAATGGCGATGAGAATACTGTCTATTGATGGCGGTGGCATCAGAGGCATCCTGCCAGGTATGCTATTAGTCGCACTGGAGAAAAAGTTACAAGAAAGAGCAAAAAAGCCAACAGCAAGAATCGCTGATTATTTCGATTTAGTTGCAGGCAGCAGTACTGGTGCCATCCTCTGTTCTGCCTATGTGTGTCCCGACGCGACAGGAAACCCCAAATTTTCCGCACAGGAAGCCGTCAACTTCTATCTTCAGGACGGCGATGAGATTTTTGACGTCGGCATTTGGAAAAACATCACTTCATTAGGCGGTGTCAGTGATGAAAAATACTCGGCAACGGAACTGGAGCGAGTATTAAAAACAGCCTTCGGTGATACGAAACTGAGTGAATTATTAAAACCAACCTGCTTTGTTGCTTATGATGTCAGCAGTCGTCTTCCTGTGATCTTCAAACAACACTCTGCCGTAGCCAAAAAACGGGATTTTCTGGTCAGAGATGTTTTACGTGGTACCTCCGCGGCACCAACGTACTTCGAAGCAGCGCGTATTTACTCACTTCCCCCATTGCCGCAAAAGTATGTCCTGGTCGATGGTGGTGTCGTGGCGAACGATCCAGCACTGTGTGCCTATTCCGAGGCGATTAAGTTTTCAAACGTCGCTGGCATCAAAGACATGATCATTGTCTCTCTGGGTACCGGTAAAAAGCTGCAGGGTTATTCATATTCAGAGGTTAAAGACTGGGGACCCTTTGGCTGGGCGAAACCCGCTATCGATATCGCGCTCGAAGGCGGTCCGCAGATGACTGCCTACTATTTACAACAAATCGCCTCAACGGTAAAAAACGCAAAATATTACAGGCTTCAACCCGAATTATATGGTGCCGATCCAACGCTGGATAACGCATCGCGAGAGAATTTAGAACGGCTGCATAACGCAGGACTGCAAAATGCAGCGGAATTCGACAAGACGTTAAATGAAATTGCCGCATTGTTAGTTAGCAACGGCGGGATTTTTAACTTCCAGGGATAAAACTGCCCCTGAGAACAGAGAACTAAAACCTATCCTGGCAGACGTCATTGGCGCAAACAGTTTGAGCACTGCCCAGCGGCGAAATGGCAAGCAAAATAGCCCTGATGGGATAGGTTCTGAATCAAAATATATACACATGGGTGCCAAGTTTACGGGCTAATCCCTTCGCTCCCTCGCGCATTACCGTATCGTGGTTCCAGCGAAATACCGGCGCCGCCAGTGGGGCAAGTATATTCATCCAGCGAATCGTGGTTCGTACATTCCAGTCGTACCTGACAATCGTCTCCTTACCGGTATCAATAAAAGACCATACCCCGCGCCCTTCAACCTCGCCGCTGGCAGCACCTTCAAGAAGAGAGTACTGCATAATATTTAATACATTGATATCAAAGGTTAAACGATACGGAAGTACACCCTTCCAGGTGTAACGATGCAACGCTCCGACCCCCTGTATATCGCCTTTCTTGATCTCAACAACACGCTCAAGGCTTCTCCACCATTCTGGCCACTGATCCGGGTGGGAGAAAACATCCCAGACATCCTGCAGTGAAGCCTCAACCCGCCAGACTGTGGAAAACTGATAGTCAGTCATCGCCTTCTCTCCCCTATGGGGTGAAAAATCTGCGGCACCTGCCTGTGCTACGAACAGGCATAATCACCTGTGAGCTGTTTTTATTATAGTGCTTAATACAGCCAGGCCCTCCAGAATCACCGCCTCAGCCGCCAGAAAATGGTTTTACCGCCCGGATTAGAGCGCCATTAAACGCTATACTTTAATAGCCACATTATTTATGAGTATTTATCATGAAACTGCCACGGGTATTTTCATGCGCCGTCCTTGCACTACTGCTGTTGACGTCTTCATCTGTTGCAGCCGGCACATCGCAACGTCAGGCTCAACGAGAGCAAGAATTGAGTGCTGCGTTAGCTGCCGGCAATGGTGTTATCGTGATTGGCGGCGCGGATGATTTTGCGTTTACGCTCAGAGCCCGTAGCCGGATCCACAGACCCTTTGCGATTGAGGATGGCATTAACGATCCCCTCATAATGAGCGGTTTCCAGGACCACAACGATAACCCCGCCCGTGATGGGTTCATGAACAACCCGGCCCGGAGAGGGTTTATGCTGAGCACGCCTATTCGCCGATAAGCGAATGGGCTAAATCATGTTGGTGACTGGGCCGTTTTGGCGGTTTTGCTTTATTGGTGGGTATTGTGACGCACGCTACTAGCTGTCAGTAAGTTTCAGGCACAAAAAAACCACCCGTAGGTGGTTTCACGACACTGCTTATTGCTTTGATTATTCTGTTCTTTCCCATGGTACCCGGAGTGGGACTTGAACCCACACAGCGCGAACGCCGAGGGATTTTAAATCCCTTGTGTCTACCGATTCCACCATCCGGGCTCGGGAAGAAATTGGAGGCGCGTTCCGGAGTCGAACCGGACTAGACGGATTTGCAATCCGCTACATAACCGCTTTGCTAACGCGCCGAAATCTTCTGGCTTTACAGCCAAACATCCGCAAATGCCGATGTTTTAAATTTGGAGCGGGAAACGAGACTCGAACTCGCGACCCCGACCTTGGCAAGGTCGTGCTCTACCAACTGAGCTATTCCCGCATCACCAAGTAACTTTGTTAATCACTTGATTTTGTTATCGTCTGGCAATCAGTGCCGCCGTTCGATGCGTTGCATTCTACTTACCTGACGCAATGAGTCAACGATATTTTTCACCACTGACGATCGTTTGCTGAAATTTGCGGCGAAACGATCACTGATCAAGCAAATCTCCCCGTGCAGCGCTCAAATACTGGAACATTGACCATAAAGTCAGAATCGCGGCGACAAAGAAAAGTGCAATCCCGGCATACTCTACCCAGATATTTGGGCGCCACAGCAGCCATGCCAGCGCCGCCATTTGCGATGTCGTTTTGACTTTACCGATCCACGACACCGCCACGCTGCTACGCTTGCCAAGTTCTGCCATCCATTCACGCAGCGCTGAAATGATAATTTCTCGCGCGATCATCGTGGCGGCAGGCAATGTCACCCACCAGCTGTGGTAGTGCTCCGTCACCAGCACCATCGCAATAGCCACCAGGACTTTATCTGCCACCGGATCGAGGAACGCCCCGAAACGTGTGCTTTGGTTCCAGCGGCGCGCCAGAAAACCGTCAAACCAGTCGGTAACGGCTGCGATACAGAAAATCAGCGCACAAACGAAGGGAGCCCAGGTGAATGGCAGATAAAACGCCAATACAAAGAATGGGATCAGAATGACGCGAAACAGCGTGAGCAATGTAGGGATATTAAATTGCATATGACGGATAACTATCTGTTGTCAGTGAAATTACCCCTATGTTGCTACAGAGGGCTTAATGTTTCAACGAGTAGAAGATCTTTTCTGCCAGAGCTTGCGAAATACCCGGCACTTTTGCAATTTCTTCGACACTGGCGTTACGAAGCCCTTGCAAACCCCCCATATATTTCAACAACATTTGTCGGCGCTTAGGGCCAACGCCTTCGATGGTTTCCAGCGTGCTGGTGCTTTTTACCTTCGCCCGTTTTTTACGGTGTCCGCTGATGGCGTGATCGTGAGACTCATCGCGGATATGCTGAATAACGTGCAATGCAGGGGAGTCCGGCGGCAGGCTAAACCCCTCACCTTCCGGTTCGAAGAACAGGGTTTCCAGGCCAGCTTTGCGATCTGCCCCTTTTGCCACACCCAGTAACAGAGGATGCTGTTTATCCCAGGGCACGTCCAGTTCAGCAAAAACAGCTTTCGCCTGCCCTAGCTGGCCTTTACCACCGTCGATCAAAATAACATCCGGGATCTTACTTTCTTCTATTGCCTTACCGTAACGCCGACGCAGTACCTGGTTCATCGCCGCGTAATCATCACCCGGCGTAATACCCGTAATGTTATAGCGACGATACTCTGCGCGCAGCGGCCCGTTAGCGTCAAAAACCACGCAGGAGGCAACGGTCTGCTCGCCCATCGTGTGGCTAATGTCAAAACATTCCATGCGTTTCACCGCAGGCAGTTTCAGCACGGATGCCAGCGCTGTCAGACGTTGGGTAATAGTGGACTGCTGGGAAAGTTTGGTGGTTAACGCCGTAGCCGCATTGGTACGCGCCAGCTTCAAATATCGGGCGCGATCGCCTCGCGGTTTCGTCTGGACGTTAATCTTCCGCCCGGCCAGTTCAGACAAAGAGTCAGCCAACAGCGTCTTATCGCTAAGATTAAAATCAAGCAGGATCTCCCCGGGCAAGGTACGCACCTGGCTACCCTGTAAATAGAACTGCCCAACGAAGGTTTCAACTACCTCGCCCAGCTCCGTTCCCCCTGGTACTTTAGGAAAATAGCTGCGACTGCCTAACACTTTACCCTGACGAATGAACAAGACGTGTACACAGGCCATTCCGGCATCAAATGCCACGCCGATAACATCCAGATCGTCGCCAGTATTGGAAACAAACTGTTTTTCAGTGACACGGCGAACCGCCTGAATTTGGTCGCGGATGCGTGCGGCCTCTTCAAACTCAAGGTTCTGGCTGGCCTTCTCCATCCGGGTTATCAGTTGCGTTAACACCTGATCGTCTTTGCCGGATAAAAACAGCCGTACATAGTCGACCTGCTGTGCGTACTCTTCTTCACTCACCAGACCGGCGACGCATGGCCCAAGGCAGCGGCCAATCTGATATTGCAAACACGGGCGTGAACGGTTGCGATAAACGCTATTTTCGCACTGACGTATTGGGAAAATTTTCTGCAATAGCGCCAGCGTCTCGCGGACGGCATAACCGTTAGGAAACGGTCCAAAGTATTCACCTTTAGCATGCTTCGCGCCGCGATGCGTCGCCAGACGCGGATGGGTATCGCCACTGAGGAAAATAAAGGGATAGGATTTATCATCGCGCAGCAATACGTTATAGCGCGGCTGGTACAGCTTGATGTAATTGTGCTCAAGCAATAATGCTTCAGTTTCGGTGTGCGTCACCGTGACATCAATCTGCTGAATTTGTGCCACCAGTGCTTCGGTTTTACGCGACGCGAGATTGCTGCGGAAATAGCTGGAGAGCCGTTTTTTCAGGTCTTTCGCTTTACCGACATAGATAACCGTCCCGGCGGTATCGTACATACGATAGACGCCAGGCTGGCTGGTCACGGTTTTCAGAAACGCTTTAGCATCGAACTGTTCGGTCACAGGCTTGTTAATGTCTCCGCATTACACAGGCCATGGCGAATTGCCAGGTGAGTCAGCTCCACATCGCCATGAATGTTTAATTTACTGAACATTCGATAGCGGTAGCTGTTCACTGTTTTGGGACTAAGATTCAGTTGTTCTGAGATCTCATTGACCTTCTGGCCTTTGGTGATCATCAGCATAATCTGCAACTCGCGTTCAGACAAACTGGCAAACGGGGTTTCCGTTTTCTCTGGCTCAATCTGGCTAAGCGCCATTTGTTGCGCAATATCGGAAGCAATGTAGCGCTGCCCGGAAAAAACCGAACGAATCGCGCTCACGACTTCCTGAGGGGCGGCCCCCTTGCTGAGATAGCCCGCGGCTCCCGCCTGCATAACTTTTGCCGGCAATGGGTTTTCGGTATGAACAGTCAACATGATCACTTTAATGTCAGCCGAGGAACGCGCAATTTTGCGGGTTGCCTCCAGACCGCCAATACCGGGCATATTCATGTCCATCAGCACAACGTCGACGGCGTTAGTGCGGCACCATTTGACCGCATCTTCGCCGCAGCACGCCTCGCCGACAACTTTAATGCCTTTTATATCTTCCAGAATGCGTCGTATCCCTGCGCGCACCAGTTCGTGGTCATCAACAAGAAAAACGTTGATCAAAGGAATATCTCCAGAATAGGGATAACGCTACCGATAGTTAATCGGTCCTATGTTAACGGGTTTTATCTCAACTTTGAAATCTAAAAAACACCCGACTTTCGATTTTGCTCTCGTTTTTGGAAATTAGATTGTACGAACCGTGGAAACTTTCACGGTTGAAGGCTGTTTGCCCGCGCTTATATCTGCATAGCTGTTTCAGAATAGTGACAAAAAATTCATATTCTTACGCTGAATGCTAAATAGGAAGGTAAGCTTGTAACAATAATTAACGAGTAAAATACTCGGAATAAACAATGAATGGAGAAAATATATGCACTGCAACATCTTGTTTATTTTAATCTCATTGGGTTTTGTTTGTGCAAAAAACAACCTCAGATATTTTTAGCCGAGCTTATGGTATACTCCGCCGCCTTGACGTTTGCCATCGCACTTTTTCATTGAAACATAACGAGGAAAATAAATGAGTACGCCTGATTTTTCCACTGCTGAGAATAATCAAGAACTGGCTAATGAAGTCACCTGCCTGAAGGCCATGTTAACGCTGATGCTGCAGGCTATGGGACAAGCCGATGCAGGACGCGTGATTCTTAAAATGGAAAAACAGATCGCGCTGATTGAGGACGAAACACAGGCCGCGGTATTTACCAGCACTGTTAAACAAATTAAACAGGCCTATCGTCAGTGATAAGAAACCGGCTGACAGCGATGCTCTCAGCCGGTTTTGCGTCTGACACTCAGAACGACATTTTATTCAGATAAGCCCTGTTGCAGCGGCATAACAAGCAATCTGTGTTTTGTTTGGCGCGTTAAACTTCTTCTGCATATTCTTCTGATGAAAGTTAACGGTATTTTCAGAGATCGACAGAATCATTGCTATCTCGGAAGAGGTTTTCCCCTCAGCGGTCCATTTCAGAATCTCTTTTTCGCGCTTGCTAAAACGCATCTCCGGCGCCATGACCATGTCATCTTCCAGCCGCATAAGTACTGACAGACTTTCTCGTACCAGCAGTTGCATCCTGAGTTCGACTTCATCCTGGGCATAGCGGCCATTACGCACACTTGCGCGTGAAACGGACAAAAAGCCTAGCGCCCGATTTGGCAACATTAAGCATTGCGTCATCCCCTTGCGCAGACCGTGATTACGCGCGGCGTCCCACAGCGGTTGTGCGTCACGGAACAAGGCGTCATCCCACGGTAAGTGGCCCTGACTGAAGTTTTCGGGTTTCAGTACCGGATCGATAGCGAAATAATTTTCTGATTGGTAATGTGCGACCCATGCTTTGGGATACGTCGTATGAAGTACCGTTTTAGGTCGGGTGAAGGGTACGGGATGCCGGACACAGAGCGCATAAAAATCGAACTCTAAGTGCTGCGTCTGAAGTTGTAATTCGTTATAGACATCCTCTGCCGCCGCCATTTCCTGAAAGCGTAACAGCATGCTCCGTCGCCAGGTGAAGAAATCATGATCCTGCATACTAAGTGGTAATGCCCCTGAGATTGATAATCATCCAAATGTACGAAACAAGCTAACACATAAATGTATTTTATATATGCAAATTATCGGACAAATAAGAAATTACTTGAGTGTAATGTAACAGCCCACAATGCTGGCAGGATGAAGCAATAATAATAAAGCAGTAATTATAAATAGTTATGCAACAAGCACTCACCAAAAAAACTATTTCGATGAGTGCTCTCTGACCTTTTATTGCATCAGGAATTTTTCAAGAAACTGACGGGTTCGCGGTTGCTGCGGATGCGTGAATAATGATTTTGCAGGCCCCTGCTCCACTATCTTGCCCTGATCCATAAATATCGCCCGGTCAGCAACGTCACGCGCAAAACTCATTTCGTGCGTCACAATGACCATGGTGCGTTTTTCCTGCGCCAGTTGACGAATAGTATTAAGCACTTCGCCAACCAGTTCCGGGTCAAGCGCGGAGGTCGGTTCATCAAAAAGAATAACTTCCGGACGCATAGCCAGCGCCCGGGCAATAGCGACACGCTGCTGCTGACCGCCGGATAACCGCCGTGGATAGCTGCTCTCTTTACCCGCAAGCCCAACCTTTGCCAGAAGTTCACGCGCGCGCGCTGTCGCTTCCGCCTTCGGTTCGCCCTTCACAATTACCGGACCTTCAATAATGTTTTCCAGTACTGTGCGATGTGGAAATAAATTAAAGTTCTGGAACACAAATCCCACATGCTGGCGCAACTGGCGAATCTGTCCTTTCTGCTGGCTTAAGGAACGCGCGGTATCAATGGTAATATCTCCAACCTTGATGGTGCCCGCCTCCGGTTGTTCCAGTAAATTTATACTGCGCAGCAGCGTGGTTTTACCTGAACCGCTCGGCCCGATAATCGCCACGACTTCACCAGGCTTAACGTCCAGATCAATGCCGTGCAGTACCGTTTGCCCGTGAAATTTTTTCACCAGGTTTCTGACTTCAATAGTACTCATTTCGGCTCTCTCTCCTGGCGGTTGAGCTGTTCTTCAAAATAGTTCTGCAGCGCAGAAAGCACCGTCGCCATGACCCAGTAAATCAGCGAGGCCGCCAGATACATGGTAAACACTTCCAGCGTGCGTGAAGTAATCAGCTGCGCCTGGCGGAACAGTTCCGGTACCTGGATGGTCGCGGCCAGTGATGTGTCTTTCACCAGACTGATAAAGCTGTTGCTCAGCGGTGGAAGCGCAACCCGCGCAGCCTGCGGCAGGATCGCCCTGCGCATCGTCTGCCACGGTGTCATACCGATACTCGCCCCGGCTTCCCACTGACCTTTATCAATGGAGGAGATGGCCGCACGCAGCGTTTCTGCCGCGTAAGCCGCAGTATTCAGCGACAGACCGATCATTGCAGCCGGTATCGGGTCCAGCTCAATACCAAACTGCGGCAGACCGTAGTAGATCATAAACAGTTGGGCAATTAACGGCGTACCGCGAAAGATAGAGATATAAAAGCGCGCCAGCCAGCGCACAGGCAACAGTGACGATAAACGCATTAGCGCCAGGATGAAGCCCAGCACCAGGCCAAAAAACATCCCGCCGATACTCAGCTGGAGCGTAAATACCGCCCCTTTCAGCAGATATGGCAGCGAATCAATGACCAGTTGGATACTTTCTTGCATTAGTGTTTTTCTACCTGGTTGTCATACATGTGGATGGTAGGCAAACAACGCAGGTGCCCCACCGGTATGAATAAAGAGGATTGGCCCTTCATCTTTAAAGCGTTTCTGGCTGATACCGTCAATCAGGCCTGCCATCGCTTTACCGGTATACACCGGATCCAACAAAATGCCCTCCAGACGTGCCAACAGTTTTACCGCCTCCATGCCTTCTTCATTTGGCGTACCGTAACCCGGCGCAAAGTAATCATCCCACAGTAAAATATCTGCCGCCGCAGTCAGCTCCAGCTCACTGGCAATGGCCTGCTGCAGCGCAACGACTTTTGGTTTTTGGTCAGCAACACTGCGCGAAACGGTGACACCGATAAGCTCAACGTTCGGCATCAATTGTTCCAGTCCTACCGCCAACCCGGCGTGCGTTCCTGCACTGCCCGACGCCACCACGACGGATGAAAGTTCTACGGCCCCTTCACACTGCTGAGCAATTTCCAGCGCGCTTTCGACATAACCCAATGCACCCAACGCGTTAGAACCGCCAACCGGGATCACATACGGGCGGAACCCCTGCGCTTCAATCCGCGTCGCCAGTTCCTGAAGCTGCGCATTCGGGTCGGTCAGCGCATCACACATTTCAATCTGGGTATTGAACAGATCCAGCAGCAGGCGGTTACCGTTACTGAGATAATTTTCCGCAGTCGTGCCTATTGGGTTTTCTAACAGCGCCACACAGTGAAGCCCCAGCTTCGCCGCGACCGCCGCCGTCTGACGCACGTGGTTCGACTGGATAGCCCCTGCGGTGATCAATGTGTCTGCGCCTTCACGCAGCGCGTCCGCCGCCAGAAACTCCAGTTTGCGCAGTTTATTGCCGCCCATCGCCATCGGCGTGACGTCATCGCGTTTAATAAAAATATCGCGGCCGAGATAATCAGAGAAACGCGGGAGATATTCGAGCGGCGTGGGTGCGCCAATAAATTCCAGACGGGGAAAGCGCGTTAAGTTATGCAGTGGCATAGAACCTCCGGTGTTTACTCATCATCTTGTGGGCAACAAGCAGCCCAAAAGCCTGAGAGTAGAAGTTGTTGTGATGTTCTTTTTATTATGCACGTTCAGGCGCAATGGAATAAAAAAAGGCGCTGTTAAAGGCGCCTTTTTTATCCGGATGATGATTATTTCGTCACATCCGCTCCAAACCATTTTTCGGACAGGGCTTTCAGCGTGCCGTCTTTTTGCATATCGGCAATGGCTGCATCCACGGCTTTCAGCAGATCTTCATTGCCTTTACGCAGCGCCACACCAGATTCCTGGCGGGAGAAAGCTTCACCAGTCACGGCCAGTGTGTCTTTGGTTTTCTTCACCAGATCCAACGCTGCCAGACGGTCAACCAGAATGGCATCGATACGGCCTACGCGCAGATCCTGATATTTGGTCGGATCATCATCATAGGTACGAATATCTACGCCCTGCACGTTCTGACGCAGCCACTCTTCATAGTTGGTTCCCAGACCAACGCCGACTTTTTTACCTTTCAGATCGGCAGCAGTCTTAATAACGCCTTCGTTACCTTTCTTCACCAGCGCCTGGATACCAGAAACCGTATACGGGGTAGAGAAATCGTATTTTTTCTTCCGTTCGTCAGAGATGGTTACCTGGTTTATCACCACATCGATACGTTTGGAATCTAACGACGCCAGCATGCCGTCCCATTTGGTCGGCTTGAGCGAGGCTTTCACACCCAGATGTTTAGCCAGCTCCTCGGCAAATTCCACTTCAAAACCGGTCAGTTTGCCATCGTCGCCCTGGAAACTAAACGGGGGATAAGTCCCTTCAAGCCCCACCAGCAGTGTGCCGCGCTCTTTCACTTTATTTAACAGACCTTCGTCCGCAAATGTTTTTGCGCTCATACCCGCGACAAGTGCAACAGCCATTACACCCATCAGCGCCTGACGTCCCAGAAGTGCTAATTTCATAGTTACCCCGAATATTGTCATTAGTGACCATCATTTATGACCGAAGTGTAGAACGTTCGCCGTAATTCACAAACACGACTCTGTTACACCTTATTCGTTTTTAATATATATCAGAACTGGCTGTCCAGGCGGATTTCTGCATATGCCCCATATGTGTATGGGCTTTAAACTGCTCATACTTACGTAGCGCAATACGGTAGTTATTGGTGCTGGTTTCTGGCAGCCACGGGGCGAGGTTTTCGTCGAGGAACCCTTCCTGCAGCAGGTCATGAGAAATTTTTTGTTCGGTCAGATGATTGCCGAGACGACGCAGGCGAACAACATATTCGCGCACCGTGCCGTGGCTCATTTCGGTTTGCTCAAACAAAAATTGTTTAAAGCCGATGATGTCAAAGAAGTCGCTTTGCTCTTTGCAATGCAAATCACCGCAGAAACGGCATAACGCCACCCACTCTTTTTTCTCCTGCGCCCATTCAGCATCATCAAGCAGCGTGTCCAGGCGGGAGATGGCTATCTTATTCACAATCTGCCCGCGACGAACCAGCGTGATCCTGTCAAGCAACTTAAAGCAATGGGCGCAATGCGTCTGGCTGTGTTTGAAATCTTTGAGGTAGCGGCTTAGTGGCCGTCTTTTTGATTGCTGCACCGTCATGAGAACTCCTGGTAGTCAATACGTTATGCGGCATTGTTCAGGGGCAAAGATTACCCCTTATAGCTTACCCAGCTTGGTGCGTAGACGTTTGATAGCCTGGCTGTGCAACTGACTGACCCGTGATTCGCCCACTTCCAGAACAGCACCAATCTCTTTCAGATTCAGCTCTTCCTGATAGTACAGCGTTAATACCAGCTTCTCGCGCTCCGGCAATGCATCAATCGCATCCATCACGCGCTGACGGAGGTTCCCCTCAAGAAGCTGTTGTAACGGGTTTTCTTGCTGATGTTCTTCTGTCACCAGCTCAATACTATCGCCATGCTCTTCCCGCCACTCGTCGTAGGAGAAGAGTTGGCTATTATTGGTATCAAGCAACATCTGACGATACTCTTGTACAGGGATCCCCAGACGCTCCGCCACTTCAGTTTCCGTCGCGTTACGCCCTAATTCCTGCTCCAGTTGCCCCATCGCCTGTGCCACTTCGCGGGCATTGCGCCGAACGCTACGCGGCACCCAGTCCCGGCTGCGTAGTTCATCCAGCATAGCCCCACGAATACGCTGCACTGCGTAAGTGGTAAATGCCGTTCCTTGCAAAGCGTCATATCGGTCAACTGCATTCAATAACCCGATGCCGCCCGCTTGTAGCAGGTCATCCAGTTCCACGCTCGCCGGCAAGCGCACCTGAAGGCGCAATGCTTCGTGACGCACCAACGGTACATAACGCTGCCACAGCGAGTGTTTATCCATTACACCTTCAGCGGTATACAGTGAATTCACGATAAACAGCCCTGCGTTAAATGAGTTATCGGCATGATTATCCGTTTCTGCAGGGGTTTTAATCGGGTGAATAGTGGGTGAAATGGGGGGTTATTTGGGGGTTACGGGTAAAGCGGAATGTAAAAAACCCCGCCGGAGCGGGGTTTGCGCGATAAGTGTAAATTAACGCAGCAGAGACAGGACGTTCTGCGTGGTCTGGTTGGCCTGCGCCAGAACAGAAGTACCCGCCTGTTGCAGAATGTTTGCACGAGACATGTTGGACACTTCGGTCGCGTAGTCAGCATCTTCGATACGGCTACGGGCTTCAGACAGATTGTTTACGGTGTTACCCAGGTTAGTGATGGTAGAGTTGAAACGGTTCTGTACCGCACCCAGGTCGGAACGCAGGTCAGCAACTTTCGCCAGCGCCGCGTCGATTTTAGCCAGCGGGCTTTCAGTTTTGGTGGTAGCCACTTCGTTCAGCGCTGCACCTGATTTGAAGTCGTGACCTTTAACACTGGACGCCAGGTATTGTTTGCCGGCAACAGTTGCCACTTCAGTTTTACCGTTCACACCACCAAACTGAATTGCTGCCTTCTGAGGAGCGCCTGTATTATCGGTATAATCAACTGTTTTAACAGTGATTTTATTGGTTTTTGCATCGTAGTCAGCAGCGTAGAATTTACCATCTTTTTCCAGAGCATAGCCGCCATCAATAGCTTTGCCGTTTTTGTCTTCAAAAGACATTTTCACCAGTTTGGTGTTAGTATCATCCGCACCAGTAACCCCAGCCTTAACAAGGTCTTTTGCAGCATCTGTGGTGTCAGGTATACTTGCAGGAGTGACTTCTTCCTGGACGTTGGCGACGGCTTTAGTCTCACCCAGAGTTACTGTAGGTTCTTTTGTGGTGGAAATTGTAACCGCACCACCCGCACTTACAGTTGCCTGATACAATCCATCTTTATCGGTACCAGTAACATTCACATAATAGCTACCGTCTTTAAAACGAACATCTGCAGTACCAGTACCGGTTGAAGTTAATGCTGTGTTGATCGCTGCGGAATCAGGTACCGTAATAGCCTGTGTGCCATCTTTATATGTAGCAGCAGTACCAACTGCGGTTGGTTTAGTGGTATAAGCATCCTGCACGCTCAGATTATCCAGACCCAGCGTTTTGGAGTTGATTTCTTTCAGGTTGATATCGATGGTTTCGCCATCGTTAGCACCAACCTGGATGGTCAGGGTGTTGTCTTTCGCCAGCACTTTCACGCCGTTGAACTGGGTCTGACCGGATACGCGGTCGATTTCGTTCAGACGCTGAGTGATTTCAGCCTGGATGGAGTCGAGGTCAGACTGGGAGTTGGTACCAGTAGAAGACTGAACCGCCAGCTCACGAACACGCTGCAGGTTGTTGTTGATTTCAGACAGAGAACCTTCAGTAGTCTGCGCGATGGAGATACCATCGTTGGCGTTACGGGACGCCTGAGTCAGACCTTTGATGTTAGAGGTGAAACGGTTTGCAATCGCCTGACCTGCAGCATCGTCTTTCGCGCTGTTGATACGCAGACCGGAAGACAGACGCTCGATAGCGGAGCTCAGAGAAGACTGAGATTTGTTCAGGTTGTTCTGGGTCAACAGCGACAGGCTGTTTGTATTGATGACTTGTGCCATGATCTTTTCCTTATCAATTACAACTTGATGTTATTGGGCTGTTGCCCACGGTTTCTGACCGTAACCCATGTATCGGCACCTTAAATTCGAACTTTAGAAAATTTTTACTTTCCGCCCATTTTTTTCTTAGCCCCGGAAATACCCGCTTTAATTACCACTATTCCGCGCATTATTTTTGCAAAACTATTATTAAACTTTGCGCGCAGATTGCCGATATAGCGGTTAACTACTGTTTGCAATCACAAGGAATTAGGCATGCCTTCATTTACATCACTGGGCGTTGGCTCGAACTTACCACTGGACACATTGCTGACAAACTTAACCACTGCTGAGAAAAAGCGTTTAACGCCCATTACCCAGCAGCAGAGCGCTAACACCTCGCGTCTGACCGCGTACGGTACGCTGAAAAGTGCATTAGAAAAATTTCAAACGGCGAATACCGCACTGAACAATGCCGACCTGTTTAAAAGCACCACGGCAACCAGCAGCACAGAAGACTTAAAGGTCAGTACAACCGCCGGTGCTGCTCCCGGTAAATATACCGTCAGCGTGTCCAAACTGGCACAAGCACAGTCGCTATCAACCACGTCCAAAATTACCTCTACCAAAGAACAGTTGGGCGATACCAGTGTTGATGAACGCACCATAACGATTTCACAACCGGGTCGTAAAGAACCCCTGGAAATCAAGTTAGGCAAAGGCGAAACCTCTCTGGAGGATATTCGTGACGCCATTAACGATGCGGACAGCGGTATTTCGGCAAGTCTGGTAAAGGTTAAGGAAGACGATTATCAGTTAGTGTTAACCGCGGAAAGCGGCACTGAAAGCGAAATGACCATCTCAGTCTCGAATGATTCGAAACTGAGCGATTTACTGTCCTATGACAGCAAAGCGGGCAGCGGCAAAATGAAGCAACTGGTCGGTGCGCAAAATGCGCAACTGACCGTCAACGGCATTGATATTGAACGTCAAAGCAATACCGTAACTGACGCACCGCAGGGCATCACGCTGCAACTGACCAAAGAAGTCAAAGATGCCTCTATCACGGTAACAAAAAGTGATGAAAAGGCCACAACGGCAATTAAAGCCTGGGTGGAAGCCTATAACTCACTGGTCGATACCTTTGGTACGCTGACTAAATATAAAGAAGTTGAACCGGGTGAAGCGGCCAGTGCAGATAACGGCGCGTTACTGGGCGACAGTGTTCTCCGTACCATTCAAAACGGTATTCGTGCGCCATTTGCTAACAGCGGCAGCGAGTCCCCGTTTAAAACCATGTCTGAGATTGGCATTACTCAGGATGGCGGCACTGGCAAGTTAAAAATTGATGAAGAAAAACTGGCTAAGGCACTGAAAGATAACACAGCAGCGACCCGTGAACTGTTGGTGGGTGACGGCAAAGAAACCGGTATTACCACCAAGATTGCCACCGAAGTAAAAAGCTATCTGGCCGATGACGGTATTATCGACAATGCGCAAGACAATATTAACGCCAACCTGAAACTGCTGACTAAGCAGTATCTGACCGTGAGTAACAGCATTGATGAAGTCGTGGCTCGCTATAAAGCACAGTTTACCCAACTCGATTCCATGATGAGTAAGCTGAACAGCACCAGTACCTATCTGGGCCAACAATTTTCAGCGATGAATAATTCCTGATAACACGAGGTAAGCATGTATACCGCGAGCGGTACCAAAGCCTATGCACAGGTCAGCGTGGAAAGCGCCGTGATGAGCGCTAACCCGCATCAGTTGATCGAAATGTTGTTTGATGGCGCACATAGCGCCCTGGTGCGCGCTCGTCTGTTTATGCAGCAAGGCGATATCGTTGCCAAAGGTGAGGCATTAAGCAAGGCAATCAATATTATCGATAATGGTCTGAAGGCGGGCCTGGACCACGAAAAAGGAGGAGAGATCGCCACCCATCTTTCTTCGTTGTACGACTATATGGTTCGCCGTTTATTGCACGCAAATCTGAATAATGATTGTCAGGCGATTGAAGAAGTCGAAGGGTTGCTCGGAAACATCGCGGATGCCTGGAAACAGATCTCACCAAACGCGTCGTCCCAGGAGTCCCGTTAATGACCTCAGCCGTGGAGTTTATCAACCGTTGGCAGCGCATTGCGCTGCTCAGTCACTCGCTGCTGGAACTGGCGCAGCGAGGTGAATGGGACCTTTTACTGGAACAGGAAGTTAGCTATCTGCAAAGTATTGAAGTGGTCATGGAAGAACAAACTCCATCTGGCATCACGCGAAGCGTTCAGGATTTGATTGCCGGGTATATTAAACAGACGCTGGATAACGAACAGTTGCTCAAAGCATTACTGCAGCAGCGTCTGGATGAACTCAGCACGCTGATCGGTCAGTCAACCCGCCAGAAGACGCTAAATAACGCCTACGGTCGGCTTTCCGGTATGTTACTGGTTCCGGATGCGCCAACTGCCCCACAATAATTTCCCGCTTCGTCTGAATAATCTTCCATACTCCAGAGGTCGGCCAAACGGCTTCTGGAGCACGGAAGATGAAAAACCCCACCTTATTGCAGTACTTCCACTGGTATTACCCTGATGGCGGCCAGCTCTGGTCGGAACTCGCCGCACGCGCGGACGGCCTTAATGATATCGGCATCAATATGGTATGGCTGCCTCCTGCCTATAAAGGTGCGTCCGGCGGATACTCCGTTGGCTATGACACCTACGATCTGTTTGATTTAGGCGAATTCGACCAGAAAGGCACTATTGCCACCAAATACGGCGATAAAAATCAGTTACTGGCGGCAATCGACGCGTTAAAGCACAACGATATCGCGGTACTGCTGGATGTGGTGGTCAACCACAAAATGGGAGCCGATGAGAAAGAACACATTCAGGTTCAGCGCGTAAACGCCGATGACCGCACGCAGATTGACGATGAGATTGTCGAATGCGAGGCCTGGACGCGGTACACCTTCCCTGCCCGTGCGGGTCAGTACTCTCAATTCATTTGGGACTACAAATGCTTTAGCGGCATCGATCATATTGAAAATCCCACCGAGGACGGCATTTTTAAAATTGTTAATGATTATACCGGCGAAGGCTGGAACGATCAGGTCGATGACGAACTGGGCAACTTTGACTATCTGATGGGCGAAAATATCGATTTTCGCAATCATGCCGTAACCGAAGAGCTCAAATACTGGGCACGCTGGGTGATGGATCAAACCCATTGCGATGGTTTTCGCCTGGATGCCGTCAAACATATCCCGGCATGGTTCTATAAAGAGTGGATCGAGCACGTCCAGGAGGTGGCACCCAGGCCGCTGTTTATCGTCGCGGAATACTGGTCCCATGATGTCGATAAACTGCAAACCTATATTAACCAGGTCGAGGGGAAAACCATGCTGTTTGATGCCCCTTTGCAAATGAAGTTTCACGAAGCGTCCCGCCAGGGTCGCGATTATGACATGAGCCAGATTTTCACCGATACGCTGGTGGAGGCCGATCCCTTTCATGCGGTGACGCTGGTTGCGAACCATGACACCCAGCCGTTGCAGGCGCTGGAAGCCCCCGTCGAGGCGTGGTTTAAGCCGCTGGCCTACGCGCTGATCCTGCTGCGCGAAAACGGCGTGCCGTCGGTGTTCTACCCCGATCTTTACGGGGCACATTACGAAGACACTGGCGACGATGGCGAAACTTATCCTATCGACATGCCCATCATCGAACAGCTTGATGAACTGATCCTCGCACGTCAGCGCTTCGCTCACGGCGTACAGACGCTCTTTTTCGATCATCCTAACTGTATCGCCTTTAGCCGCAGCGGAACGGACGACGATCCCGGCTGCGTGGTTGTTCTGTCTAACGGCGATGACGGGGAGAAGACCATCAATCTCGGCGCGAATTACGGCAATAAAACCTGGCGTGATTATCTGGGAAATCGCGAGGAAAGCGTGGTCACCGATGAAAACGGCGAAGCAACGTTTTATTGTAACGGCGGGAGCGTCAGCGTGTGGGTCATTGAAGAAGTGATTTAAAACTCAACCCCGGTGGCCATTGACTACCGGGGCGTACGGCTTATGGCAGTGGCGTAGGCAACGGCGTTTTCTTTAACGCATCGGCGCACTCCTGCGTCGGGCGATCAACCCGCTGCAGCGTCATACCGTCATATTCCAGCGTATTGCCGTCACGCTCAATCTCATACAGCTCGCGTTTCACCGTCACGTTGGTGAGATCGCCAGAGAGCATCGTTAGCTTGCCCGGCAGCGCGATCACTCGCTGCCACTGACGGCAATCCAACGTATCTCCCTCTTTTGTGACAATCAGACTGGCGATCGCTTCCGGGCTCACCAGCGCGCGCTGCGGACCTTTCGACTGCCAGTATCCTGCCAGACCGGCAGGAGCTGGTGTTTTCACCACGTCATTATAATTTTGTACCTCGGCGCAGCCAGCAAGCACCAACAATGCACCAACGATTGCTAATTTTTTCATCATTCATCCTGCATGCGAAGAAAAGGGGATTGTGGCATTAAAGCCCTGATGTCGCCAGCCTTTCGGCAGCCCGGAGAAAGATTGATCCAGACGGTGTTACCTCTTATTACTCATAGTCAAAAATTCTGATCGGTGTAATATCCACGCTTCTTGTTACATACCTTCTGAGTTCAGAGGCAAAACGCATGTCATGGCAACACTTCAAACAGGCCTGGTTAATTAAATTTTGGGCCCCTGCCCCTGCGGTTATCGCAGCGGGTATTCTCTCCACTTACTATTTCGGCATTACGGGAACCTTCTGGGCCGTTACCGGCGAATTTACCCGCTGGGGTGGGCAAATCCTGCAACTGTTTGGCGTGCACGCCGAAGAGTGGGGATACTATAAACTGATCCACCTCGAAGGTTCGCCCCTGACGCGTATCGACGGGATGATGATCCTCGGTATGTTCGGCGGCTGTTTCGCTGCCGCACTGTGGGCCAACAACGTCAAATTACGCATGCCGCGCAGTCGGATCCGCATTCTGCAGGCGGTGGTCGGCGGGATGATCGCCGGTTTCGGCGCCCGTCTGGCAATGGGCTGTAACCTGGCCGCGTTTTTTACCGGCATTCCACAGTTCTCGCTGCATGCCTGGTTCTTCGCGCTGGCGACGGCAATGGGCTCATGGTTTGGCGCCCGCTTTACCCTGCTACCGATGTTTCGTATTCCGGTCAAAATGCAGAAAGTTTCCGCCGCCTCGCCGCTGACGCAAAAACCGGACCAGGCGCGTCGTCGTTTCCGCCTCGGTATGCTGGTATTTATCGGCATGATCGGCTGGGCGCTATTGACCGCAATGGACAAGCCGAAGCTGGGTCTGGCCATGTTGTTTGGCGTTGGGTTCGGCCTGCTGATTGAACGGGCGCAAATCTGCTTTACCTCGGCCTTCCGCGATCTGTGGATTTCCGGGCGCACCCATATGGCAAAAGCCATTATCTTCGGCATGGCGGTAAGCGCCATTGGTATCTTTAGCTATGTGCAACTGGGCGTTGAGCCGAAGATTATGTGGGCTGGTCCAAATGCGGTGATCGGTGGCTTACTGTTTGGTTTCGGTATCGTGCTGGCGGGCGGATGTGAGACCGGCTGGATGTACCGCGCGGTTGAGGGCCAGGTGCATTACTGGTGGGTGGGGCTGGGAAACGTTATCGGCTCGACCATTCTGGCTTACTACTGGGATGACTTTGCCCCTGCCCTTGCCACTCGCTGGGATAAAGTGAATCTGCTCGACACCTTTGGGCCGCTCGGCGGGCTACTGGTGACTTATCTGCTGTTGTTTATTGCATTGATGCTCATCATCGGTTGGGAAAAACGTTTCTTCCGCCGCGCAGGGCTGACGCCTGCTAAGGAATCCGCATGAAAAATATCGTCCCTGATTATCGCCTCGACATGGTCGGTGAACCGTGCCCTTATCCGGCGGTCGCCACGCTGGAAGCCATGCCGCAGTTGAAGAAAGGTGAAATTCTGGAAGTGGTCAGCGATTGCCCGCAGTCAATCAACAATATTCCGCTGGATGCGCGTAACCATGGGTATACGGTGCTGGATATTCAGCAGGATGGGCCAACGATTCGCTATCTGATTCAAAAATAAGTGTAGGCCGGATAGCGCTGCGCTTATCCGGCCTACATTCTCTGCTTATTGCACCTACACCTGCATGGACATCATATGACCATGTATTTTTCATAAACGACAAAGATCGTCCAAGAGCGCACCAAATAACAGAATGTTAGAGTCGTCGAAAACATCAGTCGTCTAAGTTCACCTTAGAGCGAGCGCCAATTTGTGCCCCAACCATGCCCCATTACATCGCCGGGCACTCATCATCGTTAAATTCATGGTTGATGAAGAACGTCACCCTACCCATCACCTCTACTTCCTCGGCAGCTTCCCCTTCTATCGCTTCACCATCATCCGTGATTAATGCCCTACCCATGACTCTGGCAAACTGTGTTCTGCCTCCTGACAAAATCAATAAAACCTGATTCTGTACCAGACGCGTAACCGGTTCGATAACAGCAAATCCTGACGATGTTTCCAGCACCCTGCTGTCGATGCCAATTCCGCAAATAATTTCCGGGCATAGTCTGCGCTCTACATAGTCCGTCGCAGGTGAAGGGAACCCCATTAGAATACCCTCCCCATATTGCGCAGGATCCAGTAACGATTATCACTGCTGTCTGTGGTCTTGTCGGCAAAGTCTGGCTGGTATCGCTCTATCCAGGAGTTAGCATCGGTTCGAGTAAAATGCCAGTGCACTTTCGCTAACTCCCGGATGAAGTCGTCTGTGCGTAAGCACTGATACCCTTTCTGGTTTTTCTGTACTGTGGACGCAAATGCAGCGTTAATATCTGAACGGCGTGGCATAATTTGCACCTATGCATACTGTTTTTATATACAGTAGTTTTAGAATGACTGCAGATCAATGCGGCGTTGCCTATCAATAACTACTGCTGAACGCTTCATGAGAATCCGTCATAGGTGATCACAGCAAAGCCTTGCAAACCGATGCAAAGCTTTGTGTGTCCCGCTTTTGTCTCACCTGTCAGATAGGTTCAACGTAATCACACTCAGGACAAATCCAGCACAAAAACCCATATCGCATTCCCTGATACATTTTTGAACCACAGATAGGGCAGAATTTTACAACAGCGGTAACTTCAGGGGTTTCTTTCGTAGATGAATTTTTATTTTCGGTCATGAGTAATCCTTTCATTATTGATATTTAGATATGATTTCAGCACGATCTGATATGTATTTAGCCTTTCTTGTTTCAATCTCAGCTATTACAGCATCCTTTTTACTCCCCTCTCCAGCACCATCACTTACCGCAGCAGAAAGCCACGCTATATTTAGAACCTGAACATCGCTTTGATAATCAGCACTAAGTTTTGTAAGCTCAATCTTTCTTAACTCATCATTACCTGGTGTTGGCCTGTCGATGGAAATGGGATATCCAGACTCATCACTTGTGATAATTTTACCCTGACTTTGCTCATGAAGAAGTGATTTGTAATACTCCTCTGGGATTTCAATCAGGTCATCAGGAGGGTTATTAAATTCTATATCATCAGGATAAAAACCATTTGTCTGTGCCGAATAAAAAACTTTCATATTAATATCCAATTGAAATGAATCGTGCGGTCGTTGTTCCAGTAAAATCACTACTGCTTGGTGTTATAGTTACAGTAGTTCTGCTCGCTACAGAAGTTATATCAGCCTGATTGACAGCCAGCGTTACAGCCCCACTACCTGCTGATTTATCAGCGACAGAACAAATAATTTGCAACACTGCATTAGGAAATGCAGTTGCGTAAGTTGCTGCGATCTTCCCTGTCGTACCTGTGGCTAACCCCCACTGGGCTATCGCGGTTCGCTTAACGCCGTCAATAATTGCAGGGAATTTCAGATATCCAGTGCTTACCAAAGCGCCTGTCATTGTTCCTGCCAGAACCAATTCCCCCAGACCAAGGTATGAGATAACGTCAGCGGTGGTATTCTTGCCGATAATGTCACGCCCCACCTGAGTGAGGTCGGTCAAAGCAGCAGTATCATCCCCGTTGAAATACGGTAATTTATTCGCAACGCCCACTAACGCGGCTAACGCCGTCAATGTAGGATCGAGCGGCTGGAAGTTACCAAGGATGTAGGACAGCGTTCCGGCCGTCATCATGTTCGCCACAATGTCATTAGCCGACCATGCCCGTGGGACGGTTCCCTCCTGTCCACGCTGAATAGTAAAGACATCACCATTTCTGGCGGTAACGTGAACAATCTCAGTAAGCGTGCCTGTGGCAGCATCGATAATCGTAAGTTTAAAGAAGCTTGTTCCTGCCGCCGGTGATGGGAACAGAGAACCCGTCCCGGTATTCAGTGTCAATGTTGTTGCTGAGGCGCTTATGCCCGCCGCAAGAACGCTTTGGGCATTGTTAGCAGCTAAAAGTTGAAGTGCCATTTATCCTCCGGGATTCGGGCAATAAAAAACCCCGCCGAGGCGAGGTTTGGTTTTGAAGATCGCATTTTTACGCTTTGCATATATATCAATTAGTTAAGCAACATCAGCGCAGTGAATCAGATGGCGAAGTGCTTTAACGCCTTCAGCGTTGTAACGGAACGCCTCCACCTGCTTGTTTGAGTGGGTTATTAATTCAATCCCGATACTTCCTGATATCACTAAACTTAAATATAAACTCAGGTTCTTTAACCTTTCCAGACAATGATAAACTTGCTTCTAAAATGCAATTATCTTTGTCATCAAAAAATGTTCCAGAGAAATAAACAACATCCCCAGGATTTAGTCCTGATGCACTGTTAAACACATCCGTACCAGGTTCTACAAGGGTGTTTGATCTGATGTCAGAAAGTGAATTATTCCACGTCTTTATTGTTATATTGCTTGGCAGGCTTAATGCGATAACTCCTTTCCCATCACTGTTTGCAGATATATTCTTAACTTCACCAATCCAATTCGATACAGACTTAACCTTGAGTATGCTGCAAATGCTCTTATCCCTGACAGATTTAACACCTCCAATCTGCATATCATTTTTTGCATTGCTCGCATCGATCATTGATTTCTTTATAACATCAACAAAAGCAGCTTCATTTTTAAGTTGATAAGTAACCTTAGGATTAACAGTGGTAACATCACCACTATTGCTAGAATTGCTTTTTTGATTTTCAGCGACTGGTTCACCTGGAGAGGCTTCAGTTGTGCTTGCGATATCAGTTATGCCATTTGTTTCTGGAATACCCTTAGCTTTTATTGCCCCGTAAATAGCAAACGCGCTATCATACCACTCATCAACGCATGAATAATCGCTACACCTTTCCCTTGAGTTCCAAAGTGCTTTTGTTATTTCTGAAAATGCCTTCCTATCTTTTACGGATTCTTTCGCATTAGCATATAAATATTTTAAATCATCATCATATTTTGATAATTTGGGGCTGGAGCAAATAGTTTTTTCCGAAAAGCTTTTGGCTTTACTGCAATCAAAAGAAGCACCGCTCGCCTGCAACGATACGCCTATGGATATAAGCGCTAGCACAGAAAGTGTTTTTTCCATTTTAATACCTAAACATGCCATTGTTGATGGATTAATTTTACACCGAACCGACGCAACTTCAACCAACTATCGTCACAGTAACCGGCTGATAGAATGGCATGTGAAGCAAACCACTTTCAAAGGCCTGTTTGAAGAGAGCGGCATATTCATAATTATCGCTTTTTATAAGCAGGCTATTCTTCTGATTGTAAGCGCGTGAGTTGAAAGCGAAGCTATTAAACATTGAGGTGTCAGTGAGTTTTCTGTACCCCTTTATGATGGATATACTCGCGCCAGAGCCTGAGAACAAGACCGATATACTCCACCTCTGGTCGTTAACAACATCGGCACCATCAATGCCAGTCAAAAACCTCATGATGCGGCGCTTCAGCCAGGGGATTGTGAAGTAGTAGCCATCACCTTTGTAGAAATTCCAGGTCATTATGCGTTTGAACAGGTCATCTGAAACGACAACCTGCTCAGACTGATTGACAACCTTTCTGCCGTTGAATGGAAGCTGGTTAAACAGGACGGCATTATACGGGCCGAACACGCTCCGCTTTCCACTGATAAGCACCGGCGGCTTAACGCCATAAATGCCCCTGGCTATCCATTTTAACTGGTCACCAGCATTGTACCCGCCGACAAAAATCGGAAGGTTGGCATTAATCATCCATGAATAAATTTCCTGAGCCATGGTGTTATACGCAGTGACGAATGCCTGGAGATCATCATCGTCGTTATACTGCGTATACAGGTATGATTTAATGATATCTTCCAGCATGTTATATCCCGTCGACAATTACCCCATTTGAGGCCATGAACCAGTAACTATATGGGTCACCGCTGATTATATTCGTACCGGCGTCAACGCCTGTGATAACGCCGTTCACAGTCACAATAACATTCAGGGTCGAGATCAGGCTCATATCCAGCGTTCCATTGATGGACTGAAGGAATACATCCTTAATGTTATTGATGTTCATCGGCTTACCAGCAAATATCCCGTTCACATAGTTGATCACTGGCTGTGATACCAGGGAGGCGATTGTAGCGTCCGTCAGATAATTAGCGCTTTCTGTCGCCCATTCAAACTTGATGGTTACCAGTTGCTGTAGCGGTATAACAAAAGGGATCAGATAGTTATCAGGCCAGTCATTTATTGTCACGACGTTATTTCTCAGATTTGGCGTGACGACCCCGCCGCCTGTCCAGTTGCCTGAGGAAGATGTGTTAATGCCTATAGAGAAAGTGCGTGAGCTCAACACAGTGATGGTCAGAGGCACGTTATTGATGCCGCTCATTCCGGTGACGCCGGTGATATTAATAAGCTGACCGGTGCTAAATCCGTGGGTGATGTCAGTCGTGATAACGCCAGGGTTTGCATTGGTAATGCCCGTGACATTCAGGTCTGTGCCTTTAAGCCTGCTGATGTCGCCAGCTGATTTATAAATGGCTCCTGCCATCTCATAAATATCGCCGCCGCCGCACATCACAATCCACGCACTGCCGCTCTGAACCACAGAAACCAGCCTGGCCTGAACATTGCTCAGGTCGGTTAGCTTCTGACGGATAAAGCCAGGATAACCCTGAACGGTTGACATCTGAGCTTCCCAGACACGCTCGCGAAACTCATAATTGGTTTCAGGTTCGCCACCTGGCGTCCCGGCAACTGGGTTGGTACAGGTCAGCGTAATGTCCGACGGCAGACTGGTAAGGATCTGGTTTACAGAGCCTACCGGAACCGCCCACGAGCCCGTATTCGTTGCAATGGCTGTTACCATTGAACTGACACCCGAGGAAAGGACCAATGTCGCATCGGCGATCTGGTAGGTATACGTGCCATCGCTTACCAAAAATCCCTGTGGCACTACGAACCCGACCGGCCCGTAAAAAACGACAGGTACAGTTGTCGACCCCTCTGTTTTTTGCGGTGGGATGCCTGCCTGCTGAGCCAGCAGGTTCAGCATGTACATATTCGCCTTCAGCGGACCTACTGAGTTGATGAGGTCGACACGAATCTGATCGGCAATGAGTAGCGCGCCAACGTCAGTGCCAACGATATCCTCAATCAGTGATCCAGGAAGGTCTGTCGTGATGCCAGGTGATAACTCTGTTGCTCTTGAAACAAGAACGGCACGAAGCTCTTCGGAGGTTTTCGGAACGGGCCCGGCTGCGTCATAGCTAACGGACAAATCACTCATACGTTCACCGTTGTGATAATTTTTGAACCGGCGTTCGTTATCGCCGAAATGTTGTAGACGGGTGGGTCATCACTCACCATGGCGATCTGCAGCGATGAGAAATACTGGCTAAATTGCCGTTGAAGCCTGTCAACATAATAGGTGGGCAGCACCTGCTGAATGACGGAGCTCTGCGCCGGAATGCCATTATTTGCAAAAAATGGTGACTCCTGCGGCGCCAGCTTCAGATTCTGGATGAGCGTCGTAAGATAAATGGCGTCGTTGAACCCGTTTTCATCAGGCACAACCAGTACCCACTTGCCCTCCGCGTTTCTTCCGTAGGTTCTCATTGCGTGATATTCCCGTTGAAAGTAGTGGTTGGGGCGCCGGTGTTTGAACCGCCGTTACCGTTTGAGTGCTGATGAGAATTCAACCATGAAACCAGGGCGGCCCAACCGATATGCATAATCTCAGGGCTGGTACTGGCGGTTGAGTCCTGTAACTTACCGCTCTCTCCTATCATGCTCCACATGCCCTGCGTAAGAGTTAGCACCGTGCTGCCTACCGTAACCTTAAACTGATCCACGGCGGCGATTGTCACGCTGTCCGGTGTTAACAGAAACGTCGTATTGCTTCCCTGGTCACGGATAGTCACACCTTCAGGACCGTAGATAGTGACAACGTTCCCGTCGACGGCTTCCCATTCGGTGTTGCTGATCGGCAGGTATACCAGGGCGCTCAGGTTGGCTGGAGGGGTTAGGTCAGCAACACCGCCGCCCTGCCCACTAACGCCGCCAAGATAGGTATCAGCAGGAATGACGATGCCTTTATCTCCTGGCTGCATCGGATAGCGGATGTACTGAGGACCGAAAATTGGGATGGTGACATTTGGGAAAACGTATGGCGTGTCATGCAGTTCGAAAGACACTGTAACCATGTTTCCCTGCTGCTCAACAATGCTGGCCGGCAGGATTTTCCCAGACGCCTGAAAAGCCTCATTAAGCTTCTGTTCAGTAAACCGGTTCATGTTCCGGCCGAAATTAAGCTTCTGGTCAACACTCATTTTGTCTTAACCGCCTCCGCCGGGTATGCCTCTATCACGGTGATCCACGCTTCCGCTGTTGGCTGCCTGCTGTTACCCAGCAACCTCACCGATTGAACGACGAATTCACCGTTAAAGGCCGAGTCATCGCGAAACTGCGAGTAAGAAGACGCCTGAATCATTGGCCTGGCCTTTTCCGGCATAAGGATGTGGTCGCCAGTCTGCAGGTCTGCCCGCATAACGCAGATGACACTGACAACGCCAAAACTGATCCACGTTGGCTGGCCGATCAGGTCATTGAATTTTATCTGGACAGGATTTTTGCTTCTTTCCGTCGCGCTGGTCTTTGAGCCCTGATCAGGGTGATTGGCGTAGTCGTTATCCCACACCCGTATTTCGTTGCCGTTGACCACGGCAATTTCAACGCCCGTGTAACCTGGGTCTTTGATACGGGACAGCGAAAATGCCCGCAGATTTTTTGCCAGCTCTGTGAGGGATCCGCAAAACATGGGGCGATCATAATTCAGGATTAGCCTGTCGCTGATGCTGATGTTCGGCCTAAATCCGCCCATCGTCATGACGCATTGTGTCAGCGCAATGGAAAGTTTCTGCCCGGTAGACCATGGCATGGTCAACTGTAGCGGAACCATCTCACCTCTGGCCGTGGTGTTAACCGGTCCGGACACAATAATGAAGTCCAGCCGTAACTCTGTGCCCTGCCAGTTGCCGAAAACCTGAAAAATGGTGCCCTCAATGGCAAGCTTTTTATCCCATACGCCTGCCAGCGGAAGTCCTTTCGACATCCCGGCAAAGATCTGAATTCTCTTACCGTAGAGGTTCTGTCTTGCCTGCTGCATGTCTTTGGGGCCAATACCCCACACAGTCAGATGTGTTTCCCCTGCTGGAGTTGATTCGCCAAAGCGCATGATGTCAAACTCGACCATCAGCGCGCCTGGATTAAAGACTCCGTTTTTGAGGCTGGAATATTGCTGGATTAAGGTTTCGCCATCAAAAATGTTAATTTCGTAATAGCGCATCAGTTCGTTACCTCAATCTGCCCGTTCTTTTCGCGCCAGATCATGGTCGTCGATGAGAAAACTCCACTTAAAAGGTTTATCCCTCCAGTAGATGTTGAGCCTACGACGGCGGTATTCATGACCGTGTTGTCAGAGCTATCAGTGATCAGCAGATACCAACGCTGTGCGGCGATGTTCCACCTCATCTGGCAGGTATAGACGTTCCCGTCAAGAATTGGTGAGAACGTCACGCTACGTTGCTCTCTTCCGGTAAATGGATAATTGACGGTACTCATATCCCGAACGCCCCCTGAAGCTTACCTATCAGTCCAATTACGCCCTCCGCACTACTTGCTACCGCGCCACCCAAGGCGGTATTACCAAGAGATGATGCAGTGTTTGTCCATGAAGGTGTTTTATTCGGATCCCCAGCGTCTATTCTCTTTAGGAAGTTTGTAACCGCCCTGTCAGCATCAGTGGTGGTAATAAGTGGCTGCTCAAAATCCCAGAGCCACGACCGCTGAGGAAGCGGATCATTACCGGATGAGTTGTCCTTGACCGTTTTCAGGATGCAGTTGTTGTAGATAATTGACGGCGTGGCCACGATGTAAGTGCCGCCCAGGTTGGCATGTGCCTGAAGCACCGCCTGAAGCGCGCTCAGCGTTACAAGTTTGGTCATGGTGCCAGTATTCTCGTTCACTGGCGCGTCCATCATCAGGCTGACCCTCAACGGCTGAGCAAGAAGCGCGTTTGCCGCGACAGTCTGGTTAGCGAAGGGGTATTTAGCAATATCGTAATCCACCATCGTTGCGCCCTGAACAGGCCGCCAGTGGCAGAAATATTTATCAAGAACGGTAAGGTTTATTGCCCCACCGATCAGCCCGGTCACAAAGCTGGCGCTCTGGGTGAGCGCGACTATCGGCAGCATGCCTCCTGGTATAGCCTCCGCAACTCCATTGCAGAGGATGACTGGGGATATTTCAAATCCGAGCCGGTAGAGTTCGCGAGTAAATGCCATTATCCAGTCACTCCAAGCTGTGATGATGAAACGATGGCATTGCCGCCTGTGTTGTTGAATATCTGGATAACCGCGCCCTCGCTAACCCGGTTCCCAGCCCCCTCTTTCGTGGACATGGCGGAAATGAGTTTTGCCAGAATTGCAGGATCGTTGAGGTTAAGCCTATCGTTAGCGCCAAGCCCGGTCGTTTTAACGACGTGGCGAATGTACTCCGCCGTATCGTTCTCGTTCGAAGGAGCCCATTTTTTCGCTATTTCGCTGACTGTGTTGATGCCGCGGGTGCCATAAATTTGAAGTTGTTTCGCCGACGCCAGCACGCCCTCATCGAGCGTAGGGAAGACAGCAAATTTCCCGCTCTGCGTGTTGTGCGTTCCGTACCCCTCAGCCCAGCGAAGGTTGGTCGGGTTATTGAAACGGTCGGCGATCGTCCTGCCTTTCGCGGAGACATCAGCAGGGGTTGGGTCTACAGGCTGAACATCGCCACTGGAGAAGAAGCGCTTAACACCCTTCAGCCACCCCCAAACCCGCGGGTCATCTTCAGAACCCGGCATGTAAGTCTGCCCGGTCTTCGGGTCTGTGACTTTCTTGTCGCTAAGTATTGAGGATCCTGACGTCACATCCGATACTGAGATATCGGTTTTACCCACAACCCAGTCGTAAACCTTCCCGATGAGGGCTCCAAGCTTTTCAATGCCAGCCATGAAACTGTCAACATCCTTGGTGAAATCGGGCGACGCCAGGTAATTTCCGAATCGCTCAATACCGCCAGCCAGTCCGTCAATCCACTTACCCAACTCCGGGGACTGCAGCACTGTGTCGATTGCGCCAGCCAGGGCGTCAGAAAGCTTGCTCAGTTGCGGGGTTAGCGGCCCAAGCCCGCGCACAAACGTGTTACGGATGCTCTGCCCGCTGTAATCAAGCTGGACGTTGAAGTCCTGCCACTGCCTCGCCTGCTGATCAGTGATCTGTAGTAACTTCGCATCCTTTTGCGCCCGGCGCTCCATCGCATCGATTTCTTCATCGCTCATGTTTTTAAAGCGATTCAGGTCATCCAGGCTGAAAAAGTTCGTCAGGCCGTAGGCGTTAGCTCCCTGCAGGGTGCTGCCGTTTTTGACAAAGATGTCTCGCGCATTGCGAATCATCTGCGGCAGAAGTTTCGCCGGGTCCTGGTCAGGGTTGTTAATGCCCATAGCCTGGAACTGCCAGCGCTTTGACAAATCCATCTGGCTGTCACGAATAGCGCCCAGCGTTGCTGTCGGGTTACCGAGTGCCTTCTGGTAGTTAATGGCTGTCGAGTCCAGCGCACCGATGCTTGTCCCGATCCCGAGCGATGTGAATCTCTGAGAACCAGTTGTGGCAGCCAGTCGGTTAAGCCCAAAAAGACCGCCTACACCCAGTACACCGGTGAACAGGCCGACGATACCACCCCATGAAAGCAGGCTTGTGGTTGCATCCCTGATGTGTCCGGCCAGCGACTTCGCGTCTTTCGTGGCGTCACTCAAAAACCCCTTTGATGATCGGGTTTTCTTGTTGAAGTCTTCCTGACTTTTATTAGCCCGGTCCAGGCTATCGGTAAGACGATCAAGCCCGCTGTTTATCGACAGAATCGCGCTTGCCCCCTCAGAAAAAGCTTTAGCCAGAAGGTCACCCTCTGTTTTTGCTTTTGCCGTCTCTTTAGTGGCATCCGTGGCACCATGCGCCAGCCCGCGCCATGCTTCAGGAAGGTCCTCAAGTGCAGCCTGATATTCTTTAAACTTATCCATAAACGCGACAAACTTGTCGTCATTTACGTCAATATCGACAATAGACTTAGCCACCATTGAAGGAACCCCTGTCTTTTAGCGCGGAAATGATGTAACGCTGGCGGTACTGCGCCGGGCTGGCGAACTCTTCGCCGGTAATTTCCCTGATTACCCGCCAGAATCCCTCATTTGACGCCCAGTCTAGGAGGGTATATGCGACGTTTCCGGCTGGGCATTCGGGGTCTCGGTATCGGTATGAGGATTCGACATCTGCAAGGAATCTCGGAACGCCGTAACGCTCAATGATACGAGTTGCCCACCGAACATGCCGATCACTGATCCCACCGTCGGGGCGATCAGATGAGCTTTCTGAATGGCAGAGGAAACCATAAAAAAAACCACCTCACCTTCAACCTCTCGGTATTCGTCAGGAGAGATGATCCCCTGCTTCATCGCGACTTCGAAAGATGCAGTTTTCCAGGTTCCGCAGTCATTCCAGACAACAGACGTAAGACGCTGGATCTCGTCAACGATGGTTGGGGCCTGCTGGGTTGGGGCCTGCTGGTTAGCTTCGTCTCTCAGCTCCTGCTCGCGCTGTAGCTTTTTACGGAGCATCATCGCGGCAACGCGCGCCGCGCCCAGGCCGCCGACCTGTGAGATGAAGTTTGTGAACAGGTTACCCAGCAGAAGGCAGTGCTCTT
This sequence comes from Citrobacter sp. wls716, assembly GCF_005280975.1. Lineage (NCBI taxonomy): Bacteria > Pseudomonadati > Pseudomonadota > Gammaproteobacteria > Enterobacterales > Enterobacteriaceae > Citrobacter > Citrobacter sp. wls716. The sequence continues at coordinate 572,122 of NZ_SZWX01000021.1, forward strand.
CAACCACCTCATACGGGAACGGTGTCACATGCAAGTACACGATTGAACCGTCATCCCGGGTGATGTTTGTTACCAGGTTGAGTTTTTTGTCTATTTTCACAATCAGACCCACATATTGTCGTTAGCCAGGATATAACCGCTGATGGTCACCACATACCCGGCATCCATACCGGTAAAAGGCAGTTCGTTGAAGTTCACCAGGTAAGCGTTAAGCACGGTGAAATTGCTCAGCGTTTTCGCGTCAGGGGTGATCACCACCTCACCCAGTGCCGTATCGGTGGCGAAGCGGTTTTTGTAGCTATCGCTCAGGCCCTGGGTGCGCAGCATATGGACAGTCGCTGTTACCTGCTGATATGGCGCCTGGCTGCCAACAGTGCCGGTCAGCGTCGGGAGAATGTCCGTGGCCGGGCCATCAGGGCGTAAGCTTATAGCGTCCTTACCAAGATAAGGGGCCGTGATGTTTAATTCTGGCGAGTCGGTTACCGACACCGCGCCGCGTACACGATTGAGGAATCCCTGCGGTACTAATGGGTTTGCCATTTTTTACGCCCCTACAAAGTTGGTTACGTTCACGTTAAACGTGATGGATTCGAAGCCGCGGCGCGGTGTCATTACGGCGCTCAGTCCAGCGTATTTGCCCGCGGCGTAATCGGACGGATTCAGGCTGGTGTAATTCGCGAACGGCACGGCGTTGATCACCGCGTTCCCGGCATACGTGCCTTTCTCGTACTCGGTATTGAAGTCCTGCTGCGTCAGTGCGGTACCAATCACGCGGCCGAGGATCAGGCCGTAACTGATGCCGTTGCGCAGCGTCTTCAGCGCGCGACGCTGCAGGCGGTCGATGCCGTTCTGCTCGTAGTACAGCGGGTTAACAGTGGTGTTTGACCCGTTGATGATTTCGTTTGCCAGGTCGAGCTCAAGGTTGATTGCAGTCCATGCCACGGAATACCAGTAGTTGAACGGATTGCCGTCCAGCATGTGGCCTGCCACCAGCATTTTGTTGCTCAGCCCGCCTTCCGCGGCGGTGCCGACGTAGTTGATGCTGTTGTCCTGGAGCTGCTTCAGCAACGTGCCATTGCCTTCTACCGGGTACTCGGTTACGCCGTAGCCAAAGCGGTACGCCATCGGCGGTACCATATTTGAAGAGCCAGGATCGTTTGCCAGAGATGACTGGAACGGGAATGCCATGGAAAACTCGCCAGCAGGGATATTTGGCGACTCCACGCCTGCACACACAGATTTGTTCTTGGTGGCGACCCAGTCCGGATAAGTGGCGGTAGTAGTGGTGATGAAGAAATAAACCAGTGACGCTGGGCTGGTATACAGTCCTGTCAGGGTTTTAAACGTCGGCTCGTCGCCCCATTCTCGCGGCGTCAGGTATGAGAAGAATTTCTGGTAAGTGTTACCCAGCGAAATATCCTCATCGATGAAGTCAGCCAGTGCTGCTACGGCAGCAGCAACAGACACATCGCCCAGCTCCAGCACATAGACTGCGCGGGTAGTTCCCTGAGCCCAGAACGTCGTGTTCATCTCGATGATTTCGTTTTCCGCTACGGTTTTCACCGTACCCATGACTGTTGCCGTTCCCGGATCTGTCGCCAGCGGATAAGTGAAGGCGGTGGAAGTGGTCACAGTGGCGGTTACGGCGCGGTTATATGCTGAAGGGTTAACTCCAGAGACAACCAGCGGGATAGTGTCGCCAACGTTCCATCCATGCGCTACTGATAGGGTCACGGTAACAACACCAGTTGCCCAGGCAATCGTGGAAATGGTTTTAGCCGGCGAAGTAATAGCCTTCAGATCGTCTTTTGTCGTCAGGAGTTGATACTCGCCTTCCGCCAGTGTTGTTCCGCCCATGGAGATCATCGCGCCGGATTTGAGCAGCTGAGAGGGCTTCGGTGGATTTGTCACCGAGACGTTAATGTTAACAATTGCCATTTATTTATTTCTCCGGGTAAATGGACGGAATCGCTGACGTGATCAGCTTGCGCGCGACGTTCCGCATGCGCTGCTGGTAATAGTTGACTTTGAACTTGATTGTTTTTCTCATGGCGATGATGTTCAGCTCGTTCTGCGTGACGCGCTCGTCCTGAACGACCGGGATATTCATCACGCCCATTTCCGCGTCATCGCCGAGCGTGTACTGCTGCACGTACCTGAGGAAATCCTCAACCCCGGCATTACGCAGGCCAGTGATGGAGATCGTCACATCCTCGGAAACCAGCTGATACTGGTTTTGCTGCTCATCGAGATAAAAGCTCCCGGCAATCGGCGCGGTGTTGCTGCACTTCACAGTTGCGTACGGCGGTGAAAGGTTCTGCGTCGACAGCATGGCCGGGAACATCGGCATGTACTTGCTCAGAGCCAGCCATAACGGCAATGAGCTCGAAACCACCACATCAGACAGGTCGATGTCATCAGCGGAGTTGATGATCTGCGATCTCATGTAAGGGAATATGGCCTCCCCTGTGTAGTGGTAGAGGTTGGCCGGTTCGTTCAGCCCGGTGCACCTGGAGAAGGAAAACTGAATGCCAAAGAACTCGCCGATGTACAGGACGTCCGATCCAATATCGTTGAATGGGTCTATATCGGCCTGCGCAGTAAACGTAACGACGTTGCGGTCGTAGAGCTGCTCATCGTCCTGGATTGTTTCGGTTGTGAGGTGCAGATAGCCTTTAACGTCTACCGTGTCTGGCTCGCTGCTGGGGTCGTCCGACAAGACTGATGCTTTTACCCAGAAAACGAACCCATCGAGGGGCAGAACCTTACGGATATACTTCGTGAACGTTACCACCTGGAAGCGGCTAAGGTCGTCAAGACCCTGCGTCAGCGTGGCGTTAAGTTCGGTTTTTGCAGTCTGTTGTAATTCACTCAGGGAAGGCATTTAGCACCCCGCTCACCCAGGCGCGCATCGCGGCCTGATAGGTTCCGGTATCAATGAATGACGGACGCGGCGGCCCTTTTTTGTTTTTGAATCGCCGGGATATACCATCCAGCGCTCGGCGCGTAGGAACGCCTGGCAATCCGTTCATTTCGGTGTTGTCGAGGAAGGCGACAAACAGGTCATGGATCCGTGACATCGACTCTGCCAGAGGGTCTCTGGAAGGCGGCGCGCCAGCCATCATATTCTCAAGCGACGCAGCCATGTCATTCGCCATCAGGTCAGCAATGTCGTTGCTGTACCTGTCGAAAAACGTCTGCATGATCTGGTACTTTTCCTCCAGATACTCGGCGACGTCTCCGGTTGTGGTGTTCTCGTCCTCGTACGGAACATCAATCACCCCAAGATGGAAGGTGATCATGACAGCCCCCACAGGCTGCCGAACTGCTGGGCAATCATAAGGTACCGGCGTCCCCACGGGTCCTGCAGCATCTGCAGGTCAGCCAGCGACAGGTCTTTGAAGAAGTCCGGGACCAGGCGTTGAGCGCTGGTTGAGTTATCCCCGGCACCAGTAATCACGCCGGCCTTGAAATTATTCAGGCCAAACTCTCTCCTGAACTCGGCAAATACCGATTCGGTACCGTAGTTGACCAGGAAAGACGCGCCCAGGTTGTACACGGCAACGGTGTACAGGTTCGGCGTGACGCACGCGATATCAGGGTTTACCCACTCTACCGCGCCGCCATACGCCAGGGTGAAAGACGGCGAGTCGTCGGGAACCTGCGCGGCGGTCACGCCCATGTCAGTTCGAACGAATTCGATGAATCCCGACAGGCTCGTTGTCATTTTTTCTTTCTCCCGGATTGTTTAGTCACGATTGTTTCGTTAACCGTAGGAGTGTCTTCATTGTCTTCTCGGCCTTTCGCCTGCTCAGCGCTGACTTCCATCTCGCCGGAATAACCGGTACCGCTGTCACGCAGTGCGCTATCCAGAGCAGCTACGGATGCCTGGCGCCTACCGTGGGCACCACGCGTCAGGTGAATGTCGTTATCGCGGATTGCTTTTTCGATTACCGACGCTGATACAGGCTTGTTAAGGCTGTAGCACAGGCCGACAAACGCCTGACTCTGGTCGATTTTGGTCGAATCAACCAGCCCGTAAACCTGGTGATGCTGAACCACTGCATCAACTTCTTCAGTTGAGCCATCCAGCACCATCATCTGATCGCCGTGGTTAATAGGGATCTGAATAAGGCGGCCGGTCTCCAGTTTGCGATAAGCGAAAATCTGGCGCTGCTTGGTAGTGTTAGCGATATAGAGTTTCATTGTTACCCTCGTAAAAAAGCCCCTGCTGAGTTTCCCCGGCAGAGGCTTAACCACTTCTAAGAATGGATCAGGCGCTGTACGCCATGGACAGGATGGTGATTGCTTCCGGACGAACAGCCCAGCCTGCGGTTGAACGCATTTCGGACAGAACATCAATGGCACCACCTGCGATCGGCGTCGGGATTTCTCGCGGAGCGGCCATGTCGGTAAACATCAGCGCGTTCGCGGCAAGAGACGGGGTCAGCTTGGCGAATTCGTTGGTGTTTACAGTCGAGTTGACCATTGGCACCTCGACCTCAGGGATAGTGATCACCACCGCGTCAGTACCGCCAGCACCAGCGCCGATCAGGGTATCGTCATACACCCAGTCAACCTGGACGTTTGCGCCCTTCAGCACTTCTTTCACCGTGCCGCCGACGGTATCAGTACCACCACCAGGACGCTGGTAAGAAGTCAGTTGGACGATCTGCTGAATCTCCATGGCGCCGAGGACGCGCTGCGGACCCAAGATAACTACACGCTGCTGGCGCCCCAACTGCATGGTGCGGGTCAGAGCTGCCTGCACGTGGCTAAGCAGATATACCGCCATCTGTCCGTGGTCATAGGTCAGCACCGTGGCGTTGCTGTTGCTGTCTGGAGGTAGGGACTCGGTAGTCGCTCCAGCAGTGTTCAACAGTCCTTCACCTCCAGCAGGGTTCATACCGTACAGCAGAGCAGAGCGCAGCTGCTGGAAGATGCCCTGACGCATGCCCAGGCGCTGAGCTTCCGGCAGTGCAAAGTTCCAGTTACCGGCAGCGGCCAGGTCATGGTGATCGTAGATACCACGGCAGCGGAACAGGTAGGTTGGGGTTGAAATCATCTTAGCATCCAGCGCCACGCTCGGCAGCTGGTTACCGTTACCGGACTGGCTGGACGTGGTCTGGGTGCGAATGTCCAGGCGGCGCATGTAGACGTACTGGTCGCCCACGCCGAGACGGACTTGCGGGTTACCGCTGGCGATGGTTTCGAACGCACCTGACGCCTGCTGGTAACCAAGAATCATCTCCGGCGCAATATACGACGGATTGACGATGGTGTAGCTGGGGGTAATTGCAGCCATTTAATTCAGCTCCCGATTAAAGTAAGACCAGCGCGCAGCTGTCGGTGTTGTTCCAGGTCAGGAAGCCCGTCGAACTGTCATAGCTGACAGTCTTGGAGTTGCCTGATTCGATAGCGAGCACTTTTACCGGCAGCGTGATGTCGGAAAGCGTAACTGCGCCGATGGTGCCCTGCGTAGTTGCAGCGCCGCCTGGTGCAGTTGCCGGTGCGTAGGTAAAGGTTGTTGCGTTCACGACTGACAGCACGACCACGGTGCCGTTGTACGCAGCAGGGGCAACGCCGCTGATTTTTACGTACTGACCAGCAGTCAGTCCGTGCGCTGATGCAGTGACGGCTGTCGCCACGCCATTGGCATAGGTCACAGCAGTTGTCGCAATATCAGAGCCAGCGAAACCGGCCGCCGCCGCGGTGGTGATCTGGTTGTTCACGAAATCCCAAGCCAGCGGCGTCTTTACTGAGGCGCCAGAGGTGCCAAGCGCAACAACCTGCGCAGAAGCTTTCAGCGGAACGCGCATGTTAGAGCCCAGGCGGTAGAACGAAACGCTCATGCCGGAGGCGTACAGCGGAACCGGTGACTGCGGAGTAGTCAGGCCGTTGTGAGCCTGATTGAAGACGGTGAAGCCTTCAAGCTCGGCAACCGACACAGCACGACGGATGTATGAACCGCGCGGGCTTGAACTGGTACCAGGCAGAAGCTCAGCAACCGGAAGACCACCCCACAGTGGTTTGCTTTCCGTTGCCGCCACAGTGCCCGCCGCCAGATTAAAGCGGTTGGCCGGGTCATCAAGCGCCACGCCCTGGATATAACCGTCGGACTGCACACCGAAGGAACCCAGCGCGTTCGTGGTTGCCATCGGGTTTAGAGATAAATTAGCCATGCTTGAGAGCTCCCGTTAAGCCTGGTTGTTGAAACAGGTGACCTGACGTTTGCCGGACTGGAACGGAGCCCAGGTGGCAGCAGGATCGCCTTCAAAAGTGCTGATCTGGCGACCGGTCGCATCAGGGCGTTTAATTTCACGCAGCATGCCAGGGCCAACAGACAGGCTTGCCGATTTTTGCGCGTCGGCGTAGATCTGCTTTTCAGCAAACCCAAGCAGCGCGGAATCAGCAATTGATGACAGGTCGACAGCCTTGAAGTCAGGAGAATGCTCCTGCAACTGGATCATCAGGCGGCGGCGATATGCCAGAGGCTTTTCCCCAGACAGTGGCACCGGAGCGCGCTTGCCGAAGCAGGAGAACACGCTATCTGCCTTCACCTGCGCGTCGGCTACTTCGTTACGCTCTTCATCGCTCAACTCGGTTGGAATGCGTGATTTAAGATCAGCCATTTGACTGCGAAGGTCGGACATTTCAGAGTCAGCTTTCTCGCGTTCTTTACGCTCGCGTTCCAGCTTGTCGTCTTCGCCTTTTGCTTCATGCTCGAGTTTTTTAAGTTCGCTTTCGTCTGCCTTGGCTTTTGCGTCAGCATCTGCTTTTTCCTTAGCAGCCTTTGCTTCTTCGGCCTCTTTCGCCTCAGCATCAGCCTTTTCTTTCTTAGCTGCCTCTTCGGCATCGGCCTTCTCTTTGGCTTCTTTGGCCTCGGAGTCTGCTTTAGCCATGCGTGCGTCAATCGCCTTGTTGATTAGCGCTACGATTTTTTCATCGTCCATCGTTTCAGCCTCATTAGAAATGGAATCAGATTTAACACCAGTAGGGGCAAGGAGCTTGTCCCATACGCCCTGTTCACAAATTGCAACGTGGTCGAGCAATACCGGGGAACCTTCCACCAATAGAGGCTGACCGTCGATTTTGATGATTGAGTCCTGCATTTCGCTGAACGTGACGGTTGGCGAGGTACTCAGCTGATGTGTCGCCATAATTTCGGCGGCTTCAGCGTCGTACACCCGGGCAATGGCCCAGACCTCGCCATTATCTGCAACCCAACTGTTCGTCAGTGTGCCGATAACACGCTTCGCAAATTCATCGCTATCGAGCTTGTTTTTCTCCGGGTGCAGCCAGACAAGCGGTACACCGGCAACTCGCTGGAGAAACTCTGGGGTGAGATAGTCATCCGGGTTACGGAAGGCCATCTGTTGATCTGCGGAACGCCAGGTAACCCCTGTACCGGTCACCCGGATCGCGAACATCCACATGTTGATAAAGTACTGCGGGCTGCTTAACGTACCGTCAGCGATAAGCGCGCCTACCTCAGTTTCATTGAGCGCCTGCTGCGCCAGCATCTCAGCGAAGGGCCGATGAAGCGGTTTTGGCAGATCGTCAATGTGGAACCATCCGGAGGCCAGCGATTCGTCGTTAAGCTTCGCCTCGAACCTCTCCGGTACTTCGGCGCGAAACGTCAGATAATCGCCGTATACGCTGTGCGGAGTAAGCGGGCCATCGTACTGATAACCCACCTCTTCCAGCACCTCTCGGCGCGCGGTATCAATAGCCAGCTCGCCCGGCTCTACCGTGCCGCCTGGCTGACACCACGTACCATCATCCGAACGCTGGATCAGGAAGACGAACTTACCCTGACGGAACATTATCCCGCTGCCAAAAATAGCCACGTTTTAATGCTCCTATGCTGCTTTCTTCATCGACTCCATGAACTTCTGCCCCTTCTGGGTAAGCATGTATTCAGGAATGCTGCGGAGGTTGTAGATGTAGGTCACATAGCAATCGCAGAAGACCTCTTCACCCGGCTGGGTGATCCCGTCGAGATACCCGGCAGGGCCGACTTTGACGTAGCCATTTTTTTGTGCCCAATTACCGCGAATGAGGTAATAAAGCTGGTCACGTTCTTTGTGATCTTCACGATAGTTGTAACCCGGTCGGCGCCAGTGGCTGTGCCAAATCGCTGCAATCGCGTTATTACTGGTCGCAATCACGTTATCGATGTTTGCGATCAGCTTGTGGTTCTGGTCAATCATCACCCGGCGCGCTTCATAGTCCATCTGTTCGGCAGACTTCTGAATGTGCTTTGCCGTCTCCATCATCGTTCCCTGAATACCGGACAACGCAATGGTATCGGCAGAGGGGATGCTGCTTGCCCAACCACTGAAGCGGGACAGCGTGGTATCTACCGCCTTTTTGCGGTTCAGAGATATCAGATCGACGCTGGCCATAATGCGCCGGTCAAGCTCTGCCCTGAGCCTGGGCTCAAGGTGATTGATAGTGAAGAGAGATATACCAGGATGACGCTTAAGGGCACCAGCCCGGTAGATCTGCAAGTCATAGGCATGTGTCAGGTTTCGGGAAACCATGCTGGCATAATCACCTGCTGTTTCCCCCTCAGCCGCCTGCCTGATAACGCTCTGCCATCGCTCCAGTTCTTCACGCGATGAAAAACCGTGCTGAAGAAAGAACTTCACCGCGTCTCTAACGGTTCTAGTGAAGGTATTCATAGCATCATACCGTCGCCAGGCGGCCCTCTATCTTCCGCTCGTGACGGAGGCGGGTTGTCCTTCAGAGAGTCGTAATCGAGATTAAGACGCTGAGGAAATAGGTTCTCGTTGGCATTGGCGTTTTCACACGCCCACTCGATAAGCGTCGCGCGGTTTTCTGGGTCCGCTGTTAGCTGCGGCAGCACCACTTCCAGCATGCTGACAATCGCCTTAAAGCGCGTTTCGTCGACCTTCACCTTCTCGCTTTCCGGCTCTTTCAGAGAGGAAGGCCAGCGATATTCGAAGTTGTTAATCCATTGCGCAAAATAGAGACTGTACGTGTTTTTCAGCTCCGGGAAATCCGATCGCAAAGACTGGAAGAACTCAATACTCCATGCGCGATACTGGCAAACCCGAATGAAATAATCGTACAGGGGATCGAGCCATTCACGGATATTGTCGATATAGACAGCAACAGAACGCGCGTCCTCGGTTCCTTCGCCAAAACCCTGGGCGAACGTCTCAGAGTTGAGGATGATGGCAGGCATATCAGCAGCTGCGGCAATATTTTCCAGAATGTGCTTACGCGCAGAATCAAGTGGCTTTTCAAGGTTGCTCAGGTCGATGGATTCGATCGTATCGTTTTCACCAATCTGCAAAACTTCGCCAGTCTTACCGCGTTTCAGCATCATGCGTTTGATGCCGCCCAATGCCTGCATAACTTTATTAACAACAGCGCCAGCGTTTTTAATCTTGGTTATCAGCAATCCACCTTTCACCGCCACCATGTCATCGGTGCGCATGGTCTGGATGAATGATTTCAGAGGGAATAATGCGCGCTGGTAAACGCTACGGCCTGTGAAACCGAATGCTGCTGGGTTGTACGCGAGATAAATAGGATCCTCGTTCTGTGCCACTACGCAGCGCGATTTGTGATACGGCTTTCCCGCCCCTCTGATTCCGTCGACTTTTTGGAAATCATGAGCGTTAGGGTCCTGGTTTAGAACGATGCTGCCGGCGGTATTCAGAGGATCCAGAATATTGAAACTCAGGTTGTGCTTATACAGCGTCCTGAAATCCAGAGAGGTATTTGGTTCCTGATTATCCACCAGCATTGCTATGGCTGAGACACCGTAAATTCGCGATATGCGGGCAGCATTGGCGATATGTCGATCAGCGCCAATGTCTTTCCATTCGCGCTCGAAAGCATCGCGCAGCCGCTGTTCAAGTGCATAGGACTGGGCAACATGAACGGTGCGAGGCTCATTCATCGCCATTTTAATAGGGCGATCCACCATCTTGCCGCCCAAGGGGTGAAAAAGGTAAATCGTCTTGCAGGCTTGATACCCAGCCGAGGAACCAGGCTGAATATCGTCGCTGTCCAGCAATGCCATCAACTCTGGAGAGCAGCTGCCGATTTCGAAATCGTCTTCGTTCATTGGTTTTCTCGTCAGAGTGCGTCGCCGCTGCCGAAGGCAATGATCAGCCCGTAGGTGTAGTCATCGAGCAGGTCATCTGCGCGCTTATGCGCTTTCTTGTCGGCAAGGTGGAATCGGGAAACCTGCTTATGCAGATGGTTTGCTGTCTCGCCCTTGAAGACTGCTGTCTTCTCGTAGGCGTATCGGGATATTTTCGCCAGACCACGGTAGTGATAACCGGATGCCATGATGGCGCGCTCGTCCTTTCCTTTGCTGGTCAGGGCGGATTCAATTTTGTTTACTGGCCATCCCAGGCTTTCGCCTTTCTGCAACAGGATGCTGCCCATGCTGGCGTCTTCAATGAACACGCCGAGGCTTCCGTTTACAGCAACGCACTGGCCGGAAAGCTCGTTGAGCCGTTCGAATACCGACGGCATCCACGTTTCCAGCAGCGCGCCGTCAATCTGCACCACATCCCAGTCGAGAATGGTGAGGCGCTGAATACCTGGCCGGGTGTCGACGGCGTAATACACAACCGCCGTGCCGTCATGCTCGTAACCACCTTTGACAGCGGTATCCATGACAGCGAAGACGGCCTGACATATTTCAGGGTAATCAACAGGCTGATCCTGATTTTCGCCCTCGAACCATTTGCGGACATCGAACAACGAAGCGGCGGACCAGTCGACGAACTCGGCCAGAAACTCCTGGCGGAACACGCGCGGGTCATTGTTCGCCTGTTCCTTCTCCAGCTCTTCCGGGGGAACGAACGGGTTCGAGGATGTTGGTGCGTGGTGCTCGATAAAGCCAAGGTTCTTATCGTGACAGATGGCGTAGAAGAAGTTCTCCTCGTCCACCCCGTCTGGCGTAGAAAATACGTAAGCCCGGCCTTTTGTCGTCAGCAGCGTCGGCTTGATCGACTTTGGCCAGATCTCCTTCAGCATCTCAGGTGACTTGGTAAATGCCGCCTCGTCTATCAGGATGATTTCGTATTCACGTCCACGACCAGCAAGTTTGTTGTCGTTGGTGACCCAGAAGTCAATCTTCCCGCCGTTTTTAAGCAGCAAGCGCTTTTCCTGGCGGCTGAAGCTTTTCTTCAGCGGCAACAGGATTTCTTCGAGCTTGTCGTAGATCTCCTGATACTGGCGATACTCAGCAGTGAATATACCGACACGCCCGCCGAGTTCAATGTCCATGCCCGGGCGTTTAAACGGCGCTGTCGCATAGGTCACCGCGGCGCTGGAAAGCATGAACGTTTTACCCCAGCGTCGACCGCATCGAACCGCGTTAAGTTGATGATCCCATGCGTCAGACCATACCGTTAACTGCCCGTCATGCAGCGTCGGGAGGTAAATGTCGGCCATGATTTATCTTCCAGGTATCGGCAGGGTGTTGTGCACGACGATGGCGTTGTCGCTGTCGCCGTCCTTCATGATGTCTATTTCCATTTCCACTTTCTCAGTGGCACGCTCGCGGTAAGCTGCATCGACGCGAAGCTTCTCTATCGATCCTTTGGTGTATTCCAGCGACTCAATGCGCTGCGTGTTGCGGTGCATGGCCTTTTCAGCAGAAGAAATCAGGGAGTGCAGTTCCTTTTCCTTCTCATTCGTTGCCAGCTCCAGCTCAGCCTGCCAGCGCCCGATATTCTCCGCCGCCGTCAGGTTCGCAGCGCGCAGCCAGAACAACTCATCGTCGAGCGTCAGCGCTTGGGCGTCTTCCGTAACAGAATCGGATAGAAGCATGCGGCGACCGTAACCACCATGTTTGAGTGCGTGCTGATTACCGGTCTGGAAAGGGGGAAAGTTTCTTACGCCGCCCCGCCTTTTCTTCTCGGGTTTCGCACCTCCAGAATTTGCGCCCCTGGAAGATTCGCAGTTACTGGGCTCTTTCGGCTTGCGACCCTGCTGGCCTTCTTTTGATTTCTGCGAATTCGCACTTTTTTTCACAGTTCCTTTCTGCGAATTCGCACCGTAATTCGTAACTTTGATATAGCGCTTTGCGCTGGCGTAATTCAGTCCCTGCGCTTCACACCAGTCTTTTGGGGAAATACCGGATTTAGCATGTTCGGCGAGGAACTGGTCTTGCAGTGCTCCCCAGTCCGGTTTAGCCATGTTGAATCACCTAACTTTGACATTATCAAAGCCCTTCAGTGAAGAGCTTCTGTAATGGAGAGCCGTTGTGAAAGTGGCTCTCAAAGGACATTTTTGTCCCTTGGCGCTATTCAGTAAAAATCAACTTTGGCTGTGTAAGCGAGAGGATCTGGTCAAACTCCAGCGCAAGCAGTTTCTTTTCTCTCTTTCGAGCATTCATCATTTTGCTTCCGATGCGGGCCTTCACTTCTGACTTAGCGACTTTTAACGCATGGCGGTGCTGGGCCTGCTCTCCCATTTCATGCCAGCGCGTAAGTTGATCTGCCATCCAGTTAAATGCCTGTATGTATCTAACTTTGATGAGAGTGGCGGCAGCGCCAGTAAAGCCCATAACGACTAGCATATAGCCGTCTTTAGTCAGCTTGAACATTGGCTGCGCATCTCCATTTTTATCAATGAAATCAGCCTCCTCAAAATTGAGGGCAGCAAATTCAGGCGGACACTCAGACTTAACCTGCCTGATTTTTCTCAGTACGTTGTCATGACGTTTGCCGAAGTAATCAGCGATCTTTTGACTGGTTGTGAACGCCTTACCTTGGATGGCCATAACCATCTTTGAGAAATCGAACTCATGGACTACAACTGCTTCTTTCATAGCGTACTTCCTTACTTTGATATGAACCTTCGCCGCAATAGAAATCAGCCCACCGAAGGCTCGCCAGCACTAACTGACTTCTTCGAAGGCTCATATCAAAGGGTTCGGATTCGGTGTGGTTAGTTGCGCATTGCGGTGCGCGGGGATTTACTGCATAAAAAAGCCCGACCGAAGTCAGGCTGTGTTATTTGGATGGCGAATCATTTCAGGCACTGCGTGTTGATGTATTCCTGCAAATAGCCGACCTGCTTCGTCACTGTGTCGATTCGCTCTTTGAGGGTGAAATAATCCCGTTCAGCGGACTCAGTAAGTCTGGGGGTGGAAGCATTGCCCATGCCGCCGGTGCTGGTCGCTCCGTTCGCTGGACATTTGGCGTTGATGCGCAACCCACACTTGCCATCACGAACGCAACGCTGCAAATCATCAAGCTGCTTTTTCGCATCTGCCATTTCCTTCGTGTATTTGGCATCCAGTGCAGCTACATCGCGCTGGCGCACCTGCATATCTTTGATGGTGGCGTTAGCCAGATTCAGCGCCCGAGTTTTCTCATCGCGCTGCTTCTTGTATTCGGCGGCGTTGTCGCGGTAGTGATTAACAGCCCAGCATAGCGACACGATGATGCAGACGACAACGGCAATGATGATTGCGGTTAACCGGCTCATTTCTGACTCCAGGTACAAACCTCATACTCGACGTCGCGACGGTTCATCATGCCTTTCCACTTCTTGCCACCTGCATATACCCAACGTTTAAGCTCAGAGCAGGCTCCGTCGTAATCTTTCGCGTTGAGTTTCTTCAGTAGGGTGGAGTTGATGGTTGCGGTAGCGCCGACGTTGTAAGCGAAGCTATAGATTGCAGCTCGCTGTGTTTCAGTGGTCTGCACTTTGATATGCGGATCAACCTGAGCGGCAATGCGCGTTAAATCTTTCCGGGTTAGTGCATCGCATTCTTTATCGGTATATCGCTTGCCGGTGATAATGTCGGATCCGGTGTGACCATCACAGACAGTCAGCACTCCAACAACATCTCGATAGGCCACATACTCACGACCTTCAAGCCCATCCTTTCCGGATATCATAACTGTGGCAATTGCGATTGCACCGCCGCCGACACTGGCAGCAATTTTATTTCTGAGCGCCGGAGACATTGCCATTTAGCCGATCCTCTCGCTCTTTGCGTTTGTAGTACCAATTGACACCAAATGTGCCTATGGTGCAGGTGATGCCAATAATTACTGCCCAGTCGTTAAGGGAAAGAACGCCACCCATAGTTGTTAGGCCTCCAAACCAGTAACTGAGCCATTCTCTGATTTTATCCATACGGATCATGCTCTGCCCCCAAGAGGATGGGGATCTGTTCAAATTAGGAATAGGGATGATGGTCGCTTGAACAAATCCAGGATACGTTTATCAGTAACGTGGTTTGTTCGTGACTAAAGGCATGAGCAAATCAGGCAGGAGGCTGTTTGCGCAGTCTCTTGCCGCCCATCTTCACGAATCCCAGCCATGTGCTGGGTTTTCTTTTTTGAAGCGCACTAGACCACCGTAGCCACAGATATTCAGCAATTAGTTGGTTGGGTCTGGTTCTTGGTGGTAATGCGCTTTAAAAAAGCCAGCGGCGATGCTGGCAAGATGAGGGTGGTGCGTTGAGCTTTCGCTCTTATGGTCCTGGTAGGGATTTGGCGGGACAGGAAGGATTCGAACCTTCGACCAATCGGTTAACAGCCGATCGCAAACCTCTGTGCTTCTGACCCTGAATGCAAAAAGCCCCGCACGATGGCGAGGCTTCGAATAACAACGCCATCATCCAGATGGCGGCCTGATTACTCAGGTCTTGGAGAACCTCTCAGCCCTCTACGGTTGGAGTACCAGACGATGCGTCGAAGATACCAACTAGGCGGTTCAGTGGTGAGAGCCGCCTCTTTTGCCTCACCACCTCGCTCTTTCGCCTTCGACGTCCGAGCATACAGTAATTATGCATCTTCAAAACTTGTTTTCAAGTCTTTTTTGCAAGTTTCTTTATTTTCGATACCAAGTTCTGCAATTAACGTGAAGAAGACAGCAGAATTGAACAACTCGATACACCAACGAACGCGATCGATACACTGCTTTTCAGTCAAAAAAGGTGCGTGGTGATACTGCATCCAACGGGCCATGTCGTTAATGGTCTTGCGCCATGTGTAATAGTCCTTTCCGATTTCGTAGACGATGCTGTTTTTGGCGAATGATTTGAGGATGATCCGCTCCATGAATTCGGCCTCTTCTTCATCAGCAGCATTTCCCATCAAATCAGATAGAGACTTTTTAGGCCAGATGATAGCTTTTGCCTGCATGATAAGCTGATCTCCTGAATATCCCATCTTGCGGAGACCAGCGAGAACAGTAGTAATCCTCTCCTGCTGCTCACCTGTCCATCCAGTGAGTATCATCGACCACATACCACCACCGCCAGACAGATATGAGGTGTCACTACCACCAAACTCTCTACCCCAAAGTCCTAATAGCGAACGAACCCACCGACTTTGCGCAGGAGTCAGGCGACGATATTTCCCAAGATATGAGCGGCGCGGTACAGAAGCTAACTTCATCCATGAACATTCAGGATCGGCACGCAGTACCGATGCTTTCTGGTATTTTTCGATATCGGTTCGGGTCATGCGGCCTCTCCCATACGCAAAGTGATGTTCTGCTGATACCAGTCAGGCGCGGTGAATTCGATACGACCTAATACGCCAGTGTTGCGTAGATGCTTCAGTCTTGCCAGTTCCTGTTTGTAGTACTGGTAAAGTTCCTCTTTCTGCCACGGCTTGACCTTCATTGGGTGCAGAGCGGCTCGGGATATCTGCTCAATGGTCATTACGCCGTATTCGTATTCAGCGTGACGAGTAAACTGGATTGGTTCCTCACCAAGTTTTCGATGGCAACCAACACAATGGGACAACGCATTCATAGGGTGCCAGCGCGTTGCAGTATGACGGCGTCCGTTAATGTGAGAGCAATGAAGTAATGCGTGGTTGTCACTGAAGTTACGACCGCAGTTTTCACAGCACCAGTTAGCGCGTTCACGAACCAGTTCGGAAAATATTGCGTCGTATTTATCACGTTTAAGTGCCACAGCTTCCCCCTCAGAAGAATGACTGTAATCGGTTGAGTATTGCCGGGTCGGTTGTACCGGCGAATACGTGTTTTATGGCGGCGTTAATCAGCGAGCTGTAACAGCGCTCGAACTCTTCCTGATCCATTGATGCGAATGCCAGGCTCTTAGCCCTCACCTTTGTTTCCCCGCGTATCGTCGTAACCACGTCATAGAATCCGGCGAGAATGGTTAGGTTCTTCCGGAACTCTTCTTTCTGCGTGTGTTCGTCTGAGCATTCGTAACCAGTGTTTTCTGATGTCCAGTGGTCATAACAGAACTGGAAGAATGCAAAGGCTTTGCGATGATGCGCGGGGTTTCTGGTGAGTTTGATTTCGGCTACGTAGGTTTCGCCGTTTTTGAATCGCTGGAGTCGATCGAGGTCTGTTTCGTTTGCTGGAGAGAATACGCCGCCCGGGTGTTTAACCAGGTCGATTTGCAATAATTACCTCCTGCGCGTATTTGCGTTCTGCTGCGGATTTAGCCATTACTGTTTAACTCCCTGCTCAGTATTTTTCAGGTCATTCTCCGCAAAGAGGATTGACGTTCTGGCAGAGCGTAACCGGGCTTTGGCGTTCTTCTCTTCGCGCTCGAGATTGGCTACGGACTCGCGCAGTTCGTCGCGTCGGCGGTGAAGTTGCTCAATCTCTGTGACGATATGCTCAGCGTCGGTAGCGACCTGCAGGATGTGATCGAATGCATCAACAACGCATCCGCACCTTGTGCAGCGAATAACACGATCTGTTTCGCAGACTTCAATAGCTCTGTGCTTGCATCGCTGCTGGCTATACTCCTTTCTGTCGCTTACGGTGACGTTGAGTAATTTGGCTTCATCTCTCCCAGGTTGAACGAGAGGGATGACGTTATCGCTGTTATCATCCATCAGTCACCTCCTTCTTCGAGCTTTTGCATAGCTCCAGCGTAACGCTGCATTCCATGTTCAAGTGCAGACTTCACCTCCTGCTGCGGTGCTGCTGGAAGTGGCATCCAGTGGGTTATGATTCCGTGGTGGTGGTGCAGAAGGTATGTGACATTCCATACTCCCACATTAAAACCTCCGTTTGGCTCTTTGCCTTGTGCATATCTAACCAGATACCCCGTAGCACCTCCGTCAACGTCTGTCGTCTCTTCCGGCATCCGCTCGCTTACCGGAATCCAACCATCCGGAGTTACCGGAGAGTTGCCAGCCTGAAGCATGGCGGCGCGGCAGGCCTTCCAGCCCTCCCACATCCTGATGAAATCATGGGCCAACCATGCGGAATACTCCGTTACTGCATATCCAGTGCCACAGCGGGTGACATGCTTCGGCATTTTGAATGATCGCTCGAATGCGTCGCGCGGATCTTCATCCAGCACTACCGGCGCTGTCTGGCGATATGCAGAACAAATCGCATCACAAATTGCCTTGCACTCCACCAGTACATCAGGCTCAACATGCGTCCCGTGTAGCCCGCAGAAGGTTTCCTCCAGCGTGCGGCGGATGTGGGCGATACCTTCCATCGCGGTACGGAAGTTTTGCCGGTACATGTCATCTGGCTGCGCCTGCTTCACCGCCAGCGCTATACGCGCCATCTCTCTCTGCTCATCGGTGAAGGCGATGTCTCCATCAATAACTTCTTGCAGTCGCTCTTTTGTAATGGTTGTCATTTTTCATCTCCTTTAAGCATGACGGATCGGCAGGCGTTACCTTTTCGCTCGTACTGAATCCCAGAAACGGCTAATACAGCCATCACTTTTCCTATCTGAACAACGATCCCCTCATTGCTGATGAACTCATTCGGCAGCTTCACTACTTGCCCTGACTGCGGGCTTGAGTAGAGCGGTATGCGTCTGTGCTCTGGAACTCTGTCGCCATCTGAAATTTGATACCAATCGCCGGGTTTGTCTGCATAGAAATAACCCACTGGCTCAGCACCAAACGATGCAATAGCCACATTAATCACCTTCACAGCATCAGCCATTGCGTAACCGAGATTACCGCCGTCGCTTTGTGCTGCTGCTTTGCTGAGTATTTCGCTTATCTGATGCAGGCGATCGAGTGATACAGGACCGTGCGCCGGGTTGTTAGTTGTCATGGGTTAGTCCTCCTTAATCCCATTGCAAAACCGATGCGAAATATGCACCGCGACACGGCGTGTCACGAGGATGATGCCATCCTGAATACCCATCCTGACCACCTATTGGGCTAACTTTGTACCAGCACTGGTAATAGCGGGCGCTACTTGCAAAATCAGCCGCACCATCCGAGTCGATTACATCTTGTGACACAGAAGCCTGAATTATTTCCGCTTCCGTATAATCGCCGCGCATAACAATGAATCGCGCATAGTCCGAGCAAAGATAATCACACGAACCGTCATGCTTACCTTTTTTTTGTAGGTTTGATTAATTTATCCATGCTCATTCCCCCTTCACGCCAATGCCAGTGGCGCGGTCTAATATCTTCACGAACTCAGTGGCTCCCACATCACCATTCTGTGCGTACTCACTGATAAAATTACGCGCGGATAAAATTATTCCATGCTGGTCTGCTATGCGCTTCTCTGCAGCTTCCATCTGAGATTGATGCAGCAAAGCCTGATGCTTTAAAGCGTCCTGGGCCTTCTGGAACTTCATTCCGTAGTCAGTGGCGATTTCTTCAAGCTCTGAAATGCGCTGGCGTAAGCCTTCAACTGGTTCGCCATTTCTTTCTGCCAGAGACTGAGCCATGCGCTCGTTTTCAGTTTGGTGCGCCTGTTTGTTGAGTGCTGTCATTGGGCTGCCTCCTGATCAACTTGAGTAAAAACGGTGGCAAAGCAATACGGGCAGCCAAGCGTTTCCATCCCGTACTTATTTTTTTTCACGACGACCAGCTCAGATCTTGTTGAGATTTTTTTACAGCGACGGCACTTCATGGATTTGCTCATAGCGCAGCTCCTTTGCGAAGCTGGGCGGCGAATTCGCAGATTGTTACGCCACCCTCCTCTGGGTAATCGGCTGACGAGATATGCAGGCCGTGTGTGATGTTGCCTTCATCATCCTGAATATCACCAACCCACAATATTCCGTCTGTGTAATCGCCGTAGTTTTCGCCACCGTTTCCGCACTGCGAGCAAATAGACTCAATGTCGGATGCGTCAAGGAATATTTGTTGAGGTACGAGTGTGTAACCTTCAGGGATTGCACTTGCCAGCACTTCAGCCAGGAAAGCGTCTGTCGCTGGGGTTTCTGGCAAAACCATCCCATTGTAATGCCCACTTTTTAGCGCCATGTTTTCATCAGCCAGCGCAGAAAACTTCTCGTGCGCCAACTTAACGGCGGAATCTGCCTGCTTAAGTGACTCCATCGCTTTTTCGTTATCCGCCGCCAGCTCCCTGCACTTGCTCTCGGCGTTAGCGAGCTGTACTGCCATGTCTGTTAGCTTTTGCTCGAGTACGGCGTAATCTCCGTGGGTAACAAAGGCTCCTGCGCCTGTCTCGACAACAGCCATTCTGCCCTTGTAGACTTCCTTCATGTCATAACGTTTAACGCTCATAATCCTACCCTCATAAAAAAGGCCCGCTAAGCAGGCCTGTTAATCGATGTTTTTGCGTATTGCATAAAAAAGGCCGACTATCACGGCCACGCTTGCAGATAGCTCAGCTATGTAAGGTTCAGTCATGTCAGATTTACCTGATGTAACTCCATCCGAATTTGATGATTGCTATCGGTGCAACGGCAACCAGCAGCCACATGAATACGCTTGCCACGAAATAGCCAAAAGCATCTTTCCCTTCGGTTACTCCGCGCACGAAAGCCTGCAGAACAATAACGAACCACAGCAGCATCCAGAGAACGCCAATAATTTTTGCGATTATCAACATGGCCTCCCGTAAACCATCATCAGACGCTTTCTCGCATCGCTCTGCATAAACTCAGCCACGACTCCATTCTTCGCCGGGTCGTATGGTGCGAACATCTTCGGGTCGTCACTGTTACGCGACTTCTTCATACCCTTCGCTTCCTGGCTACTCAGGTTTGCATCGACAGCGCGTTGCCTGATTTCTTCGTAGCCGCCACTTTTCAGCCAGCGCTGATAATCATCTTCACCAGTGAATACGCCGATGCCCGGAACGCTGCGCAACTTACCCATGAAGCGGAGTTGCTTGGCCTCTTCTTAATACCGGTTGCGGCAGATACCAAGCTCTTTGTAAATCAGATCAACCTTGGCAGGCTGGTTAGCTGATACGTAGTCGAGAATGCGTTGCTTTAAGCTGTCCATCATGCGGCCCCCTTAGAGCGGTATGAATCCCAGGTGAATGACAGAGTGCAGCCACCGCCGTCGCTCATGCGGTCTATGACGCGCTCACCGATGAATGCAGCCAGTTCTTCTTTGGTCTGGTTGCTAATCAGGATGGTTGGTTTCATGCGCTCGTAGCGGGTGTTTATGATTTCGAACATGATCAGCTTCTCAGCATCGCTACCGAACTGGACGCCGACCTCGTCGATGATCAGCAGGTCTGGTTTGGTGAAGTAGCGGATCACATCGTCTTCAGTTCGCGTTGAGCCCTTCGACCAGGTCGATTTGTACTCTCTGGCAATTTTCAGAGCGGTGGTGAATACAGCTGAGCTTTGATGCTCGGCAATGGCGATCCGGGCGATACCAAAAGCAAGATGGTTCTTACCTGTTCCAGGCTTGCCACACATAACGAGTCCACCGCCTTTCTTCAATCGCTCAGGCCATCGGTTAGCGTACGCCTGGCAGACTTTCAGAACGCGTTGAGCATCGTCGTTTACCGGATCGTAGTTCTGCAGAGTGCAGGACAGAAAGCGATTTGGAATATCCAGACTATCCAGAAGCCGCTCAACGTTTCGCTTACGAGAATCCTCATCGATGCGGATTTTTTCAGCCTGTAGCTCGATTAGCTCATCTCGAATGCAACCCGGGCAACGAGACGGAACAGTTGGTATTTTGATATGCGTAGTCGATACGCGTCGGCGCTGATGGAACTGTCCATGTTTTTCGCAGGTGGCGTCATCAAACTCAACAGTACTGTTTGGTATTTCTAACGGTGGCTGTGATAGCTCTGAAAGCATCTTTTCCAGAGAGAAAATCTTTTCGTCCAGTGTCATGTTCACTCCTGAGCCCAGGATGGGATTTCTGTTTTTCCGTAGTCCTTCGAAGCAAAACCCTCTGACTGAAGGCCATTAGCAACTTTGCGTACAGGTCTTGATAGCGCCTGCTTGTTCTGGTAGCTAAGCTTCTGGCTTGCAGTGATAAACCAGTTCTTTGGCTTCTCATGGCTAAATTCGATATCCAGCTTTTCCAGTTCGTACTTCAGGTCAATGTTCGGATACAGGCGTTTCCAGGCTTCGTAGTCCTTGTGGTTTAACCGAACGATATTTCCTTCGAATGCATAGCGACTTGAAATTTTATGGACATCAGCCTCAGACCCTTCGCAAGTCGCGTCAGCGGCTTGGGTGTTAATTAGGGAATCAGTATGAGGGATGAGGGAATCAGGAATCAGGTTAAGGGAATCAGCAGGATTTAAATTGTTCTCTACTGATTCTTGCACTGTACTTGCATGGTGCTTCTCTGGTGCTTTATTATTTTCAATGTCTTGAGGTGATTCTTCATCCTTCTTATCTTCCTCTTTATCGTCTTTGCACTGTTCTTGTCCGGTGCTGTCATTGTTCTCTACTGGTTCTGGTATCTCACTAGCAGCTTCTTTGCAGTGGGGGTTCTGGTGCTTCTTCCAATTATTTATTTGGATGTATGAGTCGCCATTTACCTGATAGCGGTTAATGAATTTGTGGCTGTGAAGCTGCTGAAGCAGATCATTACAGTCCACATCATCGAAAGGAAGTACCATTGCTTTAACCTTTTTAGGGCGATCATCCAATCGCCCTTCTTTGTCAGCAATAGTCCACAACCCGGCAAAAAGGAGTCGGGCATATGGAGAACACTCGGCTAATTCATCATTAGTGAAAAAGCCGGGTTTGATATTTCTGGATCTAGCCATCGTTATCTCCGGGAGTTAAAAGAGTGAACTGCGCATCGAAGAAGACAACAGATCCCCCATCTCGAGTTAAATGCCGTACCACTTCTGAGCCGAACATAGCCAGGCGAATTAGAGCGGCCTCGCTATCCCCAAAGTGAGTTATACCTAATTGGCTTAGAACGTCAGCAGGACGTAAATCTTTGAATTTTTCGAAGGTTATTAGGTTGTATTTGTCGATGAGGTCATTGACTTTATTGGCATCACCGTCAGGGATGACGGACCTGCAGATGTGAATGATTTTTTCGATCTTGCATTTGAAAAACTCCCTGCCGTCATTAATCCTGAACCTCGCAAGAAGCCGATGAATTTCTGCCTCATGCTTCTCCGGATGCTGTGTTCTGAATGCTTTAACAACGTGGAATTTTTTCGGAACGCCAGTTCCGCCAGAAAGCTCAGCAGCTCTTTTATCGGGACTGTTTGTTGTCATTCCCACTTTATAGAGGCCTGGCATTGCCTCATTCTCAAGAACATAAACCCATCCGCGAGGAGAATACCCTTCAGGAAAATCCAACTCATCGCTGACGGGTGGTTCTTGCAACCACAGCTCTATCGGTGTCATAATTACTCCTGTGAATTGATCCAGTTAAAAATCAATCGTTATCTGAGAATCCTCGACCTTGCCCGTCGGGGATTTTTTATTTCCTACCGCAAGATATAAATCCTGCAATGCTCGCCCTATCGGGCTGCACTCAGCCGCCATTCTGAAAATGCAGAATGCAGTGGCGACATCCCTCCAGTTGGTTCGACTAACTTTTGATTCATGCCAGTCAGACAACTCAGCGAATTTACGACCGGTCATTTTTGATAGTGAGATAAGCAAATCTGTTTCAGCGCGATCAATCTCTCGCTGCGTTGGTTTGCTGTAGTTTGCGTGTTCCTTCATTGATAATTCCTTTGGTGTTGAAATAGTTAATGCGCATCCTGTGATGCGTAGTTGTTATCTCCACAAGGGCGGAGAGGATGAGCAGCGATGTTAAAGAGCGGTGTTTCTATTAGTGCTGAGCTTGGCGACTGTCGCCGAAGAGCAGCCATTCAGGATCGCACTTAAGCGCACGAGCCAACTCAACCAAATAACGTGGACGCTTCGTTGTCCCTGCCTCGATGGCCTGAAGGGACTGCTGTTTCATTCCTGCCAGTGTTGCCAGCTGGGATTGAGACAGATTCATCTCTTCACGTTTTTGCTTGAGGCGCTGAGAAATTGTTTCCATATCACCTCCACAGTTTTATCTGTATTCTGTGACAGTTATTTCTGTTTGTCAATTACAGTTTTAGCTGTGACTATCAAGGCACACAGAAAGAGGTATTTATGAGCCTTGCAGAACGAGTAAAACAAAAAAGAATTGAGCTCGGATTGACGCAGACAGAAGCGGCTGAGAAGGCCGGAATCCGTCAGCAGTCATGGCAGAGCATTGAAGACGGGAAAACTCTCAAGCCACGGAATATAATTGGTATAGCCAAGGCGTTGCGTTGTGATGCTGACTGGTTGATGAATGGCGGCGCATTTATGCCAATAGCTGAAGTGAACAGCAGGAGAGTTCCTTTGATTAGTTATGTGCAAGCTGGGGCCTTAGCTGAGAAGAACCCTATAGAGGCCTTCGATGGTAGCTTAGAATACATCCTTACCGATCTTGATTTGTCAGAGCACAGCTTTGCCCTGCGCATTGAGGGTGATTCCATGGAGCCGGACTTCAAGGCCGGAGATGTGATTATCGTCGATCCTGAAGTTGAGCCGGTTCCTGGCGAATTCGTAGTGGCTAAAAATGGTGGCGATCAGGCCACATTCAAAAAGTATCGACCTACTTTTACTGATATGAACGGGTGTCAGCACTTTGAACTTGTGCCATTGAACGATGATTACCCTGTAATAAACAGCAGCATCCAGCCCCTAACAATCATCGGCGTTATGATTGAGCACAGAATTTATCGACGCAAGCGCTAGCGCCAACCCGCCATCTCTGAAAGAACCGGCTTAGGCCGGTTTTTTTACGCCTATACAAAAATAAATATCAATAAATTACAGGTACATATGTTACCAACAAAAAATAATACAGTTTTATCTGTTGACGATAATACAGTTTTATCTGTATCTTTATCCCATCAGCAGGACGCACCACCGAGACAAGGAATTGAGTCTCAGCTCTTTAACATGATGGGGTTACTTCTCCCGCTCTTGTGGGAGACCAAAGGAAGTTGCTTTGGAGTGTGACGAAATGCAGCTGCATAGACAGCAACTCAGAAGAGAAGCATCTGAGCGCCACACCCTAAAGCAACCACCGGAGATTTTTCAAATGTTAGAAGTCATCACCAACCCAATTCTCGGAGGCATGATCGCCACCTTCTCAATCGGAATGGCATTCACTATCTGGTCAACAGTAAGTGACTGGATGTGGGATCGCAAAAACAAATAACCGTCGCCGCACAAGGATGTGCAACCACTGGAGGACATATGACCAAATTTATCGCAAGCAACAGCGTTACACGGCGTTATCTGAAACGTGGTGAGTTGATGGCTAAGCGACGCGCTGAGGCTGCTCAGAACGAGTCACAGGAAAGAAAACAGGACATGTCACGAGTAGACCGCGCCACTTCGCTAGGTAGTCTGCGTGACAGCAATACAGGTGGATCTGCGTGCTTGCCGGAAGTTGCAATATTCGCAGCAGGTCATCGTAAATCCGGGCAGATTACAGCGCGGTAAATCTACTCCACTTATTTAGAGGTGAGGCAATGATTGAACAGCTTAATTTCTACATGACGCAAGCATCGCCAGAGCTTCTTGAAAGCCGTCGCGAGTATATCGAGCGGGTCATAGTAGGAAAGCTAAAGCGCGGAATTGAGCAGCAAATGGCGTGGTCATCAAAGTTTAAAAATGAGCCTGATTCAGTTGAACTAATTGCTGCGTATAAATCTGGTCTCAAGTACTTCACAGAAAGAGGTTTTAACAATGCCTAATTAACCATTGGATCCTGTCAGGCGGTCTGATAATGACGCTTAGCGTTGAAATTACAGAACCAGAAACGGCTGCCTAAGGGCGGCCTTTTTATTAGCTCAAGAGGGTAAGTCGATGGAAGAAGAAAGTTTCGAAAACGCAGTAAAGCCACTCATCAAATGGCTGAACGAGAATGCCAATCCGCATGCAGTTATCGTCGTAGAAGTGGGTGGAGCGTTTCTGTATTCGGGTGAGCAATCGGTCGTAACGGATGAGTTTATCAAAGACTGACTGAAATTTAAGACCCGCTCTGGCGGGTTTTTATATCTCTCCGCATTCAATGAGTGTGGGTAGATATGAAAGCAGTATTTAACGTTCTGGAGGTGATTATGAGCAACAAAGAATACGAACAGGCATTTCCCACTCGAGATGATAACTATGATTCGAAATACTCAAGTCCTGGCATGACGCTGCGTGACTACTTCGCTGCGAAAGCGATGCAGGGACTACTTGCAAACACATTGATGGGTGATGCGTCGCTACATGCATGCGCTCCTGACTGGCTGGATGATATCTCTGTCGGAGCATATGAATTTGCCGACGCAATGCTACGGGCCCGGGAGTCATCATGACAGTCACCCACAACGGCAAGCAGTACCACGCATCAAAACTCAACGATAACGAGTGGCAACTCTCATCAGTCGATAAACCTCGCGAGAAAATCACAATGAACCGCTGGCAGATGCACATTGCCGGGTTATTGCAGCAGGTGGAGGGTAAATCATGATCGGACATTACGGAACGACGCCGATGATTCGTCAGTGTGTTATGCCTGGAATGATAGCTTTGCACGAGGGCCGCACCTATCGCGTCTCAGCAGTAATTCAAGAGCGAAAATGGGTATACCTGCACACCGATGCAGAGATTATCCGGCTAACTGACTGCGTGATTGACGTCCTTCTCGACGGACGCGGAAACCCTATCCAGCACTAATTTCAAACCCATCCCCCTACTCGTCCGGCTATCGCAGACGGGAAGCGCACAACCAAATTTCAGGAGCCGATTATGGCTGCATATCTCGTTCAAGACCGTATCGAGGCGCAGAACTGGACGCGCCATTATCAGCAGATCGCCAGAGAAGAGCGTGAATCTGAACTGGCTGATGACCTCGAAAAAGGATTACCACAGAGCAAGCTGGAATCGTTGTGCGTTGACGAGTTGCAACGACGCGGGGCCAGCAAGAAGGCTATTTCCAAAGCGTTCGATGATGACGTCGAGTTTCAGGAAAAGGCCGCTGAATTTATTCGCTTCATGGCAGAGACAATTGCTCGCCACCAAACAGATATTGATGAGGGATAGTAACAATGAGCATCAGCATTGTTGAGTTCGTTAAACAACAGGAGCCGCTATTTGTTGGCGCGGTTACCGACCAGTCAGTTACATGGGCAAAGGAAAGCCAGTTTGCGATTCAGTGCTTCCAGCGTAATGACTATTTAGCCAAGACGGCGCTATCAAACCCTATCAGCGCACAGAACGCCATTATCAACGTTGCGGCAATCGGCATCACTCTTAATCCGGCAAGCAAGCTGGCTTATCTGGTGCCGCGCGACGGCATGGTGTGCCTTGATATAAGCTATATGGGCCTCCTGCATCTTGCGCAGTCTACCGGTTCCATTAAGTGGGGACAGTGCAAACTGGTGTATTCAAATGACACCTACGAATCGAACGGGCTTGATACTGCGCCTACACATAAATACAACGCCTTTGGCGATCGCGGTGACGTCGTCGGCGGTTACTGCACAGTAAAGACTGCTGACGGCGATTACCTGACAGAAGAGATGAGCCTGGCAGAAATAAAAGCGACGGAGGCGACCAGCAAGGCCAAGAACGGACCATGGAAAAACTTCTGGGAAGAGATGGCGCGTAAGACCATCGTTAAGCGAGCCAGCAAGTACTGGCCCCGCGCAGAGCGTCTTGATAACGCGATCCACGTCATCAATGAAGATGAGGGTGTTTTCCAGGAGCCAGTTATGGCGCACAAGTCAGAGGAAGACATTCGCGAGGATGCTAAGAAACAGCAGCAAGAAATCATGGATAAGGCGCAATCGCTGTGTGAAGAAATGGCGCATGCCGAAACCATGGCAGACCTGAAGCGTCATTTTGCTGAAGCATACCGGCTCACAGCAGGGATGAAGTTGCAGCAAAACATCCAGGCCATTTATTCAGAATGTAAAATTAAATTTGAGGAGGCCGCATAATGACCGCTCTTTATCAGATCGCCAATGACTTCGCCAAACTTACCGATTCAGACATGCCGCCTGAAATGATCGCCGACACTATTGATGGTATTGAATGGGAGCTTGAGGCAAAGGTCGAGCAAATACTTGCCGTGTGCAAAAACGAACTCGCCGATGCAGAGGCGCTCAAGGAAGAGGCTCGACGACTTATCGAGAGAGCAAAAGCATCTGAGAATCGCGTAGTAAGCCTTAAAGAGTATGTCGCCAGATCACTTGAAACTGCTGGGAAGAAGTCCATGAAGGCAGGTTTGCATCAGGTAACTGTTCGCGCCCCGTCAAAGTCTGTTGAAATCACTGATGTTAACGCCATCCCTCCTGATTTTGTCGAGTATGAAACGACAATCAAGCCTGACAAGCTCGCGATTAAACACCAGATCGAGGCCGGAATTGATATCCCTGGTGCTCATATCAAGCTCGGCAAGCCATCACTAATAATCAAATAACAGGTGCTTTCAATGAGCGAACTTTGGCAACCGTGGGAAAAACTGTTCTTGCATGAAGTTGGCAGAACAATGCCGGTTCAGGTTATCGCAGAAAAGCTTGAGCGCTCAGAATCGGCAGTAGCTCGCCAGGCATCACGTATCGGCGCACCACTTATCAGCAGGATGACCGGTAAACCATGGACGGCAGCCGAACTGTATCTGTTCGGTCGATTCTCAGTGGAAGAGATAGCAACGGCAACCGGTAGATCCATTTGCTCAGTCAGAAGCAAGCGTAACTCGCTGGCCCGCTCTGGAGGATTAACTATGCGTGAATGGACTGCATGTGAACTGGCTGCACTCATGCGCTACACCAACGCAGAAGTCGCAGAGATGACCGGCCGGAGTATCGAAGAGGTCGGAGATAAGCGGCGACAGGTGAATATTGAGCGTAATGGATGGGATAACCGGGATCCGGAGCGTGCATCATGAAATACGGAAGTGTGTGCAGCGGCATCGAGGCTGCCAGTAAAGCGTGGGAACCTCTCGGCTGGAAACCTGCATGGTTCTCTGAAATCGAACCATTCCCATCCGCAGTCCTCGCCCATCACTGGCCGGAAGTAACCAATCTTGGCGACATGACCAAAATTGCCGAGGCGGTGAGCGCGGGTGAAGTAGAAGCGCCTGATGTTCTGGTCGGCGGTACGCCTTGCCAGGCATTCAGCATCGCCGGCTTACGTGAAGGCCTTTCTGACGACCGAGGACAATTAACCCTCTCTTACGTGGAATTAGCCAATGCAATCGACGCAAAGCGCCGCGAACGCGGTGAGCCAGAAGCAATCATCGTCTGGGAAAACGTCCCCGGCGTTCTCAGCAGCAAAGACAATGCCTTCGGGTGCTTTCTGGCAGGACTTGCCGGAGAAAGCTGTGAGTTGCAGCCAGCAGGGGGAAAATGGACGCACGCTGGTTGTGTGTCTGGACCAGAAAGGGTTATTGCCTGGCGCGTCCTTGATGCTCAATTTTTCGGAGTGGCCCAACGACGCCGCCGTGTGTTCGTTGTCGCAAGTGCTCGAAAAGGATTCGATCCCTCAGCGGTACTTTTTGAGCTCAACAGCGTGCGCCGGGATTCTGCGCCGCGCCGAGAATCGCAACCGGAAATTGCCAGAAATGCTGGAGAGCGCACTAAAGTCGGTAGTCACTGGGATAACCCAGAAAACCCTCACCCAACCCTAAATCAGTCCAACAATGTAGGCGGAATTGGGCAAAGCAATCAGGAATTATTTGCTCAGCGGGGATCGGGAATTGTTGGCACTATATCTGCGCATTCGTTTACCGGCGGTGCAGGTGGGCGCCCTGAAGGCGCTGCTGCAGGTCATTTTATCGCTCACGCTTTTGCTGAAAACAGCCGCGGTGAAATAAGGCTGGAGGATGGCAACTGCTGCATCACCGGCTGCCTTTCAACAGGTGGTGGTAAGCCAGGTCAGGGCACGCCTGCGATTTGCATTCAGCATGCTTCTATCGGTCGTCACGATGCAGCGGGTCCTCAGGGTAAAGGTTATCAGGAAGATGTGGCATTCACCCAGGATTCGCGCTCATCCGCCGACGTCGTTCAATATGGTATGCAGGTTCGTCGACTGACGCCAGTGGAGTGCGAGCGGCTTCAAGGCTTTCCTGACGATCACACCAAGATCAGCTGGCGCGGGAAGGATGCTGCTGAATGCCCGGACGGGCCGCGCTACAAAGCTATCGGCAATAGCATGGCAGTACCGGTTATGCGATGGATTGGAGAGCGCATCGCCGCGGCGCTGCCAGCCGAGAAGATGAATGGTGATTATGGCGGAAGTAAAACACCGCTCGACCAGCGCGACCTCTGGCGTACTCCACCAGCCCTCTTCGCTGCTCTTGATGCTGAGTTCTGCTTCCAGTTGGACGCCGCCGCGTCACCGCATAACACGCTATGCAGGAAGTTCATCACCGCTGAGCAGAACACGCTCGAAACGCCCTGGGATGATTACCTGAATGTGCCTGGCTATGTCTGGATGAACCCGCCTTACAGCGACATCACACCGTTCGTTAAAAAGGCTGCTGCCGAGAGCGCAAATCAGATCGGAACGGTGATGCTGGTACCGGCAGACACATCGGTTGGCTGGTTTAAAGAAGCTATCCATACCGCCAGCGAGGTGCGCTTCATCACCGCCGGGCGCCTGGCGTTCATCAATCCGGTAACAGGTAAGCCAGTAAGCGGCAACAACAAAGGATCCTTACTGCTCATCTGGAAGCCATACCCGAGAACGCACTGCCACTTCGCAACTGTGGACCGGGACGAGCTAATGGCTTTCGGGGTGAAACTTCTAGCCCGCAGGGAGGCTGCATGACGCCAGAAACAGACAACGCCATCCGCGCAGCCTGCCTCCGCTGCACCGAGGAAATCCAGCAGGCCATGCGCAGGAAGCCAAAGCCTAATTGGAACGAAACGGTTCCTCCCATCATCAACAAGCATCACAAGAAAATTGAAGCTCTGGGAGTTAGCCTCCTGGAGTTCGTCGTCAAAACTGGCCGCCTTAACGGGCGGTTTGGAGCTGAACAATGACAACAAAAAAATGGGGTCATAACGAGCTTGCTCATGACCTTGCTGAGCATTTACGCCAGAACACAGCGCGCATCTGCTGGGAAGACATGCAGCTCGGGCCCGCCGGTACGTGCCGACCTGATGTCTACTCTATTGCTCATAGCTACAGCAAGTTCTGCCCTGTCGTCTATGAGGTCAAAGTCAGCGTAAGTGATTTCCGGGCTGACGTTACAGCAGGCAAATACACCAAATACTTTAACTACGCAGGCGGCGTTGTTTTTGCAGTTCCTGAAGGCATGCTCAAGAAAAGCGACATCCCAGATGGTTGTGGCTTGATGATCCGGAAGGAAACTGGATGGCATACCATCAAGGGGCCGACAATGCGCCAGATTGATACCCTTCCTCGCGATGCCTGGATGAAGCTGCTTATGGACGGCATGACCCGGCAGGCAGAGAGAACCCAAATAAAAAGCCGCGTAATCAACACCTACCTCAGCGACCAAAAACTAATGAAGCGACATGGCAACGAAATCGCCGATCTTGTTTGTCGAGCACATCGGTCGAAGGAGCGCCTTGAGCAGCACATTAGGGATAACGATGAAAGGCTAAAGAACCTGCGCCAGGAAAGTGAAGAGGAGTTGCAACGCCGACGTAAGCGCCGGGAGGAGTCGGAGGAAAGGTTAACCGACGCCCAGCAAGATCTGGCGAAAGCGCTAGGCCTCGACCCGAATGTCCCTATGTATGTTCTGACAAGGACGCTATGGGAAGCAATGCGCCGACTGACCGAGGATGAAGAGATAAAGAGGTTGCGAGGAATATTGTCCAACCTTGAGCGCACGCTGAATGATGGTCTGAAACCATTACCCGGGGAGAACGCCGCATGAACAAAGCCTCGCCCGTTGATTTGAGAAAAAGCATCGAAATCGCCAACCACCTGGCGCACATCGGGATTCGCTTTGTGCCGATCCCGGTGGCGACCGAGGAAGAGCTCCAGACGCTGGCCGCCGAGTTATCGCTACGGCTTGAGCAGATGGCTGTCGAAGCCGAGAAGAATGAAGGCGGTGCTGCATGAAGGCACTAATCACCAGGGAGCTTAAGGCTCCCTTTTTATTGCTGGCGTTCACCTTCAACCGTATTAACAGACAGTTCCGGGAGCATTGACCATGGCCGATATCATCGACACCGCAGCAGAGATTGAAGAGCTTCAGCGTAACGCCGCCCTTTCCGCTCACCGCATCGACCGTAACGCCGTATCAGCTGAGCATTGCGTGGAGTGCGGCGAGGATATCCCGGCGCCGCGGCGCGCTGCCGTTCCCGGCTGCCAGGCGTGTGCGGAGTGTCAGGGCGTCATCGAGTTGAAGAATAAGCAGAGGGGGATCTAGTGAAAGAGCGCGGAATGATTTTTAACGGAGAGATGGTGCGCGCCATCCTCGACGGCCGGAAGACGCAGACGAGGCGTGTTATGAAGCCTCAACCCGAGCCTTGCCCGGCACCACGCGGCGGCCACTGGTGGCCCAGCAACGTTTTCAAAACAATGCTTCACGTTGAAGAAGAAATGCAGAACGGCAAAGGCGGCTGTGGCGGGCTGGTCGGCGACGCGTGCCCGTTCGGCGACGTCGGCGACCGCATCTGGGTGCGGGAGACGTGGGCAGAGGCTGGAGCCAGCGCGCCGGATCTGAAACTTTATCGCGCGAATTACCCTGCGCATGTTCCAACTCATTACGAGAACGTGCCGCCAGCTGAGGATGTCCGCTGGACACCCAGCATCCACATGCCGCGCTGGGCGTCCCGCATCACGCTGGAGATTATCGGCGTGCGGGTTGAGCGGTTGAATAGTATCAGCCAGGAAGATGCGCAAGCCGAAGGCATGGAGCTTACAGGATGGCGGCCGACATATTCTGACCCAGATAGCGGCGGAGAAGTCTGGACTCCATATGACAACTTTGCGCAGCTGTGGGAATCAATCTACGGCGAGGAGAGTTGGAAGGCCAATCCATGGGTCTGGGTAATCGAATTTAAGGTGGTGCCCAATGTTCAGGATAATCCAGCCTAATACCTGGTACGCCGATCCCCACGGCGCGCCCTGCAAAATCCTCCGCGCTACCCACGAAGTAATTCACTACATCCGCAACGGCCGAACCTGCATCGCCAGCGTGGGCCGCTTTAATCAGGATTTCGAACCGCTGACCAAAGCACAGGCCGAGCGGATCGCCGAAGAAATCGAAACAGCAGAGCATATAGAAAAATTAAGGAGCATGAGACGTGATCGGAATACTCAAGCCGGTACCGGAATCTCAGTGGCCGGTACGATGCCACGACCCCAAGCGGAGCAACGTGTGGGCTAACTCTTACTTTCTGGTTCAGGAGTTTAAGGAAGACGGCGGCGTCATCCGCCTGACTGTTAACACCACCAGCATTGCCAACTCTGGCAGGTGGAAGGACGGTATCAGTTGGGATGCATTGCAGGAGATAAAGTCGGCTGTTGGCTATGGGGATAGGGATGCCGTGGAGATTTACCCTCGGGATTCTGATGTGGTGAACGTGGCAAATATGCGCCATCTGTGGATTACGCCAGAGCCGATTAGTTTCGCCTGGCGGAAGTAATTTAACGCTGCGCGCCCAGAGTGCGGCATGAGGAGAGATTATGGGGAAGATGACGTTTGTCGTTGAGTTTGATGATGGCACTGAGCCACCGGTGCACGCTGCTATGGACATTCAAGGCGGCCGATTAGTCGCAGCAGCATTTCATGATTATCGTGATGACTTCCTTACTCCTGAACAGCGCGACGTTGTTCTTATGGCGCTGAGCAAATTGTCTTGCGAAGAAATTGAAACAAGTTTCCACGCTGAAATTATCTATAAAGCAGAGCTTCTTACCTACTGACGCAACTGATAGCCAGTTATGAGCTGGCTATTGGGTGCGAATGCACTGCCACGTTATCCCCCATTTGCCCTCCATTGTGAGGGCATTCTTTTTGCCTGGAGAAAACCATGTTCATTATTAAAGTATTAATAATTTGGGTTCTTTTGTTTCCAATGATTGGTCTCGCCATATGGTTTGCAAATGGGATGAGAGGGAGTTATTTGGCGGAGTTGAAGTTCGGATTCAGGCCGTACGTAGCTATGACTCTTCTTCTTGTCAGCGTTTTTTCTTTGTCTTACGCAATTTCTTAATCCTGGAGAAAACCATGAGCGAAATGACATTAATCGTGCCCAATGACTGGGTAACCGAAGAAAAGCTCGTCGAGATTACCGGTCTTCGTCCTGGCACTATCGAGCGGGCCCGCAAACAGTGCTGGATGGTCGGACGGGAATACCTGCACGTTTCCCCGGACGGCGTGCCGAAGAAAAACAGCGAATGCATGTACAACCGTAAGGCTGTAGACCAGTGGGTTGAAAGCATGTCAAAGAAACAGCCGGGTGCGCGTCAATGAAGATCCGTTTATGCTTAGCGGGCTCTTGGACGTCAGGAGGGAATAATGGCTAAGTCAGCATACCCAACAGGCGTGGAGAACCACGGCGGGACACTCCGCATATGGTTCATCTATAAAGGTAGCCGGGTGCGTGAAAGCCTCGGTGTGCCAGATACATCAAAAAATAGGAAGGTTGCAGGCGAATTGCGTGCGTCAGTTTGCTTTGCGATAAAGACTGGTAACTTCAATTATGCTGTTCAGTTTCCTGACTCACCGAACCTGAAGAAATTCGGAGTTGAGAATAAGGAAATCACCGTGCTCGAGTTGGCAAACAAATGGCTAGAGTTGAAGCGGATGGAGATCAGCACCAACGCGATGTCTCGATATTCATCTATAGCGCGAAACATGATACCGAGAATTGGTAGGGACAAGCTGGTATCTGCAGTGACACAGGAAGACCTGCTGTTTATCAGGAAGGAGTTGCTTACCGGTTATCATGTATTGAAGACAGGACAGAAGACACCAGTAAAAGGAAGATCAGTCAGAACTGTCAACAACTACATGAGAACCATGTCAGGCATGTTTAACTTCGCTGCGGACAGTGGTTATGTTAAGGCGAATCCGTTTAATGGAATTTCTATGCTCAAACGATCACGCACTGAGCCAGACCCCCTCACACGAGATGAATTCGTCAGACTGATTAATGCATGCACTCATCAGCAACTGAAGAACATGTGGTCGCTGGCAGTGTACACAGGAGTCAGGCATGGGGAACTGGTATCGCTGGCATGGGAAGATATCGATCTGAAAGCGGGAACGATGATGATCCGCCGCAACCACACTTTAACGAAGGAGTTCACCCTTCCAAAAACTGAGGCCGGAACGGACCGTATCATAAACCTAATTCAGCCAGCCATCGATGTGCTGAAGAACCAAGCTGAAATGACCAGGTTAGGAAAACAATATCAGATTGAGGTGAAACTGCGTGAATACGGTCGTGCTGATGTGCATCCATGCACATTCGTTTTCAACCCACAAATAGTATCGCGCAATGGCCGTGCCGGCCATCATTACGCAGTGGGGTCGATCAACCAGTCGTGGGAGGCGGCAATGCGACGCGCTGGAGTTCGCTATCGCAGAGCATACCAGTCACGACACACTTACGCATGCTGGTCGTTAGCTGCCGGCGCCAACCCTAATTTCATCGCGAAGCAAATGGGGCACACCGATGCACAAATGGTTTACCGGGTGTACGGATCCTGGATGGCAGAAAACAATCAGGACCAGGTACTCATACTCAACCAGAAATTGAGTGAGTTTGCCCCATCCATGCCCCACGCAGTAGGATCGGATGGGTATTAACTATAAATATCATTAGGTTATGTAACCTAAACTTGCATGGACATCACTTCCTGGTAGGCTGATACCAGTTTGTTGCGCACCTGAATACCCATCTGCATCGAAACCGACGCTTTCTGCATATCGGTCATCACATCATTCAGCGCAATGCCTGGTTCACCCAGGGTAAATTTTTCAGCCTGAACGCGAGAGGCGGTTTGCACATCGCTGATTCTGTCCAATGCCGCGTGCAGCTGACCGGCAAAACTCACGGTCGATTGTGGCTGCACATCCTGCATTTTCGCTGACATTGCCGTGGCCTGTAGCTGACTGATAACCCCTTCAATCCCCTGTATTGCCGACATTCTGATCCCCTGGATGATTTTTTACGTAGCAGAGATTACCAGCTCGTCAATAAGATAAAGGCGCTAAATAACGATAAAAAACCTCGGTTTTTAACGCATAGAAAAATTCGAAACCGCAAATAATGAGACCGTCAATTTTTCGAGTTTGCTGACCCGGGAGTGAGTCTTGTTCCACTTTGCAAAAAACGCCGTCCACGATAAGCCACGAGGTGCGAGATGAGTGCGACAGCATCGACTGCAACCCAACTGAAACCTCTCGAGTGGTTAAATCGCCTGCGCGCGAATCCCAAAATCCCTCTGATTGTGGCGGGTGCCGCTGCCGTCGCTATCATCGTTGCGATGGTCCTGTGGGCCAAAGCACCTGACTACCGCACACTGTTCAGCAACCTATCCGATCAGGACGGTGGCGCGATTGTCACGCAGCTGACGCAGATGAACGTTCCTTATCGTTTCACTGAGGGAAGCGGCGCCATTGAAGTCCCTGCTGATAAAGTTCATGAACTGCGTTTACGCCTGGCACAGCAAGGCCTGCCGAAAGGCGGCGCGGTGGGCTTTGAGTTACTGGACCAGGAAAAGTTTGGTATCAGCCAGTTTAGCGAGCAGGTCAACTACCAGCGAGCTCTGGAAGGCGAATTAGCCCGTACCATTGAAACACTGGGGCCGGTAAAACGCGCCCGTGTCCATCTTGCGATGCCCAAACCGTCACTGTTCGTACGTGAACAAAAAGCCCCTTCTGCCTCCGTCACGGTAAACCTGGAGCCGGGTCGAGCACTGGACGAAGGTCAGATTAGCGCGGTAACGCATCTGGTCTCCAGCGCTGTCGCGGGCTTGCCGCCGGGCAACGTGACGCTGGTCGATCAGGCAGGACATCTGTTAACCCAGTCGAACACCAGCAGCCGCGACCTGAACGATGCGCAGCTGAAATATGCCAGCGATGTTGAAGGTCGCGTACAGCGTCGTATTGAATCAATCCTGTCGCCCATTGTCGGTAACGGCAACGTACATGCACAGGTTACTGCCCAGCTGGATTTCGCCAACAAAGAGCAAACCGAAGAGAAGTACAGCCCAAATGGCGACGACTCACAGGCTGTTCTGCGTTCACGCCAGCTTAACGTCAGCGAGCAGATAGGAAGCGGAGCGCCTGGCGGCGTACCGGGCGCACTGTCTAACCAGCCAGCGCCGGCGAATACGGCCCCGATTAATACACCACCGGCAAATCAGCAAAACCCGCAGAATGCGCAAACCACGCAAACGGCGAATAACGCCAATGCCGGACCGCGCAGCACGCAGCGTAACGAAACCAGCAACTATGAAGTTGACCGTACCATTCGTCACACCAAGATGAATGTGGGTGATGTACAGCGCCTGTCGGTGGCGGTAGTGGTCAACTATAAAACGTTACCGGATGGCAAACCGCTGCCGTTAACCGCCGACCAAATGAAACAAATTGAGGACCTGACCCGCGAGGCCATGGGCTTCTCTGAAAAACGCGGCGATACCCTGAATGTCGTGAACTCCCCCTTCACCGCAAGTGATGACGCGGGCGGAGAGCTTCCATTCTGGCAGCAGCAGTCCTTTATTGATCAGCTAATGTCCGCTGGCCGTTGGTTGCTGGTTCTGTTGGTGGCCTGGATCCTGTGGCGTAAAGCGGTTCGTCCGCAGTTGATGCGTCGCAGCGAAGAGGTCAAAGCCGCACAAGAACAAACACGTATTCGCCAGGAAACGGAAGAAGCGGTTGAAGTTCGCCTCAGCAAAGACGAGCAGACCCAGCAGCGCCGTAACAACCAGCGGCTGGGTGCTGAAGTCATGAGCCAGCGTATTCGTGAAATGTCAGATAACGATCCGCGCGTCGTGGCGCTGGTCATTCGCCAGTGGATAAATAACGAACATGAGTAATCTTAGCGGCACCGATAAAAGCGTCATCTTATTGATGACCATTGGCGAAGATCGCGCGGCGGAGGTCTTTAAGCACCTTTCCACGCGCGAAGTGCAGGCTCTCAGTACGGCAATGGCCAACGTGCGTCAGATCTCCAACAAGCAGTTGACGGAGGTTCTGGCCGAATTTGAACAAGAAGCCGAGCAGTTTGCCGCACTGAACATCAACGCCAACGAATACCTGCGCTCCGTGCTGGTAAAAGCGTTGGGCGAAGAGCGTGCCTCCAGCCTGCTGGAAGACATTCTGGAAACTCGCGATACCACCAGCGGCATTGAAACGCTCAACTTTATGGAGCCACAAAGCGCCGCCGATCTTATTCGCGACGAGCACCCGCAGATTATCGCCACCATTCTGGTTCACCTCAAACGGGGCCAGGCCGCCGATATTCTGGCGCTGTTCGACGAGCGCTTACGCCACGATGTCATGCTGCGTATCGCGACTTTCGGCGGCGTACAGCCTGCCGCACTGGCAGAACTGACCGAAGTGCTGAACGGGTTGCTCGACGGTCAGAACCTCAAGCGCAGCAAAATGGGCGGCGTGAGGACAGCAGCAGAAATTATCAACCTGATGAAGACGCAGCAGGAAGAAGCGGTTATTACCGCGGTACGCGAATTCGACGGCGAGCTGGCGCAGAAAATTATCGACGAGATGTTCCTGTTCGAAAATCTGGTGGATGTCGACGATCGCAGCATCCAGCGTCTGTTGCAGGAAGTGGATTCCGAATCGCTGCTGATAGCCCTGAAAGGTGCCGAGCAACCATTGCGCGAGAAGTTCCTGCGCAACATGTCGCAGCGTGCCGCCGATATCCTGCGCGACGATCTTGCCAACCGCGGTCCGGTACGTTTGTCGCAGGTGGAAAACGAACAGAAAGCAATTCTGCTTATCGTACGTCGTCTGGCCGAGACCGGCGAGATGGTGATCGGCAGCGGCGAGGATACCTATGTCTAACGATCTGCCATGGAAAGTCTGGACGCCTGACGATCTCGCCCCGCCAATGGCGGAGTTCATACTGGCCGATCATACCGACGATCAGCCGTCCGACGAGACAGAAGAGCCACAGCTATCTGCGGAACAACAGCTTGAGCAGCAGTTGGCGCAAATGCAGCTCCAGGCCCATGAGCAAGGATATAATGCCGGCCTGGCTGAAGGTCGGCAAAAGGGGCACGCACAAGGTTATCAGGACGGACTGGCCCAGGGTCTGGAGCAGGGTCAGAACCAGGCTCGCGCCCAACATGCGCCGATTCATGCCCGCATGCAGCAACTGGTCAGTGAGTTTCAGAATACACTGGATGCCCTAGACAGCGTCATTGCATCGCGCCTGATGCAAATGGCACTGGAAGCGGCGCGCCAGGTTATCGGCCAGACCCCCATCGTGGATAACGCCGCACTGATTAAGCAAATCCAACAGCTGTTGCAACAGGAGCCGCTGTTTAGCGGTAAACCGCAGTTGCGCGTCCATCCGGACGATCTGCAGCGGGTGGAAGAGATGCTGGGGGCGACCCTCAGTCTGCACGGCTGGCGACTGCGTGGCGATCCAACGTTGCATCACGGTGGCTGTAAAGTCTCTGCTGATGAAGGCGATCTGGACGCCAGTGTTGCCACCCGCTGGCAAGAGCTCTGCCGTCTGGCAGCGCCGGGAGTCGTGTAATGACCACTCGCCTGACTCGCTGGCTCAACACGCTGGACAACTTCGAAGAAAAAATGTCACTGCTGCCTGCGGTGCGTCGTTACGGGCGTCTGACCCGCGCCACCGGGCTGGTACTGGAAGCCACAGGTCTGCAGTTGCCGCTGGGTGCCACCTGCGTCATTGAGCGTCAGGATGGCAACGAAACCCAGGAAGTCGAAAGCGAAGTGGTTGGCTTTAATGGTCAACGCCTGTTTCTGATGCCGCTCGAAGAGGTCGAAGGCGTTCTGCCGGGCGCGCGCGTTTACGCGAAAAACATCGCCGGCGAAGGGCTGCAAAGCGGGAAACAATTACCGCTGGGCCCTGCCCTGCTGGGGCGTGTTCTCGATGGCAGCGGGAAGCCGCTTGATGGGTTGCCTGCACCCGACACCACGGAAACAGGGGCGCTAATCACCCCGCCATTTAACCCCCTGCAACGTACCCCGATTGAACACGTGCTGGATACTGGCGTACGGCCTATCAATGCGCTGTTAACCGTCGGGCGCGGTCAGCGAATGGGGCTTTTCGCTGGTTCCGGTGTGGGTAAAAGCGTCCTGCTCGGCATGATGGCACGCTATACCCAGGCTGACGTCATTGTTGTCGGTCTGATTGGCGAGCGTGGACGCGAAGTTAAAGATTTTATTGAAAATATACTTGGCGCCGAGGGACGTGCACGCTCGGTGGTGATTGCCGCTCCGGCGGACGTTTCCCCGCTGTTGCGTATGCAGGG
This sequence comes from Citrobacter sp. wls716, assembly GCF_005280975.1. Classification (NCBI taxonomy): domain Bacteria; kingdom Pseudomonadati; phylum Pseudomonadota; class Gammaproteobacteria; order Enterobacterales; family Enterobacteriaceae; genus Citrobacter; species Citrobacter sp. wls716. Next base: position 611,759 of record NZ_SZWX01000021.1, read on the forward strand.
TGCAGCCTACGCCACGCGCATCGCCGAAGATTTTCGCGATCGCGGCCAGCACGTGCTGCTGATTATGGATTCCCTCACCCGTTATGCAATGGCACAGCGTGAAATTGCACTGGCGATCGGCGAACCTCCGGCAACGAAAGGCTATCCGCCGTCGGTGTTTGCTAAATTACCCGCACTGGTTGAACGGGCTGGCAACGGTATTCATGGCGGCGGTTCCGTGACCGCATTTTATACCGTACTGACCGAAGGCGACGACCAACAGGACCCTATTGCTGACTCCGCCCGTGCCATTCTCGACGGTCACATTGTCCTGTCCCGTCATCTGGCAGAGGCGGGTCACTATCCGGCCATTGATATTGAAGCCTCAATCAGCCGCGCAATGACCGCATTGATCAGCGAGAAACATTATGCGCGGGTACGCAACTTTAAGCAGCTACTGTCCAGTTTCCAGCGTAACCGCGATCTGGTCAGCGTAGGCGCCTACGCCAAAGGCAGCGATCCCATGTTGGATAAAGCCATTGCCTTATGGCCACAGCTGGAAGCATTTTTACAGCAAGGCATCTTTGAACGAGCCGACTGGGAAGACTCCCTGCAGGCTTTGGATCTGATTTTCCCAGGTGTGTGATTAAGCAGGAGAGCATAGGTCATGGCACAACATGGTGCGCTGGCAACACTTAAAGACCTGGCTGAAAAAGAAGTCGATGACGCAGCTATCTTATTAGGCGAGATGCGCCGCGGATGTCAGCAGGCGGAAGAGCAGTTGAAGATGCTGATCGATTATCAGCATGAATATCGCAACAATCTTAATAGCGATATGGGTCAGGGTATTACCAGTAATCGCTGGATTAACTATCAACAATTTATTCAGACGCTGGAAAAAGCGATTGAGCAACATCGCCAACAGCTCAACCAATGGACGCAGAAAGTGGACCAGGCGTTGAGCAGTTGGCGCGATAAAAAGCAGCGACTGCAGGCATGGCAGACTCTGCAGGACAGGCAAACCACAGCCGCGTTACTGGCTGAAAATCGCCTGGATCAGAAAAAAATGGATGAATTTGCTCAGCGTGCAGCTATGAGGAAACCCGAATGATTACTTTACCCCAACTGATTACCACCGACACCGACGTAGCCGCAGGTCTTCAGTCAGGCAAAGCGGTAGATTCCCCCGAGGATTTTTTAGCGTTGCTGGCAGGTGCATTAGGTGCAGGCGATGCACAGGGTAAAGGCGCCCCGCTGTCACTGGCCGATTTACAGGCCGCAGGCAGCAAACTGCAAAAAGGGTTATTGCAAAAGAATGGTGATACCGCACAGACGCTAAAATTAGCCGATCTGCTGACACAAAAAGAGGTCCAGACCGAGGCGTCGCTGGCCGACCTGACTGATGCACAACAGTTGCTGTCTGCGCTCACGCCGTCACTGAAGGTTAATGCCCTGACAACACTGGGCAAAACCGCACAGCATGATGAAAAAACCGCCCGTCTGAGCGATGACGATCTCGCCAACCTGAGTGCGCTGTTCGCTATGCTGCCGGGGCAACAGGTAACCACTCCGGCTGTTGATGCCACCCCAGCCCCGGCGGATGCGACGCTGTCGGTGCTGTTACGTGGTAATACCCCCAGCACGACTGCCGATAGCGCCAGTGAATTACTGACCGGCGAAGGGAAAAAAGGTAAAGCAGATACCGCGATGCATGCCAGTGGCGCGGATCAGACCAACAATGCTGGTTTCACCCCATTAACGGCAGCGGCAGCAACGCGCGCAGAGATTGAAAGTTCACCGTCACCAACCAACGTTGGCGCAACAATAGCTCCGCTGGCTGGCACACAGACACATGCGCAGCCGTTACCGACTGCCGCGGCTCCGGTATTGAGCGCCCCGCTGGGAAGCCATGAATGGCAGCAATCACTGAGTCAACACGTCACGCTGTTCACCCGCCAGGGCCAGCAAAGTGCGGAACTGCGTTTGCATCCGCAGGATCTGGGGCAAGTGCAGATTTCCCTCAAGCTTGATGACAACATGGCGCAACTGCAAATGGTCTCGCCTCATAGCCACGTTCGCGCGGCGCTGGAAGCGGCATTACCCATGCTGCGCACGCAGTTGGCTGAAAGCGGGATCCAACTGGGGCAAAGCAGTATCAGCAGCGAAAGTTTCGCCGGTCAGCAACAGTCGTCTTCACAGCAACAACAGGCTGGGCGTGCACATGGACAAGATATTTTTGCTCCCGAAGATGATGCTGTTCTGGCCACGCCTGCCGCACTGCAAGCCGCGGCTCGCGGTGATGGTGCAGTAGACATCTTCGCCTAACGCCAGAGGTAGCATGATTATCCGCGTCTTTTCCACGCTTTGTCGTGGTCAGGACACGGGATAATCAGCCTATAAGCTGTACCGAAACAGGAAGCCCGTATCTGATGACTGACTCCGCGATTAACAAAAAGAGTAAACGCGCTATTTGGATCCCTCTGCTGGTGTTAATTACGCTCGCCGCCCTCGCTACTGCGGGCTATAGCTACTGGCGCATGCAGCAGCAACCGTCCGCCAGCGTAAAAGCGGAACCGGCTCCACCGCCTGCCCCAGTGTTCTTTGCACTGGATACGTTTACCGTCAATTTAGGTGATGCGGATCGCGTGCTGTATATCGGTATCACACTGCGCATGAAAGACGAGGCGACACGCTCGCGTCTGAACGAATATCTGCCAGAAGTGCGCAGCCGTCTGCTGTTATTGTTCTCTCGCCAGAACGCCGCCACGCTCGCAACAGAAGAAGGCAAACAGCAGCTGATTGCCGCTATCAAAGAGACGCTCGCGACTCCGCTCGTTGTCGGGCAGCCGAAACAGGTTGTCACCGACGTTCTTTATACAGCTTTTATTCTGCGGTAAAGACATGGGCGACAGTATTCTTTCTCAGGCTGAAATCGACGCATTGCTTAACGGCGATAGCGAAACTAAAGACGAACCCATTTCCGGTATCGCAAATGAAAGCGATATTCGTCCTTATGATCCCAACACTCAGCGCCGCGTCGTTCGTGAGCGTTTGCAGGCGCTGGAGATCATTAACGAACGCTTTGCGCGCCAGTTCCGTATGGGGTTATTTAACCTGCTACGCCGCAGCCCAGATATTACCGTGGGCGCGATCCGTATCCAGCCCTACCACGAGTTTGCACGTAACTTGCCGGTTCCGACCAACCTGAACTTAATCCACCTGAAACCGTTACGCGGGACAGGTCTGGTGGTGTTCTCACCAAGTCTGGTGTTTATCGCCGTAGATAACCTGTTCGGCGGTGATGGTCGTTTCCCGACGAAAGTCGAAGGCCGTGAATTTACGCACACTGAACAACGCGTCATCAACCGCATGCTGAAACTGGCGCTGGAAAGCTACAGCGACGCGTGGAAGGCTATCAACCCACTGGAAGTGGAATATGTCCGTTCCGAGATGCAGGTGAAGTTTACCAATATCACCACCTCCCCGAACGACATCGTGGTGAACACCCCGTTCCACGTTGAAATCGGCAACCTGACCGGTGAATTTAACATCTGTCTGCCATTCAGCATGATTGAACCGTTGCGCGAACTGCTGGTAAACCCACCGCTGGAAAACTCGCGTAATGAAGATCAGAACTGGCGCAATAATCTGGTGCGTCAGGTTCAGCATTCTGAGCTGGAACTGGTAGCAAACTTTGCTGACATTCCGCTGCGGCTGTCCCAGATTTTGAAGCTGAAACCCGGCGATGTACTGCCGATTGAAAAACCCGACCGCATTATTGCTCATGTGGACGGCGTACCTGTGCTGACCAGCCAATACGGCACCGTAAATGGTCAGTATGCGTTACGCGTAGAACATTTGATAAACCCGATTTTGAATTCGCTGAATGAGGAACAGCCCAAATGAGTGACATGAATAATCCGTCCGATGAGAACACTGGTGCATTGGACGATCTGTGGGCTGACGCGTTAAACGAGCAAAAAACGACGACCACCAAAAGTGCGGCCGATGCGGTATTCCAGCAGTTAGGTGGCGGCGATGTCAGCGGTGCACTGCAGGATATCGACCTGATCATGGATATTCCGGTCAAGCTGACCGTTGAATTGGGCCGCACCCGCATGACCATCAAAGAGCTACTGCGCCTGACGCAGGGTTCGGTCGTCGCGCTGGACGGTCTGGCGGGCGAGCCGCTGGATATTCTGATCAACGGTTATTTGATTGCTCAGGGTGAAGTTGTGGTAGTCGCAGATAAATACGGTGTACGTATTACTGACATTATTACCCCATCTGAACGTATGCGTCGTCTGAGCCGTTAACGATGAATACCCAGGCCACCGTCGCTCAGCCCGCTGCTGTACCCGGCTCACCGTTAGTGCAGGTCAGCGGCGCGCTGCTGGGGATCATTGTGTTGATCCTGGGAGCCGCCTGGCTGATTAAGCGCCTGGGATTTGCCCCCAAAAGCGTCGGCACGCGTGGACTGAAAGTTTCAGCCAGTACCTCATTAGGTCCACGTGAGCGGGTGGTAATTGTTGAGGTCGAAGACGCGCGTCTGGTGCTGGGCGTTACAGCGTCGCAGATCAACGTTCTGCATACCCTCCCCCCGGCACCTGCCAGTGCAGAAGAAAAAGCGGCCTCCCCTGCGGATTTCCAGGCCATGATGAAGAGTTTGCTGAAGCGTCCTGGGAGATCCTGATGCGCCGTTTGTTATCCCTCACGCTGACGGGTGTGTGGCTGTTCAGCCCAGCAGCCCTGGCCCAACTACCGGGTCTGGTTAGCCAGCCGCTGCCCGGCGGCGGACAAAGCTGGTCATTGCCCGTCCAAACGCTGGTGTTTATCACCTCGCTGACGTTCCTGCCCGCTATTTTGCTGATGATGACCAGCTTCACCCGCATCATCATCGTTTTTGGCCTGTTACGTAATGCGCTGGGAACACCGTCAGCACCACCGAACCAGGTTTTACTTGGACTGGCGCTGTTTTTGACCTTTTTCATCATGTCGCCGGTGATCGACAAAATCTACGTTGATGCGTATCAACCCTTCAGCGAAGAGAAGATCTCCATGCAGGAAGCCATGGAGAAAGGCGCACAGCCGTTGCGTGAGTTTATGCTGCGTCAGACCCGTGAGGCCGATCTGGCTCTGTTCGCCCGCCTGGCAAACAGCGGCCCGTTACAGGGGCCTGAAGCCGTACCGATGCGCATTTTGCTGCCGGCTTATGTCACCAGTGAGTTGAAAACGGCATTCCAGATAGGTTTTACCATTTTCATTCCATTTCTGATAATCGATCTGGTTATCGCCAGCGTCCTGATGGCGCTCGGGATGATGATGGTGCCACCTGCCACCATTGCACTCCCATTCAAGCTCATGCTGTTTGTGCTGGTTGACGGCTGGCAGCTGCTTGTCGGCTCGCTTGCACAAAGCTTTTACAGTTAGAGGCGCGAAATGACTCCTGAATCGGTCATGATGATGGGCACTGAGGCGATGAAAGTTGCCCTTGCCCTTGCCGCACCTTTGTTGCTGGTTGCCCTCGTTACGGGTCTTATCATCAGTATCCTGCAGGCGGCAACCCAGATTAACGAAATGACGCTGTCCTTCATTCCGAAAATTGTCGCGGTCTTTATTGCCATCATCGTTGCCGGTCCGTGGATGCTTAATTTGCTGCTCGACTACGTGCGTACGCTGTTCAGCAATATTCCCTACATCATCGGGTAAACGACGCTATGTTGCAGGTGACCAGCGTTGAGTGGCTCCACTGGCTGAATCTTTACTTCTGGCCCCTGCTGCGTATACTGGCGCTCATTTCAACGGCTCCGATACTCAGCGAACGCGCCATCCCCAAACGGGTAAAACTGGGGCTGGGGTTAATGATTACCATGGTTATCGCTCCGCTGCTTCCCCCCGTAAACGTGCCTATCTTTTCTGTCGGCGCGATATGGCAGGCGATGCAGCAAATCCTGATCGGCATCGCATTAGGGTTCACCATGCAATTTGCGTTTGCCGCGGTGCGTACCGCCGGGGAAATCATCGGTCTGCAAATGGGTCTTTCCTTCGCAACCTTCTTCGACCCGGGCAGCCGCCTGAATATGCCCGTTCTGGCACGTCTGATAGATTTGCTGGCGATGCTGCTGTTCCTCACCTTTAATGGTCACTTGTGGCTTATCTCGCTATTGGTGGATACCTTCCATACTCTGCCTATCGGTGGCAATCCGGTTAATAGCAATGCCTTTCTCGCGCTGGCGCGGGCGGGGGGACTCATCTTCCTCAATGGTCTGATGCTGGCTCTGCCGGTGATGACACTGCTGCTCACACTCAACCTCGCACTCGGTTTGTTAAACCGTATGGCGCCGCAGCTATCGATATTTGTCATTGGTTTCCCACTCACCCTGACCGTGGGTATTTCATTAATGGCCGCGCTAATGCCATTAATTGCCCCCTTCTGTGAGCGCTTATTCAGTGAGATTTTTAATTTGCTGGCTGACATCATCAGTGAAATGCCTTCAAAATAATAACCCTTATTTTTTATCCTGTTTTACTAAGGATTGTCCTAAATTCAAATACAGGCAACATCCACCAGGATAACGCTGTCGCGGTTTATTTGTTTTTGCCTCACTCACATAACGCAACATTTACTTTACTTTAAGATGTTTCCTGGCAAATTATACGCAACTTTACGGGATAGTAAATTCGCCTGAAAACAGCGAAAGCGTCATATTGGGTCGTTATTATTCCGTTTAGTTGTGATGAAATAATCAGGTAAGGGGAATTATCGTTACGCATTGAGTGAGGGTATGCCATGTCAACGATTATTATGGATTTATGCAGTTACACCCGGCTAGGGTTGACCGGATATCTGGTAAGTCGGGGGGTGAAGAAAAGGGAAATCAACGATATTTCAAGCGTTGATGAACTCAGCGTCGCCTGTGTCTCACTGCAGCCGTCTGTGGTGTTTATTAATGAAGACTGCTTTATTCACGATCCGGATAACAGCCAGAGAATTAAGCAAATCATTAATCAACATCCCAGCACTTTATTTATTGTATTTATGGCGATTGCCAATGTCCATTTTGATGAGTATCTCTTAGTAAGAAAAAATTTATTAATCAGTTCTAAGTCGATTAAACCAGATTCACTGGATGAACTTCTTGGCGATATTCTGAAAAAGGAAGTGGATATTGTCATTGATGTGAACCTGCCAACACTATCATTAAGCCGTACCGAATCCAGCATGCTACGTATGTGGATGGCCGGTCAGGGAACAATACAGATATCCGATCAAATGAATATCAAGGCGAAGACAGTCTCATCCCATAAGGGGAATATAAAACGAAAGATCAAGACACATAATAAACAAGTTATCTATCACGTTGTACGACTCACAGATAACGTCACCAATGGTATCTTTGTGAATATGCGTTAGGACATTCTGACTGGTGGGTTTACCACCAGTCAGAATCAGCGTCTGGATTACTCCACTTTTTCCACAAAGATCCCATCCTGATGGCCTGACTCATTAAAGAACCAGATACCGAGCGGGTAGTCTTCCAGAGAAACCAGGTACATGGTGCCTTCACTAAACTCTTCAATCGCCAGTACCCGGCCTGGCCGACGCGGCCCACCGTCCGTTTTGACTGTAACCCGATCATTCACCTTCATCGTTTTCCTCCTGTGGCTTTGTGCCAGTGTAGAACAAATTCCTTTTCCTGGCAGCGCCCTGCTCGCGTGATTGCGGGTTTTCTCGACGGTCTATACTTAACTTGTACGCATCAGAGATTCTGATACGTGCCCCGGTATCCTTAACGGTTGAGAGGTATGAGGATGAAAACCGCGAAAGAGTACAGCGATACGGCCAAACGTGACGTCAGCGTCGATGTGGACGCGCTATTGAAAGCTATCAACGAAATCTGCGAGAGCGAAATTCATCGCAGCCATGATGACCCCGATCGCGTCAGCGTTGATGGCCGGGATTATCATACATGGCATGAACTGGCCGACGCGTTCGAGCTTGATATCCATGATTTTAGCGTGACGGAGATCAATCGCTGACTTTGGGCGAAAAAAATCCCGGCCCGTATCGGGTCGGGATCAAGCTTGCTTATGCAAGAAGCACTTGAAAATTCGTTACACCAGGAAATCTGATGCGAAACCAACCTTATCTGCAATTTTTTTGCCTGACAAGTAAATAATTCTCACCAAAATGATAAATATAACTAATGGTTGAGAGATCACCAGGTTACGCCAGCCTGCGTTATTCAGGCATCCTGGCGTAGCGGACTGCGTTCGCCAGGAACCAGTTCATCTTCACGAAATGCCTCCCGTTTGACGCCAAAACCGTCATACCAGCGGCACTCCACCATTCCGCTGGCATACCCGGTAACGATCATGCGTGGGCCACCCTCTTTCGCGGTGACTTCCTCACTGACAGAAAAGACCATACCCGCCTCCTGTATCAAGAGAAACCTTTTCACCTTAGACGACAAAGAGACGTTTTGCGTAGTCTGGCAGGCGACAATTAGTGCGAAACTCCGCGTAACCTGGCAACCATTTTTACCAGCACCACCACGATCCCACCGATAATAAAGCCGAGTACCAGATTAAGCAGAGTCGGAAGCATCAGAGCAATGAATGAACTCTGCTGTTGGGCAAATTGCTCAATCGCATGATGCAGCGGCGCAATGCCGTGTACCACAATGCCGCCACCGACTAAAAACATCGCCAGCGTGCCGACCACGGAAAGTGATTTCATGAGCCAGGGAGCAACCACCAGCAATCCCTTACCCAGGGCCTGAGCCAGTGCGCTGCGCTTTTCTGCCAGCCAGTAGCCAATATCATCGAGCTTCACAATAATACCGACCAGACCATATACGCCAACGGTCACCACCAAAGCAATACCCGACAAAACCAGTACCTGATTCAACAACGGCGCATCCGCCACAATACCCAACGTAATGGCCACAATCTCTGCAGATAAAATAAAGTCAGTACGTATCGCCCCTTTGATTTTATCTTTCTCAAAGGTGAGAGGATCCTGCGCCGCCAACGATGTCAGACGCTGCTGACGCTCCTCTGGGGTCTCTTTTTGTTTTCGCGCTTCCAGGGTGTGAAGCACTTTTTCCACGCCCTCAAAACAGAGGAACGCCCCACCAATCATCAATAAGGGGGTGATAGCCCATGGAATGAAGGCGCTGATCAATAGCGCCAGCGGCACCAGGATAACTTTGTTGACGAAAGATCCTTTAGCCACACTCCAGACCACCGGAAGCTCGCGGTTTGCCCGCACGCCCGATACCTGTTGCGCGTTAAGCGACAAATCGTCTCCCAGCACACCCGCCGTTTTTTTCGCGGCCAGTTTTCCCATCACTGAGATATCGTCCAGAAGCGTGGCGATGTCATCAAGCAAGGTGAGTAAGCTACTTCCTGCCAAAATTTTAATCCTCAATATTATTGTTTTGCAGCCATAAGTATGAAGTAAAACACGCCATGCTGAAACAGACCTTTCTGGTCAACAATTATTTAACAACAGCAGGCAATTATAAGTCTCGCCAGCATGATAGTTTTGACGTTTACTATGTTGCACCTTTTTATTTCCACCGTGAGGGATTATGCGTTTCAGGCAATTGTTACCGCTTTTCAGTGCGCTATTTGCGCTGTACATCATTTGGGGTTCCACGTACTTCGTTATTCGCATTGGCGTTGAAAGTTGGCCGCCGTTGATGATGGCTGGCGTACGTTTTCTCTCTGCTGGAGTGTTATTAACACTTTTTTTACTTCTTCGCGGACACAAGCTACCGCCTCTGCGCCAGCTCCTGAACGCCGCGTTAATTGGTATCCTGCTGCTGGCCGTGGGTAATGGGCTGGTTACTGTTGCAGAACATCAAAATGTTCCTTCCGGTATTGCCGCCGTAGTGGTTGCCACCGTCCCGCTGTTTACGCTGTGCTTTAGCCACTTTTTTGGCATCAAAACACGCAAACTGGAATGGATGGGGATCGCAATTGGACTCGCCGGGATTATCATGCTTAACAGCGGTGGTAACTTGAGTGGTAATCCCTGGGGGGCAGTATTAATCCTGATTGGTTCAATGAGCTGGGCATTTGGCTCCGTGTACGGCTCACGTATAACCTTGCCCGTTGGCATGATGGCCGGTGCTATTGAAATGTTAGCCGCGGGTATTGTACTGATGTGCGCATCGCTGCTCAGTGGAGAAAAGCTGACCACGATGCCAACCTTCTCCGGTTTTATGGCGGTGGCATATCTCGCCCTGTTCGGCTCAATTATTGCGATTAACGCTTATATGTTCCTTATTCGTAATGTAAGCCCGGCGTTAGCCACCAGCTATGCCTACGTCAACCCGGTAGTGGCGGTTCTGTTAGGTACGGGGCTGGGAGGTGAAAGCCTGGCGTTGATCGAGTGGCTGGCGCTCGGAGTCATTGTTTTTGCCGTGGTATTGGTGACGCTGGGGAAATACTTATTCCCGGTCAAAGCTGACGCGGTCGCAGCCCCCTCGGAAAAGTCGTTACAGTAAATGAATGCCCTGAGTGTCGATCTGCGCGGTGGCACCGCCGCCGCAGATCCACTCGATAACCCGTTCAGACAGTGCCTCGTTATCCAGTTTCTCACGCCCACGCAGGGCGCATTCCCAGACAATCAAGACCCGCCATCCCAACGACTGCAATTTTTCGCAGTCCCGCTTATCACGTACCACATTTTTTCCTATCTTCTCCAGCCAGAACGCCGTGCGGGTTGCCGGGACTTTAAAGAGATAGCAGTTGTGCTGATGCCAGAAACAGCCGTGGGTAAAGAGAACGCAACGGTAGTCATCCACCACAAAATCGGGGCGACCGGGCAACGTTGCATCCTGCGCGCGAAACGTTACCCCCTGCTCCGTCAGGATGTCGGCCAGACGTTTTTCGATCGCCGTATCGCGGGTCCCTATCGCCCGCATATTTTTACTGCGTGTCGCCTTATCGTGAACGTCTGCCATGCTGCTGTTCTTTCTCACGGAGCGCAACAGCCTGTTTGATCTTCGGCTCCAGCAGTTTGGCTACCGCCGCAAATGCCGGGACGACCACCGAATTACCGAACTGGCGGTAAGCCTGGGTATCTGATACCGGAATGCGAAACTGATAACCCTGAGGAGACTCAAACCCCATCAGGCGAGCGCACTCTCTTGGCGTTAATCGACGAGGACGATGTCGCTGATTGGCGGGATCATCGAAATCCTGTTCACCCAGCGCCATATCCCAGCCACGGTCTATCAAAATTTCAGCCCCATCCTTATAGTAACGTGCGGATAATGTACGCGTTACGCTATCGGGATTGCCGGGATAGACCATACCGTAGCCAAACCCATTGCCCCGTGCCTGATGTTTTTTCGCATAGCGATACAGGTATTTCCACAGGACCGGTGTCAGCACATATTTCGCATCAACAGTCGGTTCAAGCAGCTCTGCGAGCGTCGTTCGACGCTGAGGGTAGCGGCTGACAATATCGCGCAACGTAAAGTCTGACTTCAAGCTCAGATCACGTCGAAAGCCGACGAGCACGATACGTTCGCGATGCTGGGGTAAAAAATGTTGCCCATCGATAATCTTCGGATCATCAGGGCCATTATCTGCTGCATCCGCCACGTCATAGCCCAGTTCATCCAGCGTTTGCATGATGATGCGAAAGGTTTTTCCCTGGTCATGACTCTTCAGATTTTTAACGTTTTCGAGCACAAATATAGCCGGTCGCCGCGCGTCGATAATTCGCACCACGTCAAAAAAAAGCGTGCCTTGCGTATCACAGGCAAAACCGTGGGCACGCCCTAACGCGTTTTTCTTTGATACACCCGCCAGAGAAAATGGCTGGCAAGGGAAGCCGGCCAGCAGGACATCATGCTCGGGAACATGTTGACGAATATGCTCTGCAGCCTGCTCGTCACTCACCCCCTCATGATGGCTGAGCGTAATATCACGAATATCTTCATTAAAGTGGTGCTGCAGAGGATCGCAGTAGTGATTCGCCTTGTAGGTGCGCACCGCATGCTTGTTCCACTCGCTGGTAAACACGCACTGCCCGCCAATCGCTTCAAAACCGCGACGAATTCCGCCAATACCAGCAAAAAGATCGATAAAGCGAAAAGCATAATGTGGATGATGCGCAGGCGGCGTCGGTAGCATGGCGTTCAGATGAGCCAGCTCAGCGTCGCTGAGCCGATGCCATGTTTCATTGGCGACCACACGCTTAAAGATGGCCGGACTCCAGCGATTCTCACCGACACCATTCAGATGAGCAACCAGCGTTTTCACATCGTATATTTCAAGCAACTTAGCCAAAATCACCTGTGCGGCGGCCTCGTTATCATCTGTCATCGGGTTCATGGAGCCTGCTACTGAAAAATTATCCTGCATACGTTTAACCGGGCGAAATGGATAGTCGACAGGTTAACATAAATTGGTGCAATTGACGTTTCAGCAATGACGACTACAGATATGCTTTAAGAGGTTGAATCGCCGCAAGATCCAACATTTCATATTCTCCTTTTAATTCTGCGCTGAGTTTTGCCATATACGTCAATAAAAAGTCAGCATTATGCTGTGCCAAATGCCGCCCTTGTTCAGTTTGCATTGTCAGTGGCAACGTCAGCAGTTTGGTCTGGAAATGATCAAGCGCGTACTGTTTATCATCGAGGCTACGCTGCCGGGCAAACGGATCCTCCGCATCAAACAATGCCACACCCAGCGAGCCAGAAACGGCGAACACGCGCGCCAGACCGATAGCCCCCAGCGCCTCAAGTCGATCGGCATCCTGAACGATTTTGGCTTCAAGTGTCGTGGGCGTAATTTTTGCGCTAAAACTGTGCGCTGCGATAGCGTGACTCACCGCATGCAGCCGATCCTGAGGAAATTCAGGAAAGTCCTGTGACAGTACACGACAGGTTTCCTGGGCTGCCAGTACCGATGAGCGATGACGTTCCGGATGATTTTTCGGTAAGCTGACAAGATCGTGGAAATAGCACGCGGTCAGTACGACCAACCAGTCTACGTTCGCATCCGTGCTCAGCTTTTGAGCCGTCTGCCACACGCGGCGAAAGTGAAAGATGTCATGGGCAGCGTCGTGCCCTGAATGATTTTCACGTAACCAGGCTTCAAATCTCGACTGCCAGTCGTGGAGTTCCATGCTCTCTCCCTTTACATAAAGAAAACCACCTTAGCAATAATTTTTACCCTGAACCACTGTCTGCCTTCTTTTATATCAAAATTCAATTATTAAATAATATTCATAACAAATATCAATTTATAATCTCCACATACAGCATTGATAATAAATTATCCTGACAAGCATAAAAACAATAATAAAAACATATAAAATACACACAACAAATATCAAGCCGCAAGATATAAATCAATTGATAATCATATATTTATGTGTTGAATAAAAACAATAAATACATATAAAAATAATTTAAAAAACTCAAATTGAAACATTTTGAAATATTTAAAATATAATTGTTACATGTTATATTTTAAATTAAATGAACTTCATAGATAGTATCGAAATGTAGTTTTCAGGACATCACTACATATTCATTTTAATTATTAAATAAAGGGAATACATAATGAAAAGAAAAGTACTGGCACTGCTTCTCCCAGCATTATTAGCTGCAGGCGCAGCAAATGCGGCTGAAATTTATAATAAAAACGGCAATAAACTGGATCTGTACGGAAAAGTCGATGGTCTGCGTTATTTCTCTGACGATGCTGGCAGCGACGGCGATCAAACCTATGCGCGTCTGGGCTTTAAGGGCGAAACGCAGATCAACGATATGCTGACTGGCTACGGTCAGTGGGAATATAACGTTCAGGCCAACGGCACCGAAGGTGACAAAGGCGATTCCTGGACTCGTTTGGCTTTCGCAGGCCTGGGCTTTGCTGAAAACGGCACCTTCGATTACGGTCGTAACTACGGCGTCGTGTACGACGTTGAAGCCTGGACCGATATGCTGCCAGAATTCGGTGGTGATACTTACACTCAGACCGACGTGTATATGCTGGGTCGTACCAACGGCGTTGCTACTTATCGTAACCACGGCTTCTTTGGTCTGGCTGATGGCCTGAACTTCGCCCTGCAGTATCAGGGTAATAATGAAGGTAGCAGCGTAGGTCAGGAAGGTTCTGGTAATAGTGAAAACCGCAAACTGGCGAAAGAAAACGGCGACGGTTTCGGTATGTCCACCTCTTATGACTTTGACTTCGGTTTAAGCCTCGGTGCAGCGTACTCCAGTTCTGATCGTACTAACAGCCAGGTCGCTGCTGGTCGCGGCGATCGTAGCTATGCCAATAAATATGCAGGTGGAGATACAGCAGATGCCTGGACTATTGGTGCGAAGTACGACGCTAACAACGTTTACCTTGCTGCTATGTACGCAGAAACACGGAACATGACAGCATACGGCAGCGGCTCTTCTAAAAATGCTGCTGGTGAAGATGTTGCAAATGGCGGTATCGCCAACAAAACACAGAACTTCGAAGTTGTTGCACAATACCAGTTTGACTTTGGTCTGCGCCCGTCCGTTGCATTCCTGCAATCTAAAGGTGTCGACTTAGGTGGCTGGGATCACCATAGCAATGGCACCCCACGCTACACCGACAAAGATCTGGTAAAATATGTTGATGTGGGTATGACTTATTACTTCAACAAAAACATGTCCACCTACGTTGATTACAAAATCAACCTGCTGGATGAAGATGACAGCTTCTATGAAAGCAATGGCATCGCAACTGACGATATTGTTGCCGTTGGTTTAGTCTACCAGTTCTAATTTTGCACAATACGTATCAGGCCTGCTTCATATGAAGCGGGCTTTTTGTTTATTTGAAGCGGATTTTTATGTCACGATGGCAATAGAACGACAAACTTGTGAGGATACTCAAAGAAAAAAACATCCGTGACTGCTGTCGTTGAAAGCAAGGCGTGCAAGTGTTTGAATAGTGGCGGAGAGAGGGGGATTTGAACCCCCGGTAGAGTTGCCCCTACTCCGGTTTTCGAGACCGGTCCATTCAGCCGCTCTGGCATCTCTCCGTTCTGGTGGTTGCCATGATGCCAGGTAATTTGGCATTTTAACAGACCCAGTTCCGTCAATTTCGTTCAAGTGACGAGTTTGCGAGCAAAACGATGATTAAGTGGCCCTGGAAAGAGCAAGAAACAGCCCGGAATGATGACTGGCCCTGGGATGATGCCCTGGCAATTCCTCTTCTGGTGAATCTTACTGAACAAGAACAAGCCAGGCTTATTGCCCTGGCTGAGCGTTTTTTACAGCAAAAAAGATTGGTTGCACTACAAGGATTTGAACTGGACGTACTGAAAAGTGCACGAATTGCTCTGCTTTTCTGTTTGCCTGTTCTGGAATTAGGCATCGAGTGGCTCGATGGTTTTCATGAAGTCCTTATTTACCCTGCCCCGTTTGTCGTGGATGACGAATGGGAAGATGATATTGGGCTGGTGCACAATCAACGGATTATTCAGTCAGGCCAAAGCTGGCAACAGGGTCCGGTGATCCTGAACTGGCTTGATATCCAGGATTCCTTCGATGCTTCCGGCTTTAATCTGATTATTCACGAAGTGGCACATAAACTTGATATGCGTAATGGCGATCGCGCCAGCGGCGTTCCGGCTATTCCGCTGAGGGAAATTGCGAACTGGGAGCACGATCTCCATGCCGCGATGAACAACATCCAGGATGAAATCGATCTGGTGGGTGAAACGGCCTGCAGTATAGATGCCTACGCAGCAACCGATCCTGCAGAATGCTTTGCGGTATTATCCGAGTATTTCTTCAGCGCCCCCGAGTTGTTTGCACCACGTTTTCCGGCATTGTGGCAACGTTTTTTCCAGTTCTATCGCCAGAACCCAATGCTTCGGTTGCGCGATAGCCAGGAAGAAGACCATTTTCGCTCATCAAATGTACATTAATACTGAATTTGAAGATTAATTAACCAATTGATATGACGTATTAATTTTACTGTTGACACGTCATGGTGAGGTCAGTAATATGCGCCTCGTTCACACGATTCCTCTG